>JAFDXO010000024.1 GCA_018267925.1 Bacteroidota bacterium | reverse complement strand
AAGACAGATAGAATTGCTGGTTAAAAAAGCACAAGGCTAAGCTGTTTTGCTTTTAAAATCTGTAAGTATTGCTGCCGCTTTTTTTAATTGATCCGTTTCAAAACTGTCGAGATAGTTCTGCGTGGTAAGAATAGAACTGTGCCCTAACATTTGACTAATCATGGCGATAGGAATGCCGCTATTTTTTAGAATGGTTGCAAAACTGTGTCTTGCGTAATAGGTAGTAACAGGCTTATTTATTTCCAGTTTTGCGGCGATTTCTTTCATGTATTCGTTGATAAGCCTTGTAAGATTTTTCACAGTTTTATCCGCTTGCGCATAACCCATATCTTCTGAAAGGTGCGGAAATAAATAAGGATTTTTACCTAACATGTGCGACTTGTATTTTTTGATGATCGCAATTGCTTTAGGAGCTAAATGTATTTGAATAGGTTCTACTTCTCTCTTTGTGCGCTTACTTTTCTCGCGGATAAAAATAAGCGTTTCACCCTTTATATTATCAGTTCTTAAGCGGCAAAAGTCAGCAGCGTTTAGTCCGTTACACAAATACAGAAAGACCCAATAATCCCGATATTTTTCCTCAGTCTGGCTTACAGGCGTGTAGCTAAATATCTTTTCTATTTCAGAAATAGTAAGTGCTTTCTTCTGATTTTTTCCGGTCGGTATCTCATACTTTTTCCGACCGAATGGATACCTTTCAATTGCTATTTTTCCTTCTGAAATAGCCTCATTGAAAACAGCCCGTAAAGCCCGCATGTAGATACCGATAGTCGTTTTACTTCTCCCCTTGCTATCCATCCATTTTTCATACGCACGCAGCCATTGTACGTCAATCTCAACAAATCTTGCCTTTGGTCTGAATGCAAGGAACGACCGTTTTGCATCTGTACACGCTTCTTTATTACCTACCCGGTCTTCGCTCATCATTTCAATATAGTCATCAAACGCCGCTTCCAGCGAATCTGAAAGTGCTTTGTTTTTAATAAACATTCTGTTGAATGCGGCAAACGAAAAATTATCTCCGAGTGAATCAATAACAGTTAGAGCTTTTCCAAGCTTTGCCTCTATGTAGGCTATGTCAGTATTGTTCTTTGATTTCTTTTTTTCAAACTCCCCAAGAGTTAAACTGACAGCCAGGTCATAATATTTCCGTTCGCGTAAAAAAGTAACTTTAATAGAAACCGGAAACTTACCCGCTTTATTAGGTTTGTATTTATTCAGGTATAATGAAGCCTTTGCGCGCATGGAAACACTTTGGAAACACAAATTTATTAAAAACGCTAAAAAGAAATAAAAAAAGAACTTTAAATAAAACCCTTACAGTAGCCTATTTTTATAGGAAAAAAGCAAAAAATAAAAAACCAAAAGAGTTTAAAAATACTGACTCATAATCAGGGGGTCCTTGGTTCAAGCCCGAGTGGGACCACAGAAATGTGAAAGCCTTTTAAACAATGTTTAAAGGGCTTTTTCGTTTCGTTTAACTGCAAAAAAACAGAACAAAAGTTGATCAATCAATGCGAAATAATTAGGAGCGAATCTTATTCAAGCTGAATATGGAGGTCGCTTTAAGGTTTACAGGTAGAGTCTCAATTTCAAAAGAAAGCCGTTCCACTATTTTAGTGAAACGGCTTGTCAAAAAGCGATAAAATCATTTTTTATTTTACGACTGTAAATTGGCAGGCAATAGCACCTCCATCTTTTGTTTCAATAGCATAAACATAATTTCCCGCAGGTAATTTTTCAACTGAAATGGTCATTTCTTGATCACCTGCTGATGCTGCCTTTAAAAGATTTGTTTGTAAAAGACGACCGCTCATATCATAAACAGCAACAGACACATCAGTGGCATTTTGCAGTGAAAAGCGAATTGTTGTTTGATGAGAAGCTGGGTTTGGATAATGTCCTTTGAAAGTTAAGTTCTTACTATTAATTCCGTTAATGCTTGTTGCGTGACAATTAGGGCAATTCAATCGAATAATTGGCATCATACCTAAATCACCACCATTGCCCACATTTAAATCAAAGCGTGGAGAGACCCAATTTCCCATTGCGTTTTGCACCATTACACGGGCATTGATAAGCGTATCAAGAGTTGATGCTTCCACAGAATAAGTTGTATTACCTACGGTATCATTACTACGTACACCAACTGTATCGCCACCTAAATTTGAGGCATTGTAAGAAATAGTGTATCCTACATAAATATCAGAATCAAGAGCTGCCAAAGGAGTAGTAAGCCAAGTAATCGTACTACCGGTTAATGAAAGAGCAGTTACAGGAACTGACTTGGTAGCAATAGCAGGAGTGCGTGGAGCACCATAAACATACATTTTTGTTGCACCAGAAACAGCAGTTTTTGAAGTGCTCCGTTTCCAAATACTAAAGACTACATTTTTAGTACTGGTTGTTTGCACTTTTCCAAACCAACGGGATAGTATTCCCACAACATTGTAAGTAGTGTCTTTAGGAGCTGTTGTTTCTACTGAAGCATATCTAAATAATTGTGCAGAACCCTTGTATCCAGCAGCATTCGTTCCATAAAATGCACCGCTATCTAATGGCAAAGCATAATCAATATATAGTGCTTTTGAAGCACGAAATTGATAAATTGTCCCTCCATATAAAGTATCGCTCAATCCGGTTGTTTTTTCAGAAGGTCCATTTGGTGTACCTACTAAATTATTGAAGTCCACTTGGTGATTTGCCACAGAAATGGATGAGGATGATTGCGCATAAGTAGCTCCTGTCATTAAGATAGAAAGCCCAAGGAGTAAAGTTATTTTTTTCATAAAATTATTTCCGCAAATATATTAGCCTGCCATTATTCTGCCAATTTTTTTTTCAGCAAATTGGTTTATCAAATAAGACTAAAAAATTTGGCATTTAAAAATCAGATCCGATTGAAAACAAAAACATAGGTTTTGCTGTTTTTTGTTCAATATTCCATGCCGCATCAAAGCGCATAAAATAACCGAACAGCATGGTTCTTAATCCAGCACCATATCCCATTGCAATTCCTCTATCAGGAGAAGGCAATGTTACAAGCACGGGGAGCGGCTTTGGTGTAAAAAGAGTATAGGCTTCATCGGATGAATTAGGTGCCCATCCATTCCAAGCTGAGCCTACATCTAAAAAAGCAATTGCTTGTAGATTTTTCAAAAAATTACTTTGAATTGGACGACGCAAAAGAGTTGATAATATGGGCACACGAAGCTCTGCATTGATTAAAGCAAAAGAGTTTCCTTGTCGAGCTGCCTGAGGATAGCCACGCAAATTGGTCGTGAGCGATTGGAAAGCATAATTTTGGCTTGTTGGTGGAGGCATATCATTTTGCTTAGGCATCATCCAATTATCTACACCGCCCATTACATAGTTAACGCATTGTTTTCCTTCGGAATGTGCATAAGAAAGTCTGGTTGCAAAAACTATATTTCTATAGACCGGCATGTATTTTCTACCATCAAGTCCTATGTTAAAAAAGCCACCATTTGGCGATGATAATTTGTAGAAATATTCAGCATAAAGCTTATAGCGAGAGCCTTTCAAAATATTCATGACGGGATTCACCGTATTGTCAAACACATATTCAGCACGACTAATAGTCCAGTAATAAGATTCGCGTGGCAAATATTTTAAAGAGATAGTATCAACAGCACGATAGTTAGCCACATCTTGTCGGAAAGCCAGATGCAAACGAAGACTTCTGATACGGTCAAGCGGATAAGAGGCAGACCCTTGAATCATATTTGTTACACTTCGCACGGGATACGCATTGGGTAACATTCCAGTTTGCCCTGTACTGGTGTCAACATACCCGACATTTACCGAATATCGTTCAGTATTTCTAAGCAACATGATTTTCCAATCCCAACGTCTTTCAAAATTTTCATACTGCAAAAAATACGTAGAACCGGAAAGCCCCAATGGTAAACGGAAACCACCAGTTATTCTATGATTTTCCATCACATCCTCTAAACTCAATGTTATCAAACCAGCAAGGTTTTGCACCGGCAATCCTTGAACAGACTGTGTTGATTGATACTTGTTGAAGAGGATACTATTGTCAACCCGAACTGTAAAAAAATCAGGTTTAAATGATAGGCGGTATGGCTGAGCCTTCAATTTTACATAAGTACTATCTACCCGAAAAGAGTCTTGTGCATTTTCTGGGTATGGTTCACTATTTATTTCAGGAGCTTCAGCAACTATTGTATCCATATCATGCGATGATGTATCAAATTGTTCAGGAGCAAATTCAGACTGATAAACTGCGGGTTCAGATTTTGTATATTTCCTAACGGTAATTGGCTTCGTATCTTTTGAATCTTGTTTTTGAGGTAAGGCAATTTCAATTTGTTTTACTGAAAGGGTTGTTGGCAAAAGGTTTTCACGTACAGAATCGCTTTTCGGCAGTTCCAATTTTTTAAAAAATATCTGGTACTGTTTTCCAACTTGCACAACCTCTGCCACTCTATTACTTGCCGGATTATACTGATGGTATAAAATGCTCTCCGAATAGTTGGTTACCGGTACAGCATAAGCAGAGTCTTCATTTTTTTTATTTCTGCCGAACAATACGACATATTGATTCCTGATGCCGTTTGCATCATTCAGAAAGGCGAAATTTTCACTCCCATATTGAATAGGTTGCGTAATGTTTCCTTCCATGTTGTGAGAAACTTGCAATAGTTCATTTCGCTTTGTTTTCGTGTCATAGAAAAAGACGTTCATCTTTCCTGCTGGCAGTTCATTGACCTCTAAAGGCACATCCAAGTTAGGTTTTGGGCGATTGGAAAGGAATAATATTCCTCGGCGAGATCCACCGCTTACAAACCAAGGTTGTATATCATCCCAAGCATCTTTAGTAATGGGCGTAAGGCGTAGCCTGCGAATAGAAAACTCATACAAGTCCGTTTGACTTTTTCTAATGGCGGAAAATACCATCTTGCTATCATCCTCCATGAAACTCATACCCAACACACGATCAAAACGATTATTGGGAACAACATAATTTTCGATTTTAGCATTTAGTGATGAATATATTCTAAGCCTTGTTCGCTTATTTTGCTTGTAAAGAATGGCGAGTTTATATCCATTATTGCTCCAAGCTAAAAGAGGATAATCAGGATCGTCCGGTTCGTTTCTATCCTTGATACCGCCAGACACTAAAACGACTTTTTCTTGTTCGTTTTGGGTGTGTTGCAGTATCACTTGATATTGACCCTCCTTCCACATCACGTAAGCAATATCATTTCCTTTTGGGGCAACTCTTATTTCACGAATATCTTTACCACCTGATGGAACCGGAATGGCTATTAACGGACTTGAAATGCTATCCGGGCTGTCCTGCTGTTTGGCATCCATTGAATATACCGAGTTATAAAAATGAAGAATTGAATCAAAGGCAACTTTCATTGAAATCCCCAGTGTCATTTGAACACCCTTTGGCAAACTGCTCCGTGACTGCATGTTAGCTAATAAAGTTTTAACCGCGGCTTCTCCATAATTTTCTGAAACAAACTTCCAAAAAGCTTTTCCGGACAATTCAGGTTTCATATCTGCGAGCGTGTAAAAATTGGATTTAGGATTTGCTTGAAGCAAATTCTTCCAATCTGTTTCACTTTGAGCATCCCAACCATCAACCAAATATGCTAAGAAGCCTTCCGTAGTCCATGCAGGCAGATTCAACAAAACGGCGTTCTTAACCATTTGTCTAAAGTTCTCGCCAAACAACATACGCTGCATCACGACTTTGCTCATGCCACTTCTCAACTGTCTTCTAAGGTCACTATGAACACCCGTGAAATAGACTACCAAACGATCTCCAACTAAATCAACTGTTCCTGCAGGTACATTTTGAAGCTGAGAATCGAATTTCTTTCCAACATTTGTTTGTCGGAATTCATCAAAATTATTGTACAAAATGATTTTGAAACGGTCGGGAAATTTCCCTCCCATCTTCTTCTCTACAACTTTAATATCTTTTTCTGCTTGCTCAGCTACATAGCGTGCCAATTGTCTTCCTGCTGCATCATAGTGATACACACGAAAATGTTCAGAATCAAAAAAGCGCCAATCAAATTTTCGTTTTTGAACACGATTTTGACCAAATGTTTCCATGTATGTTTGTGCTTCCACAGAAGTGAAAATCTGTGTTGAAAAACACAAAAAAAACAGAACCCCAATAACCCGTTTAATCTTCATTTTGTAAATGTTCAATAGCCCGACTGCTCACCCAAGCATTTAGCACGCTTTTACATTCTTCGAATCAAATGATGTCCATAAGAAGCAATAAGTTTGCACCCTAAATTACACAAAAAGTAAAATGCTTCGATTACAAATTTTCACGTTTAACCCTTTTCAGGAAAACACCTATTTAATCATTGATGAACAAAACCAATGTTGGATAGTGGACCCCGGCATGTACAATGAAGTGGAGAAAAATCAACTGTTCCAATACATTGACAACAATAATCTTATTCCCAAAGCAATCATCAATACACACACCCACATTGATCATATTTTTGGTGTGCAAGCTTGTAAAAAACGATACCAAATACCCTTTTTAATTCATCGCTTAGACTTACCAGTATTAAATGGTGCAAAAAGCTCTGCAATGATGTTCGGTTTTGATTTTTCTGAAACACCTACACCAGATGAATATTTTCAAGAAGGCTCAAAAATAGAATTAGGCAAACACGTCGTATCCATTTTATTAGTTCCCGGACATTCGCCAGGAAGTGTTGCATTTTATCACAAAGAAAGTGGTTGGATTATTGGTGGAGACGTTTTATTTCAAGGCAGTATAGGCAGAACAGATTTGCCTGGTGGAAATTTTGAAACCTTAATTTCCAGCATTGAAAAACAGTTCTTTTCTCTTCATGATGAAACAATTGTGTATTCCGGTCATGGACCTTCCACAACAATAGGTTTTGAAAAAAAACATAACCCTTTTTTACAGTAAAAAGTGGACTAATAGTAAGTCGGCACTTCTTGGCTCAAAAAGTATGGACAACTAAGGCTCCATTATGAAGAATAGGAACAATAGGGTGCAAATCTGGCGTTGTACAATATGCCATTTCTTCTTGTAATCCGTAAGCGGAAAGCCTTTTATAATGTGAACTATCTTTCAAAAAGTCAATATAGTTGCCACCCGTTTGATTATGCAGATGCATCGCCCCTTTTGCACTATCGCACATAATGGTAAATTGATCTTTTATTTTTTCAACAACAGCTCCCGCAAAAAGTGTATCTTCAAGATTAAAACGATCCTTCCAACCGGCACAGCCCAAAATGACTCTCTTTTTTTGACTCAAAAGAAAGGTACACGTTTCCGTAAGATTCAAAAAAGATCCTGTGATTATAGTATCTGCACCTTCAATCATGTGCAAAAGTCGTGTTCCATTTGTTGTTGTTAGAACAAGTGTTTTACCTGAAATAAAAGCAGAAGGATACTCTAATGGTGAATTACCATGTTGCAAACCAGGCGCAACTTTCCCATCTCTTTCACCGGCTGTTAAACTATTGGGTAAAGTGTTTCCTAAAGTTATACAATCTTGAACAGAAGCAACAGGCACAACTGATTTAGCACCATTATGTAATGCAGCAGCAATGGTAGATGTTGCTCTAAATACATCAATAATAACTACAACAGCTCCGCGAGTATCATATAAGTGCAACAAGGAGGGAGATAAACAAACTTCAAGCGAGGGAAAAGATTTAAGGCTTGTCATAGAAAGCAAAATAAATAATGAATTAAATCAAACAAATACGCCACAGCTTTAAAGCCATGGCGTATAAAAAATATGAAAGCAATTAGGATTAATAAACCCACATATCATGTTCTTTATTGAAAATCGTTTCATTCCAACGTGCACCTTCATACAATGCATCAGTACCTTGAAGTCCCATACCAGTGAATGAATTATCGAATGGATTGCTAACCTTAATAATGTAGCTTGCAAAAAAACGATTTTCAAAATATTCATCCCAATTCATACGGGCGACATCGTTATCTGGGTTAAATACTTCATATTGAGCAAGAAGATCTCTAACTTCTGGATAATAAATCCAAAACATAGGAGAAGAAGCACGGAAAGATCCGTCATCATTATATCTATCCAACAAAGGAGCAATTCCAATGATTCTAACAACCATTCTACCCAAATTACGGTCAAAAATCCAATCTTCTTTAATACGGAATTTAGTAACTAAGTCTGGATTAAACTCAGTATGCGTTACCTTAATAACCGTTTCGCCGGTTACGGGATCAACTACCGGAGTCGAGTCAGTTTTACCTGCAGTCATTTCTAAAATCTGAGATTTATTAAATGCAGAAGTAAAACGATCATCCATTGTTGAATAAGCCTTAATCTTACCTTTTTTTACTCCATCGAGTAAAATTTCTATAAACATACCACCGCCACTATTATCATCACCCGGAAAACGAAAAGCCATATTTTGCTTTTGGCGAGTATCAATTTCACGCCAAACACGTTTCTTATACAGCACATCAGCTTCACGTACAGGCTGCCATTTAAGCGGTTGATTGACGTGTGGTTGATGATCAATGACACCATCTCGCACAAGCGAAGGTTGCCATTCAGGCACTACACTTTCAGAGACAGGCGATTGAGATTGCGCCTGATCCATGAGATTGCTCTGGGCATAGGTAACGGCACTTGAAAAAATCAATGCAACCGGAGCGAATAATTTGTATGGTTTGAGGATACTCATAATCCTAAAAATTTTCTTTATTGATTTAGTTAAGTGTCAAAGTGATATTGTTCAAAGTGCGGGTACGCTTATCTGGGCCAACAGCTTTGATGTTTTCGATGAAAACTTTATCGCCGGGTTTAGCCAATTTAGTTTGATATTGATTAACCTGGGGATTGTGTTCAAAAGAAGCACCTTGAACAGGGAATGGTCCTTGATATTCACCGCGTTTAGGTAACCAGCTACATTCAAAACTGGTAACTACAAACTTAGTATCAAAATCAAAGTTTTCAAGGACAGCCGGAATACCGATCTGTGCTTTAAAAATTCCTGTTGCTAAGGTTCCACCTGATTTACCTGCAATTTTTGCTGTAGGATCAGGAATTGTTTTTACACGAATCTCCATAGCACCAACTTGTTTAACTCCACCGTCCGTTTTGGCATTAATAGATGCCATCACTTTACCCGGAGTAGTTACGGTAACATCCCACTTACCTTTTCCTGTTACAGCCAAATTAGCACCGGGAATACTAACAGAGATATCTTCAATAGAGTAACCCGCCGCAGAAACAGTAATTGGATTGGGTACACCAATATAAAACACATTCATTTTATCCAACTGCATGGATGCTCCTGTTGAACCTACCATATAGGAGAAGTCCCATTCACGAGTTTCTACCTTGCTTCCCATATTTAGAGAAACGGTACCTTTTACTTTTTGAAGTCCGGTACCAGAAGCAGAAGTTTCCCAGTAAGCAACTCCGTTTTCAACTTTAGTGATACGTCCTGTACTTGCAGAAACAGAAGGATTAATCTTCTTATTGTAAGCAGCAAGCATAATTTGTGCTTCAATTTTTTGTCCGGCAAGGGCATAACTATTAGAAGTAAGTGCAACAGCTTTGATTTCATCAAATTTCAATTGCTCGCTACCAGCTTCATTAAATAGTTCGTTTACAACAACAGATTCACTGTTACGAATATCATTTTGAAACTTAGACAACAAAGTAATTACGGCCATGGTTGGCATATTATAGAAATATCCCGTTGCCCAATCACCTTGTGGATTATTATCTGTCTTTTCAGGGTCAGCGGTCTTAATAGATAGATCTTTATCCATTCTTTCACGAATTTCAGGTTTCACACGATCAATCATATACTTCTTAAGGTCTAATAAACGTTGACGAATTTCATTACCACCTTTACGTTCTACCAGTAAAAGTGTACTTGCGTCAATATTATCTTCTCTCTTAATGGCTCCGTCAGTTTCGCGACCACCAGATTCAGTGATAATTTTTTCTTTCCAATCCTCAAGAAATTTTACTGATTTTTCAGCTTCAGCGCGAACTTCTTTTGCACGATCATTGTAGGGCTTTATACGAGCCTCTTGACCGGGTTCAGCCTGATTGGCATCAAAGTCGCTATACATTTTAGTATTCTTCTCAACAATAGCACCATTGGAAGATGTAATACTTTGATTGATCGTCTTAAACGCGTGCAAAATTTCAGAGGATACGTTTAGGGCAAGCATTGCGGTCAACACCAAGTACATGAGGTTGATCATCAACTGCCGCGGCTCTTTAGGTAGCGCCATCCTGTTTCCTTATTTTATTTGTGATAATTATTGTTTCTTCAACTAACTTTCTATAATGTCAAGCAAAACTTATCTGCCTTGCATGGCAGAAAGCATATTGCCATATATTTGATTAAGTGTTGTCAGATTTTTAGAAAGCAATCCGATTTGTTCTTTAGCAGCTTGTGCATCTGTGGCGCTGGAAGCCATAGCATCAGAAGCATTTACAAGGTTGCTATAAAATTTATTCATTGCTTTCAAGTGGTTATTTGCATCTTGCAATTCCACTTCATAAATTTGATTCAAAGAACCTAAATTTTTTGATAATACCTGAACTTGCTGATGAAATTTAGTTGTTTCATCTGCTGCACTATTAAAGGATTGCATGGTTTGTGAAGCACCCATAAAGGTGTTCTTCATTTGCCCCAAAGCATCTGCGGCTTCACGTGCACTTTGTGAATATACATTAGTAGATGCAGTAACATCAGATATATCTTTTACTTGTTCTACCACTTGACCAAAGCGCTGGAAATTATCTCCGAGCTTTTTCATATTAGCGGGAGTAATATTTGCTTCTTCAAGCATTTGATCAAGTGAACGAGAAGATGATCCTTTAAGTGCATTATCAACCTTTCCACCTTTACGATAAGCTTCTACATGTGGGTTCTCATCAATATTTGGATAATAACGCTCCCAATAATAATCTTTGGCGGGCGGGAGTATGCCAAGCAGAGCAAAAATGAAGGCTTCCGTACACATACCAACTGTAAGCATCAGACCAGCAAATGGCCAGTGCTGAATCTTAAATAATGCTCCTAAAAGCACCACGGACGCACCAAGACCGATTATTAGGTTTTTGATGTATTTACCCTGTTTGGTCTCAAAGAACAGCGCTACTGAGTTCATGATATATTATTTAGTTGTATTTTACTGTGGTTAATTTAATTAATTTATTTTATTTTCTAACTGGAGCATTGGTCAGTGCCGGTGCTAATTCTTGATAAATACAACGGAAACCAATGTATGCTTTTGCTGTATCAGCATATTCCCAATCACGTACACCTACCTGAAGGTAATATGCTACATCTCGCCAGCTACCACCGCGAACTACTTTACGACGTAACCATTGTGGGTCATTTTCACGAAGCTTACGTTGAACCTCTGGATTAATATCTGCAACAGCAGAATAAGATGTTCCAAAATAAGGAGAGGCTGTCCACTCACTTACATTACCAGACATATTGTAAAGTCCATAATCGTTAGGCCAATAACGGTCAACCGGAACGGTATATAAGCCACCATCGGCTGCATAATTTCCACGTTGTGGCTTAAAGTTAGCTAAATAGCAACCTTTCTTATTTACTAAATAAGGTCCGCCCCAAGGGTAAGGTGATTCTTGACGACCGCCGCGGGCAGCCCATTCCCACTGCATTTCGTTTGGTAAACGAAACTCTCCTTCAAAGTATTGCTTATTACGCTCACGTTCTCCACGCCATAAATTTGTACGCCAGTTACAGAAAGCATTTGCTTGAATCCAATTAACACCAACAACGGGATAATTGTTAAAAGCAGGGAACCAGTTGTATTGCATAGCAATTGGTTCATTATAAGAATAAGAGAATTGGCGCATCCAGACTGTTGTATCCGGGAAAATACCGATATCGTATTTACGTACAAAATTGTTTCTGGGTTGACCCGGGTTTTTCACGGCCTCATCGTAGTCAAATGTTTCGTAATGATAAACCAATTTGGAATTATCAAACTCACGTTTTCCCCAACCTGACTGTTCAGCCGGAATATAAAGTGAGGCAAGTTGATCTTGCACATCCGCATCATTATAGTTGATACGTTTTCTAAAATCAACTCGTTGTCCATTACCGTTAGGATCATCAATAAAATCGCCGAGCATAACGTGTGCGATTGAATCACGAACCCACGTGGTGAACTGGCGATATTCTTGGTTTGAAATTTCGGTAGCATCCATGTAATAACCGGACATCTGGACTGTACGCAACATTGCGTCGTTTCTTCCACGAATATCCTCATCGCTGGCTCCCAATTTCAATACACCTGACGGAACGTACACCATGCCAAGAGGTACAGGTGCCTTATAGTTCATGACCGTAGGTGTCCCTACTAGCTGACCTCCGGGACCCGATTTTCCGCAGCTTGCAGCTAATGCTATCAACGCTACAGCCGAGATCTTCAGGGAAAATTGCTTCATACTACTGTTGTTATTGTTTTTTGCGATTAGGCAAATAAAGTAAAATTTTCAGTTCGTCGTATTTATAGCCTTCAAAACTGGCTCACAATATTTAAAGTTTTTTCGGAAAATGCAAGCGTACGAAAAAAAATATTCGCCGATGTAGTAAAACCATCGGTAAAAATACTCGTTAAACTCGCTTTTTTTATCATCATCCTAAAAGTAAAGATACACACTCCTCAATGCTTTGTACAGGAGGCATACATGCCTGCTGTGTGCAAACAAAAATATGGGTTTGATTCGAAACTTTTTTCCCTTTTAAAATTTCTAATTCAGATATTTCTTTTGATGAAATAAGAAAATAGGCTTGCGGCAGAAATAAAGTTTGAAGTTTTTTTAAGACTTCAGAAGCAGTAGAACCTGCTACTACTACGGTTTTCATACCTTTTGCAACTCGTTGAAATAGCACACTCCAATATCCAAATGAGGTTGGGTAGTGGCTTGCAGCATTTGCCATCGTATGGATCAGGGCATTTCCTCTTTCCCACCAATCTGTTCGCCCCATACACATGCCCAACAAAAGCAGGTTTTGTGCCATTATGGAATTGCCGGAAGGTGTGGCTCCGTCAATTAATTCAATTTTACGAATAGGCAAATGGTTTGTATCTACTCGACTGAAGTAAAAGAAGCCCTCTTGTTGATTGCCAAATAAGGTTATGGCAGTTTCACAGAGTGATGAAGCTTTCACTAAAAAATCTTCTCGATTAGATAGCGATGCTAATTGAATAGCAGCCTGAATTAAAAATGCGTAGTCATCCAAGCAGGCATCCATTCGGGCAGTATTTGATTTAAAAGTTCGTTTTAAATCTTGACTCGAAGCAAAAAGAGAAAACGTGCAATCTAAATGCTTAATGGCTTCTTGAAGGTAATTTGCATTATCTAAAACAACGGATGCACGGGTAAGAGCTAATGACATCAACGCATTCCAAGACAAGATACACTTATCATCAGTTAAAGGTCGAATCCGCTTATTTCGAACCTCTATCAAGTGCTTCTTTACTGCACTGATACGGCTTTCTAATTGCTCAACAGGTATTCCTTTTTCTTTTGAAAATGCTTCTAATGATGTAGAGGCATGTAAAATGTTTGTCCCTTCCCAATTTCCAAATTCAGAAACACCAAAATACTGAGTAACTAATTCGTCTTGCACTTGTTCTTGCCATTCATCCCATGTCCAAGTATAAAACTTACCTTCTTCGCCTTCTGAATCTGCATCAAGAGCAGAATAAAACAAACCAATATCACTTTTCAGTTCGCGCATTACAAACGCTATTGTTTCCACAATAGCTTGCTTATAGAAAAGCCGCTTAGTGATCTGATAAGCATCACAGAGCGTTAATATCATCAGTGCATTATCGTACAGCATTTTTTCGAAGTGCGGCACCAGCCAACTATTGTCCGTTGCATAGCGAGCAAACCCTCCTCCCAATTGATCATAAATGCCGCCAGACAGCATTTTGTCTATACTTAGCAATGCTTGATTTCTGGCTATTTCATCATCAAAAAACTGAGCATGTTCTAACAAATAAATTAAACAAAAGCTGGAAGGAAATTTTGGGGCTGAGCCAAAACCACCCAATTTTTTATCGGCTTGTTTCATTAACTGCTCACGCATTGAAATACAAATATCCTTTTGTTTGGTAGTGCTTTGAGGATGTAAATCAAGTGATAATTCAGACGCATTTTTAAGGTGTGCAGATAATTGCTCTGCTTGTGCTATCACTTCATCATTGCGTTCAATCCACCATGAAACAATTCTTTTTAAAACTTCTGTCCATGAAATGCGTTGATAAGCCGCATTTGGAGGAAAATAAGTACCTCCATAAAAAGGCAATCGTTCGGGTGTAACAAATACATTTAGTGGCCATCCTCCGCTTCCTGTCAGTGCTTGAAGGGCATCCATGTAAAGATGATCAACATCAGGGCGCTCTTCCCGATCTACTTTTATGCAAACAAAATTGTCGTTCATGTATTGGGCTACGTCACTATTTTCAAAGCTTTCGTGCTCCATTACATGACACCAATGACAGGCTGCATATCCAATGCTTACCAGAACGGGCTTATTTTCCAGTTTTGCTTTTTGAAATGCTTCATCACCCCATGGATACCAATCTACCGGATTATGAGCATGTTGAAGTAAATAAAGGCTTTGTTCGTTTATCAATCGGTTTGTCATTAAGGGAAATTACGCTATTCCTCTTTGAGTGCTTTCCTTAAAAACAAGATTCCTTTTCTAATAGCCGGAAAAACAAAAAACCGCAACCCTTGTGGGCTGCGGTTTTTACAAAAAGTATTTTTGGGAAACTTATTTCACTTGACCAACTAATGCTTTGAATGAAGCAGGCTCATTCATGGCGAGGTCAGCTAATACTTTTCTATTTAAGTTGATTCCTTTAGCAGAAAGCTTACCCATAAATTTTGAGTAACTGATACCTTCTTCGCGACAGGCAGCATTGATACGCACTATCCAAAGTGCACGATAATCCCGTTTTTTAATCTTACGCCCTACATATTTGTAGCCAAGACCTTTCTCTAAAACGTTTTTGGCAACGGTATAAACGTTTTTCCGCTTGCCATAGAAGCCTTTTGCTTGCTTCAGAATTCTTTTTCTTCTTGCGCGGCTTGCAACCGCATTTACCGAACGTGGCATTTTTTCTTTTTTTTAGTTCAAATTACTTATCACCCGGGTACTATTCGAGCCGGGGAACTTGATTGTCCTTAACGCATACACAGCATACGCTTCACCAAAGCTTCATTAGCGGGGTGAACATAAGCTGATTGACGTAAATGACGCTTGCGCGTCTTGGTTTTCTTTGTCAACAGGTGGCTTTTAAACGCTTTATACCTGCGGATCTTTCCCGTGCCGGTTACTTTAAAAGTCTTTTTTGCGCGAGAATGAGTCTTCAACTTTGGCATTGATCTCAATTTTGGGACGGCAAAGGTAAAGGTTATTTACAAAAAAACGAAAAGAAATTAATGAATGAACAATGAAAAATTTCAGTTTAATACATTAACCTTTGGCATGATTTTGTTTTAAACAGTGAAGACTTTGCTTATTTCTCTTGTTCAATCACTTATAAATCTCAACAGCTAAACTATACAATTTCGTTTTTTTGTACATCATGTCATTGATAAGCCATATTAACTTGAAGAAACCCAAAGTATATCCATCTTTATTTCCTGTTCATGCACCTATAAAAGCAATTAAACTGTTTCTTTTTCTGCTGTTTTCAAACACTTTGTCCATTCATGCACAAGAGAATTTAAATAAAAGTGACTCCTTCGTTCAACTGGCAAAAACAGATGAAATGCTTCATCAACGTGACATCATTGATCTTTTCAGAACACTTATCCTACAAAAGAAAACACACATTCGCGTTTTATATTCAAAGGCAAAGAAAAGAGGGCTTGTACATCTTTCAGGTGCCCCTTCGCCATCTTATTCTCTTGCTACCAGCTTTGCTGCTAACCTAACTTTAAATGCCGCTTTTCACACAGCCAATAAAGACACAACTAAGTTTTCTTCTGTTCTCTTTTCGCCTTTATACACGATACAAAAACAATTAGTATTGCCGATTCAATTTTCGATTTGGGCAAAAAATAATCGTTTCAACTTAATAGGAGATTGGCGATTTTTGACCTACCCTGAAGATACCTATGGTTTAGGCAGTTTATCTACTTCTAATGATGCAACAGCGTTAGATTATCACTACATTAGATGCCATACCTTTTTCCTTAAAGAGTTAGAATCCAATTTGTATGCAGGTCCCGGATTTCAATTTGACAAGCATTGGGATATCCGAGAAATAAATACCTCGGCCAATCAAGTTACTGACTTTGATCGCTATGGATATCAAAGCAACTCCACATCATCCGGCATTGCTGCAACCCTTGTTTATGATGATCGTTCAAACTCAATTCACCCTCAAGCCGGCAACAACTTTTTAGATGTTATAATCCGGCAAAACTTAACCATTTTAGGGAGCGATATGCCAGCAACATCGTTGCTTATAGATGCTCGTAAATATTTTCGTATCAACCAACACTCCCAAAATATACTTGCCATTTGGAGCTATAATTGGATTACATTGGCAGGTAAACTTCCCTATTTAGATTTGCCAAGTACGGGTTGGGATATGTATGGGAATACAGGTCGCGGATATGTACAAAGCCGATTTAGAGGAACCATGATGGTAGATTTAGAGGCT
This sequence comes from Bacteroidota bacterium, assembly GCA_018267925.1. GTDB lineage: Bacteria > Bacteroidota > Bacteroidia > Chitinophagales > Chitinophagaceae > JAFIGV01. The sequence goes on along the minus strand of JAFDXO010000024.1, from coordinate 70,546 downwards.
GAATACCGCTTTGGTATTTTAAGAAATGGTTTGTTGGGAGGAGTTGTTTTTTGCAATGCCCAAACCTATTCAGCATATCCCAGCAATTCTTTTGATCGAATTTTACCGGGTTATGGGGCCGGAATACGAATCAAGTTCAACAAATTTTCTCGTACCAATATATGCCTTGATTATGCCTTTGGGCTAAACGGATCTAACGGGCTTTTTGTAAATTTAGGCGAGGTCTTTTAAGAAAAATCGAACCTTAAAAAGGTTATTGACGGTGAATTAAATTATGAGATTGCTGGAGCAATTTTTTTGCAGGCACTTCACTTGGTTTTCCGTCAACAACAACAACCAAAGTGCCATTTTCTGCTGCACGCCTTTCTACCAACTGTTTAACTGCCTTACGAATTCCGGAAAGAATACGTTCAGATAATTGATCGGACAATCGAGATTTAGCTTCCATATTGTTGAATAGCGGCCCAAATATCTGTATTAATTATGAGATCATCAAAATTTCGATCACCTTTAGCAATAAGCTGAGGCTGGGTATTGGAGCTATCGAAAACATACCAAGTATCCACTGATTGTTTGTACAAGGTTACGAAATTATGCAACCCTCGCCAATAGCGTCTTTCAACCACTGTATCATCAATATGATGACCACCTTCACGCACTCTTGCTGCCACTCTCATTTTAGCTTCTTCAGCAGATGGCAACCAAAAAAATAATAGTACCACAGTATAGCCATGAAATTGTGCTCGACGAGCCAATTGAACATAACTTTTAGTAGCTAAAGTTGTTTCAAATGCTAAATCATGTCCTTCTCGTATCAATTCATTGATTCGTTCTAACATGATGCGCCCAGCTGCAATAGCGGCACCTTGTGGATTTAGAGGCGAAATACCATAGGCAATCAGGTCTGCGTTTACAAACTCATGGCACTGCAACATTTCAGGCAAAACGGTAAGAGATGCGGTTGTTTTTCCTGCGCCGTTGCAACCTGCTATAATATATAATAGTGGCATTGGTAAATCAAAGTCGGTCAAATAAATAAGCAGCCTGCGCTAACGACTCCGGCTTACCTACGTCTATAAAAATATTGCCAGAATGATCGAAACCCTTTACTGTGGCAAATTTCGCAAAGTGAAGATAAACATCAATCATTGAAAATTTCCCTTCAAATGGCATCTCAAAAATCTTTGGTGAAAGCACTTGAATACCAGAAAAAGCATACGAGTGAAGGGACTTAGCTTCCATAGAAAGGCGCTGTTGCCCTGTTTGTATATTTTGCCAGCCGCATAAAACCATTGAATCGTCAAAAAGCAATTGACGAGTGGAATCACGTTTCATGACTGCAAGTGTACCAATGGCTTTAAACTTTCGATGTGCGGTTATTAACCGATCCAGGTCAAGATTAGTAAGCACATCTACATTAAGGACAACAAAATCTTCTTCATCTTGAAAATAATTTGCTGCTTTTTTCAATCCACCACCTGTTTCTAACACTTCGCTACGTTCATCAGAGATACTAACCCAACTGCCAAAACCATTATTGTCATTAAGTACTTGCTCAATTTGATCTGCAAAATGATGCACATTAACAATCACGTCTTCAATTCCAAAATGTTGCAAATATCGAATAGAAAGCTCGAGCAATGTGTGTCCATTAACTTCTGCTAAAGCCTTAGGATGTTGATCTGTAAAGGGTTTCAACCTACTGCCCAAGCCGGCAGCAAAAATCATAGCTTTCATTAAAGGAATCTTTGGCTTTATAAATATTCTACCTCTTTCATTACAAAATTAACCGAATAAGTGCCCAACAATCTCATGAAAAAAGAAAAATCATGTTGAAGTTGTAAGCGTTTACCTTTGCAAGCAAAAAACAATTCATCTATGTCTTTGATAGTGGTCGGAACCATGGCTTTTGATGCTTTGGAAACCCCTTTTGGAAAAGTTGATCGCATTATTGGAGGGTCAGCAACGTATGTTGCGTGGTCTGCTTCAAACTTCACACAACCCATTAAGCAAGTTTCCATCATTGGAGGCGATTTTCCTCAAGAAGAAATTCTGAGATTGCAACATAGAGGTGTACAATTTGAAGGTGTTGAAGTAGTGAAAGATGGCAAAAGTTTTTTCTGGAGTGGAAGATACCACATGGACATGAATACCCGTGACACCTTAGTTACCGATCTAAACGTATTGTCTCAGTTCAACCCTAAACTTCCAGCAAGCTATCAAGATTGTGAATTTTTGATGCTTGGAAATTTAGTACCGGCTGTACAAATCAGTGTTATTAACCAACTAAAGAAGCGCCCAAAGTTGATTGTTATGGACACCATGAATTTTTGGATGGAAACAGCATTGGACGAGCTAAAGCAAGCAATAGGCATGGTGGATGTATTATTAGTGAATGATAGTGAAGCACGACAATTAAGTGGTGAATATTCATTAGTAAAAGCTGCTGCTAAAATTCAAGCAATGGGGCCTCAATTTTTAATTATCAAAAAGGGAGAGCACGGTGCTTTATTGTTTCATGGGCGTGAAGTTTTCTTTGCCCCTGCATTGCCTCTTGATGATGTTTATGACCCAACCGGCGCCGGCGATACATTTGCCGGAGGTTTTATCGGGCATCTTGCCAGCTCTAAAGACATTTCTTTTGAAAACATGAAAACAGCAATTATTGTAGGATCAGCTATGGCAAGCTTTTGTGTAGAAAAATTTGGACCATTACGACTTCAAGAGATTTCTCGTGAAGATATTGAAACTCGGATTGGTCAATTTGTTGATCTGGTCAATTTTGAAATAAATCTCGTATAAATTCTTCGAAATTTTCAACATAAATAGAGGCTGCCTCTTAGATGAGGCAGCCTCTATTATTCATAAATTGTTACTTTTTCAAACTTACATTGGGAAGCGAATACCTACATACTTATTTACATCAATAAATGGAATGGTGGACTTGTAGTAAGTGTTGATTGTCTGTAGAATTTGATTGGCAACCAGTGCATATCCTCTTGGTGTTAAGTGTACACCATCTAAAGAAAAGGCACCACCTGTTACAAACTTAGTATTGAAATTTACGCCATTGAACATGATTCCGGAAGAAATTGTTTTCAAATATGCATTCATATCAACCAAAGGAATGTTTTTGGCAACTGCCATGTCTGCAATGTGTTGATTAAAAGCATTGGTAGCAGTTACGATGTTTTGAATTTCTTGAGTAGTCAAAATATATTTTTGGGGAATTGGCTTCAAAGTTCCCCATCCTGCACACTTCACTGAATCTTGCGGTAAAGTCAGCAATATCAGTTCATCTGATTTGATTTGACGACGACCAATGGGTGAAGACACATCTTGAATAACAAAGAAATTATTACCCGTATGAAAAGTCATTCCCGAACCTGCATAAGCAGCATTTAATTGTGCTGCGCTTGAAGTGTCCAATGGCAATCCATTAGCTGGAACCGTAGTAAAGAAAGGGATACTGGTAACATCCGGGATGTTCATCACTACGCCTTTTGCACCATTGCGAAGTAAAACGGCAAAAGTAGAATCCCATCCATCCCGAAAATTGGCAAAACTTGAGATGTTGTTTGGGTGGTTAGGTATAGGGCTTCCTTCACCTCCAGAAGTAGCATATCCCAATACATCATTGCTTCCTAACCACAAAGTAAAAAAGGTGGGGTTATTGCGTTTCAATTCATCAAGCGGACGAGCATAAGGATCACTGAAGATACGAGCTGCATAAGGTGCGCCAAGTGAAGATGCGATAACGGCATATCCTGCTGAAAGATAATCTACCGCACGAATTCCGGGTATTCCGAAATTATTAAATGGGCCTTGCGCTGAGATATTGGTATTACTGCCAGCTGTATCAGCCACGCCAGAATATGGCACGGGCGAAAGAGATGTAACTCCTTTACAGTCTGTAGTATATCCCAATACTAATTTGGGCGAAGGATAACCATATTCACCCGGCATGAAAGGCACTTTAAAATTCGTTGCACCAAACAAGCTAAATTGTCCGGACAACATAACGGGATAAGAATTTTGCTGCCCACTTCGATACAGGGAGCCATCTGCATAACCTGCTGTTAAGGAGTTTCCAACGGCAACATAATTACTAAAGTTCAACCCATTTGCCGTAGGTGTATTAGAATGTAAATTAGGTTTGCAGGATGCTAAAATTGCAAGGCCTGATATAAAGACAAGAGACTTTTTCATCGTTGTAAATATTTTTGTTTGTTCAAAAAAGTTATCTAAAATCATAAGTAAGACCAATGCAAGGAATCACTGCTTTTGTTTGATAAGTACCGTTGAAATTATCCGGGATGTATTGAGCTTCACGTTTTACAGAGTTACCAAATTCAATGGCTCCCAAAATAGTGAGTTTGGAAACCGGCTTCCAAGAAAAACCGGCACTTAAGACTACTCGATCAGCATCCGGCAAATCGGGAGAAACATAACCATTCACAACAGGAGAAGGATCATAAGCAGCACCAGCCATCAGTGCAAAGCCATCTGTTACTTTATAGTTAGCTCCAAAGCGAACAGCAACTGTATTTTTATAGTTTCTGGGAGCCTTTGTGTTTTGCAAGGCTGGCGTTGTTTTTTCATAGGTGAAGCGAAGTGTGTCATACGCATTCCACCCCACCCAATTAGCTTCGGCAGTTAGTGTAAGTTGGGGAATTGGACGAATCCCAATTCCTACAGAAAGCACTTGAGGTAACGGAAGTTCCGCACGAAAATTAGTGTTAGGGAAGTTAGAAGCCAAGGAATTAGGCACTACAAATGAAGCAGTTCCACTTTTAACGGTCATGTTAACCTGAGACCGATAGCTGATACCGATTTGAAGTGATTCGCTTGGCTTGATATGAATACCTAAATTCAAACCAATTCCATTGGCATTTCCTTTCAGTTCGGCCGATCCATCTTTACCATTAACATCTTGAACCGGTAAAGCTTTTCGCATTTTCAAATTACCGGTAGCATAAATAAACCCTCCTCCCAAACTTACGATGTCACCGAGTTTGTAGCTTATGGTTGGTTGAAAGAAAATGGATTGCAGGCTAATAGATTGAATAGAATATCTTCCTTCCCAATTATCATCCCACTTGATTCCACTTCCAAATGGTGTGTAAACACCTAACCCAATTGCTAATTTCCCATTTTCTCGCAGTCTGCCACCTACATAAAGATTGAATGGCGTGAACACTTGCGATTGTGTGCGTGCACTGTAAGAACCGGTTGGTGTTTCAACATATTGTGTACTGGGCAATAGAAACTGCACACTACCATAGGCCTGAATACCTTTCATTCTTGCCAACCCTCCGGGGTTATAAAAAATGGAAGATGCGTCCCACATCCATCCGGTGCCGGTGCCGCCCATAGCAATTTGCCGTAGCCCCTGTACATTAATTTGAAAACCTGCACCAAACGCTGTCGAGCCGGCAAGCAAGAGCGCAGATGCCATGAGAGCCTGTTTTTTCATTTGAAAAATTGTTTAAAAAATGTTAGTTCGTGAAGTTGTAACTAATAATCGGCGAAAAGTTAGTACTAAAATGATGTAAATACAATAAGCCATGTCATCATCAATAAAAAACTATCCGGCAATGGCTAAAGTAGCAATGCTGATTTGCGTGCCTGGAGTTTTTAAAATACAATTTGCACATGTTTCAATTGTAGCACCTGTGGTTAGCACATCATCCACCAGCAACACATGTTTATACTTTATTTTTTCCGGGTTTACTACCGTGAAAGCATCCCGTACGTTTTTCAATCTTTCTTCTCTGTTTTTATCTGTTTGACTTTCCGTAAACCGCTTGCGATGAACAGATGTATTATCAACCGGAATCTGAAGAATATCAGCTATTCCCAAACAAATATGAAGACTTTGGTTGTAGCCTCGTATTTGCTCTTTCTTACGATGCAATGGCACCGGAATAATGAGGTCAATTTTCCAATTTTGTTCTTTGATTGCGTGTCCTAAAAGTTTACCTAAGTAAAAACCAGTTTCTGATTTTCCGGCATATTTAAGATTGTGAATTAAATGCTGTAACAAGCCTTCTTTTGAAAAATAAGTTAAAGAGGTAGCATGAGAAAAAGCACATCTTCCCCAAAGACGCATGGCTGTTTCATTTCTATCTATTTGATGATAGTTTGTGAATGGAATCAAAGATTCACATCGAATACAAATAACCTCTTCACTTCTAACTAAAGGGCGGTTGCATCCGGCACAAAGCCTTGGGAAAAACAGGTAAGTAACCCCATCAATTAAACGACGAGCCAATTGCATTGAAGAAAGATACTAAAATCAAAACAACATTCGATAAACATCTTCCACCTTGCTCACTGTTTTTATTTCAAAAGAATACTTATCTGTTTGTAAGCCTTTTAAATTTCCTTTTGGAATAAAAATGGCATCCATGCCTAATTTGCCGGCTTCTGCAATTCTCTGATCAATTTTATGCACGGCCCTGATTTCGCCACTTAACCCGATTTCGCCGACAAAACAAATATTGGATGGCAGAGCCTTGTCTTCATAAGAAGAAAGCAGCGCGCAAACTACTGCCAATTCAATGGAAGGGTCTTCAACTTTGATACCTCCTGCAATATTTACAAACACATCTTTAGCACCAAATTGAAATCCGCCACGCTTTTCAAGAACAGCAAGCAACAATTGCAATCGGCGCAAATCCATTCCGCTCACGGTGCGCTGAGGGGTACCATAAACAGCCGTTGAAACTAAGGCTTGTACTTCCATCATTAACGGCCTGATCCCTTCAATGGTAGCAGCAATAGCAATTCCACTCAAAGGCTCTTCATGTTGAGTCAATAAAATCTCGGAAGGGTTTGAAACCGGACGCATCCCTTGCGATACCATTTCATAAATTCCTAATTCAGATGTTGAGCCAAATCGGTTTTTCAAGGTTCGCAAAATTCTGTAAGCATAATGCCGATCGCCTTCAAACTGAAGTACGGTATCGACCATGTGTTCTAAAATTTTTGGACCAGCAATGGAACCATCTTTTGTAATATGTCCGATAATCACAACGGGAATGCCCGATACTTTCGCAAACCGTTGAAGTTCGGCTGCACACTCTCGCACTTGAGAAACACTACCTGCAGCTGATTCGATGTAAGGTGATTCGATCGTTTGAATCGAATCAATAATAATTAAATTAGGCTTTATTCGCTTTACTTCCTGAAGGATGGTAGTTGTGTCAATGGCATTCAATAAATAAACATTGCCATTTTGTGCTTTCATTCTGTCTGAACGCATTTTTATTTGTTGTGCGCTTTCTTCTCCACTGACATAAAGTGTTACCATTTTTTTCCAAAACATAACACATTGCAAAAACAAAGTTGATTTTCCAATGCCCGGTTCTCCGGCAACTAACACAATTGATCCCGGCACCAAACCTCCACCCAGCACACGATTCAGCTCTGGGTCGGGCGTTGAAAATCTCGCTTCATCTTGCGTAACCACTTCATCAATTTTATGTGCACGCTTGTGTTCTTGTTGATTGGCATCAGCCCACATAGCTTCCATCTTTAGCTTGTCATCCTTCTGCACCAATTCTTCTACCAATGAATTCCAAGCACCACAAGAAGAACATTTTCCTGTCCATTTTGGCGTTTCATGTCCACATTGTTGACAAAAAAAAGCAGTCTTTACTTTAGCCATAAAAAAGAATTGCAACGAAGATATGAGGCCGAGAAATAGTTGACATATTCCGACTCGATTTTCGCATTACCTGAAAAAACAAAAGAGCCACCGGAAGAATCCGGCGGCTCTACTTACTAACCCATTAAATTCACAACTTGACACAAAGGTAATGATACCTCCGAAAAGTAAAAAAGGTTTTCATTCTCGATTCAAAATTAAAATTACATTGTTTTATAATTTTATTTTTTATCACCACATAATTTATTGTCTATATGGATAATATACCAAACAAAAGTACCCTTGTACTTTAGCTATACTGAATTAGACAAAATCTAATTTAACAACTCGAAACCAACCAATTGCCACACATTACAACAATATACCTTGCAATAGGAACTAAAAAACTTATGTAAAAGTTCCCTTTCTCCTTCGAAGCTCATCATTAAACTTGCTGAATTTAATTTTCAGACTACTTTTTTTAAGTCATACATTTTTTCATCTTTCCTTGTTCCGCAAAACGGTATTATTGCTTTTTCAAAAAACCAAAGAATTACATGTCTTCCATTCTACAAAAAACGCAGCGAACATTTCTTCCTACCGACTTTATCGTAACAACTTGGGAACATTTAGAACCCTATTTTAAAGAACTTCAAAACCGAGTTTTAAAATCTATGGAAGATTTAAAAACCTGGTTGCATCATCTTTCAGAATTAGAGTCTATCATTAGTGAAGATGCCAGTTGGCGGCAAATAAAAATGACCTGTGACACCACAGATACGCAATTAGAAGAGGCTTTCACGTATTACTGCATGGAAATAGAGCCGCGCATGAAGCCCTATTTTTTTGAACTAAATAAAAAATTGCTTGCTTGTCCTTTTGTCAATCAATTGCCCAACGACCCATATTTTCCCTATCTACGTTCCGTAAAAAATTCGGTAGAATTATATCGAGAAGAAAATGTTTCCATTCAGGCTGATCTAAGTTTATTAGCTCAACAGTATGGAGCTATTGCTGGAAAAATGTCTGTTGAAATGGAAGGAAAAGAATACACCTTACAACAAGCAGCACGATTCCTTCAAAACCCTCATCGAGCCATTCGTGAAGAGGCATTTAGAAAGATAGCAACCCGAAGATTAGAAGACACTGAAAAGCTTAATGAACTATTTGACAAACTTCTTTCCAAGCGTCATCAAGTAGCATTGAATGCCGGTTTTACCAATTATCGTGATTATAAGTTTAAAGAATTAGGGCGATTTGACTATACGCCGGAAGATTGCTTTCAATTTCACGAAGCTGTAAAACAACATATTCTTCCCCTTCAAAAAGAGCTACTGCTTCACCGACAAAAAAGATTAGGCTTGGTCAACCTTCGTCCATGGGATACTGATGCTGAACCGGAAGGCGTGCAACCCCTTCATCCATTTGAAACCGGTGCTGAATTATCTCACAAAGCCATTCAGACATTTAACCAATTGCGTCCTTATTTTTCAGATTGCCTAAAAACAATGGTTGACATGGGCAGAATGGATTTGGAAAGCAGAATAGGGAAAGCTCCCGGAGGCTATAATTGTCCTTTAGCTGAAACAGGAGTCCCTTTCATCTTTATGAATGCCGCTGGCACTGTTGGTGACCTGATTACAATGGTGCATGAAGGTGGACATGCAATACATTCTTTCCTTTCTCATTCCTTAGACTTGAATGCATTTAAAGAATATCCGATGGAAATGGCAGAGCTTGCCAGCATGAGCATGGAACTTTTTTCCATGGAATATTGGGATGTTTTTTTCCAGAACAAACAAGATCTTCAACGCGCACAACTGGATGAAATGGAAAGAGTAATTTCCGTGCTTCCTTGGATTGCTACAATAGACAAATTCCAACATTGGCTATATACTCATCCCGGACACTCGGTAAAAGAACGAGAGTTAAACTGGCTCAATATTTTAAATGAATTTAACACCGCCGTGGTAGATTGGACTGAGTTTGAAACTTATCGAATAAACTTTTGGCAAAAACAACTTCATCTATTTGAAGTACCCTTCTATTATATTGAATATGGCATAGCACAATTAGGAGCTATTGCTATGTGGAGACAATACCGCACCAACAGAGAAGTCGCTCTAAACAATTATATGAATGCGCTTAGTCTGGGATATACAAAAACGCTAAAAGAGCTTTATGCCACAGCAGGAATTCAGTTTGATTTTTCACCTGAATATGTCAAAGAACTGGGAGAATTTATGCAAAGTAGATTATCAGAAATGGGTATAGTCAATACATAAAGCACAGACAAGATGATGACTATGAAAATAATCTATGCGCTTATTGAAATCATTAAGTGGAAGGCTGAAAGCGGCTTATAGATTTTAAGTAACTTTGCACGGAAAATAAGGACGCGATATGTTGCATACAGGAAATGCTATTGTGAGTATTTATACAGAAATGACCCCCAATCCGGAAACAATGAAGTTCGTTGCGAACAAATTACTGTACCCGGGTAAGAGTATTGACTTTCCGGACGAAGCGAGTGCATCGCCTTCTCCTCTTGCTAAGGAGCTTTTTGCTTTTCCTTTTATTCGAAGTGTTTTCATTGCCAGCAATTTTGTTACGCTGACCAAAACACCCGATACTGCTTGGGATGAAGTGATTCCAACTGTTCGTGAATTTTTAAAAGGGTATTTAGAAGACGGTAAAACTATCATCAATGAAAATGAAGTGATCGTGACACCCAAAGCTGCTTCGAATAGTGTGAATGAAAACGATACAGATGTTGTAAAACGAATTAAGGAATTATTGGAAAACTATGTGAAGCCTGCTGTTGAAATGGACGGTGGTGCCATCACTTTTCGCGGGTTTGAAGATGGTGTAGTACGATTGATGATGCAAGGTTCATGCTCCGGCTGTCCGTCATCAATGATCACCTTAAAAGCAGGTATCGAAGGTATGATGAAACGAATGATACCGGAAGTAAAAGAAGTGGTTGCAGAGGCAGAATAAAATCTGCCTCTTCTCTTTTTGCAATAATTAGTCGGAAGGTAAGCTCCTTTTTGTGTCAAAGTATTGCCCAGCCTATGTTTCAGCAAAAAATATACAAGAGATTTTATTGCTACTTACTTAGCCAAACAGATTGAGGAAATTTTCTTTCCTGTATTATTTAAATTGTAGCAACTTGGCCGGTCTGATTTTACGAATATAGAGGGAAGGCAACCACAGACAAAGAATACAAATAAGAAACGTTGCCAAATCAATAGCAAGCACATAACCCCAATGAATATACACTGGCACTTCGCTCATATAATAGCTGGTTTCCGAAAGTTTGAAAATACCGGTGGCAGACTGAAACCAACACAACCCTAAGCCTAACACATTTCCCAGCAAAATCCCAAAAAGAGCAATAAAGCCACCATAGTATAAAAACAATTTCCTTAGTGCTGCATAGCTCATTCCTAATGCCTTTAACAAAGCAACCAAACGAGCCTGTTCAACAATCAGAATAAGCAAGGCAACGGCAAGGTTAATGATTGCAACAACGGACATAATAACTAACACAACTTGAGCGTTGACATTCAACAATTGTAACCAATCAAAAACATTTGGATAAATTTCCTTTATGGTGCTGGTTGTAAGGGGTGCCTCTACATAATCATTATAAATTACGGTGGACAAGGTATCGGAAAGTAAAGGATTATCTAAGTCAATTTGATAGCCGTTAATATAATCGGGTCGCCAATTGTTGATGTGTTGCAACAACCGTATATCACAGATTCCAAATTCTCTATCTACTTCATCCATACCGGTATGAAAAGTACCACTAAGCCTTACTTTGCGAATACGCGGCGCAATTGCTCCTGGATCTAAAAAAGCCAGTAAAAGTGGATCGCCAATTTTTAAGTTTAATCGTTTAGCGGTGCTTTGCGACAAGACAATTTCCTTGCTATATGCAGTGTCGGAAAAACGAATTGAACTACCGGAAAGGGAAAGAGTTTTAGGAAGACGGTAAAAACTATCTATTCCTTTTAATTTTATGCCCTCAATGGCTCCCTGAAACTGCAAAATAGCCGGACGAACGGCATAGGGGACAACAGTCAACACATGTGGCAATGCTTTCAAACGATGAATCAATTCATCATTTCTAAGAATAGGAGAAGTAGTGATCAGATTGGCTGCATTAGGGTTAAATTCAGTAATATGCACATGCCCCCAAAAACTAAAGAGCTTATTTTGAATTTGATATTTAAATCCGCTAATGAGTGCGACGGCCACGATCATGACAGCAACACTAAGCCCAGTTGCCAACACAGCTAAGCGCACAATAAAAGAAGAGAAATTTCCCTTCTGACGAATTAACGATCTACGCGCTATAAAAAACGGCAGGTTCACGAAATGATTAAAAGTTTGAAGCTCCGAATCATGACTTCCAACATGATGTCATACATACCGTAAGAAGTTCAAGCAAAGGCTATGATTTTTTAGTATAGTAAAGCGTACTGCAATTGTTGGGCTTAAGTACCTCTTTTGCTGTTTGAATCAAAAAGTCAACAGATACAGACTGGTAACGAGCCAGTTCTTTATTTATCAATGCCGCATCGCCAATCAATTCATAGAAAGCAAGATTATTAGCACGCGAGAGAATGCTCATATCTTCAAACTCAATCATTGCTTCAATTTTGTTTTTGGCTTTTGTCAATTCAGTTTCGCTCACACCTTCGTTGACTAATAAACTCATCTCAGCTTCTATGGCAGTATTTGCCTCTTCAATGCTTATTCCTTCTACTAATTTTCCTTCTACCACTAACAAGCCGGGATCAAGGCTTCCGGTATGGTAGCAACTAATGCCACTAAATAATTGCTGTTCTTTAACTAATCGTTGGTGAAGGCGAGAGGCAAATCCATTGCCCATAATTTCTGTTATCAAATCGGCTGCATAATAGGCTTCCGAAAGCCGTGCTCCAATATGCCAAGCTTTGTATATGGCATTGAGTGGCACATCGGCTGATATGGTTTGCAAACGAGGTTCAGTCTGCTTTGGTTCTTGCGGTAAATTTCGTTGATATTTTTGTCCGGATTCAATATCACCAAACCATTTTTCTGCTAACAATTTCACTTGTTCAGTTTGCACATTTCCGGCCACGCAAAGAATCGCATTCATTGGGCAATAGTGCTTAAAGAAAAAAGATTTTACATCTTCTAATTGTGCTTCTTCAATTTCTTTTAAACTTTTCCCAATTGTCATCCATTGGTATGGATGCTGTTTATAAGCCAGTGCACGCAGGTGGCTCCAAGCATCTCCATACGGCTTGTTCAAGTAGTGTTCTTTAAACTCTTCGCTGACAACTTTTCTTTGTACATCCAAGCTTTTTTCGCTGAAGGCAAGGCTTTTCATCCGATCGCTTTCTAACCAAAAAGCTGTTTCTATATTTTGCTTAGGCAACTGAATATAGTAGTTCGTAATATCGTTGGTGGTGTAGGCATTGTTCTCGCCTCCTGCCATTTGCAAAGGTTCGTCGTAGCTGGGAATATGAATAGAACCACCAAACATCAGATGTTCAAAAAGGTGTGCAAAACCGGTACGATTTGGATCTTCGTCGCGTGCTCCTACATCATACAATACATTTACTGCTACCATAGGAGTAGTAAGGTCTTGATGTACTAATACTCTTAAGCCATTGCGGAGCGTAAAACGCTCGAAAGAAATTTCCATAGCCAACAAAGATAGGAAGGTGAAAGGTTTTTGCGGGACGAACACTAATTTATTCGTTCATACTCGAAAGTAGGGCTACCTTTTTGCCCACTTGCATTGTAGAAGTCAAGGAAGTGAAGTTTCCAATATGCGCCGGATTGGGTTTTCACTACATACACATTAGCCGGCTTTGTGTCATAGTGTGCAGTAGTAAAATTGTAGTCTTTCCAATTAAACCCTATCACATCTCGATGGTTGCTAAAAGGTTGTTGTACTAATGGAGATGTAAAAAGTATATTGGCAAAACGAATACTACTGTCAGCCACGCCGGATGTTCCATAAGGATTGAGTAAAGCTCCTGTTACGCTATAACGAGTATTATCTAAGTTGTAATAAATATACCTATAACGAGTAAAAACAAGATCATAGGTATTTCGAGGAGGCTCTGGATGCGCTATTTGGTTTGTTTCAAAATTGAAATAGGCATAATTATAGGATGAATCTTTAGGAATAGAAATGGACGAAGATGTTTTGCTATTAATTTCTCCAAATAGAATTGTATAGTTTGTATCACTGACAGATTTTAGAACAAACTTTTTAAAACTGCCATCATTATATTTAAGAATAAAGACCTCATTTTTAGACACTCTATCCTTTTCCCAATCGCCTGCATAAGTACCGTTTGGTAAACCGGAAGGGTTATCAAATCCCCAAGCGGTATCTGCTACATTATAAGCGTTGCTTTCGTTGATTGCAGCAAAGTCGGTAGAATGTGTATTGTATAATGATACGTCTTTACCTCCATTCATAAATACATGATAACCTTCTGCCGAAGATTCTAAGGCAATATCCCAAGATAAAACGGGAGAAGTCAATACAACCTTGCCGGTAGAAAAATTAAAATATACTTGATTGGCATAATCTTCACCCATATTCACATTCGAAATTTCGGCTGTTCCTGCCGGTGGCAAGGGAATAGGAGATTCCTTTTTTTGGCAAGCGATGTTGGTAATTAGTATGAAAATTAGAATTACGAGAATAGAACGCTGATTATCCAAGCCCATGACGCTGCAAATATCTAACAGGTATAATTTTTAAGTGTCAGCCTATTGTCATTCACACAAATGATATCAATCAATGAAAGGCACACACATTTGCACAGGTTTCTATATGCCATACATTATTGCCAAAGCCTTAACGTTTAAAGCGCAAACTCGATAAAATATTTTTTTAGGTTTGCATCGTTTTTTTGAGAAATTATATTTCAGCGATGCGATTACGACATTTACTCCCTTACCTTTCATTGGTATTAATTGTTTCTGCGTGTTCCAACAAGGAAAATAAGTTTACCATTACAGCACAAATAGACAATATGCCCTCACAAAGCATAACGCTGGAAGAGATGGGGATTAATGATGTGGCAGTAATAGACTCCGCCCGTTCTGACGAAAAAGGCAAAGTAGAACTACATGGCATCGCTACAGAGCCCGGCTTATACAAGCTACATTTTAGTGAGGGTCAGTTCATTTTATTATCCTTAGACAAAGGAGGACAAATTCAAATTAAAGCAGATTGGAACAACTTGTCTGAATACAAAGTGAATGGCTCCACCCCTTCTGCTGCTTTAGCACAATTTATCAAAATGGTGCGAGAACATCTTCGTGATTACAATACAATTTCAGTGGTAATTGACAGTTTTGTTGCGCGTGGCAATGATAGCATGGTAAAAGTAGCAACCAAAGATCGCTCTACTATGAATGCAAATTTCACACAGTACATTGAACACTATGCCGACACCACCCAATACTTACCTAACGCTCTTTTTGCGGTACAGATGTTGAATCCTGCCGTAGAAGGTGAATTTCTTAAAACATTTTTAGGCAACGTTACCGGTCGTTTTCCCAATAGTAAATTAGCAAAAGATTTTGTGGCTAAAGCTAATAAAATGTTGGCTACACCCACCCAGGAAACGCAAACGGGTTCAGGCGCTCAAATTGGAGCTATGGCACCTGAAATTTCATTACCGGATGTGAACGGAAAAACAATTAACCTGAGTTCATTGAGAGGGAAATATGTTTTGGTTGACTTTTGGGCATCATGGTGCGGGCCTTGTCGTGGCGAAAACCCTAATGTAGTAGCGGCTTACCATAAATTTAAGGATAAAAACTTCACCATTCTTGGTGTTTCGTTAGATAGCGACAAGGACAAATGGCAAACCGCAGTCAAAAAAGACAACCTTACTTGGACACATATCAGCGACTTAAAAGGATGGGAATCAGTAGCCGCTCGCGACTATTCAGTAGAATCAATCCCTTCCAATTTCTTGATAGACCCTTCGGGAAAAATTATTGCTAGAAATTTGCGTGGAGAAGAGCTTCAAAACAAATTGGCCTCTACATTGAAATAATGAATTTCAGCTTTAGTTAAACCTATTGAAGACCATTCTCGTTTTATCACCCTACTTTTGTGCCCATCTATGCAGATAGAAGTATTAAAATCTAAAATCCACCGAGTAAAAATTACTGAGGCTAATCTCCATTATATCGGCAGCATTACTATTGACGAAGACTTAATGGATGCTGCCAACTTGATTGAGAATGAAAAGGTGCAAGTTCTCAATATAGACAATGGCGAAAGACTGGAAACTTATGTCATCAAGGGCATTCGTGGATCTAAAATGATTTGCATGAACGGGCCGGCAGCTCGACGAGTAACAGTAGGCGATACGGTCATTGTAATTTCCTATGCTCACATGGATTTTGAAAAAGCAAAAACTTTTAAGCCTGCAATTATTTTCCCGAAAGCAGACAATAGCCTTTAATATCATTAACTTTACCGTTTGCTATGAAAAAGAAGACGGTACTAACTCTGTTTCAATACATTATCTTCTTTGGACTGGGTGCCATTCTAATTTGGTGGCAATACACCAAACTATCGCCTTTAGATAAAAACGAAATCTTTGCCTCTTTTCATGCCGTAAAAGGTAAAATTTGGTTGCTTGCACCGGTATTAATCATTGGTTTCTTATCTCATTTATTTAGAGCTTTAAGATGGAAACTATTATTGGCACCGCTAAAACTTAAACCCTCTACACCTAACATCACCTTTGCGGTGCTCATTGGCTACTTAGTTAATTTGTTAGTGCCTCGTATGGGTGAAGTAGCTCGATGTTCAGTGCTGGCTAAATATGAACAGGAGCCGGTAGATAAAATTGTAGGCACCATGGTTGCCGAGCGTTCTTTTGATTTTATATGCCTCGTATTTGTTACCCTTCTCACCTTCGTTTTACAAATTGATGTAGCCAATGATTATGTACAACAACAATTGGGTAAGGTACATTTGGGAATAGGCAGCATATTGATTTTTATGGGTGTTGTTTTTGTTGGTGCTTTATCATTGATATATACCTTCAAAAAACACAAACACAGTAAAATAGGAAAATTTATTAGCGGTATTGGGCATGGGATTTTATCAATCAAGTATATGCGACAAAGAGGATTGTTTCTCTTTTATACTTTTTTGATTTGGTTTTGCTACCTATCCTTAGTCTATCTTGGCTTTAAAGCTATTGAAGCAACGGCACATTTAGGTTGGATTCCGGCTTTGTCTGTAATGGTTTTTGGTAGTTTGGGCATGATCCTTACTCCCGGAGGCATAGGTGCTTATCCTCCAGCAGTACAAATCGTGCTGGTACAATTATACCAGGTCAAAGGCTCTTATGCCCTTGCCTTTGGGTGGGTTAGCTGGATGGCACAAACTGCTATCACCTTACTTTTCGGGCTTTTATCTTTGTTATTATTGCCACTTTACAACGTAAAAAAAAATGGACAAGCTACAATGGATCACTAACAAGATCACCGATCTGCCAACACTTGTTCACCGCGTGAATGGATGGAGAACACTTGGCAAACAAATGGTGTTTACAAATGGCGTTTTCGATATTCTTCATCGTGGACACATTGATTATTTGGCGAAGGCTGCAAGTCTGGGAAACATTTTAATTGTTGGCGTAAACAGCGATGCTTCTGTAAAACGATTGAAGGGCAACGAGCGTCCTATCAATTCTCAAGATGATAGAACTTTTCACTTAGCATCTCTTTTATGCGTTGATGCAGTCTGTGTATTTGAAGATGATACGCCCCAAAAACTGATTGAAAACTTATCACCAAACATATTGGCAAAAGGAGGCGATTATACAGTAGAAACTATTGTGGGTGCTGAGTTTGTACTAAAAAATGGTGGTAAAGTTGAAGTAATTCCATTTGTAAAAGGATACTCTACCACTTCTTTTATAGAGCGTATCCGATCTTAGCTTATAGATAAGCAGGTTTAAGAAAAATGCCTAATTAAAATCTCATGACTAAGTCTAAACAAAAAGACAATCAGAAAACCATTGTAAGGGATATCAGTTGGTTAGCTTTCAATGCACGTGTGCTGCAAGAAGCAAACGATCCTTCTAACCATGTGTATGATCGGTTGCGCTTTTTGGGCATTTTCTCTAACAATTTAGATGAATTTTTTCGAGTACGTGTGGCCACTTTAAGCAGAATGGCACGCTTAGCCAAACCCGGGCGCATACACTTAGAAGCGAATCCTGAAAAAATTTTACAACAGATTCAACATACCGTCTTATCGCAGCAAAATGAATTTGACAGAATATATGCTGATGTAATTAACGAACTCAAACGACAACACATTTTTATCAAAAATGAAGATGAACTAAAACCGGAACAAAAGCAATTTGTAACTAAATATTTTGAAGAAAAAGTACGATCTCAAATTGTACCGCTTATGCTTCAAAGTATTCCGACTATGCCTTTACTTCGCGACAAATCAATCTATTTGGCTTGCATGTTGGGGAATGTAAACAACCCGATTCTCCATCTATATGCATTGATCGAAGTGCCAACCCAGATTCTCCCTCGATTTATTATCCTCCCATCCCCAAAAGGAACACACGATATTATTTTGCTGGAAGACATTATTCGCATCAACTTACAACACTTATTTGCTCCGTTCGGCTTTAATCGTTTTTTGGGATATACCATTAAAGTTACACGTGATTCGGAATTAGACTTAGATAATGACATCAGTGGAAACATTATTATTGAATTAGAGAAAGGTTTAAAAAACAGAAAAAAAGGACGCACCACTCGATTTGTATATGACAAAGCAATAGATCATGGGCTGCTGGATCATTTAATCAAGAGACTGAACCTTACTAAAAAAGACAACCTTATTGCCGGAGGAAGAATTCACAACTTCAAGGACTTTATGAATTTCCCTTCATCGGTATTTAACGATCTGCGACCTCGTCCTAAGCCCTTTGTTCATCCATTGCTTCAGCAACCTGTACGCATCATGCAAGTACTCGAACAGCGTGATGTCTTGCTTCATTTCCCTTATCATTCTTTTGACTCCATTATTGATTTGCTTCGTGAAGCAGCCATTGATCCTTTTGTCCAAAGCATAAAGATCACTTGCTATCGGTTAGCTAAAGATTCAAAAATTGTCAATGCTCTAATTAATGCGGTTCGCAATGGCAAACAGGTAACAGCCATGCTTGAACTACGTGCCCGATTTGACGAAGAAGCTAACCTTCAATGGAAAGAAAAATTAGAAGACGAAGGCGTGAAAGTGTTGCTGGGTTTCCCTGACATGAAGGTGCATGCCAAACTTTGCATCATTAAAAAACGAGAATTCAATACGACAAAACAATATGGATTTATATCTACCGGAAACCTCAACGAAAACACCGCGACATATTATACTGACCATTGCCTGCTGACTACCAACCGTTTTATACTTGCCGACATAAACCGCATTTTCAATACCCTTGAAATGCCCATCTATAAGCCGGAAATGCTTCGAGCTTGTAAAAACTTAATTGTTTCACCGGTCAATATGCGCAAGTTTTTCTTAGATCAAATCACTAAAGAAATACGAACAGCAAAGAAAAAGAAAAACGGCTCCATCATCCTAAAACTCAATAGTTTGGCAGATACTGTCCTGATTGAAAAATTATACGATGCGGCTAAATCCGGTATTCAAATTCAACTTATTGTAAGAGGCATCTGTTGTGCCATCTCCAAATCAAAAGCATTTAAAAAACAAATTCAAGCCATCAGTATTGTAGATGAATACTTAGAACATACGCGTCTATTTGTTTTTAACAATGGGAAAAATTCAAACTACTATATTTCATCATCAGATTGGATGGTTAGAAATTTAGATCATCGAATTGAAGCAGCTTGCCCTATTCTTGACCCCGATATTCAATCCGAAATACAAGAAGTCCTCAACATTCAACTAAGTGAAAATGTAAAGGCACGCATTCTCGACAATCATCAACATAACAACTATGTACTTCCTGATGAAAGCGAACCAGAAGTCCGTTCTCAAGTTGTTATCTACAATTTTTTAAAAAATAAAATCTACAAACCGTGATTCTTGCCGCTATTGATATAGGCTCTAATGCCGCTCGTTTGCTTATTTCAGAAGCTCTCCCTTATAGCGATGGCACGGTAGATTTTACAAAACTTAATTTGCTTCGTATCCCTTTACGTTTAGGAATAGATGTGTTTTCTAAAGGATTTATTTCTCCCGAGCGGCGAGAAATATTTATGGAAACTATGAAGGCTTATCAGTTGTTGATGAAAGTGTATAAAGTAGAACACATGCGTGCTTGTGCAACCTCAGCCATGCGCGACGCATCAAACGGAAAAGAAATCATTGAGCAAATTAAACAAGAAACCGGCATCGCGATTGACATCATATCCGGGAGCGAAGAAGCTAATATTATTTATGAAACACACATTGCCGAAAACCTTTCCTACAACAAGTCTTACTTATATATTGATGTGGGAGGTGGCAGCACAGAATTGACATTTTATTCTCAAAATAAAATAGTTTTCAAAGAGTCTTTCAACATAGGCACAATAAGACTATTGCAAAACACCGTTAGTGAAACAACTTGGGATTCACTTCGTGTTTTTTTAAAAACGAACGTTAAAAACTATGCACCGATTGAAGCAATCGGAAGTGGCGGAAACATCAACAAAATATTTTCCTTATCCAAAAGAAAGGAAGGAAAACCATTGCCTATTGAGCTACTCAAAGAATACTATAAAGAGTTGAGTTTTGCATCTATTGCCGAACGAAAACACTTCTATGGTTTTCGTGATGATCGAGCAGATGTGATTGTGCCTGCATTGCAAATCTACATCTCAATTATGAGATGGGTGGGAGCTACCGAAGTATATGTTCCTAAAATAGGGTTATCCGACGGAATAGTGAGAATGTTGTATAAAGAAAATGTAGGCGTATAGTAACTTTGAATTATGTTCTACGCATTTAAAGGGTTTATACCGGTTGTGCACCCCTCATCATTTGTTCACCCACAAGCTGCAGTTACCGGAAATGTAATTATTGGCAAAGACGTATATATCGGACCAGGAGCTGCCTTGCGTGGTGATTGGGGCGGCATTGTGATTGAAGATGGTTGCAATGTGCAGGAAAACTGTACAGTACACATGTTCCCAGGTGTTACGGTAGTTTTAAAAGAAGGCGCACACATAGGGCATGGAGCTATCATTCATGGTGCCACCGTCGGACGAAATGTGCTGGTAGGCATGAACAGTGTTTTGATGGACGAAGTGGTGATAGAAGACGAAAGTATCATTGGTGCTTTATCTTTTGTGCCCGCAAAAACAATTATTCCAAAACGATCTTTAGTAGTAGGTAATCCGGCAAAAATCATCAAAGAAGTGAGTGATGAAATGATTGCTTGGAAAACAAAAGGAACCGCCCTTTATCAATCCTTACCTCAAGACTGCTTTCAAGACTGGTACGCTTGTCAGCCTTTATCAGAAATTCCGGATAATCGCCCTACCCAAGAATCTCTATACCAAACATGGGAAAGTATTAAAGCAAGTAAGTAGTTCTAACTTCTTTTACACCATTCTTTATTAATTTCACAGCCCAAAAAAATTATAGCGTGAAAGCCATAATTCCAGTTGCAGGTGCCGGCACCAAACTTCGTCCTCTGACCTATACACAACCCAAAGCACTCATCCCCATTGCCGGAAAAACAATTCTTGGCGTGATCATTGACCAATTGCTGGATGCCGGTGTAACCGAATTTGTATTTGTCATCGGATATCTGGGTGAAAAAATTCAGCGTTATATCGCTAAAACCTATCCAGAACTCTCCTATTCGCTCGTTACACAAAACGATCGCCGAGGAACCGGACATGCTATTTGGCTGACACGCGATGCTGTGCAAGATGACGAAGTGCTGATTGTGTTGGGCGACACTATTTTTGACTACAATGTAAAAGACCTTTTAGATAGCCCCATTTCACAAATTGGTGTACGTAAGGTAGATGATCCTCGAAGCTTTGGCGTAGCAGAACTCGACAATAAAGACAATGTTTTGCGCATGGTAGAAAAACCACTCATTCCAAAATCAAACATGGCTTTGGTAGGTGTTTATTACATCAAAGAAACCAAGGCTCTTTATGCAGCTCTCGATAAAAATCTGTATAATCGGAATGACGAAGATGGCGAATATCATTTAACTCACGCGCTTCAACAAATGGTAGAAGCCGGTGTGCCATTCAAAGCATTTCGGGTAAACAATTGGTTTGACTGTGGAAAAAAAGAAACCCTGCTGGCTACCAATGCAATTCTACTCAAACAAATGGAAGAGAATGGCATTAATCAAAAAGAATACAACTTTCACAACACAGTTGTCATTCCACCCGTCAACATTGCAGAGGGTTGCAACATTACCAATTCTATTATCGGACCCAATGTCTCCATTGGCGAATACACCACTATAAAATATTCCATTGTCAAAGATTCTATCATTGGATCTTTTGCCGAGTTGGATGAAGTAGTGTTGCACTCTTCCATCATCGGTAACGATGCTTTTGTACGCGGTTTGAGCCAAAGCTTAAACATAGGCGACAACACAGAAATTGACTTAGGATAAAATAGACTTCCTTTTTTAGATTGAAAAACATTTGCTTGCCTTATGCAACCTGCTTTTAACAACCGAATTACTCAACTTTTTAGCATTGATTATCCCCTCATTCAAGCAGGCATGATTTGGGCATCTGGTTGGCGATTGGCTTCTGCCGTAAGTAATGCTGGCGGGCTTGGGCTAATTGGTGCAGGAAGTATGTACCCTCAAACACTTAAAGAACATATACAGAAGTGTAAAGCCGCTACCAGCAAGCCTTTTGGTGTTAATCTACCATTACTATACCCTGACATAGACAAGCATATCGAAACAATTTTAGAAGAAAAGGTTCCAATTGTTTTTACTTCTGCCGGAAACCCTAAGACATGGACTTCCATTCTTAAAAATGCAGGCATTACGGTTGTGCATGTGGTAAGCAGTGCAAAATTTGCCAAGAAAAGCCAAGATGCCGGTGTAGATGCAGTTGTAGCTGAAGGTTTTGAAGCCGGCGGACACAACGGGCGAGAAGAAACAACCACCCTTTGCCTGATTCCGTCCGTTCGTGAAGCAATTCAAATTCCCCTTATTGCGGCAGGTGGCATTGCTACGGGTCGTGGCATGTATGCGATGATGGCTTTAGGTGCAGAAGCGGTACAAATGGGCACTCGCTTTGTCTGTACACCAGAAGCATCCAGTCACATGGCTTTCAAAGAATTAATTATACAAGCAAATGAAGGCGACACCATGCTTTCCTTAAAAGAACTCACCCCTGTTCGATTATTGAAAAATAACTTTTATCAACAAGTGCAGCAGGCAGAAGCGCGGTGTGCCAACAAGGAGGAATTAAACACCCTACTTGGCAGAGGACGTGCTAAAAAAGGCATGTTTGAAGGCGAATTATTTGAAGGCGAATTGGAAATTGGGCAAGTGAGTGCCATCATCAAAGAGATAAAGCCGGCAGGCGAAATCGTTGCCCATGTTTGGCAAGAATTTATGCACACCATGAACCATCCTTTTCAATTTTAAATAGCTTTTAAATCCTTTTTAAAATTGTTCTGTCATTTCTAATTACAGACTGAGCAAAATTGAAACTACAATTGGGTAAAAGGTAGCGTCTCTTTTTGTAAGAACGAATAAAGTGATTCTTACTGGTAAATAGTTTCACTTTCGATATACGCACAAAATACTAAATAGCCAAAGGTATAGATCCTATGTGTAATCATCACACGTAGCTCCGCTTATCAATATCAGCCTCATTTTCCCAAGTTTTATTTGCCATTTAGCAATACTAAAAGAAGAAAAAAGCTCATTCAAAAGTCATTTATTCCGGATTGTCCATTGAGCTTTTCTCACACAAATATTTTTCCCGGATTGAGAATACCGTTTGGATCAAAAACTCGTTTTATTTCCTTCATCAATCGTATTTGCGTTTCTGAAAACACAACATCCAAATAGTTCTTTTGCACCAAACCTATACCATGTTCACCGGAAATCGTACCTCCTAACTTCACAACTTCTTCAAACAATTTGCGTATGCCTAAGGGTAGTTTACCTAACCAATCTTCCTCACTCATGTTCTGCTTCACAATGTTTATATGCAAGTTGCCATCACCTGCATGACCATAACATACCGAATGAAAACCGTATTCAGCACCAATTCGCTTTACAGCACGCAACAATTGAGGTAAGGCAGCACGTGGCACTACGGTATCTTCTTCTTTATATACAGAATTGCTCTTGACGGCTTCACCCACCTTCCTTCGCAAGTTCCAAAGCATTTGCTTTTGTTCATGACTATCGGCAAACAATATGTCACCAATATCAAACCGGCTCAGTAATTCAGAGATTTTTTCCATCTCCTTATACAGCAATTCTGAATCGTTTCCATCAACCTCAACAAGTAAATGTGCTTGAATATCTGAAGCCAACGGCACGGCCGAATGTTGTACAAAATCCATAGCCCAAACAATAGCATCCCGCTCCATAAACTCTAATGCTGACGGCATGATACCGTTTAGCATAATGGCATTTACAGCTTCGCAGGCTGCTTCGGCAGAACGAAAAGGAACCAACATTAATAAATCATGCTGAACAGCAGGAATAAGGCGTAAAACAATTTTTGTAACAACTCCTAAGGTTCCTTCACTGCCTACAATCAACTGTGTCAGATTATATCCCGTTGCGTTTTTCAACACATTGGCACCCGTCCAAATAATTTCTCCATTGGGCAATACAACTTCTAAGTTCAGCACATAATCTTTTACCACACCATACTTTACAGCTCTTGGCCCACCCGAATTTTCTGCAATATTGCCGCCAATAAAGCAAGAACCGCGGCTGGCTGGGTCGGGCGGATACATCAATCCATGCAAACGAACTTGCTGTTGCAATTCTTCCGTTATGACACCCGGCTCGGTAATCACTTGAAAATTTTGCTCGTCAATAGTCAAAATTTGGTTTAACCTTTTGGTATCTAAGCACACACCTCCAAAAATTGGCAATGCCCCCCCACTCAATCCTGTGCCTGCTCCACGAGGTGTTACAGCAATATTTTGTTCATTACAATAGCACAGCAATTCACTAATCTCTTTTGCATTGGCGGGTTGTAGCACTACCTCCGGTTTATACACAAAATCTTCTGTATGGTCGGATGCACAACGAAGCAACTGATCTTCACTTGTTATTACGTAAGTTGTGCCTATGGCTGAACAGAAAAATTCTAAATCAGATTCCGAAATTGAATTAAACATCGTATCACAAAGTTGGTGAATTTTTTTTTGTTAATTTTTCTATAAACAGTACTTGGCATTGCATAGTATTTGTTTTTGCAATAGCTTTGCACTGTAATTGACTTTAGGATGAATATTGAGAATACGGAATCGCAAATGCGGAAAGGCTTGTTGGAATTGTGCATCCTTGGAATAATTTTTCGAGAAAAAGAAGCCTATCCCAGTGATATTTTAGAACAATTGAAAAAATCAAACTTGATTGTATTGGAGGGTACCTTATACCCCTTGCTTACACGGCTCAAAAATGCCGAAGTACTGACCTATCGCTGGGAAGAATCCCCCTCCGGCCCACCCCGCAAATATTACACACTCACCAAACCGGGTTTGAAATTTTACCATCAACTATTGGCAAGCTGGGCTGAGCTGAGCGATGCCGTAAATCATATAACAGCACAATAAAATTTACTTTAACAATGCAACGTATCATTCAAATTAATCTTGCCGGTCGTCTAATTCCAATTGAGGAAGATGCCTACCTCGCTTTACGCGACTATATAAAATCTTTAGAGCTACATTTTTCCAACGAAGAAGGAAAGGACGAAATCATTCAAGACATTGAGTATAGAATTGCCGAACTATTTTCCGCACGTTTACAATCCGGTACTCCTTGTGTGGACAAGGCAGATGTAACTAAAGTTATAGACACGTTAGGTCCGGCTTATTCTATTAGTTCTGACAATGCCTCAGCCACCAATCCTTACCTGCCCACAAGATATGAACCCCGCACCACAGGAGGTCAACATCGTTTATATCGCAACCCTAACGATAAAATGCTGGGGGGTGTTTGTAGTGGGATTGCCAATTATTTTGATATAGATCCCGTCATTGTGCGCTTAATTATGGTAGTTCTGTTCTTGACAGCAGGCATTGGTTTCTTAGCCTATATAATTTCTTGGATTGTCATTCCGCTTGCACGCACACCGGAAGAGATACAATATATGACCGGAGGTGAACCCCTCGATTTTCAAAAGTTTAAAAAGAATGTAAATGATGAACTGCAAGATCTTCGAAAACGCGGAGAAGAAATGAGCAAAGAATTACGTGATTTTTTTAGTAAGAAGAAGTAAGAAGATAAAATATTTGAGTTGCCTATGTGAAAAAGCAACGACAATGTATAGATTTGCTCCCGCATAACCGGCACATCATACTTGGGGAATTAGCTCAGCTGGCTAGAGCGCTTGCATGGCATGCAAGAGGTCATCGGTTCGACTCCGTTATTCTCCACAGCTTTAAATCGCCTTAGGGCGATTTTTTGTTTTACTTAATCCCGAAAAGATACACTATAACAAAATCAACTTGTATATAACACCATTTCTCTTCGTTCTGTCATCAAAACACAAGTTTCTATCCGCGTTTAAAAACCACAACTCTTTTCAAAATTTTTGCATTTTTGAAAAAGTTTAGCGTGGCTTCTCTTTTAATGGCTGATTCTTAACGCACCCATTTTTTCTCATTCAGATGGGCAGCTTTCACTGCTAACCCATAGCGTTCATGTAGATATTGTGCCAATTGCTCGGCTGCAAAAACCGAACGGTGTTGACCACCGGTGCAACCAAAAGACACAGTCAAATGTTCGAACCCTCGAGCTAAATAATCTTCTACACTTATGGATACTAACGCAAACACATGTTGCAAAAATTCGGGCATAGCCGTTTCTTGTTTTAAGAAATTTTGCACCTCTATATCTAGACCTGTCAATTTCTTATAGGCTTCAAATCTGCCGGGATTAAGAATACCTCTACAATCAAACACATATCCTCCACCATGTTCCGTTTTATCTTTAGGAAGTCCGTTTTTATAAGAAAAGCTTTGGATGGTAACCTGCAATTTACAATCTCCTTTTACGACCTCGGGTGCGGCATATCGAGCCTGCATTTCCGGACTACTAATCCTTTCAAGCAAAGAGCGTAGTTCAGGATAGGACGGCAAGTGCGGATGCAATGCTAAAAATATTTCAAGATTTTTTAGAGCCGGTGCTATGCTGGATAAAAAATGTGGCTTTCGTTCCAACAATCCACGAAAGCCATAAGCACCCAACACTTGCAACAAGCGAAGCAACACCATTTGGGCATATCCTTTTCGAAAATGCCGTTCGTCCATTCTTGCAATTGGCAAGGCATTCATGGCCGTGATATAATCATTGAGCAATTCCTCCTTCCATGATTCCGGCAACTGTGCTTTGGCTTGCCACAACAGTGAGGCCAGATCATATTGAGGTGCTCCTTGCATGGCTCCTTGAAAGTCTATCAAAGAAACCCGATTGTCGTGCAACATGATATTTCGGCTCTGAAAGTCACGATACATCAGTGTTTGAGGTTGCAATCGTCCCAGTTCTCGGCTTAATTCCTCCATCTCATCAGCAAGCAAAGTCTTATTGTAAGAAAGCTTTTGCAAGTCGGCGAAGTAGTATTTAAAATAGAGCAAATCTGCCATGATGGCTTTTTCATCAAATCGCTTGGTAGCAAAGCATTGCTCAAAGTTTGTTTCTCTTCCGGCCATCCAATGCACTAACACCAATTGTTCGATTGCCTGCCGAAATTTACTTTTCACCTGATCGGTAAATCCCTCTTGCATTAAATAGTCAAACAAGGTAGTTGAGCCCAAATCTTGTTGCAAATAATGTTTCTTATCCTTTGCTGTTTTCAGCACTTCAGGCACTTGAATACCATGCTTTTGAAACAACCGAGTGAAATAGAAATAACTATTGTTTTCTGCCGTGTTGGCATTGTAAGTTCCGATAGCTGTATGGGTCTTGTTTGAAAGTCGGTAATAACATCTATCGGAACCGGAAACCGGTAATAGTTCTACTTTATCAGGTGTACTTCCAAAATGTTCCGTAAAAAGGTGTGATAAGATTTCTGAGCTGGCACTAAAGTTATTAGTCATAAATTTTTAGGATATTCAAAGAGAAAAACCTCTTTTTGTGCGGAATGAAAAGCTGCCCAACTCTTTGCTTGAATAGTGGTTGCTACCACTCCGCAAGTAGGCATGTTGTCTATTCGAAATTGGTCTGAAAGTTCGTTAACGAAATCGGTAATTCCGGGGTTATGCGCAACTATAAAAACGGTTTGCAATTCGTCCGATTGTGCAATGGCTGTTTCTTCCAGCACTTGTGGAATACAGTGATATAAACCATCGTCCCATTTTATTTTTCCGATATCATAATGCAAAGCCTGAGCAATTTTTTTGGCTGTTTGTGCCGCTCTTTTTGCAGTACTGGAAATAATTAAATCCGGTAAAATATTCAGTTTGAGTAAACGTTCTCCCATCAATGGGGCATCTTTCTCCCCTCGTTCATTGAGCGACCTGTCGAAATCGCTTTGCAAAGGATTTGCCCAACTGCTTTTAGCATGTCGAATCAATACGAGTGTCTTTTTCCCTTCGTTCACAGTGCTTTATTAAAATATTTCAATTTCAAATTTTGTCCATCAAACTCAGCATAGCTGTCAAAAACAATCCAGTCGCCTAAGTTTACATACACGCTTTCTTTGGACAACGGAAACTCTATGGCTATATGACGATGTCCAAAAACAAAATAGTCAAAATAAGTATGGTGCAATGTTTCCTTGCAAAACTGCACCAACCATTCTTTTTCTGCTCCCTGAAATGGCTTTTCTACCACATTGTGCTTGGGTCCCAATCGGCTAAACCAACCGGCAAGGCCTACACCCGTATCGGGGTGAATTCGACGATAAAGCCATTGTGACAAAGGGTTTCTCAAAACTTTTTTAAGGAGTTTATAGCCACGATCGCCGGGACCTAATCCATCACCATGAGCAATAAAAAATTTCTTCCCATTAAAAACTCGTTCTATCGGCTGATGATGAACCGGAATACCCAACTCTTCTTCAAAATAACCGTGCATCCATAAATCATGATTACCGGTAAATGCTTCAATTGAAAGCCCTGTGTCGCGCAATTCGGCGAGCTTGCCTAAAAATCGAACAAATCCCTTGGGAACTACATTTTTATATTCAAACCAAGTGTCAAACAAATCGCCAACCAAATATAGTTGAGCCGCATCTTGTTTAATTTCGTCTAACCATTGGCAAATACGTCTTTCCCTTTCTTGGCTGGTAGCCTTGTCGGGGATGCCAAGATGAAAATCGGATGCGAAATAGACTTTTTTGCCTTGTGCTAACTCCATGCGGGGCTGAATGGGGGTGCAAGTTAGTCCAAAATACACGAAGGCTTTCGGGAAAAATAATTCTCAAACTTCATGCTGTTGTAAAAACTTAAAAATCTCATTAATTCAAGTTCGTTTTTTAAAATCTCCACTTGCCTTTTTCAGAAAGTATCCAACCTTTAGCTCAAGGTTCATTGATTGCAAAAACTAGAATGGGTAAAAAAACAATTGACTCCATTAAAAAACACCCATTTATTCACTACACTACTACCACTTCATAAAAATCGTGTGGATGAAGGTATTTTTGTGCTAAGGTTTGCAGCTCGTTTGCGGTGATCGTTTTATAAACTTGAATATTGTGATAAAAGTGTTCTTCGGTCAGTCCGTTCAACAATAGCGTGCGCCAGCGTTGCATAATTTGAAAAGGTCCATCAAGGTCACCTAATAAATTTCCAAGTAAATAATTTTTAACTAAAAGAAGTTCATCAGACCCTGCCGGTTCATCTCGTAATTGAGCCATTTCATGATAGATTTCGGCAACCGTTGCTTCGGCTACATCTCGACCGGCTTCTGTGTGTATAGTTAAAGAACCTCCTTGGGCATACGGAGCGATGGAACTGTATATACCATAAGTATAGCCTTTATCTTCTCGTATATTACTCATCAATCGCGAGCCGAAATAGCCTCCAAACAAGGTGTTTAGCACAATCATAGGTGCAAAATCGGGGTGATGGCGATTGGGAAACAAACGCCCTATTCTAATGGCTGCTTGAACACCTTTTTCATCATTCAAAATGCGTTGTTTTTTAGCTTCCGGCTCAGGTGTATCAAAGGCAAATTGAGTAAGTGGTTTTGAAATAATCGGGGCTTTGCCAAACACATCATCCATTGCCTGAACATCCATATCTCTAATTTTTCCAGACATAAAAATGCGCACATCGGCTAAGGGAAAATGATTTTGATAAAAATCTATCAAATCCTGTCGGGACAAGGCTTCTATACTTGCTTGTTTAGAAAATCGCCCATAAGGATGTGCTTCTCCAAACAACAAGGCATCTATTTTTTGATTAGCTACAAATTCACATTGCCGCAAGTTCACTAACAGTCGTTGAATAGCGTTTTGCTTGAAAAGTTGCAATTCCGACTCTGGGAAAACAGACTCAGTAAGAATATCATATACCAATGGGAGCAAGCTGGGAAGGTGCTTTCCTAAGGTGTAAAGCGTTAAAGAAGTAAAATCGTTTCCGGCATTTACCTTCAAATTAGCACCATAGAATTCAAAAGTTTCGGCAATTTGATGTGCCGTTCGAGTGGTTGTGCCATTTTTTAATAAAGAGGCAACGGCGTTTGCAACAGCAGGCTTCTGCTCAAACCATAATCCTGCCGGGAATATCCAGTTCACTTCTACCACTTCCTGCACACCGGCATTAAGCCAATGTAAGGGCAACCCATTGCTTAAACTTTGGGTATTGATAGGTGGTAAAACATAATCAAATTCAATAGCATCATGAATGGGAGGAGTAACAGTACGGTCAAGCGGCATAAATGAAACATTTTTTTCGGGCGGTAAAGATAGCTTTGTTTGAATGGATACTCTTTGTTTCTTGGCGCAATTCTGTCCCTTACCTTTGCAACCTTATGACGCAGGAGCAATTAAAAGAAATGCGCGAGCGGGTACAACACTTACAGCGCTTTTTGAAGGTGGAAGATAGAAAGGCTAAAATTGAAAACGATAGGACACTTACTCTCTCACCGGGTTTTTGGGATGATAATGCCCGCGCAACCGGCATTTTAAAAGACATAAAAATCAATGAATATTGGTTGGGGCTTTTTGAAAAAATGGCAACTGCCGTGGAAGATTTTGCTGTATTGTTTGAATTTTGGAAAGCCGGCGAAGCTACCGAAGAAGAGGCAAAAGAAGGATTCGAATTTGCCACCAAAGAGTTAGATGAGCTTGAATTTAAATCCACACTCAATGAACCGGAAGACGAACTGCCTGCCGTAATGGTCATCAACTCGGGTGCCGGTGGAACAGAAAGCCAAGATTGGGCAGAAATGCTTTTGCGGATGTATCGTATGTATGGTGAAAAGCAAGGCTGGAAAGTGTTAGAGATAGATGTGCAATATGGCGATGGAGCCGGTATTAAACAAGCCACCTTAGAATTTGACGGTGCTTTTTCTTACGGATTATTAAAAGCGGAAAGCGGCGTGCATAGATTAGTGCGAATTTCACCTTTCGACAGCAATGCTCGACGACACACTTCTTTTGCATCTGTGTTTGTATATCCTTTAATTGACGATACAATCCAAATTGAAGTAAACCCCGCCGATCTGGAATGGGAATTTTATCGTTCCGGCGGAAAAGGTGGGCAAAACGTAAATAAGGTAGAAACGGCTGTTCGCTTAAAACATATTCCTTCCGGCATCATTGTAGAATGTCAGCAGGCAAGAACACAAGGAGAAAATAGAGAAAAGGCTCTCACGATGCTTAAAAGCCGCTTGTATGAAGAAGAATTACGCAAAAGGGAGGAACTAAAAAATG
Organism: Bacteroidota bacterium; assembly: GCA_018267925.1. GTDB lineage: Bacteria > Bacteroidota > Bacteroidia > Chitinophagales > Chitinophagaceae > JAFIGV01. The sequence continues at coordinate 38,790 of JAFDXO010000024.1, read as the reverse complement.
CAGCCAATGCAGGCAAGAAAAAAATAGAATGGGGCTCCCAAATTCGTTCTTATGTTTTTCATCCATACAAAATGATTAAAGATCATCGCACAGACTATGAAGTTGGCAATGTGCAACCGGTTATGGATGGAGAATTAGATGATTTCATAAAGGCTTATTTGATGAGCGTTAAAGACGATATGGAATAGCTTGATGAGCGAAAAAACAACATCTAAAAAAATCTTTGACACCGATACACTAAGGCGCATTTTGTCGTTTGCAAAACCCTATCGGCGAACGCTTTATTTTGCTCTTTCCATGTCCTTGTTGTTAGCTGCACTAACGCCGCTACGCCCTTATCTGATACAGCTTTCGGTGGACAAATATATTCGACACAATCTACTGAAAGGGCTTATTTGGATCAGTGTTTTTCATTTTGGAATCTTGCTCCTTGAAAGCTTATTACGTTTCTGGTTTTTATATCGAATCAATTGGTTAGGGCAAACCGTAGTCAATGATTTGCGTAAAACGGTTTTTAAGAAGATTATTTTCCAAAACATTTCCTATTTCGACAAAACAGCAATCGGCACACTCACCACACGAACCATTAACGATATAGAAGCCATAAATGATGTATTTTCGGAAGGAATCATTTCTATCTTGGCTGATGTATTAACGATTATAGCCATCATCATTGTGATGTTTATTACCGACTGGCAGCTAACTCTTATTTGTTTAACTACTTTTCCCTTTCTTATCATTGCTACTTATTATTTCAAAGAAAGCGTAAACAAATCTTTTCAACGGGTACGTAATGCCGTAGCCGCACTCAATGCTTTTGCACAAGAACATATTTCGGGCATGTATTTAGTGCAAGCATTTGCCGTTGAAAAACGAGAATTAGATGAATTTAAAACCATAAACCGCGAACATCGAGAGGCCAACATCAAAGCAATTTTTGCCTATTCTGTATTTTTTCCTGTGGTCGAAATTATTCTTGCTGTTTCTTTAGGATTACTCGTATGGTGGGGAGCCAATCAAATGCTGCATCATCAAATTACGGCGGGTGTTGTCATTGCTTTTGTAATGTATTTAAACCTATTGTTTCGCCCCTTGCGTATGCTTGCCGACAAATTCAATGTACTACAAATGGGCATGGTGGCGGGCGAGCGCGTATTTGGCGTACTCGATCATTCAAATTTGATAAAAAACAAGGGGCATTACAGTCCTGCCTCCATTCGAGGTGAAGTAAGTTTTCAACAGGTACATTTCCAATACCAAGAAGGCACTCCGGTGTTAAGAGGTATTTCTTTTCATGTGCCGGCAGGGCACACATTAGCCGTTGTTGGACACACCGGTGCAGGCAAAACTTCTATCATTAGTATCCTCAATCGTTTGTATGAAATTCAAAGCGGACAAATTCTAATTGACAACCACGACATCTCCCAATATGATCTAAGCAACTTGAGAAGCCACATAGGTATCGTACTGCAAGATGTGTTTTTGTTTTCCGGTACAGTGCGCGACAATATTACCCTTCGCAACAACCAAATTTCACAACAACGAATAGAAGCCGTAACGAAGATGTTAGGGCTTCACGAATTTATTTTGAGCCTCCCGAATGGATATGACTTTAACGTGATGGAGCGCGGAAATTCACTTTCACAAGGACAGCGACAACTACTGTCCTTTGCTCGTGCTCTTTTATACAATCCCGCAATTCTGATTTTGGACGAAGCAACCGCATCTGTTGACAGTGAAAGTGAACAATTGATTCAACAAGCCATCAACATTCTGATTCAGGGACGAACATCCATCATCATTGCCCATCGTTTATCAACCATTCGAAAAGCAGATGAAATCATTGTGTTAGAAAAAGGAAATATTATTGAACGAGGTAATCATCTTACCTTGATGCACCAACAAGGGAAATACTTTAGCCTCTATAATGCAGTAAAACAAACAGAAGATGAAAACACGCTTTAGTCCTTCACTCCTTTCTATTTTCTATCTTGCTCAATCGTTATGAAGCATCTTATTTCAGTTTTGCCAATCCTATTTATATTTTCTTTTGCTCGCGCACAAGACATTTCAAAAACCACCAACGTTTTTAACGAGGAAGGAAAACTGCAAATGCTCATCGTCTATAACCCGGCGTGCCATTGCCGCACCTATACTGAGTTTTATCCGGATGGAAAAGTTTATGCTAAACGAACTTTTATAGTTACTGACAAAGGTGAATTTATTGATGGCGAAGACCTCACTTATCACCCCGATGGATCCATCAAAATCTATAAACTGTGGAAAAATGCTTTTCCCGAAGGGCGTGCCTATTCCACTTTTGAAAATGGCAAAACTGAATACGAAGAATTTTATAAAGACAAGCTCAAAGTCGGCACTTGGCGCTATTTTAATGAAGCCGGCGAATTGACTAAAGAAAAACTGTATGACGGCACTCACAATGCTTGGAACAGTAAAAAAGACAGCTACACCCTTAAGACTTACAAGGGCGGCAAACTAAATTTTACAGAAACTTTTACGGCAGGTTCACTAACAAAGTCTGATCGTAAAGAAGCAACTATCACCTTGGTTCACAATCCTGTTTCCAATATTTCTGACGGGAAAAAGCTATTTGATTTAAAATGCAAAGCTTGTCATAGCATGGATAAAGATGGTTATGGACCAGCTCTAAAAGATGTTGCCTTACGTCGGACGAACAGTTGGCTTTTTCAAATGATTGTGGACGGGAATAAATTGTTGGCTTCTGGCGACAAAGAGGCTGTTTTGCTGTTTGAAAAATATGGTGGTAAAAAACACCTTAGCAATGAAAACCTGACTAAACAACAAGTTCAATCAATCATTGACTACCTGAAAAAGCCTCAATAAGGGCTATTCAATTCAAGCTCCGGCGGGTTGCTCACACCATAGAAAAGTGTTTTTCAATGTGTGTTTGGTTCGAGATTTACAATCTAAACTCAAATTTTTACTTAGAATACTGTCAAAAAGTGTTGCATTTGGTTCTTGAACTTAGGTTGCATTTAGTTCTTGAACTTAGGGAGGTTTAAAGGGTAAGAAATACAAACTCAAAATGGATCATTATCCTTACAAAAAAATGCAGCGGCTGTCTATGTTTTACGACAGCCGCTGCATTTATATTTTAATTAGAACGAAACTATGACGGTGTAACCGGAGTTTCAGACACGATATCTGCAACCGGGGGAATACTTTCGTTTGCTAATGACTCTTCATAAGGTCTTTCTCCAATCAATCGCTCTAAATCATCTTTATAAAGCACTTCTTTTTTTAGCAATTCTTGTGCTAATGCGTTTAAATGATTGACATGATGGCGAAGTAATTCTTTTGAACGTTCGTATTGTTCCGCAATCAACGCTCGAACTTCTTGGTCAATAATCATGGCTGTTTCTTCAGAATATGGTTTAGTGGTTGCATATTCTTGATTGCCATCATGGTAGGAAACATTTCCAACCTTTTCGTTCATGCCATAGATGCTCACCATGCTGTATGCCATCTTGGTGATTCGTTCTAAATCATTTTGCGCACCGGTAGAAACCTTACCAAAAGTTATTTCTTCTGCTGCACGACCGCCAAACAAGGCGACCATTTGATCTTGCATTTGTTCTAAAGTATATAAATACTGCTCTTTGGGTAAGTATTGAGCATAACCCAAAGCGGCCACACCACGAGGTACGATGGATACTTTAATGAGTGGGTGAGCGTGTTCTAAAAACCAACCACAAATAGCGTGTCCGGCTTCATGGAAGGCAATTACCTTTTTCTCTTCCGGTGAAATGATTTTGTTTTTCTTTTCTAAGCCTCCAATCACACGATCTATGGCATCATTAAAGTCGCTCATATCCACTTCTTCTTTGCCTTTTCGAGCGGCTATCAATGCAGCCTCGTTACAGATATTGGCTATATCGGCTCCAGCAAACCCCGGAGTTTGAACAGCCAATTTGGGGATGTTTAAATCTTTAGATTTTTTAATTGGCTTTAGGTGTACTTCAAAAATTTTTTCACGTCCTTTTACGTCCGGAATGTCAATCGAAATTTGTCTGTCGAAGCGACCGGGACGAAGCAAGGCTGTATCTAAAACATCGGGACGATTGGTGGCTGCCAACACAATAATGCCACTATCTCCACTAAATCCATCCATTTCAACGAGCAATTGGTTGAGGGTGTTTTCTCGTTCGTCATTGCTCATAACTACATTTTTCCCTCTTGCTCGACCTATTGCATCTATTTCGTCAATAAACACGATACAAGGTGATTTTTCACGAGCTTGTTTGAATAAGTCACGAACCCTGCTGGCACCAACTCCAACAAATAATTCCACAAAGTCTGATCCAGACATGGAGAAGAAGGGTACTTGCGCCTCACCGGCAACAGCTTTTGCTAATAAAGTTTTACCGGTTCCGGGAGGCCCTACCAATAAGGCTCCCTTAGGAATTTTTCCACCAAGTGCCGTATATTTTTTAGGGTTTTTTAGAAAGTCAACAATCTCCATGACCTCTACCTTCGCTTCATCAAGCCCTGCGACATCATTAAAGGTGATATTGACCCGAGTACCTTTTTCAAACAATTGAGCTTTTGATTTGCCGATATTGAAAATGCCTCCGGCTCCGGCTCCGGGTGCACCACCTCCCATTTTGCGCATAATCAGAAACCACATGGCAACTAAAATGATTATGGGCAACAGGAAAGAGTTTAAAATATCACGAAGCCAATTTTGACGAACATCATAAAACACATTCGGTTCTTTGATATTAGCCGGCTTTGCTTTTAAAGCATCCGACATATCATCTCTGAATTGCTCGTCTGAACCAATTCTAAAGCTAAAGTCAGGTGAACCGCTATTGTTGCTGTGCATCCCAAGCGGGCCTTTGGTTTCAGGCTGTTGTGCTTGTTTATTAAGAAACACTTCTACCTCGGAACCATTGACCACATTTACATGATCTACCTTACCTTGATACAGGTAATCATCTCTAAATTCCTGAAAGCTTTTTACCTGAGTGTTGGAATTGTAACTGCCGGTATAAAATTGCAGGATAATCAGCGACACAAAAATAATCCCATAAACCCAATAGATATTGAATTTTGGACCCTTTCGCATAGGCTTGTTGTCGTTTCCCGGGAAAGGGTTCTGTTTGTTTTCTTCCATTTTATTGCTTACTACTAAGTATTTGGGTCGGCAAAATTAATCATTATGTTCCATTCGTCCAGCGTCCTCCCACAGTTGTTCGAGGTTGTAAAAATGACGATGATCTTCTTGAAAAATATGCACAACTATGTTCACATAATCTACCAATGTCCAATGATCTCCACGTTCAACATGATAAGGCTTCTCATTGCATGTTTCCAACACTGTTTTCTCAATATTGTCTGCAATGGCTTTCACTTGAAGAGCAGACTGCGCTTGACTTAGAATGAAAAAATCAGCTACGGATTCTTCAATTTTTTTCAAATCAAGCGAAACGGTTTCTTGTCCTTTCTTTTCATGAACGGCTTCAATTATGGTTTTGAAGAGTTTGCTGTTGCGATTGATACGCCCAAGGGTCTTTCCTTCCAATTGCGTGATTGTTTTCTCCAAATGTGAAAATTGCAGTTTAGTTGTCTTAATATCGTTGCTTCAAAACTACTGAAAACTTGGATTATAGCTTACAGTCTTTACTTGATGCGCCGATCATTGAACTTGATGTGATTGATAGCACCAACAACTATGCCATGCAGTTAATAGATGCCGATACGGCACAACCCGGCACAACCATTGTGGCACGAAACCAAACTCAAGGACGCGGGCAGCGTGGAAAAAACTGGATGGGTAACGATGGCGAGAGTTTAATGTTCAGTCTAATTGTGAAGCCTAATTGGCGTATTGATCAACAATTTATATTTAATTGTGCTGTCGCCGTAGCTATTGCGGATGTTTTATGTAGATTGTATGAAGGTTGGGATGTGCGTATTAAATGGCCAAATGATATAATTATCAATGACAAAAAGGCAGGAGGCGTATTAGTTGAAAACGTGTTGCGTGGAAATGATTGGGTGCACAGTGTTGTGGGTTTGGGGCTAAATGTGTTGCAGGCAAAAATGTCTGCGGACTTACCTTTTTCCACTTCGCTTCGATTGGCTTCTCAAAAAGAGTTTTCACTTCAGGAATTATTGAAAGAAATCCGAAAAGCCATTTTAAAGGTATGCTGTTTGCCCCTATCTGCTGCAATCATGGAACAGTATAATTCATACTTGTTCCGACACAACAGTATGCAACTATTTACGGACGATAAAGAAACTTGGGTTGCCAAGGTGATAGGAGCTACTACCAACGGAACACTAACTGTTGAGTTGGCAGATGGTTCCATCGTTTCTTACCAACATGGATTGGTAAGATGGCAATGGTAAGGCTTAATCTGCCTAAAAAAATTATCGGTTATTTTACATAAAGTTGATGCCAGTTTTTCAACAGTTGTGCTCCATCCAGCGTTCCCACCGATTCCGGATGAAACTGAATTCCCATACAAGGGAACGTTTGATGTTGAAACATCATTATCTGATGGTCGTCTATACTGTATGCAAGCGGTTTCAATTCACATTCAGAAGGTAACGAAATGGCTAATGAATGATATCGCATAACTTGAAAGGAAATGGGGATATCTTTAAAAATTGGGTGCTTACACGTATTGATTAAGCTTGTTTTCCCATGCATTGGATAGGGCAGTCGTTCCAACTTTCCTCCAAAAAACAAACCGAGTGCTTGATGTCCTAAACAGATTCCAAGAATAGGAACAGAAGAATGAAAATGCCGAACCACATCCATTGTAATACCTGCCTGATAAGGGGTTTCGGGGCCAGGTGAAAGGATGATTCGTTCTGGTGAAAGTGCGGCTAAAGCATCCACCGTTAATTCATCATTACGAAAAACACGACAATCTGGGTGTAATTGTAAAAGATAATGATGTAGGATAAAAGTAAAAGAGTCGTAATTATCAATAAGAACCCACATGTTCCGGCAGCGATTGGTTAGCGTTTTCGAAAAATGTTTGCAAGTCAGAAAAAACATTTTTGGCAATTGGCAATACGTTGCCTATTCGTTCATATATTTTGGGTGCCAAAGGTTCAATATAAGAATAGGTTTTAGAATAGGTTTTTGTTTCGGGAGAGAGCAGATGAATTTGATTGGAAATCCACAAAACGGAACTGCAAACCACAGCAGCCATAAATCCATAAACAATACCGCCCATCAGTCCGTTCAACCAGCCCAGCATAGTAAGTTGAGCAATAGATTGAACTGCTTTTGACATCAAACGAACTAAGAATACAACACCAAAAAACAAAATGATATAAGCTGCTAATTGCGCCCATCCGCTACTAATCCATTGATGATCCAGCATCCATTTTGCCAGTTTACCCGACAACTTTAGCGCACACAACAAACCTAACATCAAAGCTAATGCAGAAAAAGCGGCTACAATGATGCCTTTCATGTAGCCGCGTATGAAAAATATCAGGATGATGCCAAGTATCGCTAAGTCAAGCGTCATGTTTTCTATACTTGTGCCAGCAATTTTTTCACCATTTCAGAAATAGCCTTACCATCTGCTTTTCCGGCTAATTGCTTGGATGCGACACCCATCACTTTACCCATATCGGAAGGTGAAGAGGCACCTACTTCCGCAATCAGTTTTTTTACGGCAGCCGTTAATTCTGTTTCACTCATTTGCTTAGGCAGAAAACGTTCAATAATGGCTAATTCTTCTCTTTCCTTTACAGCTAAATCTTCTCGGTTTTGTTGAGTAAATATCTCAAGGGAATCACGTCGTTGTTTAGCCATTTTTTGAAGCATTTTTGTTTCATCTGCTTCTGTCATTTCTTTTGATTTGCCAGATGTGTTTTCAATGAGAATAGCAGCTTTGATGGCGCGTAAGGTTCGAAGCAAGGCTTCATCTTTCGCACGCATAGCCATTTTCATTTCTTCCATTACTTGTGTTTCGAGTGACATATTGTTCAAACAATTTTAGAAAAAAAGATTTTAGAAAACTGGAATTTTAAAGTTGGGTTTGTTCTTTTTCATTAAGCAAGTCCATGGACTTTTTATGAAAACCTTTAGCGAACTCTTTTAACTCTTTGGCAAGATCGCCATTTCGAGTAGCCCGAGCATAGGTGTCGGCCATGCCAAAGAGAGTTTGATAGAAAAAATCGTTCATCTCGTCCACCGTCATTTTTTTGGTCCATAGGTCAATGCGCATAGCTGATTTCTCGTTACCGTCCCAAAGCCCCAACAGGAGGGCTTTTGCCGACTGATAAGTATCTACGCCACCATCTGGAGCTGTCCATTCAATGGATTCCGGCATTTTTTCTTCATCTACGGCTACTTGTATGTTGATATTAGATGTCATAACGGTTCAATTATATTGATTTAAATTGTTTTAAAATTTTGCTTTTGTCCACTTGTTCAACTGGTTGATACAAGCTGAAATATCTTTGGGTAATGGAGCTTGAACGCTTATTTGTATTCCTTCTTCGTTTACAAAAGAAAGTTCATAGGAATGAAGTGCCAATCTGCTGAGCAATGGTCGTTCTGCTTCTTCTTGATGAGAGGCTTTGTATTTTTTTTTGAAAGAAGAAAGGTATAAGGGTTTCCCATTTCCATATAGTTCATCGCACACTATCGGGTGTCCGATAGACTGCATGTGTACTCTAATTTGATGGGTACGACCGGTGTGAATTTGAAATTGTACTAAGGCATAAAGCGGCCATTGTTCAACCACTTGATAATCGGTAATGGAAGGTTTACCTTTTTTTGCCGTAGTCATTTTCCCTTTTACAAAAGGATGTTCAATAATCGGGGTTTCTATCCTTCCATTATCCGGCATCACTTGCCCAACTACAAGACCGGTGTAGCGTTTGATTATTTCATGTTTTTGAAATAGAGTCGAGAGGTATTGATGAGATGATTCGGTTTTGGCAAAACAAATGGCACCGCTGGTGTCCCGATCCAGCCGATGAACGACAAATATCCGTCGCTGATACTTCTCTTCTAAAAGCTTGTTGAGCGAAGGTTGGGTACTGTCAAAGCGATCAGGAATTACCAATAGTCCAGCAGGTTTATTGACAATAATCAATGCCTTGTCTTCATACAAAACTTCTGGTTTAAAGGACGTTTTCATGGGGTTGAAAATATTGACTTAAACAATGGTTTTCTTCTTGGGTCATTATGGCTTTTTCGTTTGGGGTCTTGTCTTTAAAGCCGCAAAGATGCAGGGTTCCATGAAATATGATACGATGCAATTCTTTGAGATAAGCATTTTCAAATTTTCGTGCATTTTCTGCAATTCTTTCGACACTAATATAGATTTCGCTAAGCAGGGAATGATTATTCTCGCTCATGTCGAAGGTAATAATATCGGTTAAGGTGTCGTGATTAAGAAACCGTTGATTCAGGTCTAGTAAAAAGGTGTCGTTGCAAAAAATATAAGTCAGGTCAATGGTTTTCAAATCCGGTCTTTTTTGCCTGATGATTTGCAATAAAAATTGAGATAATTTTCTTTTGTCTTTGAGCTTTGCGGACACATCCTGCTCGAAATAGCGTACAGCCATTTTGAAACTTTGGTGCGAAGGTCGAGAAATTTTGGGTATAGCAAACATGTTGATGTACTTTTGCATGGATGAAGATGTCGAAGGATAGCACGGTGCGATTATCACAATTACCTACGGGCAAGGAAGCTATTATTCAATCGCATTTAGAAAGCGAATTTCAATTAACCTTGATGGAAATGGGTTGTGTACCGGGTGAGCCAATATCCGTTCAAATGATAGCCCCGATGGGCGACCCGATGGCCATTCTGATTGCCGGCTATTTTTTAAGCATTCGAAAGAAAGATGCGGAAAAAATTTTAGTCACAATAAAATAGCGGATTATTTCCCTCGACCTTGAAATAAGACAACAAAGGTGTAGAGTATGATTTTTACATCTAATGCTAAAGAACAGTTTTCAATATAAAGTAGGTCATATTTCATACGTTCAATCATTTCATCTACATTTTCTGCATAACCAAATTGCACCATTCCCCAAGAGGTAAGCCCTGGTTTTACTTTATGCAAATAACGATAATGAGGATGGGTTTTGCTGATAATATCAATAAAATATCGCCTTTCAGGACGAGGGCCTACCAAAGACATATCGCCAATGAGGATGTTGTAGAATTGTGGTATTTCATCAATTCGCCACTTACGCATAACTTTTCCCCATTGTGTAATGCGCGGATCATCGTCACTGGATAAGGCAGGACCTTTTTCTTCAGCATTTACATACATTGAGCGAAACTTGTAAATATTAAATGCTTTGCCGTAACGACCAATTCTTTGTTGCTTGTAGAAAATAGGACCTTTAGAGGAAAATCTCACTTTTAGAGCAGCTAAAAGATACAAGGGTAATAAAAGAATCATAGCTAAAGAGGAAACCGTAATATCTATGGTTCGCTTGAAAACTCGTTGCCAATCGGGCATCAAATTAGGCGGGATATGAATCAGTACGGCATCATATACATTGCTGGTTTTTACGGAACCGGAGATAATATCATATAGATCGGGTAACACTTTTACGACAACCGGCTGGTAGCTGAGGCGGGTTAAGATGTTTTCTAAAACATTATGCTCGCTGGAATCAACGGCTACGATCACTTCTTCAACCTGATATCGGTCAATAATACGACCAATGTTTTCCATACGACCAAGTTGTGGTAAAAAAGCCGACATGCCGTTTGTATTTTCTATTTCTGTATTAACGTAGCCCTTAAATATATTTCCTAAAGTTTTTTTGCTTTCCGTTAGTTGTTTATATAGTGAAATAGCTTTGTCATTTCCACCGATAATGACGGTATTGAAACCTACTTTACCTTTTAAAATATTCTGCTTTATTCGATTCAATAATAGGATGCGAAAAAGCAATGTCAATGAAGTATGAATGAGCAAATAACGCCCTGTCATTTTGATGAAATAACTATAATCATTGGCATCATTGGCAAATGCAAACAAGGCGATAAGGATTGTACCCGCAATGCAAGAAGTTAGGGTTCGGTTTATTTCATTGAGCCGTGACTTTCGATACAGGTCAAAATAGGAACCCGACAGCAAATAAAGGAAAAGCCAACAGCCCGGAACCAAGAACAAGGCAATTGTCCAGTCTTTTAGTGTCATTAATTTCCAAGCATCCAAAAAAGCTGCATAGCCCAATAGTTGTTGCCGATAGGGAAAAAATAGCAGCCATGCTATGAAGGCAGAGGAATAATCCAAAAGGGCGAGTTGCTGAATAGCTTGTCGTTTTTCTTTGGGTAAACGCATTTAGGCTATTTTCGGGTTACAACTTTAAAATTGTCAAAAGCGACCCATCCCGGACTCAAGCTGTCATTCAGTACTTTAACCATAATCCGATAAGTTTTTAGAGGGTAAGCACTTAGGAAATCTTGTAAACCAACATATACTTTATTCCAATCACTTCGAGGATTAAATCCATATTGATATTCTGAAACATCTACTCCCGAAATGGTTGTTTGAACACCGATAGAAAAGGGGCGATTACCTTTATAATTCAACTCCAAATAAGCCTCTGCTTTATTGGCAGATTGTTGTGGTGCTTGAAAGGTTTTTGTCATGATATTTTCAGCGTATGAAGTATCATGTATGCGAATAACGCCACCATATTTCCCTTCAAAAACAAAGTTTGGGTCAGTTGTTCTCACGATAGTGTCGCCAGAAAGTTGCACAAAAGAATTGCCCGATTCAAAATCTTCAATAGTGAAGGTAAGAACACTATCCCCCCAATATTGAGTAGTTGGGTTTTTGACTACTACTTTTGCAGGAGATGGAGATAGCGTACTGGTGTCGGCTTTATAAAAATTGTAAGGAACTAACACATCATTTAGCCCACTATACATAACACAGGGAACTAACATTAAAGTACCGGGTTTTTCTATAAGCACCGGAATGTTTGCAGGTAAATCAAATGTACCGATTGGTTGGTTGTCTATATAGGCAGTTACACTGACAATTTTGTGTGAAGCAGTGCCTGAACCGATAGTTGGTATAAACCGAAAAGAGTCAATATGAACATAAGTTGGGACTCGTTCTGAAGGATTGATGGCATTACATCCGCCAATAAAAAATACAGCAACGGCAGCTATTAGAAACAAGACACGAAACATGCTATGCAAGCTAAATGTAAAACTGTTAAACATTATGCAATTCATTGTGAAGGCTCATCTTCTGCATGATTTCATGTGCTACATCCATCGCTTGCAGCCCATCATATACAGAAACGGTGGTTGGTGCATTTTCTCTTATGGCTCTGACAAAATCTTCCAATTCCATTTTTATGGCGTTGGTATTATACACTTCCGGCATTTGTACAGAAATAATTTTCTTCTCACCATTTCCAATTTCTATAGGAAAATCAAGCTTTCCACTCATTGTGCCATTTTCTTTCATGCGGATAATTTCGGCTTTCTTATCAAGAAAATCTATACCAATGTACGCATCACGCTGAAAAACGCGCATTTTACGCATTTTTTTCAATGAAATTCGGCTAGCTGTTAGGTTCGCTACACAACCATTGTCAAATTCAATTCGAGCGTTGGCTATATCAGCTGTTTCACTAATGACAGCTACTCCACTTGCTGAAACTCGTTTCACCGGAGATTTTACTAAATGCAATACAATGTCTATATCATGGATCATCAAATCGAGAATAACAGCTACATCCGTTCCTCTGGGATTAAATTGAGCTAATCTGTGCGCTTCAATAAACATAGGGCTTAGCTTTTCCCCTGACAAGGCTAAAAATGCCGGATTGTAACGCTCTACATGCCCTACCTGACACTTAACCCTTGCTTCGTTCACTAAGGTTACTAATTCCTTTGCCTCATCCAATGTATGTGCTAATGGCTTTTCAATAAAGAGATGTTTCCCGTTTAGTAAACAGATCCGCGCTATTTCGTGATGCGTCGTAGTTGGCGAAATGATATCAATAGCTTCAACATGGTGTATCAGTTGTTCCAGATCGGTGTAGCGTGGTATCTGATATTGTGCTACGGCATCGGCGGCATGTTGATCGTCCGGATCATAAAAACCAACCAACTCAACACCGGCTATTTCGCGCCATTGCTGCATGTGTATTTTGCCGAGATGACCGGCACCGAAGATACCTACTTTTAACATGGATGTTTGGCTGTGCTTATCAAGTAACAGAAAGGCTGAAAAGTGGTGCAAGTTAACACAAAAATGGAGGTTTAGCAGGTGTATAAAACAACAAAATATTTTTTTGACTTGATTCATATAGTTACGGATTTTGTTTTTGCATATTCGATGGGGTTAATAATTTTCAAAAAGATATTTAGAAGAAAAGAAAAAAAGGGGAATGAATAGTTAAACCTTATTCATACATTTATGTTGCTAAATAAGAAACTTATGAGAAACTTACCCTTTCGCCTTTCAATAGGCTTTGTCTTTTTTTATCTTTTCTCTTTAACAGGATTATATGCACAATCAACCGGTATTCTGACCATTATTGACCAACGAAATTGTGATGATACGCTATTCTTTTCTATTGAAGCAGAGCCTCTCGCTAATCCGCCCTGCGGCGGTCCAATGTATGGGTTGACAAATATTCCTATTATGTCTGGCAATACGCTTACATTTGACTTTAAGTCTGTTAGTGCCCCTACTACGGTTCGTTGGATAGCGGCTACCTTTTATCCTACTCAGGCAATTGGTTGCGATTATATCTTTTCGCCCCCTACCGGTGTTAATTTTGCTCAGATGGGACCTTGTCCGTTGGCTCAATATATTGATATGATACCTAATTGTCCTTACTATGATTGTGATAAGATAAAAATAAACTTCAAGGTTACTTATCCCGGTCCGGGCAGTATGACCATATTGATTAACTAATTAAAGCACTTGAAAATGAAAATAAGTATATGGATACTGTTTTTTAGTTTGGTCAACATTGCATCTTATGCACAACCCAACAAATGGTTATGGGCAAAGGATGCACAGTATGGGAATCCAGTTTACTATGGTGATTATGGAAATGCTTTGTGCATTGATGCCTCCGGAAATTCGTATTTGGTGGGAACCTATGGTGGAGATTCCATTCAATTCGGTAGTATTGTTTTACATAGTCCATTTTCTTCTACTACAGGCTTTTTGGTAAAATATAATGGGTTGGGCAATGTTGTTTGGGCTAAAAATTTTACAGGTTACAATGTATTTGGACAAAGCATTGCTCAGGATAACAAAGGAAATTTATTTGTGTTAGGATATTATTGGGGCAGTTCACTGCAAATTGGCGGTTTAACCTTACCTGTTTCTTCCCAATCGAATAGTGCATTTGTTGCACGATATGACTCTGCCGGCAATTTGGTCTGGGCAGTACCTTTTTCAGACTCTCTGAGAGGGTCAGCCATTGCTGCCGACAGCTTTGGCATGGTCTATATGGCTGCCGAATTTTCAGGTACCATTACCGTAGGGGGAGCAACCTTATCATCAAGTTCTAATTCAAACTTTATAGCCCAATTAAACAGCTCCAACGGATCAGTAAACTGGGTGAAGCAGACATCGGGTCACGTTTGGGATATGACAACCGATTGTTCGACAAACCTGATTTTAACCGGACTTTTCTATGGTAATTCAATGCTTTTGGGCAATACACAACTCTATGCAACGGGCGGTAATGACTCTTTACATGTAGATGTATTTACGGCTAAATATACGCCTACGGGTAACTTGTTATGGGCATCAACGGTAGGCGGACATTACAATGAAATTCCGGCTTCTGTAACTGCCGATACCTTAGGTAATGTTTATGTAGGAGGTTTGCACAATGATACTTTTTCATTTGCCGGCACCAACTTCGCCTCACCATTAGGTGTTGCAAATTCTGCAGGTTTTGTATTTAAGTATAATTCTACCGGTGTCCCTCAATGGGGTATCGAATATGGAGGTGTAGCGGGACGAACAGAAATTACGGATGTATCCATAGATTCAAAAAATAGGCTTCTTGTAGCCGGCACATTCAGTTCTCCTACCCTCACCTTGAGCAATAACGTTACTCTAACAAAATCAACTGCTTACAAAGATGCTTTCATGGCACAATATCATTCCAATGCTACCCTGCAATGGGCAGACAAAACGAATGGTCAAGCCTTTTTGTGCCAAATTGCAGCCGACACGGCATCAAATGTATATTTGGTCGGAGTTGATTACGCCACAGTAAACTTTGGACTGATCTCTCTATATGTACCTCCTGCAAACATCACCAATGTATTTATTGCCAAATATGGCCAATGTCCAAGTCCGTTATCACAACCCGCCGCAATTTTAGGGAGCACCACCGTATGCAATGGCAAAACCGTTACATATTCTACATTGCCTGTTTCTGGAGCCATAAAGTATATCTGGTCGCTGCCATCGGGCTGGATAGGCAGTAGCAGCAGTAATATCATTACCGTACAGAGTAGCACAGTGGGTGGTGTTATTTCCGTGTCAGCAACAAGCAATTGTGATACAAGTTTACCAAAGTCTTTGACCGTTACGGTTCTACCGGTTCCGGTTGCCTCCATTTTGGAAGGAGGCAATTTGTCTGTTTGCCAGGGTAATAATGCTGTTCTCTCAGCCAATACATCATCGGGCTACACCTATCAATGGATGACAACAGGCGGATCGGCCATATCCGGTGCTACCAACTCCACATTTGTTACCACACAGGCGGGAAGCTACCGCCTCATTGTGAGCAATGGCGCATGTGCAGATACCTCTGCTCCAACGATGGTCAGTTTTCTGCCCTCTCCACATCCTGTGCTTGCCCAATCAGGGCTTACACTTTCTACAGCATTGGGACAAGGTAGCTATCAATGGTATAGAAATGCCCAACTAATTTCTGGGGCAACGAATAATATATATACAGTAACCCAAAACGGAAATTATTATGTCCGTGTTACCAACTCGGTGCAGTGTGCTGCTAATTCAGACACGATAGTGGTTGTTTCTATTGGCTTGGAAGATGCAACAGACAACGGGTTAAAGATTTACCCTCAGCCGGCAAAGCATTATTTGGAAATAGAATCAGCCTTGATCCTTCATGATCCGCAAATCCTGTTTCATGATGAGCAAGGGCAAAAAATAAGCATTGGAGTTCGGCAAGAAGGGGGAAATAAATGGTTGTTGAAGTTACCCGATCTTGTTCCGGGCATATATTACCTTATCCTAACCGATTCAGAGCAAACAATTAGGAAGAAAGTTTTTGTACAATAGGAATTGGAATAGAATAATCAACAAATATAATTAGGGATTAAAAACATTGAAAAAGCCATCAGATTTCTCTGATGGCTTTTTAGTATCTGACATGACTATAAAATAGTCAAGTTTATTACTTGATGATTTCAGTTACCTGACCGGCACCAACTGTACGTCCACCCTCGCGGATCGCAAACTTCAAACCTTTATCCATCGCGATAGGCGCAATCAGATTTACATGAAGTGTAACGTTATCGCCAGGCATAACCATTTCTACACCTTCAGGTAAGTGACACTCACCAGTTACGTCCGTAGTACGGAAGTAGAACTGAGGGCGATACTTATTGAAGAATGGAGTGTGGCGACCACCTTCTTCTTTGCTCAGAACGTAAACTTCGCCCTTGAACTCAGTGTGTGGTGTGATGCTCTTTGGTGCAGTGATAACCATACCGCGACGGATATCTTTCTTTTCAATACCGCGAAGCAATAAACCTGCGTTATCACCGGCTTCACCGCGATCCAATAGTTTTTTAAACATTTCCACACCTGTACAGGTAGAGGAAAGAGGAGACTCATTGAAACCAACGATTTCTACGTTGTCGCCTACTTTGATAACACCGCGCTCAATACGACCGGTAGCAACTGTACCACGACCTGTAATCGTGAATACGTCTTCTACAGACATCAAGAAAGGTTGATCAATTGGACGAGGAGGCAATGGAATATATTCGTCCACAGCAGCCATCAATTCTTCAACAGCAGCTACCCATTTAGGATCGCCGGCTAAAGCTCCGGTTGCAGAACCTTTGATGATTGGTGTATTGTCACCATCGTATCCGTTTTTGCTAAGCAATTCGCGGATTTCCATTTCAACAAGATCCAAAATTTCAGGATCGTCAACCAAATCAACTTTGTTCATAAAAACAACCATACGAGGTACGCCTACCTGACGACCCAATAGGATGTGTTCTCTTGTTTGTGGCATAGGACCATCGGTAGCCGCTACCACCAGAATAGCACCGTCCATTTGGGCAGCACCGGTAATCATGTTTTTTACGTAGTCAGCGTGACCAGGACAGTCAACGTGTGCATAGTGGCGATTAGCAGTTTCATACTCAACGTGTGCTGTGTTGATGGTGATACCACGCTCTTTTTCTTCAGGTGCCGCGTCAATCTCATCATATCCTTTCTTTTGCGCCATTCCCTTTGCTGCCAGGATTGTAGTAATCGCAGCAGTAAGGGTTGTTTTACCATGGTCAACGTGACCAATAGTGCCAATGTTTACGTGGGGCTTTTCCCGCTTAAAGGTCTCTTTTGCCATTTTTTATTGTTTTTAAGAGATGTATTTAAATGTTTGTTTTAAACTAATTTTTGTGGAGCTGTTGAGCAGGATTGAACTGCCGACCTCTTCCTTACCAAGGAAGTGCTCTACCACTGAGCTACAACAGCAAATTCTGCATACTTAATTTAAGGGCGCAAATTTACGCAATAAAAAATTTATTTCCAATTTTTTTGTACCACCCATTTTTTTTTGGGAATTCTTTTGGATTAATATAATCATGCACAGACAATTGGATTGCTCTAAACAAGATAATAATCAACTTTTACCGTAACAAAAAAGGAAAGACTTTAGGCGAAATGAATTAAAATGTCCATTCGTGAAAAGAACGATAAAAACAAGAGCGGGAGACGAGGCTCGAACCCGCGACCTACAGCTTGGAAGGCTGTCGCTCTACCAACTGAGCTACTCCCGCTTGTTTTGACTTTTCAAATAGGCAAAACCGAATTGAAAATTTCAATTTTGCATTCGTGGGTGGGCAGAGAAGGATTCGAACCTCCGAAGTCGAAAGACAGCAGATTTACAGTCTGCCCTCGTTGGCCACTTGAGTATCTGCCCAATTCAGTCAAAAATAAAAATGGAAAGTGCTTAAACCATTCCATTTTATCTTTTGACTAAGTCAAAGAGCCACTTGCCGGAATCGAACCAGCGACCTACTGATTACAAATCAGTTGCTCTACCAGCTGAGCTAAAGTGGCTTGTACACTTGCTTGTAAAGAACTTCCCTTTTTTGTTTGGGATTGCAAAGGTAGATAACAAAATCACTTTTGCAAATTTTTTTACGAAGTAGTTCAATAATTTTTTTAGCGCCTTTCCTTTTTGCCATCGCTTTTTTAATCAAAAGAGATTCTTAAAAACAGTGGTTTATTTAGTATGATTTAGAAATCAGTATTTATAAATTTCAGTCGGACGGAAGTTGCACTCGAAAACTGTTACGATGAAAGGAAGAAAGCCCATACTCAGCTATCTTTTTACGATGTTGAAGGGTGCCATATCCTTTATTTTGATGCCAATCATATTGAGGGAATTGTTTGTGTAGTTCTAACATGTATTCATCTCGATGGGTCTTTGCTAAAATACTGGCTGCGGCAATAGAAGCATATTGTGCATCACCCTGAATAATAGTTTGATGTGGAATGCCCAAGTAGGGCACAAAACGATTACCATCAATCAAGAGTAATTCGGGCCGAATGATCAATTGATCAATAGCTTGGTGCATGGCCATAAAGGTGGCTTGCAAAATATTAATCCGATCAATTTCCTGATGATCAACCATTGCGACAGCCCATGCTAATGCCTTTTCTTCAATAATAGTCCGTAAGATGTTTCTTTCTTGCTCGCTGAGTTGCTTGCTGTCATTAATCAAAGGGTGTCTGAAAGTTGTAGGCAGAATAACCGCTGCAGCACAAACAGGTCCTGCTAAACATCCTCTACCGGCTTCATCACATCCAGCTTCAATTATGCCATTTTTGAAAAAATATTTCATCTTAACTGTACAAAAATAGAACACATCAAAAACAATCCAAGAATCTTAATCCCTTCAATAAAAAGGAAAGCAGCTATTGATTTAATATAGTCATGAATACATTTGGGTGACCGTAACAAAGGTCAAATGATTGAAGTTATATAACGTAAATAAGTCCGCTTAAAAACAAGCGGTGCAACTTTTTAGTAAAGCCTTTTACCTTGTACTATTTTAAACAAACAAGCGGTGCTTCGCTTATAGATTGTACCTTTATCGGCTATTTGATTTATGTATGACGCGAAAAAATGAACCTTCTTCTCGCTCCAATGATGCCGGAAAATCGAGAAATGGTAAAGGTGCTGGGGCAAAACCAACAGGAGATTTTCGAAAGAAAAGAACGGAAGAAAACGACAAAGCGGTAAACGATAAGGATCGTTCATTTAATCGAGAATTTAAGCCCAGAAATGAGGCTGGAGAAGGGTTTAGGAAAAGACGAGAAGAGAGTGAAGGGAATGGAAACAGAGATCGAAGCAAAAAAGATCGTTCATTTAAGCGAGAATTTAAGCCCAGAAATGAGGCTGGTGAAGGGTTTAGGAAAAGACGAGAAGAGGGTGAAGGGAATGGAAACAGAGATCGAAGCGAAAAAGATCGTTCATTTAAACGAGAATTTAAGCCCAGAACTGAAGTAGGAAAAAAGAATAGAAAAATAAAGCCTGAAACTGGAAGTGAGGAACATGACAGTGAACCGAGGTCTTATTCTAAGTCCGATAAAAAGCCTTATCGGGAATTTTCAAAGAATCGCTCTGAACGGGATTTTGATAAGGATAAATTCAAACCACGTCGAGAAAAGACAGTAAGTGAAGATGACCAAAAGAAAAGTTTTAGGTCAGAAGAAAAATATGGTGAAAAGCAGAAGCCATCTGATAGAAAACGCTCACCAAGAACAGACCATCCTCAAACTAATGGAGCGGAAAATTTCAAACCCAAACGAAAATTCAAATCAGAACAAAAAGAAAATAGCAAACCTTATTCTAAGAAAGGAGAACTGAAAGATCGAAAACCTCGATTCAAATCATCAGAACAAACCGAGCCTGATCAAGTTACTTTTTCAAAAGGATTAGAAGAAATTGAACGTCAAAAAAAATGGTATCCGGATTCGGAAACGAAAGAAATAAATGGTGCCATGACACTCAACAAATACATTTCCCATAGCGGCGAATGCAGCCGTAGAGATGCAGCCGAAATGGTGAAACAAGGTAAAGTAAGAGTCAATGGTGAATTGATTTTGGAGCCGGGTCATCGGGTATTGCCCGGCGACACGGTGACGCTGCAAGGAAAGAAGATGACTCCACAAAAAAACATGGTATATATCCTGCTCAACAAGCCCAAAGGATTTATCACAACTACAGAAGATCCCGAAGATCGTAAAACGGTGATGGATTTAGTGGCAAATGCAGATGTGGATAGGTTGTTCCCTGTCGGAAGATTAGATAGAAATACTACCGGTGTATTGCTGTTGACAAATGATGGTACACTGGCAAATAAATTAACCCACCCCAGCTACAACGTTAAAAAAGTATATCACGTTACACTCGATAAAAACCTTACCCGTGCCGATTATGAACAAATCGTTAAGGGGGTTGAGCTGGAAGACGGTCGAGCTGAGGTAGATCAGGTAGCTTATCTTGAAACCAGAAAGGAAATAGGATTAGAAATTCATAGTGGAAAAAATCGAATCGTTCGTCGAATTTTTGAATCTTTGGGCTATGTGGTAGAAAAGTTAGATCGTGTCATGTATGCCGGGCTGACAAAAAAGAATGTATCGCGCGGCAAATGGCGTTTCCTCAACGAAAAAGAAGTGATCTTTTTAAAGCACTTTAAAGGATAGTTTTATCAATCTTCAAAAAAATTTGTCGCGCTTCATGATAAATCAATGAGCGCGACAATTTTTTCTAAATACACTTGGTCGGTTAGATCAAATTGATCCAACTTTTCGCTGTCAATATCCAACACACCAACTACTTCATTTTCTCGAATAATCGGCACAACAATCTCAGATCGTGATTGAGATGAGCAAGCTATATGCCCCGGAAATTGCTCAACATCAGGCACAATCAAGGTCTGCTTTTGCACCCAACTACTGCCACAAACGCCTTTTCCTTTTTTAATTCTGGTGCAAGCTATCGTGCCTTGAAAGGGAGCTAAGACTAATTCATCTTTTTGAACTAAATAAAATCCTACCCAAAACCAATTAAATTGTTCTTTTAATGCTGCGGCAATATTGCCCAAATTAGCCACCAAGTCCGTTTCTAAGGAAATCAAAGCTGCTATTTGAGGAATCAAGGCATGATATTGTTCTTCCTTACTTCCTTGTGCGACCACTAAGTCTTCTGCCATAAAAAAAAGAGAATAGAAGGAGTTCAGTTTTACTTCAATGGTTCTTGATGCGCTAAATTGATATCGCGGCTAACGGTTGTATTCTCTCCGGTTAATGGATTGCCGGTCTTATCCAGTAAGGTTAGATGAATGGTTGTTTTGCCCATAGGTAAGTTTCTGAGGAAATAAGGTTTCCATTCGGAAATGGTAAATGTGGTGTCGGCATCTACGGAATGAATGTTTGCTTTTACCTTGAAATCATTGCCCAATGTAACATTCCAAACATAAAAGTCTAACAAAACATTATTTACATCATTGCCAATATAATCGCCCTTTGGACGGCTATAAAAAAGCATCGGAGCAGTCGGGTCTGCTAATTTTTGAATTTTTCCTTGTGCATCTACTTTGAAATGATACAGCACGGCAACCCCTTTTTCTTTGAGTGATAAATGATAAGACCGACTTAAAAAGGCCATCAAATAATGTTCGCTATTTTTAGGTAAAGTAACCTCGTGCTTGGGTTCATAAAGTGCGGCATAAGGCTTGTTGTCAAGAATAAAATGTATATGCTGTCCTTGCTTAGAATTGCTACACTGCATACTGGCACTATCAGTTGTTTGCCCCATTAATTTGTAGTTTTTTACGTTGAAAGTAAAATTGACTTTTGCGCTGTCGCCATTGGGTGTCGAAGTGGGTGTATTCATGCTAAGTTGCGCATTGGGAAATAAGGCAACATCAGAAACTGGATCAAGAGATATGGGGGCTTTGGGCACTACGGCTGCAGAAACAGAATCTTTAGCTGCAGATTGTGATGAAGCGTTATTTTGACTGCAAGAGGATAAAGTAATGGCAAGCCCTGTTAGAACTGCTGTGGCACGATGAAGATTTTTCATTATAGTGAGTTTTGTGCAAAGGTACGAGTCCGTAATTTTTAAGTTGGAAAATAGAATAACGGGTTGACTCAAATCGGTTTAATTGAATCCGTAATCAGATCAAAGTTTATCTAAAACCAATTGGCTGATTCCGTTAAAGAATGTTTTAAAAGAAACTGATGGTTGTAAGTAAAAGTGATTTTTCAGAGGAGGAAAAGCTTGAGGGTTAAATGTGATTTTCAGAAAACTTTAAGTTCATACGGTTGCCTATTCCTTTTGCTATCGTTTACATTTGTCAACAGAAAATAAATGTCTGACGCATCTTCATGCTTACAACATCAGAAATCCTGAAACGTGTTCGCCGGATAGAAATAAAAACACGCGGACTCAGCAACCACATTTTTGCTGGAGAGTATCATTCTACTTTCAAGGGGCGAGGTATGTCTTTTAGCGAGGTACGTGAATATACACCAGGCGACGATGTAAAATCTATTGACTGGAATGTAACAGCCCGTTTTTCTCATCCTTTTGTCAAAGTTTTTGAAGAAGAACGTGAATTAACCGTAATGCTTTTAGTGGACATAAGTGGCAGTTCTTTATTTGGCTTACACCAAAGATCAAAGCGTGAATTACTGACAGAAATAAGTGCCGTATTGGCTTTTTCGGCTGCTACCAACAACGATAAAGTCGGAATTATTCTTTTTAGTGACAAAGTGGAAAAATTTATCCCCCCCAAAAAAGGGAAAAGCCATATTCTTCGCATCATTCGAGAATTAGTAGCATTGGATGCTGACCATACCGGAAACACAGATGTTTCAGTTGCCTTAGACTATTTGAATCATGTTTTAAAGAAGCGAACGATTAGCTTTTTGATGAGTGATTTTATTAGTAAGCCCTTCGATAAACCTTTGCAACTTGCTTCTCGAAAACATGATTTGATAGGCGTACAAGTCTATGATCGGGCAGATAGAGAATTGCCGGCAGCAGGATTGTTGCAAGTGGTGGATGCCGAAAGTGGCAATCAAATTTGGATTGATTCTGATGATAAAAAAGTGCGTATGAATTATACCAAAGCATTTGATCAGTATCGTCAATATGCCCAGTCTGTATTTCGAAAAAGTGGTGCATCGCTCCTTTCATTGCGTACAGATGAAGATTATGTCAAACAATTACAAAGCTTTTTTAAAGGCAGATAGTAGCATGAAGCAATTGACAAGAAACCCTTTTCTCTTATTGAGTTTATTGTTGCTCCCCTTTTCTCTATGGGCACAAAATGCAACCGTGAAAGCAAGGATAGATGCTTCCCAAATTACCGTTGGCGATCAAGTTCGCTTATGGATTGAGGCTACTCATGCGGCAAATGAAAACACCCTGCAATGGGCTACCATTCCAGACACGTTTAATTCGTTGGAAATTGTACAGCGAAGTAAAATAGACACGGTGTCGAATGGTAACCAAACTACTTACAAGCAACAATTATTAGTTACCGGTTTCGATAGTGGAAGTTTTAAAATCCCCGCTTTTCAATTTTCAATTTTACCTAAAAACGGTACACCTTATTTATTAGCAACAGATAGCTTTCAACTTTTGGTTCAAACTATTCCTGTAGATACGACTCAACCCTTCAAAGGTATAAAAGACATCATGGTTGTAAAGCGCACTTGGCAAGACTATATAGGGTGGATTGTCGGTGGAGCTTTGCTATTAGGACTAATAGCTGGGGTTGTTTATTATTTCCTCAGACATAAAAAAGTAGAAATCCCCAAACCCATAAACCTGCCAACTGAAACAGTGCAAGAAAAAGCACTTCGACTATTTTCAGAATTGGAACAAAGAAAGTTGTGGCAGTCGGGCAAGGAAAAGGAATATTATGTTGAACTGAGTGATATTTTACGGAGCTATTTGGAAGAACGTTTTAAGATTCCGGCATTAGAATTTACCACCGATGAGATTTTATCAAAAGCCAGATTTCATCCTGAAATACGAAACTATTATGATGCGCTAACTTCAGTTTTATACACTTCTGATCTTGCGAAATTTGCCAAAGCACAACCCACTCCGCAAGAGCACCTGAATGCAATGGAACAATCTAAAGCATTTGTAAAAAATACACCCATCATTGTTTCACCAAATCCCGATGCTAAGCCATGAATGCCTTGATGGATTGGAAACACCTCAGTTTCGCTTATCCGGCTTTTTTTGCCTTGTTTGCTTTGATCCCATTGATGATGTGGTGGCGAAGAAATCGTGTTCGACGTTTGGCACCCTCGTTACGACTTAGCAACACCGGTTCTTTTTCAGTTATGCCTCCATCTTGGCGTGTCCGCTATCGTTTTTTGATGCCGTTATTTCGTGTACTTGCCTTGTGTATGCTGATTGTTGCGCTTGCTCGCCCACAATCAAGCAATGTAACGGAGAATATAGATAGTGAAGGGATTGATATTGTTCTTGCTTTAGACGTTTCAGGCAGCATGTTGGCAGAAGACCTCAAGCCCAATCGAATAGAAGCGGCTAAAAAAGTAGCAATAAACTTTGTCGAAAAACGCCCAACTGATAGAATAGGATTAGTGATATTTTCCGGCGAAAGCTTTACCCAATGTCCAATTACCATAGATCATGATGTGCTGGAAGAGCAAATTAACAGTGTAAAAAGTGGTGTTCTGATGGATGGAACAGCTATTGGCGACGGATTAGCCACTGCCGTAGATCGAATTCGTCGGTCTGACGGGAAAAGCAAGGTGATTATCTTATTAACAGATGGGGTCAACAATATCGGAAAAGTTGGGCCGGAACTGGCATTGGAAGTAGCAAAGGCTTACAAAGTGCGTGTTTACACCATTGGCATCGGCACAAGAGGAATGGCTCCCTATCCCGTACAAACCCCTATGGGCATTCAAAAGCAAATGCAAGAAGTGCAAATTGATGAACCCTTGCTTCAAAAAATAGCAACAGAAACCGGCGGGAAATATTACCGTGCTACCGATAATGCTTCGCTCAAGAATATTTATAACGATATTGACAAACTGGAAAAAACAAAGGTTGAAATCAGTAGCTATAAACATTATGCTGAATTGTTTTTCCCTTTTGCTTGCTTAGCTATTGTTTTTTTAGGATTAGAAATGCTATTGAGATATACGGTTTTCAAATCTATCACTTAATAATTATGTCAAAACCCTTGTCCCTATTACATTTGTAAGGAATGAACACACATCGTTACGACGAAGCCAGAAGAAGAGAATGGGTACGAGATAAAGTCAATGGACTTAAAACGGTTAAGCAAATTTGCCAAGAAGCATCTATCTCTCGTGCTACATTGTACAATTGGTTAGAGGAATGGGCGGCTGTGCCAAATGAAACAGATACTTCGCCGGATTCAACCGGCAAACAAGGAATCGTTTTGCAGCGTTATGCTACCGAAAACGGAGAGCGATATAAGATGTTGGTTACTGCCTTGTCAAGTATAGATACCGATAAAAGTATTTCTAAAAAGCTTGTAGCTTCTTTAATAAAGAGGTTTACTCTTTCGTCCGCTCAAGCATGTGCAGTGGTAGGTATTAATGAAGATACTTATGGCTATAAACCCAGAAAACCTGAAGTAGAAGACTATTTGGTTTATGAAGCCTTAGTCAATTTAATTCATCAAGATCGCAAACGAGATTTTGACTCTTGCCTTCAACTTTTATTGCAAACCAACCCTGATTGGACACGAAAACAAATCAAAAGAGTCTATCGGGATGGCATGGTGTATCTGGAACGAGAGCGAGCCAACACACGGTGGGAAAAGATAGGTAAGGCGAAGAAAAAGGTAAACGTTGAAGCCTCTGTTCCGAAAAAAACTACCGATAAAAATCGCATTCAAAAAGTCGGTGGTATCTGGCATCTGGTTTTATTGGAAGGAAACGGTAGAGCAGAACTTAATCATCAAAATTGGTGGATACTTTGTATGATTGATGATGAAACTGGCTTACACCTCAATGCTGTAGCGGGTTTCGGAGCCATCAACACAGAGGATATATTATCTTTCTTGGATCGTGTAGCCACAGAAAATGGCTTTGCTCGCAAACTTCAATTAGCCGGAAAGCCGGCACTGTCAGCCCGTGAAATAACCCGCTGGGTATGGCAACATAAAATGGCCTTACAAACCTTGTCGTTAGCAAAACCGGAAAATGAAGCATCTGCAAGAAAGGTAGAAGAAAAAATATTGTCAGAATTATCAATGAACACCATCAACAGTGAACAATCTTTTTTTGATTGTATTGCCCTTTGGATACAGGAAGATGCTAATGCTTAGGAAATATTCCAAAAAATGCTGAACCGCTCCCCGTCATCGAAGCAAATAAAGCACCCTCATCATACAGTTGTTGTTTCATGTCGGCTAATTCAGGGTGCATCATAAAGACAGGCTCTTCAAAATCATTGAACACAAACTGCTTCCATTCAAGGATAGACAAATGAACCAAATTTCGCAAATCGAATGGAGCAGGCTTAGGCTTGATCAATTGAAATGCTTTTGCGGTAGAAACATGAACCGATGTGTATTTGATTTGCAAATGAAAGTCTGTCAAGTCAATAGGTAGAGTTTGCATCAGCTCGCCTCTACCGGTTGCAAATTGCGGTGAATTATAAATGAAATAAGGGCAATCACTTCCCAGTTTCAAGGCCAGTTCACACAAATCTTCAACACTCAAATGCAGCCTGAAATGATCATTTAGCATCTTGAGCATAAAGGCACTATCTGCACTTCCACCACCCAATCCGGCACCCGTGGGAATCGTTTTATGCAAGTGAATTTCAAGAGGCAATACTCGTTGAGGAAACAATTCTTTCAGCAATTGATAGGCTTTCCAAACCAAGTTGTCGGCTATTTGATTATTTAAGGGCAGCCCTGTGGTAGTCATAGAAGCCTCTTGTTCCGTCTCTACAAATTCCAAAATATCTTTTACCGGTGCAGGATAAAAAACGGTTTCCAAATTGTGATACCCGTCTGCTCGTTTTTCAGTAATAAACAGTCCGATATTTATTTTGCCGTTAGGAAAGCTGAGCATAAGTTCAAAAACTCAAAAATAAACTCAATTAGCGAATTGGAACCGATGGTGCTGAAAGAAGTCAAGATTAGACCTGTCAAATTTAATTTTGTCTATAATAACAGTGAAATAGTTAAGCCCCATTTTTTTTACTCTTCATTTTCTGGGTACAACATTCTAAAGGCATTAAACACGGCAGGATGCGTAACGGTTGCATGATTTTCTAACGGCAGGTAGTCAAAAAAGACTTTGACCGTTTTGCTTATTCCATGTTTTATTTTGTCTGATAACAGATTGGCATCTACTTCCATTACTCTATCATGTGCAGGCGTTAATCCTTCTTTTCCTACTCCAATATATATAGATACGGGTCTTTTAAAGGTTGCAGATAGTATGTCCGGCGTGGATTTCAGCAGTGCGCCATTGTTCCACCATAGGCTTGGACTTATAATGATATAATGGTCAAAAAGAGCAGGTTTTGTAAATAAAATTTCAGTTGCCAATAAGCCTGCTAAAGATTGACCAATTATAGTCCGATGATGATTTGTTCTGTATTTTTTTTGGATGAATGGCTGTAATTCTGTTTCAATAAAAGTTATAAATTTTGCTGAACCGCCGCCGGTGGGTGCCAGTTTTTTATCTTCTTCATAGGAAGTTTTTCCGGTAAAATCTCTACGCCGATCAACATTTGCAATGCCTACAACGATAGAACGCGGAACCCGGTTGATCCACAAAAAATTATTGTATTGAACAATGCCTGCAAGATGCAAAAAATCTTCGTTTAGAGACCCGTCTAAAATATAGATAACGGGATATAGTATAGTGTCAGTTGTCTGATAACCTTCAGGTAAATAAACATTTAACACTCGATCTTCATTTAATAGTGTTGAATGTATTTTGTCAATATTGCCAATCACTAATGGCTTACTTTGTTCATTGCTTGTTTGTGCCTGAGACGTACAAGCAAATAGCCCTATAAAGATTAGTTGGAAGAGAGTTTTTATCACTTGAAAAAGTCAATCATTTTTTGGTTACTTGTTGACCATGAATCAGCCTTCAGTTATGAAAACAACATCAGCTGAATGGATAAAGTATATTAGGTTTTAAAAGTAACATTATTTTAATCGTTTCATGTCAAGGAAAAAAAAGCAGTCACTCTTTTCCTTTGTTTTCTTACTATTTTTGGTGTTAGATGCAGGACGTAATTTCCCTTCTCGACATACGTAAAAGTTATTTTTTAGGAAAGCAAGAGTTGCCGGTTTTAAAAGGCATTCAATTGACCATTGAACGAAATGAGTATGTAGCCTTGATGGGCCCATCGGGGTCGGGAAAGTCCACACTCATGAATATTTTGGGCTGTTTAGATACACCCACTTCAGGCACCTACATTCTAAATGGGCAAGATGTGAGCCGAATGGTAGATGATGAGTTGGCAGATGTACGCAATGCAGAAATTGGTTTTGTTTTTCAACAATTTAACTTGCTGCCAAGGCTTACCGCTTGGGAAAATGTGGCACTGCCATTGATTTATGCCGGAGTAGGAAAGGCAGCACGTGAAGAACGGGCACGAGCTGTTCTATCTAAAGTAGGGTTAGCAGAAAGAGCTAATCATAAACCCAATGAGCTTTCGGGTGGACAAAGCCAACGTGTTGCTATTGCTCGCGCTTTAATAAACAATCCTGCCTTGCTTTTGGCTGATGAACCAACCGGTAATTTGGACACCAAAACAAGCATAGAAATCATGGAGCTTTTCGGAAAAATTCATGAGCAAGGAAATACGGTAGTTTTAGTTACACACGAAGAAGATATTGCCAACTTTACAAACAGAGTGATACGTATTCGCGATGGTGTGGTTGAAACAGACCTGCCAACCAGACAACACGCACCAACTCAATAAACTCCTTGTTTATGTCATTTAAAATATACACCAAAACGGGCGACAAAGGGCTTACAAGTCTGATTGGTGGAACACGAGTACCAAAAAGCCACATTCGCATTGAGAGCTATGGCACTATTGATGAGTTGAACTCCTATATCGGTATGGTAAGTGATATGGAGTCAAACGAAAAACTACGCGAATGGTTGCGTGAAATTCAAGACCGGTTGTTTACCATAGGTTCTGTTTTAGCTACCAGCCCGGTCAAAGAAGTTAAAATGAAATTGCCGGATTTGCATGCAGCAGACGTTACTTGGCTCGAACAACGTATGGACGAGATGAATGAGGACTTACCCGAAATGCGCTCTTTTTTATTGCCGGGTGGGCATGTAGCTTCATCGGCTGCACATGTAGCTCGTTGTATTTGCAGAAGGGTAGAGCGCATTTGTGTAGCTATGAATGAGCAAGGAGAAGAAATGCCCGATTTGATTTTGCAATACCTCAATCGCTTATCCGATTTTCTATTTGTACTATCGCGCTATATCGTTTATTTACATGGTGCTTCTGAAATTCCTTGGCGAGCCAGAACCTGATGGGCGTTAGCCTTTTAAAGGATAGAACTCAAAACAAATTCTTGAGTTTTCGCTTAGCTTTTTGTCTGAAATTTTTAAAGACAGATACACCCCAATCTATTGTTTTGCTTTTGAAGGAAGGATAGAAAAAGCCAAATTGAGTAAAGAAAAAATCAGAACCCGGATTTATTGGAGGGGCATTGAATCCTATTTTACTTTTATTCCAGAGATAGTGATAGAGAAAAATTTCTGTGTCGTTAAAAAATAATTGACCTTTTTGAAAAACTACTTTTTCCTTTTCAGATAATTCGCAATCTATGATTTGGCTCTTGAAATAACATTTGCCCGAGAATTTTTCTTTGTTTAAAACCAAATGCGAAAAACTTTCAATCGGAGAATTGGTTTCTGAAATGGGCACTCCGCTCCACAATTGTCTCATGGCATCCATTGAACCCATTTCATCAAAACCACAATAAGAAGCTTGGGTCAGAATTTCTTTGATGCTGCTGCTTTTGAAAAAAAGCGTGTTAACCGGATCTGTATTGCGAAATAAACAAAATGGGCCGGAAATAAACTTGTCATACAGACTTATAACATCAAAAGACTGAAGAAGTTCTTGTGTGAAAAGTTGCTTGATATTGCCAAGAATAATATCTATGTCGGAAAATCCCCAAAAGGAATAGGAGGTTATATAATCTTCAAAAATCTTCCCGTACATGGGTTTGAAATCACATAGTTTATAACCATTCTTGATCGAAACTGTAGTTTGTAATTTTTGACTGGCTAATTGGTTAAGTGTTGAAAGTTGAAAAGGGTAAATCTTAATATTGGTAGCCGCAGGTTTTTGCTGAATGCTATCATCATCCGTGAAGATTAGAAAATCTATTTGTGGGTTTGTCTTACAACTTTCTAAAAAGAAGGGGAAATAAGTAGGCAGTTTGCCAAAGTAGGGAATTAATACAACGATATGATTCTGCGTTTGGTTCGTCATGGAGAAAAAGCATAGCGGTTATTGATCATTTGCTAAATCTACATTAGCCGGTTGTATGTTCGGTAAAATACAGAAGCATAATTTTATTGAAAAATGTGTGCTTGATAAATAAGTATATCAATTTAAGCCTTCTTGACAAATTCGGATTTTAAAGCCATTGCTCCGAAGCCATCAATCTTACAGTCTATATTATGGTCGCCCGCTACAAGCCTAATGTTGCGAACCTTAGTGCCGGCTTTGATACTTTGAGTAGCACCTTTCACCGGTAGATTTTTTATCACGACAACCGAGTCCCCATTTTGAAGAATATTGCCATTGCTGTCTTTGACTATAAAGGCTTCTTCATCCGCTACTTTTTCATGGGGATCCCATTCGTGTCCACATTCCGGACAAGCTAAAAGATTTTCTAGTTCATAAGTAAAGGCAGACTTGCATTGTGGGCAAGAAGGTAGTTGAGACATTGTAACGAAGGTTTGAATTCTTATGTGCAAAGATAATTGGAATTTCTACAAGGTAATATGGGCGGGCATTTCAACTAATCAAACACTTCAAAAAAATAGCGGGCATAGATTATATATCTTGCCCGCTATGATTCTTTCTCTTCTTTTTAGCTGATTACATCAAGCAGATGGAATAGTTTGTGAACCTTTGCGTCCTATTCTTTTCAGAAATGCAGATTATTTATTTCCTTTTTTTTCTACCGGTTTTTCAACTGCTTTTTTCACGGTTCCTTTGATGCGCAATTCATAACGTTCGCGGTCGGTAATGGCATTGGAAGTAAGGAAAATAGACTTGTCAAAGGGTTGACCGCCCCGTCCGGTAGTGTTGAAGCTAACCTTAATAGTTCCGGTTTTTCCGGGAAGAATCGGTTCTTTAGGCCATTCAGGTGTGGTGCATCCGCAAGAAGCGTTTGCATTTTGAATAATCAATGGCTCTTTACCTACATTTTTAAACTTGAACGTGTATTCAGCCGAAGGGCCTTCTGCCACTTCGCCAAAATCATGTACATCGCCACCTTCAAATTTGAATTTTGGACCATTAGGATTGGGGGTAGCAACGGTTTGTGGCGTTTGAGCTATGGACTGGGATGTCGCACCAACAAAGGTGAGGCACATCATTGCGACAAGTAGTTTTTTCATTGTTTTTGTAGCTTTTATTTTAGTGTGTTTTGATCATAGATGTATTGGCAGGTACGGAAGATTCAGGAGCCTTTTCTACATTCCCTTTGATGGTCAATACCTTTGTTCCGACATTGGTTACTACCGTAATGGTTTTGTTGAAAACATTAGGTCGTCCTTGTGTACCGTAAGATGCTTTGATAGACCCTGTTTTTCCGGGTAATACCGGATCTTTAGAATAGGAAGGAGTAGTGCAGCCGCAAGAAGGCTGAGCACGTTGGATAATGATCGGTTCTTTACCTGTGTTTTTAAAGGTAAACTCATATTCAGCCGCTGGGCCTTCCGGAATATTACCAAAATCATGCACATCCGTTAGAAATTTCATTGCCTCGGACTGATCTTGTGGTGATCCGACAGCTACCTGAGGGGTTTCTACTCCGGCATGTGTTTGCAGATTGTCAGTAGTGGTAGAAACTTTAGCTGTTTTTGTCTTTTTGTTTTGGGCAAATGCGGTTGTTGTACACAACAAAGCTAAACCCATAGCGAGGAAAACTTTTCTCATATTTTGTAGTTTTATTTAATACAGAACGAAAGTTACAAATGTAGTGATTTGATACTTAGACAGCCCAAAGTTGAGCCAAAGTTTGTTAAGTCGTAGTTAACAGTTTCTCCCCTTAATTTTGTTGAGAATGATGTACCAATTTCTGATTATTCAAACTTCTTTTATTGGAGATGTTGTGTTGGCTACGGCTGTAATGGAAAAGCTTCATCAGCATTATCCAAATGCTATTATAGACATTTTAGTTCGTAATGGAAACGAATCTTTGCTTAAAGGGCATCCGTTTATTAGGAAGGTCTTAGTTTGGAATAAATCTGCTTCAAAAAGCAAAAACCTGCTAAAGCTCATTCCGACAGTTCGATCGTCGCATTATACCCATGTAATTAACCTACATCGCTTTGCCAGCACGGGTTTGATTAGTTTTTTGTCGGGGGCAAAGTATAAAGCCGGTTTTGATAAAAATCCTTTTTCGTTTTGTTACAACAAAAAGGCGAAGCATGTTATTTCAGAACCTTATTCCCTTCATCCTATTTCCGAAACCGAAAGAAATCAACAGATCATTGCTGACCTGACAGACGAAATACCCGCCTTCCCGGCACTTTATCCTACATCCGAAGACTATGCTCGTGTTCGTAGTTTGCAAGGGCAACCTTATATCTGTATGGCACCGGCTTCCGTGTGGTTTACGAAGCAATTTCCAGCGCAGAAATGGATAGCCTTATTAGACCAATTGCCTTCCGATCACAAAATTTTTCTATTAGGTGGCCGAAGCGATGAGCAATTAGCTAAATCCATTATTTCCAATTCCCAACATAGAAATGTGGCAAGCCTTTGTGGGTCATTGAGCTTTTTGCAATCCGCTGCTTTAATGCAAGGAGCTGTTATGAATTATGTGAATGATTCCGGACCGCTGCATTTTGCCTCAGCAGTGCACGCGCCGGTAACAGCCGTGTTTTGTTCTACCGTTCCGGCTTTTGGCTTTGGACCCTTACGTGACAATGGTCGTGTGGTAGAAATAAAAGAAAAATTGTATTGCCGTCCCTGTGGGCTGCATGGACACAAAGCTTGCCCCGAAGGGCATTTTCGTTGCGCACTCGATATTGAAACCAAACAACTTTTATGGTGGACTTCGAATCAGATCTCTTAAACTGTATAGCTGCCTTGCAAGCCGGCGACACTATTCTCTATCCCACCGAAACTGTTTGGGGTTTAGGGTGCAATGCACTGGATGAAAATGCAGTAGAAAAGGTGTTTGCCTTAAAACAAAGACCCAAAGAAAAAAGCTTGATCGTCTTGTTGGCAGAGCCAAAAGATATTCTTCAATTTGTTGCCGCACCACCGCCCGACATCATAGATATTGTCAGTCAATTTGATTGCCCTACAACGGTGGTATATGACCATGCACTCGGTTTCCCCGACAATGTAGCCAATGCCGATGGTTCTATTGCGCTGCGCATTACCACTGATCCTTTTTGTAAAGCACTGATCAAGCGTTTTAGAAAACCCCTTGTTTCAACCTCTGCCAATTTGAGTGGGGAGAGTACTCCGGCTTCGTTTGCGCAAATTCATCCTTCCATAGTTGAAAACGTAGGCTATGCCGTAGCATACCGTAGAAATGAGCAATCGCCTTCTCGACCCTCTCGACTGATCAAGATAAACGATGATGGTAGTTTCGTGGTTTTACGTTCATAGTTTCATAATCCATGTTAGCTTTGCGCCCCATGTTGGAAATTGTGTGTACAAAGGAAGAACGACAACTGCTTGAATTAGTAGCAGAAGCAGCAGCCGCGCAAAACATAGCTTGTTATGCCATTGGTGGTTTTGTGCGCGACAAATTGCTGCATCGAAAAAGCAAGGATATTGATATCGTTTGTGCAGGAAATGGAATTGATTTAGCTCATGCCGTTGCCGATCAATGCCATCCGCGACCTAAAGTTTCGTTTTTTAAAAATTTTGGAACAGCACATTTTCACTTTCGCAATTTTGATGTAGAGTTTGTGGGAGCAAGAAAAGAATCCTATGCCGCACACACTCGCAAACCGGAAGTATCTCAAGGCTCATTGGAAGAAGACCAACAGCGACGCGATTTTACCATCAATGCTATGGCTATAGACCTAAGAGCATCTAATTTTGGAAAATTGGTTGACCCCTTTAACGGGTTAGATGATTTGGAAAACAAAACAATTCGCACACCGCTCGATCCCGATATTACATTTTCTGATGACCCCTTGAGAATGATGCGTGCGATACGATTTGCCAGCCAATTGCATTTTTCTATTCTTCCGGAAACATTTGAAGCCATCAAACGAAATGCAGAACGTATAAAAATTGTGTCGCAAGAACGAATTACGGACGAACTGAACAAGATCATGTTGAGCAAGAAACCCTCAATTGGTTTTGACCTACTTTTTCGTGCCGGTCTGCTGCCTTTCTTTTTCCCCCAAATGGTTGATTTAGCCGGAGCAGAATATATTGATGGAAAGGGGCATAAGGACAATTTCTATCATACGCTTCAGGTGTTAGACAATGTGGCTTATCGGTCTAATGATTTGTGGTTACGTTGGGCAGCCGTGCTACACGATATTGGTAAGCCGGCTACTAAAAAATTTGAGGCAACTCATGGCTGGACCTTTCACGGACATGAGGTAGTAGGCGAGCGTATGACACCCAAAATATTCAAACAATTACGCTTGCCTCTCAATGACAAAATGAAGTTTGTGGCAAAGATGGTTGCACTGCATTTGCGCCCCATCAGTTTGAGCAAAGAGGAGGTAACGGATTCGGCCATGCGTCGTTTGTTGTTTGATGCCGGCGAAGATCTGGATGCACTGATGATTCTTTGCGAAAGCGATATTACTTCAAAAAATAAGTATAAGGTACAAAAATACCTCGACAATTTTCAGCATGTGAAAGAGCGTATGATGGCCGTAGAGGAAAAAGACAAAATTCGCAATTGGCAGCCACCTATTACCGGTGAAATCATCATGCAAACATTTAATCTGCCACCATCTCGTGAAGTAGGCTTTATTAAAACAGCAGTTCGAGAAGCTATTCTGGACGGCATCATTGAAAATTCCTATGAGGCTGCATTTTCATTGATGCTGCAAAAAGCAGCAGCATTTGGCTTGAAACCTATGGATCGGCTTGAAAAATAACAAAAGATATTTTCGCTGTACCAAGCCTTTTCTACCTCCAAATTTCTTTGAAATAAAAACTTAACAAAACATTTGTTTTTTTAAGCAGCCTTGCGTAAATTCGCCTTTAGAGTTATGCAAGGATGAATGAATCATAGCGCAAATTATAGTTCTTTATAGCGATTGGTAGCGACTTTAGTAAAATTATGGTAAGTTTTTTTAACCCTTAAAATATCCTTTATGTCCCGATTTTACAAATGCTTTCGTGGATTTACCTTATTTTTTATGCTGGCAACTATATCAACGTTGTGCCTAACATTCAAGGTTCATGGGCAACCATTACGCAGCCAACATAGTGATAATTTCAGTCTTTTTTGGAAGAATGTTTACTTTACATTACCCAAAGAAACCACCATCATGCTCGCTTCTGCCCGCGCTTCTAAACTGGCAGCCTTTATTCCACCGGCTTATCTGAGTACATCAGGCGGGGTTACAACGGTGAGCAATTATCCCGATTACCTTTTATTTGATGGCTACTTTGATGTTGACCAGCCGCTTGTCTTTGTGAACTGCCCCAAAATGGTGTTTCATCCGGCTGCCACTATCAATTTAGATAACAATAGCCCGCTCACTATTAATAATTGTACCCTTCAGGCATCTTGCAACCATACCTGGGAGGGCATCCAAACCTTTATGGGCAGCACCCTGACCGTTTCCAACTCCACCCTACGCGATATGGAAAACGGACTGTGGTCGAAAGGCGGCTCTGTGATAGCCTGTAGCCAAAATACCTTCGACAACAACTGGCACGGCATCCGGTTAGAAGGCACCGGCAGCACCTATGCCGGCACTATCTATAACAACACCTTCCAAAGCACCGGAAGCTATTGCCTTGCCCCACACACCGGACAAAAAGGCTATATGGGTGTTCGCGTGGACGGATATAGCAAATTGGTAAACATCGGCGGCTGGTCGGGCGGCACCAACTTAGGAAACACCTTCAACAATCTGCAAACCGGTATTTATATCTATCTGCCGGCCGGCGCGATCAACCCACCCTATATCTATAACATACTCAATAACCAGTTTGCCAACATACAGGGCGGGCAATATGGACTTCCTGCCTCCGGCGGTGGATACCCGGTGTCGCTTTATGACGACTATCCCGGGACGGCTATTTATGCACTAAGCGATGGGGCTACCTCTTCCGCCACCCTGACGGTGGACGCGCCCGCCCTCTCGACTACCCCTCATATCAATTATTGCACCAAGGGCATTACGGCGGTGAATATGCACGCCAACATCACCAAGAACAAAATATCGAATACGATATGGGGTATATTGGTCAGCCGCCCGGATTGGTTTACCTATCAAATCAACAACAATACGCTGACCAATGTATATGACGGCATCCGCTTTAACGGCATGGCTAAGGCTGCCACCCTATCACAAAACACCCTTAGCTCCACCTCACAAAGTCTTAGCTTCAACATGCTGATCTTAGAACGCCCCACCGGCATCGGCTTGGAAGGCTTTAGTCCGGTGATGAATAACAATTTTGTGGTTCAAAACAACGGCATCTCCATCAATACCACCGGCGGCACCGGCGTGAATGTGCTAAATGCCGGCTGCGTAGTCTCGGATAATACCATTGCGCTGACTAATGCCAACACCCCTACCGTCGCTACCCAACGGCTCTATGGCATAGCGGTGAGCAATGCCGCCCAAACGCGCATCCACTGCAACACCATCACCGGCAACACCGCCCTGATCAATGCCACCCGCCCCGATGCCGCCGGCATCTATATGAGCGACAGCCGCAATATGGAAGTGTCCTGCAACAATATTAGCCTGGCTAAATATGGCTTTCAGGTAATTGGCAACTGTGCCACCGGCAACCGAAAGGTGTGGAGCAACACCTTCTCCAACCATATCAACGGCTGGCTGCTGCGCCACCTCGGCAACCCGGGCACCTTAGGTGATGTGGGCGACCCGCCCAACGACAACAACAACCAGTTTATGGGCACTGTGTTTGCCCTCCAAAACGGATTCCTTATGAAGGTTTATACCGTGTCTAATTGTGTACTTCCAACAAATTACAAAATCTTTACCTCCAACGGTACTCTGACCCAAAACGAATCGGGCGGAAATAATCCAAGTTGTGTATATTGGGTGCAAGGAAATACATCCCCACACAACACCGCTTCGTGTCCGGTTAATTGTAATATCACCCAAGTTTTCTCGCCCATGATAGCCAATGTGGAACTGGCAGAGCAAATAGCGCAAGACAGTGTGTTATACACCGAATATCAGCAGGGGGCAGCCTGGCTGGCAGCCCAGCGGCTCTACTACGATTTGTGGCAAGACACCGCCGGTCGCAACAGCAGCACCGTACTCGATTCTTTTTTCATAGCCATGCAAAACACGCCGGTGGGCAACCTCCGCGTTACGGACGAATTGCTTGACAACCTAAACCGCAGCTTTGGCAACGACACTGCCGCTTACCGACAATGGTTGACCGATGCACGCAATGCCAACAACTTTGTGAGCAGCGATATACAGGCAGAAAATGAACAAATCATCAACAGCCTGTATTTGAAATATGTGGAAACCGGCACCGAGGGGCTGACAACAGACGACAGCACCATCATTGCCACACTGGCACTACAATGCCCCATGCAGGCAGGAAATGCGGTGTATAAGGCGCGGATGCTCTACGGGTTGTATGATCATCCTGACTACAACGAACTGACCATCTGCAACACCGCCGGCTACTATCGCGGCAGCGGCGGACAAAAAGGCTTGTTTGATGAAGAAGACGCGCTGCTGTCGCAGCAATACCTACCCTCTTCGGCACAAAAGAACTTAGTGGTTTACCCCAACCCTACCTCAGGCAAGTTTAGGGTAAAGTATATGTTGGAGCCCGGTCAGGAAGGCTGGATAGCGGTCAGCGATCTGCAAGGGCGGGAGGTGCTGCGCAAGCAGTTGCACCCTATGCTGTCGGGTTTTATGTTAGACCTCAGCAACCAGCCCAACGGCATCTATCTCTATCGGTTTATAGTAAACGGCACCACACGATATAGCGGCAAAATAGAATTGGAACAATAAGCCCATTGCGCCGCTTTTCCTCCTATTGTCGGAATAGCGGCGCAATTCTTCAATAAAAATCTTTATCCTTTT
>JAFDXO010000023.1 GCA_018267925.1 Bacteroidota bacterium | reverse complement strand
GACTTTCAACGTATTCCGACCATTTTTAATGACGAAGTATTTGAAAAAGCCTTTGAAAAAGCAGAACTCGCCAGCCTCGGGCAAACCGATTTAACCAAATACGAAAGCAGTTTAAAAATTTATCGAGATTTGAAAGGAGTTATTGACACCGCATTTGATGAAGGGAAAATTGAAGGAAAAATTGAAGGGAAAATTGAAATTGCAATGAATTTAAAATCATTAGGAGTAGATATTGCTGTCATTCAGAAATCTACAGGACTTTCAGAAGACGAAATAAAGCAACTCTGACTTATGGGTTCCTTTTAAAAAACCATTTTATTTTTCTGATTATTTTTTACTCAGTTAAAAAAGAGAGTAAAATTGCGTTATATTTTGCATAATACGCTACATTATTGATATTCAACATACTAAGTTTACATTAAATAGATTAAGACACACTTATCCTACTAATTGTATTTTTCTGAACCTGTCATAAGTGGAAATCATCAAGTCAACGACTGATTTACGGTGTTTTTAATCAGTTAAAAGAGTTAGTTTGCAAAAATAAAATGTTGTGTTTTAGACAGAGATACGATCTTTGTCATACTGCTCCTATATGTTCATACCTATTGGTGACGACAACCACGACAGAAAAGAAACGCCTATTATCACCTATTTGTTGATAGCCGTAAACATTTTTGTGTTTGTATTTTGGCAACACTTCGGTTCTAATCTGTCATTTACTTATGCCTTTGCAACTGTTCCTCGTGAAATACTTAGCGGTCACGATGTCATTACAAACAACCAAATTTTAGTTGATCCTTATTCCGGTCAAACATTTGAAATGCCGGGACTTCAAAGAACGCCTATTCCAGTGTGGCTTACGCTTATCACATCCTTATTTCTCCATGGCGGCATTGCACACTTAGCCGGGAATATGCTTTTTCTCTGGATTTTTGGAGATAATGTAGAAGACTCATTGGGGCATCTTAATTTTTTACTTTTCTATTTAGTTTGTGGTATTCTTGCCTCTTTAAGCCATGTTATCAGCAGTTTTATTTTAGGGCAAAGTTTACTCATCCCATCCTTAGGTGCATCCGGAGCCATTTCCGGCGTTTTGGGCGGCTATATTCTTTTGTTCCCTCGCCGACGAGTACGAGTGTGGTTCATTCTATTTATTTTTTCTGTGCCGGCATATGTGGCAGTTGGGCTTTGGTTTATTTTTCAAGTCGTCAGTGGGTTGGGCGCAATGGGTGGTGAAAATGCTGGGAACGTAGCTTATGCAGCTCATATCGGCGGATTTATTTTTGG
The DNA here is from genome assembly GCA_018267925.1 of Bacteroidota bacterium. Taxonomy (GTDB): domain Bacteria; phylum Bacteroidota; class Bacteroidia; order Chitinophagales; family Chitinophagaceae; genus JAFIGV01. The sequence goes on along the minus strand of JAFDXO010000023.1, from coordinate 2,285 downwards.
TATGTTGCTATTACGAAGATTTCTGCCTAAAAACCCGTACGGGCGTACACGCTAAAAGCAGGTAACTCCATTCATTAATTCTACTTAACAAGAAAATTTTCAAAGTTTTTTTTACTACTAAAGTGGTATTGAGCCAATTTGCATTAAGGATAGTTTTGTGAAGCAAAGAAATTTTTTAGTTTACCCAAATTAAGATTTATGAAAAGGATTTATTTTTCCACTTTAGTTTTAATGGCTACAACTTTTTTGTTTTCTGCTTGTAAGAAAAGTGACGACAGCAGCCCAAACAATAAGTACAAATGCACTACATGCATTACAAAGCCGGAAGCACTTTCAGCTAACGATGCCATCAGCAAAGGGATTTACAAAGGTGTATTAATTGGTTCCACAGGCACCATTAAATTTAACGTAGCCAATGACAATTCTACCATCACAGCAACGATGGTTATTGATGGAACAACTGTCTTGTTAACCTCTTCTGTGGCGTTGATAAGTGGGCAACCATACACTGCTCCATTCGTTGGCACTTTGAATGGACAAACGGTTACCATCAACTTTACGGTAGATGTTAATGGAGGAAACCCAACCATTTCTTCAGCCAATATTCCGGGACACCCCAATGCCATCTTCACCTTAGTAAAAGAAACTTCAAATGCACTGATTGAATGTTTTGTAGGAACTTATAGCAGCACCCTTCCTGAAACAGGCACATTCAATATTGTCCTTTCTCGCCAATTGGGTAAGTTTGGAGGAATATCCCGTGAAGATGGATCAACTAAGAATTCTGATGTAAGAGGGACTATTGATGCCAATGGTTCAATGAAGGACGATAAGGGGAACAAGGTAGCAACGCTTTCAGACGATGAGCTTTCCGGCACATTTCAAGACTCAAATGGTAGTACTATAACCGTAAATGGGAAACGAACCCTATAAACCATAGTAGAACAAAAAAGCACTCCGAGAATGAAACGGAGTGCTTTAAACTTTTTACAAGTAATCATTAATTACTCAACCATATTACGTGAAAGGTAGTTTGCCAATGCTTTAACTGACTTTTCAGACTTTTTCACGAAAGGATTACTTTCGTCCCAAACATAACCTGCCAATACTGAGCAAATCTTATTAAGTAAATCTTCTTCTCGCTCGTCGGCAAAAAATATTTTGTATAAAGTACCATCGTACCAAGCATCTACAAAGGTCCGGAACACATCAACACCAGTTTGCATGTATCCCATATATTCGGTTTGCCAATCAACTTGTTCACCTTTCAGATGCCGAATCACTAAGTGTGCTGCTGCTTGTGCGGATACTGTTGCTAAGGTGACGCCGGAAGAAAAAACGGGATCTAAAAACTCGGTAACATTACCGGTTAAGACAAATCCATTTCCGTAAAACTTTTCGGTAGTCGCACTCCAGCCTTGTAAAAGGCGAGGCTCGTCCCATATCATTTCAAAATGCCGAAACCGTTCCTTTAGTTTAGGCTCGTCATAAACCATTGCTTTAAATTGTTGGGCAGAATCACCTAAATATTTTTCAAAAAAATCGGGACTACTTACATAACCCAACGATGTGATGCCGGTAGCAAATGGAATTACCCAAACCCAAGTTTTAGGGTCGTGTACATAGATAGTAATTCTATCCGGCTCATCTGCTTCTTGTCGAAAAGGGTCTTTCATGTGAGCAAATAAAGCTCGGCGAGTGTATTGTGTTGATGGACGATTTAGTCCAAACAAAGTAGGCAATACACGACCATAACCGCTGCCATCAACAATGAAGCGAGCTTCGATTAATTCTGTGCTTCCATCTGCTTTTTTAACTGTTGTTAACGAAGATCCATCTTCTCTGATTGTAACACCGGTTACTTCCGTTTCAAAATGAACCGGAATGCCCATCTCCAAACAAGTATCTGCTAAAGTCTTGTCAAAATCTGCACGAGGCACTTGATAAGCATATTGCCACCCAGGTGTATATTGGTTTGAAAATTTAAAGTCGCATACACGATCACCCCAAACAAATTTTGCACCGGTTTTTTGTTGAAAGCCCCGTGCTTCAACCGCTTTCAGTAATCCGGCTTCATCTAATGCTTCCATGCAGCGTGGCAAAAGACTCTCGCCAATTACAAAACGAGGAAAGCGCATTTTTTCTACTATTTGAACACTGAGGCCAGCTTTGTGTAAGATGCCCGCTGCAACTGTTCCCGATGGGCCTGCACCTATGATAAGTACATCTACCTGTTTTTTCAAATCCATATTCTGATATTTGGGGTAAATAATTTTTTTCTTTTG
>JAFDXO010000022.1 GCA_018267925.1 Bacteroidota bacterium | reverse complement strand
GAAGAACTCCTGTTAATGGTAAACGAAAAGGCGGTATTAAGATGCATACGGTTATCAATGTAGATGAGACCGTACCCAAAATGGTATGGTTTACCGATGCTGCAACAAACGACCATAAGTTACTGGACAAACTCAACCCCGATAAGGATACTATTTACGTATTTGACAAAGGATACAATGATTACAAAGCATTCAAATGGTTTACGGCAAGGGAGGCGGGTTTTGTTACACGAATCAAAGACAATGCTTCGTATAGCATAAAGGAAGAACTGTATATAGATGAATGTATTCACAGTGGGGTTTTGGAAGATGTTATTATCGAAGTAGAAGTAAAGGAGAATGACTCAAAAAGCAACTTAAAACTGCGCAAAGTCCGATTTTACGATAGGACGCTCAAACGGGAATTTGAATTTCTGACCAACCTTTTCGATATGCGCCCTGACTTGATAGCGGCCATTTATAAATTACGTTGGCAAATTGAATTACTGTTCAAGCAACTCAAAGGAAACTTCCCGTTAAGATATTTTCTCGGAGACAATGAAAACGCCATCAAAATACAGATCTACTGCGCTCTAATCGTAAATTTATTGCTGACCATCGTACAAAAACGTTTAAAACGAAAATGGGCATTCTCTAATTTGGTTAGTTTCTGTCGAATCCACTTGTTTAACTATCTTCATCTTTACCGTTTTCTGGAAAATCCGGAAAAAGACTGGCAGGGAAAGCAAACAAATTTGGAACAGTTAAGCCTTTTTTGGACCTCCGGATAGGGGGCTTACTTTTTAAAAACCACTCTCAACAAAAATCTACCACCTGATATTCAGGTAGTTAAACATCTTTCTGCATTAACTATCGTTTTTATCGGACGGTAGTGATTTAGAAACTTAAAACTGTCAAATAGGCTTTACGTTGCTGCTACACCAATCCTTTACCAATTAATATTGATGGGTAAACTACTTTAAGACATTTCAATGTGAAATGAAAATCTAAAGGGAGTGCAAAATTAGAAAAAATTTTGGGAAAAGTCTTTTTTTTTTTTAAAAAAAAAGACTAAAATTTGCTTAACAAAATTCAACCAATATGAAACACCTATTAAGATTAGCTTTGCTTTTATTGCCTTTTTCTACTATGGCTCAAACAGAGGGTAGCATTAAAACATTTAACGGAAGGCAGTTTATTTATGGGAACGGGGGGTATAGTATCTTTTATTCTAAGACAAACCAGTTATTTCCGATATTGGGTAACACGGTAGTTGTTAAGTATAAGCCAGAGGCGACTATCGGAGAAATTGCACTATTTGAAAACCAAAATAGTCTTAATAGACTTGGAAGTAATCAGTTGGGTTTTGTTGATTATGAACTATTAATAAACTCACCAGATGAGATTTTTCAAAAAGCAGAAATTCTGCTTAATTCTTCATTAGTTTATAATGTAGAAATTGTTTCAGAAAAATATGGGTATAAGACTGCGACACCTAATAATGGGAATACGGGTTGTAACCAATGGTATTTGGATGTATTAGCAGCATGGGGAGTTTCAAAAGGTAGCCCAAATGTAATTGTGGCAGTAATAGATGGAGGCATAGATAAAACACGTCCCGATTTAGGACTTGGCCCCGTTTCAATGGGGGCATTTTCCAATGTTTTTGAAAACCCTGGTGAAAAAGGTTTAGATGCAAATAACATGAATAAGGAAACAAATGGTATTGATGATGACCAAAATGGATTTATTGACGATGTAAGTGGTTGGAATTTTTTAGATAATAATAATAACACATCTCCTAATAGTTTTAATTTTTCTCATGGGACATCTGTAGCAAGTGTGATTTCTGCAAAGATAAATAATTACTTTATAGATGGAGTAGCTGGAGGAAATGGACCGGGAGTCAAAATAATGCCAATAAAAATTTTGGATCAAATCAATGGATCGGGACAACAAGCAATTACGGCTACTTCTATTGATGATGCTATCATTTATGCAGTTAATAATGGTGCGAAAATTATCAATATGAGCTTTTGGTGTAGCCCGTCCATTGATATAGATGCTGCCATACAATACGCGTATAGTCACAATGTGCTTTTGATTAGTGCCGTTGGGAATAACAATGGTTCCGTAGTAGTATATCCTGCCAATTTACCAGAAGTTGCAGCAATTAGTTCAGAAACTTTTAATCAGACAGACTATTATCATACGCTATCGTATTTTTCAAATAAAGGTGCAGAAGTGGCATTAGCTGCTCGAGGGCAGGATGTTTGCGTTTTGACTACAAACCCAGTTGCTGGATTTGAAACATTATCTGAAAATGGAACATCATTTTCGGCTCCCTATGTGGCTGGTACAGCAGCCCTTATGTTGTCTGCTAATTCATGCTTGTCTAATAAACAACTATTAGAAATAATGGAGCAAACAGCTACAAAAGCAGGAGCAAGATTCAATCATGTTACAAATCAGTGGGATTTATTTGATTATAATTGGAATATTAAAACACCAGGACATTCGCAAGAGTTTGGATATGGTCTTGTAAATACAAATAAAGCAGTTAAGGCTGCTAAATATATGTCAACAGCAAATAAAGACCTTTATATCAAGGATGCGGACGGAGATTTTGGGCTTACCATAGATGCGGAAATGCTTGACATTGACCCTAATTACCCATTTGGATACGATAAAAGTCCTGATATTTGGGTGCGGAATATTGATGATAATGGAACAGAACATCAAAATCCTGAGTTTACTAATGGACAACCTGTTTGGGTATATGTTCGTGTCAGAAATAAAGGATGTATTCCATCAAATTCAACTGACGCACTTAATCTTTATTGGAGTAAAGCCGCAAGTTGGAGTTCTTGGCCTAAAAATTGGGATGGCTCTAATCCTAATATGGGTAATTCTGTAGGGCTGCAAAGTATTGGCGTTATTCTACCAGGACAGGAGAAAATTTTTAAATTCCAATGGAGTCTTACTGTACCGATAGCCAATAACGGTTGGAAGTCATGTCTTTTGGCTGTTATATCTTCATATAATGACCCTACTACCTACTACCCTAATAGGTTAGATAAGTTTATAACGTATAATAATAATGTTGCAATCCACAATGTTACTATTGTTGATATTATACCAGGAATGCAAAGTGTTACAATTGGTGACAGAGTATTACCGCCGGGTGGATTTATGCATGTGTGCAACCCTCTTAGTACAGCAATGGCTTATGATCTTCATATCAGGTCTCAAGAAACTACCTCAAAAAGTACAATTGTAAACCAAGCTGAAGTTTCACTATTATTTGATGCTAACGATTGGGAAATAATGGAGCAGAATGATATTGATGGAAATGTTGGAGTTGAAAGAATTCGTGTACATGAAGTAGTAGTAAAAGAACCAGATGTTACAATAAGGAATATTACATTGCCTCCAAATACCTATATGCCGGTATATGTAGGCTTTAATTTCTTAACACAAGAAATTACATCAGACTCTAATTTCGTACTTCAAATTTCCCAAACTTTTGCGGATTCAAATAGGTTTTTGGGGTCAGAAAGCTACAATATCCGAAAATATAATCGAGTTCCATTCCTCGCAGATGCAGGGACAGATAAAGCAATTTTTTTGGGACAAAGTACTTTGTTGACTGGGGGGGGGCTACCTGAGATGGTATATTATAAATGGTATAATGAGAAGGATTCCCTTATTTTTCAAGGGCGCGAATTTTCGGTTTCCCCGATGCAAAATTCGGTCTATAAATTAGAGGTTACGGCAATGTCAGATGGTTTTAAAGATTACGATAAAGTGTCAGTAGTAATTCGAAAAGGATATATTGTATCTATTGCTCCTAACCCTGTACTAACTACAACTACTATTCTCTACAATTTAGAAAACGTTACGTCAGCTTCACTTATATTGTTTAGCAATAATGCCTTAACTTCACATAATTACCCATTAAATACGATCGGATCGTCATATCAAATAGATATGACAAACCTAATGCCTGGTTCATATTTTGTTGCCATAGTTTGTGATGGTGTAATAACAGACGTTAAAGCTATTAATAAATTTTAAAAAAAATTTTATGAAACGTACTATCATTTTATTTATCAGCATTTGGGTATCTTATTTACAAAGCCAAGCGCAGCCTTTGTTCAGCGACAGTGCAGTGGCAGACATCAACCAAATAAAGGCAACTCTGAATGTACACGGCGACTATTGGCACATCCATGCAGCCGGAGGGCAATTTGCCTCAGCATGCGAGTTCCCTGCCAATTCAGGAAAGCATTTGGCCAGTGGCGGGGGCTTGTGGATGGGCGGAATTGCCGGTGGGAATTTGCTGGGTGCAGCAACGGCTTACAGAACAACGGGTGCAGAGTATTGGCCGGGACCCTATATGTCAACCGGACAAAGCTATCTGCAAGCGGCTACTTGGGCACGAATTTGGAAAGTAAACAAAACCGACATCCAATCGTTTTTGGCACAGCCCACACATACGGTGTCTAATACGCCCACTCAAATCTTGGAATGGCCGGCAAAGGGAAATCCTTATGCTAAAGGAAAATCCGGTGCTTTGTTGACGATTACAACGGATATGGCTCCATTTGTAGATGTAAACAATGATGGTTTTTACAACCCTTTATTGGGCGACTATCCGTTGATAAAAGGTGATCAAATGCTCTGGCATGTGTTTAACGACAACGGTCTGCTGCCGCATGGTGAATTTACCCAAAGTGGTTCTATGGGGCTGGAAGTTCATGCCAGTTGCTATGGCTATAGCACGGGTATCTTGGCTAATATCTTATTTTATGAATTTTCTATTGCCAATAAGGGGCAATCATTGGATAGCTTTGTGGTAGGATGGTTTAGTGATATTGAATTGGGTAATCCTTTGAATGATTATGCCGGTTTTGACTCTGTACGCAATATGCTTTTTGTTTATAATGGACAACAGAATGATGGCACAGGAACATTGGACTACCAAGATAGTATTCCAACTGTGGGTATTCGTTTTTTAGAATATAACGGAATGAAATGTAGCGAATTAAGACCTTTAGGCTCCTTTATGAATTTGAGTAACCAATTTCAAACAAGAATGCCTACTACAACGCTGGAAATGTACCGCACTCTCAACCATACTTGGAGCGATGGCAGTCCGCTTAGAGCACCCTTCAATGATACGGTGGTAATGCAGGTATATAACGATGGTTATGGTGGTTTTGGGCAGCCTGTTCGCTATTTATATGATCAGCGTCCTTGGTTAAACGGTACATGGAATGAATGCGACATGAACAACCCGCCAGGCGACCGTAGATTGATAACCGCAGCAACACCGCAGCAATTTACGTCCGGTAGCAAGATTCATTTTTCTTTTTGCCTGTTGGCTACTGACCGAATCAAAAATAATGGATGTCCTACCTACAATTTAACTGCCTTGCAAAAGTTGAGCGATAGTGCCTTGCAACGTTTTTGCAGCATCACTGCACTACCTAATGATCCCAACATGAGTCAATCGCTCAGTGTGTTTCCTAATCCTTGCGATGAATACTTAACCATCCGTACCGCGTTGGCTGCTTCAGTACGCATATCTGTATTTGATAGCAAGGGCTGCACTGTTCCGATGCAGGTGGAGCGTCAGCAAGAGGGTTGGCGGGTACATACCGGTTCTTTGGCATCGGGTTTCTATTTCGGCTCGTTGCAATCGGAAAAAGGGGTACAGCATTTTAGGTTTTATCGTCAATAAGGTCATCTTTTATTAACAGCTATTATTAGCTTGTTCCACAGCAATTGACGAAATTTGCGAAACAATTTCCTGTATGCTACACAAGACGAGAATTATTGCAACGGTAGGTCCTGCTTCTAATACGTACGAAAAATTGCTTGCTTTAGTTGAAGCCGGCGTAAATGTTTTTCGGCTCAATTTTTCGCATGGCACACATGAGGGGCATAAAGAAGTCATAGACCACATTCATAAGATTAATAAAGACTTTCCTTTCAATATAGCCATTCTTGCAGATCTACAAGGTCCTAAGCTTCGTGTAGGCGACATTGAAAATGGTTCGATGGATCTGAAAAAAGATGATAATTTCTTGTTTACGAATGAAAAAAGGGTGGGTAACAAAGATGGTGTATATATTTCTTACCCCAACTTTTACAAAGATGTCAGAATTGGTGAAAAAATATTGTTGGATGATGGGAAGATTGAGGTTTTAGTAACTGAAATTACCAAAGAAAAATGTGTACGTGTAAAAGTGTTAACTCCGGGCGTTCTTTTGCCTAAGAAAGGGGTAAATCTTCCCGATACAAAAATTTCACTGCCTTCAATGTCTGAAAAAGACTTAGATGATCTTGATTTTATAATCAGCCAGGAAATAGATTGGGTGGCACTTTCCTTTGTTCGTAAGCCGGATGATGTCAAGCATCTTCGTAGCATCTTGAAACAAAAAGGAAGTGATGCCAAGATTATTGCTAAGATTGAAAAGCCGGAAGCGTTAGAACATCTTCGAGAAATTATATTGGCTTCTGATGCTGTCATGGTGGCTCGCGGGGATTTGGGTGTTGAATTGCCATTGGAACAAATTCCTATGATTCAAAAGACCATTATCAGCAAGTGTATTCATCGTGCCAAGCCGGTCATTATTGCAACGCAAATGATGGAAAGCATGATTGACCGTACACGACCCAACCGGAGTGAGATTACGGATGTAGCAAATGCCGTGCTGGAAGGGGCTGATGCCGTGATGTTGAGCGGAGAGACCGCCATGGGGCAATATCCCGAATTGGTGATACAAACGATGGTAAAGATTATTGAAGAGGTGGAAAAAGAAGAGATAGTCTATAATCGGAACTTGGTTCCACAGCCACATTCACCGTCTTTTTTGAGTGATGCTTTGTGCTATAATGCCTGCGAAATTGCGAAGGATATTAATGCAAATGCCTTGATTGGGATGACTCAATCGGGCTATACCGGATTTATGTTGTCGAGTTTTAGACCAAGGTCGCCATTGTTTATTTTTACTAAAACACAAAGTTTAGTCAATCAATTGAGCCTGAGTTGGGGAGTGCAAGCTTTTTTCTATGCGGAAGAGGTGGATATTGATAAAATTATTTTTGATCAGATAGACATATTGAAGGAGAAAAATTTATTGCGAGCAGGTAATCTGGTTGTCAGTACGGGAAGTTTGCCTGTAAGGGAGCATTTGCCCACCAATATGCTCAAGATTTCTGAGGTGAAATAGCATTTGCTTATCTAATTTTCGATGGATACGATACGGGGAAATGCCTTAGTGCGTGTGCTGTTGAGGCTATCCTATTGAAGTTGAAGTAAGTTTGGTAATCGGGTAGGGTTGTCAAAGTTTCAGCGTATTCAATAGTTGAACGGTGCTAACGCCACTCCAGCCCCAATCGAAGGATAAAGTTGACCTCCCAAAAAAGGTTAATCACATTGAGCATTATCTTCGTAGAGAGAACTGAAGATGCTATTTGCAATTGTAGATATTGAAACGACGGGAGGACATGCTGCTTCAAGCGGTATTACCGAGATTGCTATTGTGATTTCTGATGGCAAGAAGGTGTTGCATGTGTATGAAACATTGATTAATCCTCAGCAATCTATACCTCCATTTATTCAATCGCTAACAGGAATTAATGATCAGATGGTACGAAACGCACCTTTGTTTTCAGAGGTGGCTGGCGAGATATTTTCGTTGTTGCAAGACAAAGTTTTTGTGGCGCACAATGTGAATTTTGATTACTCATTTGTGAAACATTATTTGTCAAAAAGTGGCTATGATTTGGATATTCCAAAGCTGTGTTCTTTGCGCCTGGCGCGGAAAGTGATTCCGGGTTTGGCAAAATATGGTTTGGGCCATTTATGCAAACAACTGAATATTGAATTGTCTAATCACCACCGTGCAGGAGGCGATGCTGAGGCAACTGCACGTTTGTTTTCTCTTTTGTTAGAAAAGGATGATAGAAATGTGATAGCAACTATGCTTCATGGAAAAAGTAAAGACAAATATTTACCGCCACATTTACCGGTAGAAGATTTAGAGTGTTTGCCAAACCTTGCAGGTGTTTATTATTTTCACGACCGTGCGGGTAAAGTCATCTATGTCGGAAAAGCTAAAAATATAGCTAAGCGTGTAAAGAGCCATTTTTCAAATAATAAGATAAACAAACAAAAACAGGATTTTCTTCGTGAAGTTTGTCGAATTAGTTATACCGAGTGTGCTACGGAGTTGATGGCACAAATCTTGGAGAGTGTTGAAATCAGAAGGTTGTGGCCTCGCTATAATCGAAGTCAGAAAGGCTTCTTGCCTAGATTTGGTCTTTATACTTATACCGATCAAAATGGTAGAAAGCGATTGACGGTAGAACGAGTTAGAAGCTCGTATAATCCTATTTTTTCGTTTAATTCTATTGCTGAAGGGCATGAACGACTTAGACAAATGAAGAATCAGTTTGGGTTATGCGCTCATCTTTGCAATTTGGCACAAAAGTGCGAAGGTTGTGAACTGGATGATGACAAGCAGGTGTGTTGCTTACCGATAGAAAGTTACAATTTACGGGTAGAAAACGCATTGGCTTGGTTGTTAGAATGCTTGCCCAGTTTTGCTTTTATTGATCGTGGATTGAAAGCAGAAGAGCAAAGTTGTGTCCTTGTTTGTAACGGAAATTTTTATGGTATGGGATATGTGAAAAACATTTCAGACCAAACGAGTATGTCGGTAATCCAAAGCCAATTAACTGAAATGCCGGACAATGACTTTATCAGAAATTTGATTTACAAACAAGCAGATGCTCATCCGGAATATTGTTTGTACTTTTCGTAAATGCTTGGTTGAGGGCTACTTCAACTTTATATATCGGCTACGTTTACTGCGCCAGCCAATATTTACGCAACAGCCATTCTGCGGAAGCGGTAATCAGTAAAATCAAAAAATACCATTTCCAATTGATGAGAGGTTCTGTTTCTGATTGTGTTTGTATCAAAGGCTTTATAGCAGGGTTAGTATGGATACTATCATAAACTGAAGCAATGTTTTTATCTGTGAAAAAAGACCCACTGTATTGATGAGCCAGGGTGTAGAGCAAAGGGTAGTCAACGCCGGTTTCCATTTGTTCTATGGGTACAGATTGCACGACAAAAGAGCCGGAAGAAGTCCATGTTTTTCCTTCGTGATGGACAGTGGCTTCATAGTGATATTCGCCGGATGCACGCAATCCAAGGTTTAGCTTATAGGCATTTCCATTTCTGTCCATGCTGAATTTTTGATTTTTTTTTGAGGCATCTGTTAGCGAAAAATTTACCTCGGGTGTGTTGATCTGTTCGTTGTTTGCATTAAGCAAATAGCCTGATACAGTTATAGGCTCAGCATCGCTCCATACATATTTTGAAGGCTCAACATGAAAGGGTTTGTCTTGTTTTCTGGCTACTAAAAATGAGATGGTTTGCCTAATTGCTTGGTCAATAGTTGAATGGGTGTTGAAAAAGCGATATTCAGCCATCCGCCAACGCCAAATACCTTCACCAGAAAGGATGGCACTCGGAACTGTACCCGATTGAAGCATCCATAAAGGTAAATTGGCATTTCCCTTAGTTGAGAAAAGAATAAGGCTGTTTGGTGCCGGTTTAATGATTCCGGAAGGCACGGCAAGCGGTGGTAGTTTGTCGGCAACTGCATTGATATTTGCCGGCATATTGAAGTCGGAGAAAGTAGTGTTGTATATCGGGAATTGATTTTGGAGATTTTGAGGATTGACTTGTAAGGTTACATTTTGAACGAGTTGAGCGGTTTGTGGAATATTATTGTTACCGGTCAGGATTAGCCACAGAGGCTTCTTTTGAAGAGAAATTGTGTTGAGTGGGAAAAGGGAAGAAGGCAATCCATGTAGTATGATAGCATCAAAATTACTGATGGATTTAGGTACTTTATCTGCTGTTTCTACTATGAGGTTGTATTCATCTAAGCCATTAAGTGCTTCTCGAATGGCGTTGACATCAGGGTGAGGAGCATGTGTGAGTAATAAAATTTCTTTCTTTTCGTTGATGACTTCTACAAAAATATCTGCTGTGTTATTGGTGGTGTTTTTTTCATCTTGAGCAGCGGGAAGGCTGATCACATAATGGTGAATACCAGGGGTAGAAGCAGTTGTTGTAAAACTTATGGTACGATCGTATCGGTCAGAAGGAATTTGAATAGAAGCAGTTGTGCTTTGGTTGTTTGTTTTGTCGGTCAGTGTTGCATTTGCATTATATCCATTGCATCGGTCAGCAATTATGTCGGCTCGAATTTCGAATTGATTGTTTAGTGTAACAGTCTTGTTAGCATAAACCTTGGCTATCCTTAAATCTTTTTGAATGGAGCTATCGCCGAGAGCTACTGTATAAATAGAACCTTGGTAGGGAAAGTTGATAGATAAAGGATTGTTTCCTTGGTTGAAACGCCCATCAGTAGCCAGAATAATGGCACCGAGATTTTGTTGTCCATAAACAGAAACAGCCTGTTCAAGTGCTTGCGAGATATCGGTAGCCGGTTGTTTATATTGAAAAAGTGTGTCGTGGTGAATGTCTGCACCAAATCCCCAACGAACTATTTGGTAATCACGACTTAATTTTGAAAGAAGCTGTTCGGCTTGTGTTCTGTATTGAGTTGTGTCTTTGTTTAGTGTATTTGCAATTGATTGCGAATTGTCTTGCAGAAAAAGAACAATCGGTTTGATGGTGTTTTGTTTGTTAAGATGAAGGAGTGGGGCTATTAATAAAGCAGCGGTTAGAAATACTGTTATTGTTCTAAGAGTTGCAGTCAGCCAAGGGAATGGAGTTGATCGCTGACGATCTACTCTATAGGTCCACAACCCAAAGGCAACCGAAACAATACAGATGATAATCCAAAAAAACACAATCATGGAACCTGCAATATAGTTGTTGGTGGTCATTCCCCATGTTTCTGCAAGAAAATAATTTCTCTTTCGAACTCAGATATGCCGTTAACTGCCCCCACTATAAGTCCACCCATTAACTTCCGAAACTAACAGGCAAAACATGGGCAGAAAAAACAATTTATGAATGACTCTTTGTAAGACTGATTTATAAACGTCACTGCTCCAAGCTCCACCCACCACCCAACATTGAAACAAGAGATAATTTGAATGACTTTTTGGTAATAACGACTTGTAAAAAATTAACTTTACCGACTTAAAAAGCGAATTGAAACAGATATTTATTGATGCCAGCACTACACTGGAAAGGAAAAGATTAAGTTATCAATCATCATTTGGATGTTCCGTTTAAGACATTGGAACGAAAATGCAGTTATGAATTTGGAGCGATGAATGATCAGTTGGATGAATCTCATCACTCATCACTTATTCTTGGGCAAGCACAACGACACAGCTTACTACTTCCAAAATGAACAGGACAAAATAACCACCTTAGACCATGCCTTTTTAGCTACCATGAAAACCAAAGCCGAACAATATGTCATCTATGCCGACAATTGTTTGCTCATTAAGGATTTTATGACGAAGCACAATATTATTTTAAGGAAATCCCAAGGTATAACAAGATTTTAAAAATGGAAAAGCTACTTACAGATACGCATTACAATACATGGCTTTCGTTACTTGATGTGAAGCTGGATAAAGAATTTGAAAAAATAAAAACACGGGAATGGACACCAGAAAATTTCAAATTTGCTACAGCCGTTTCTGTTATGTCTTCTTCAAAAATTGAAGGTGAAACGCTTGATGTGGATAGCTATGTAAAGCATAAAATGTTGGATATAGAATATCTGCATAATCTCACCGAAAAGCCAAATGATTTGTATGCGGCCTATGAATTTGCCAAAGACCACACCTTATCAAAAGAACATTTTCATAAATGCCATGCTATTGCGACCAGGCATTTATTGCCCGAACAACAAAGAAGTCAAATACGAAAAGGCAATATGCTGATAATGGAGCAACAATCACAGCGTGTGGAATATGAAGCAGCATCCGCTCAATTGTTGCAAAAAGAGTATGAAAGCTTTTGGAGTCAGTTAAATTATTTAATTGAAGTTAATCTGAAAATTGAAGAAGCCTTTTATTATGCATCGTTAATTCATTTAGTGTTTGTGAAAATTCATCCATTCAATGATGGCAATGGCAGAACTGCAAGGTTGCTAGAAAAATGGTTTCTCTCTTCAAAAGTAGGAGAAAAAGCCTGGTATATTCCAAGCGAATTATACTACTACAACAACCTGAAAGCCTATTATCACAATCTGGCTCGTGTTGGATTGTTTTATGAAGAATTGAAGTATGAAAGAGGAATACCTTTCTTGCTTATGCTTCCGCAGGCGTTAGTTATAAATGATAAGTTATGAGTTGTGAGTGAAAGAAAATCAAAAATAAAGGAGTAATGGACAAAAATGATGCTATTTTTTAGACGTTAGTCTCTAATGGACATTTTTGATGGTTAACGATGAGAAAAAGCGTTAGTCAGAAGCATAAAATTTTTTGGTGAAGTTCATTTAGGAATATTCTAAAGTACTGTTTTTGCCTTAAGGAGCAATTTTTATGTTTTGAAAAAACAAACGCCCGTCTTGTTTAACGGGCGAGTATTTTTAGGTATTTTATGTTGTGTGTTAGCGCATTCCTGTTTTGGGAATAATGGAAGTTTGTTGTTTGATTAAATCGTTTATGATATTTACGGTTTCAGAAAGGTAAATGTCTTTAGATAAATTCTTAATCCACTCTTTATTTTTGGTAATGGTGGTGCTGTCTCTGTTGATAGCAGACAGATCGTCTTTGATGTTAATAATGGAAAGAGTAGTTGCCTTTTTCTCAATTTCTTCCATTTTTTTAGAAGTTGCATTTGCCTCATCTTGTTCTTTTCGAAAAGCTGTTTCGTTCAAAGGATAAAAACTATGCACTTCTTTTTGTTTGATTTTATCGGCACTTTCCTTGATCAAATTGAATGTAGGGTTTGCATTAACCCGTTTGGCACTCAACAAGGCAAGCTCGGATGTGTTGACAGGATTGGCAACGAGTTTATAGTCTGCTGCCGGAATTTCGTCCCATGGTAAAGCAGATTTATCACGGCGTTCACCCATTTCAATTTTCGAATAAGGGTCGGGGAGAATAACATCCGGTGTTACGCCTTTCAATTGTGTAGAACCGCCATTGACCCGATAAAACTTTTGAACAGTCAATTTAATAGCACCTAATGAACTGTTGTTTGAATTGGATAATAGAGACATGGGGTTTCTACTGGCCAGTTCATCTAATGAACTTAGACGTTGCACAGTGCCTTTGCCAAAAGTTGGTTCACCAACTATCACTGCCCGCTTATAGTCTTGCATGGCGGCAGCTAAAATTTCTGAGGCAGATGCGCTGTTTTGATTAACCATAATAACAAAAGGTCCATCATAAAGTGTAGCTCCATTGTCTTTGTCTTTGAGTGTTTCAGCAAGTGTGCCACTTGATTTTACTTGTACTACCGGTCCTGACGGAATAAAAAGCCCTGCCATATCTACTACATCACCCAAGGAGCCTCCGCCATTATTCCTAAGATCAAGAATGATACCGTTTACGCCTGATTTCCTTAGTTTATCTACTTCAATGGCCACATCAACAGCGCATCTACGTCCATTGTTGTGGTTGAAATCTGCATAAAATTCAGGTAGATAGATGTAGCCTATATTGCCTGATTTTCCTTGAATAAGGGAAGATTTAGCAAAGGTTTCTTCTAGCAATACATCTCCACGAATAATTGAAATGATTTTAATTGAACCATCTACTTTTTTTACGGTTAAAGAAACCTCACTGCCTTTTTTACCGCGTATGAGTGATACCACATCATCAATATCATATCCGTGAATATCTACGGGTTCTGCTTTTCCTTGCCCTACTTTTAAAATTTCATCGCCTGCTTTCAGTTGGCCTTGTTTCCATGAAGGCGCACCGGTTATGATAGCAACAATTTTTATTTTCCCGTCTTCTTCCTTCAGTTGTGCACCAATTCCACTAAAGCTGCCACTCATTGCATCATCAAAACGTTGCTTGTCTTTTGGTGGAAAGTAGTCTGTGTGTGGGTCTTCAGAATTTGTAATACCGTTGATGTAAATAGCGAAGCGTTCACTTTCACTGATTTTTTTCAGTCTTTTGAAAAAAGTGTCTTGGTTTTTAAGAATGCTTTCACGGGCATCTTTTTCTAAATCTGCATCGCTTTTTGCTGCTAATTTTTTATCGCCATCTTTATTTTCTTTGGCTTTTTCTCTATCTTTTTTCAAGTCCACATATTTGGCTAATACGCGGTACTTGAGATATTCATACCATCTTTTTTTATGACCATCGCTACCACTTGCGTAATCTAATTTTTCGCCGTTTAGTTGAATTGAGTCGTTGCCGTCAAATCTGAAGGGTGTTTTTAAAATTTCTTTGTAAATAAGTTCGGCATCTTCAATGCGCTTAGTAAATAAGGCGTTCAACTTATTGAAATACTCTACGGAACCTTCCTTGATTTCATCATCAATTAGGAATTGATATTTATTTAGGCTTTGAATGTCTTCAGCCGTAAAAAATTTCTTGTCATAATCTAAGTTGTCAAGAGATTTTCTGTAAACTTTCTTGGAAAAACTATCGTCTAAAGGACGTGGTGAATAGTGCCATTGGTTGATGGCCTTCATCACGGTTTCGAGTAATAGTTTTTTACGTTCCTCAGTGTCTGTTGTGTCCGGTGCGCTATAGCGAAAGGAAAAAAAAGCCGCAAGCGCACCAACAATGAGTAAGGGTATGAGAATCTTGTTCTTCATGAATTGGAGCATAGTCTGTTCGTTAAAAAATGAGCCGAAACAAATGTATAAGATTTGCTGTTAAATATCTGCTAATCACCGTCCCCTTTGCTTTTCGAGTG
The DNA here is from genome assembly GCA_018267925.1 of Bacteroidota bacterium. Taxonomy (GTDB): domain Bacteria; phylum Bacteroidota; class Bacteroidia; order Chitinophagales; family Chitinophagaceae; genus JAFIGV01. Next base: position 25,832 of record JAFDXO010000022.1, on the reverse strand, counting down.
CGGTGATTATCTGCCCATCAAATGATTGACCTAAGTTTGCAGTCTCGTATGAATACAATATTATTTCACGACCTTGGGGAAATTGAATATGGCAAAGCTTGGGATTTGCAAGAAAAGCTGATGCAAAAGGGCTTGCAAATTAAAGCTGAAAGACACAATCATCCGACAAAAGAAATTGAATTACGCACTCAAAATTTCCTATTGTTTTGCAAACATCCATCTGTTTACACACTGGGTAAAAGCGGACACATGGAAAATCTATTAGTCAGCGATTCTCGGTTAAAAGAATTGCAAGTTTCTTTTTACAAAACCAATCGAGGAGGCGATATTACCTATCATGGACCCGGACAAATAGTGGGATATCCCATTTTAGATCTGGAATATTTTTTTACCGATTTGGGAAAGTATATGCGCTCTCTTGAAGAAGTGATTATTCGAGTATTAAAGTCTTATGATATTGAAGCCGGTAGATTACCCGGCTCTACGGGGGTTTGGTTAGATGCAGGAACGCCAAGAGCAAGAAAGATTTGTGCCATGGGTGTTCGTTGCAGCAGATGGATTACTATTCATGGATTTGCCCTGAATGTAAATACGGACTTGAAATACTTTGATTATATAGTTCCTTGTGGTATCAAAGATAAATCGGTTACTTCATTAGCATTAGAACTGGGGCAAATTGTAGATGAAGATGAAGTGGCTAACCGACTGAAGTATGAATTTTCTCAAGTTTTTGAAGCAAAAATTGTAACTTACAACAAATTGTTTGATGAAGACTAAATGAATTCGCCTATCACATATTTCTGGGGCAAAGACCATTTGCTGATTGACCTTGGAAACAGAATAGATCGTAGAGTTCGATTCGTTTATTGGGTAGAGTTTATCATTACCAGCGGAGTATCCACCATTTTTCTATTCCATTCAGCTTCGTTTTCGTTGTCAGTCTTGCAAGTATTGACTAATTTTTTTGTGGGCATTCTATACCTACTTGCTGCATACAGATTGGTTTCTAGAATGTTTTACAGAGAACAATTATCCATCACCGAGACTCATTTTAGCATCATTCGTCGCACACCGTTTTCGCATAGTCGAATCAGCTACAATTGGCAACAAATGGGTGTTTTACATTACCGCGGTCGAGAATGTAAAACAGATCATCCTTTAAAAGGGAAGTGCTTTGACTATTTTGGGTTTGATACTCAGGAACATTTAGTGCAAGAGCTTCATCATGATGGAAACCTTAGCTTTCAATACGGCGCATATTCTGTAAGGTTTGCACGCTGCATCTATTCATGGCACGCTGAAGAAATAGTACGTATGATTCGTCTATATGCAGGAAATGCCCTACAATTGGGCGAAGAATGGAAAAGTTTACTTGAAGAAATTGATTGGACGCAAGAATAATTGTCAATCTATTTGCTTGCCTCTTTCACTTACCAACACTAATCCCTACTTTTGCCGCACATTTTATTTTACCTCATGGAAGATTTGAAATTGAAGCTAAAGCAGCAAATCATTGAAAGCCTAAATCTTCAAGGCATGGAGCCTAAAGATATAGACGATAATGCCCCCCTTTTTGGTGAAGGATTGGGGCTTGATAGTATAGACTCTCTTGAATTGATGGTGCTGTTAGAGCGCAATTACGGTATCAAAATTGAAGATGCTCGGGAAGGCAGAAAAGTGCTTTCTTCCGTGCAGTCTATGGCTGAATACATCCAGCAAAATAAAAAAGCTTAAGCCTCGTTTTTTTTTCACCGCATGGCGGATCGTATAGTAGTTACGGCATTAGGCATTCTCTCTGCTTTAGGGCAGGGCTTGCCTGATCATGCTCAGGCACTTCAAAACAATATTCATGGTCTGGATCATCCCCAATTCTTGAAGACAATCCATGCGCCTGAATTTATTATGGGTGAAGTGAAGAAAAGTAATGATGAATTAGCCACAGCTTTGCATTTACCTGTCGGAGATAATGGCTATACACGTACCACATTATTGGCACTTACGGCAATGCAACAATTGCTGGATCAAATTGAAACATCTTTGCTTCAGAAAGAAACCTTTGCCTTTATCAATGCCAATACGGTTGGCGGAATGTGTTCTGTGGAAGATATGTATTTCGACTTTATCTCGGAAAAAAAAGAGGGATATTTCGTAAAATACATAGACACGCTTGATTGTGCTGAAAGCACAGAAAATGTTGTTCGTTACTTTGGGTTAAAGCCGCATGTAGCAACCATCTCCACTGCATGCTCTTCATCTGCCAATGCGCTAATTTTAGGTGCCAGAATGATTAAGCATGGATTGGTTGAACGGGCTATTTGTGGCGGATGTGATGCGATGAGCAGATTTACCGTGAACGGATTTCTTTCATTGAAAAACGTGGATAAGTTTCCTTGCAAACCCTTTGATCAAAATAGAAATGGCTTGAACCTTGGTGAAGGAGCCGGCTACTTGTTGTTAGAAAAAGAAAGCGATGCAAAGGCACGTGGCGCAACTATCTTAGCCTATTTTTCGGGCTATGCAAATAGTAACGATGCCTATCATCCAACAGCACCATCGCCCGATGGAGAGGGAGCTTTTCGAACTATGAAACAAGCATTAGATGCTGCCCATCTCCAAGCAAATGAAATAAGCTATATCAACGCTCATGGCACAGCCACAGCTAATAATGATGCAGCAGAAGGGAAGGCTATTCAACGATTATTTGGTAATACCGTTCCTTTCAGCTCTACCAAGCCTTTCACTGGTCATACCTTAGCAGCAGCCGGATCCATTGAAGCCGTATTTTCAATCTTGGCAATGCAGCAACAAATTATTTTTCCCAATCTTAATTTTGAAACACAAATGGAAGAGTTGGAAATTTCACCCGTCACATGCCTTCAAACCAATATCCCTATTCATCATGTCATCAGCAACTCTTTTGGCTTTGGCGGAAATAATGTTTCACTGATTTTTAGTAAAGGATGATGAACCCGGTTTTCATATTGTCCGCTTGTGCCATCAGTCCACAACTAAGTTTTGATGTGGATAAATTCCTTAATCCCATTATCACGACCGATGACGGTAAATTGTTTGCTGCCGAACCGGATTATAGACAATTTATCAATCCAGTTGCTATTCGTCGAATGAGCAGACAATTGAAAATGGGAATAGCTTGCGGAATGCGTGCACTTCAATTGGCTGATGTTTCTATGCCTGATAGTATCATTACCGGCACCGGCTTGGGCAGCATGACGGATATGGAACATTTTCTAAAGGACATGATTACCTTAGAGGAAGAAGCACTAAATCCTACATTTTTTATCCAATCTACCTACAATAGTGTCAACGGTTGGTTGGCACTGCAAACCAAAAGCACGGGTTATAACCAGACCTATGTTCATCGGGGTTTTTCAATCGAATTGTCCCTATTGGATGCTCAGATGTTTTTAAATGAAACCCCAACATCAAAGATCGCTTTAGTAGGAAGTTTTGACGAGTTGACCAACGATTATTTTGTTGTAAAAAGTAAATGTGATTATTGGAAAGAATCAGTTCCTAACAGCCTGAAATTGTTGAGTTATAACCATACAGACGGTACCATAGCAGGAGAAGGAGCTGCATTTTTTGCTCTTACAAACAAGCCTAAACCTTTGTCGTGTGCCCTATTAGGATTGAAACTGTTGAATTTGCCTTCCTCGTATGATTTTACACAAGAAATACAAGAATTTTTATCGCAGCATGGGGTTGATCTGAAAGATATTGATGTTGCTATTTTGGGAAAAAATGGTGATGCCAGTTTTGAGTATTTATATGATCCGGTCGTAGCTGCTTTCGATGTAGAAACCAATGTTTTGGCTTTCAAACATCTTACTGGTGAATATCCTACCGCATCAGGTTTTGCTCTTTGGATTGCTGTTCAATTGCGGCATTGGAATCAGATACCGGAGCCTCTTATTCTAAAATCGGGAACAAGACCTAAAAGAAATATTTTGGTGATCAACCATTATATACTGCACACAGCTTCACTGATGCTTCTTCACCAGCAATAGTAAAATACTAAACCCTTTTTAAACCTAAAATTCTTCATCGTTTCCTGCTAACCTTCTATAGGCTTTGATGAAAATGGCTCCCAGATTTTTTTGAGGGGGCACATAGTCTGAAAAGGTGCTTTTGTAGGTTGGCATTTTGGTGTTAAAATAGACATTTAAGTCGCGCCACATGGTTATCCAATCCACATCTTTACCTTCCAATATTCGGGTTTCAATACTTTTTATAATTGGTTCGTTTACATTCATTGCACCAGTCTGCTTGGAAGAAATGATATGTGCGTCAGGTGATTTATCAAGCACGGTAGCAAGATTGTGATAACCACCACAAGATCCGAGCATTACTATGCGTGAATATTTATTCAGTCGCTCTAAAGTCAATGGAAGATGATAGCTATGTCCACGATGAATGATAACGGTTGGATTGATGTTGCGTTCTGCCAAATAGTTGCACAATTGTTTTTGTGCTTCCTCATCATCCGGTTCAGGCAAAGGGTTGTTGGCAAAAATGGTTGTTGGCTTTCCCGATGTTGAGCTGATAGTTGTCCAATATTTAGAAGGTACAATTTTCCATTTCCCATCTTTAAAACCACCTAAGAAACTGGCAAAGGATGTTTTTCCGTCTTCATCTCCATAGAAAAATGCTTGTTGATAAACAATTCCACTATCGTTGACCAGGTTTTTATATTGAACAAGGTTGATAGGTGGCAAATCAAGAATTTCAGATTGTTGCTTGATGGCTTCTTGGTTATCACTGGCTTTAAGTCCGTTGAAAAGCGTTGCTAACAGCGCATATACACGCATTCCTTTCATACTTTTTTCCCGATAACTTCTTTCATAATTGACCTTTACTTGTGCTTGAAGAAAATTCAGCAAATCTTCATCGTTTATACTGCCAAAAGCATCGGCCACATCTACTGCATCCTCTAACTCGTCATCGGGACCTTTGTCTAAACCAGCAATAAAGTCGGTCATTAATTTCGTCTTCTTTTCTTTGCTCATGGTACCTAAAAAAGTACTCAATGTGTTGTAGCCGGCACACATTCTGATGAAGGTTCTAAACTTGTCATAATTCACCTTTTCAAACAAACCGCTGCCCGACATGGTGTCGCCCATGCGCTCAAGCATACGTTTGAAAGTGCCGAGAAAAGAACTAGTATAAATTTCATCTTGACCATAGACCATAATGTAGTAAAGCTCATGAGGCAAAAAGCCGTCAAGACACTTAAAACGAATGGGATCCTTTTCCTCGTGCAGATCATTCATGTCACGCACATAGCGAAGCCCTCGGTATTGGATTTCTGATGTTAAGGTTTTGTCTGCAAGCCCGTCTTTATTTTCGATTTTTAGCTGAATCAGGCTTTTGTAAAACAAGTCGGGATTAGAGGTGATACGATCAATCTCCGAAATTGTTTTGGTGCCATTAAAAATCCATGCTAAAAAAGGCATTGCTTTTAAAGGAGTTTTTGATTCTGTAGAAATCCGAACTATTGTTTGAACTAAAGGATCGTTGCAATTTCTTACGGCATTACTTAGAAGATAGTTAGTAGAAGAAGCATAATTATAAATACGGCTTGGGTCTTTTTTTGCTGCTGCTGCAATGATGTTGCAAGCAAAGGGCTCTTTGGCATATTCCGGCAAACGCTCGATCATCATCAGAGGATCTTTTTTTCCCACTTCCGTATATACAAAAGCAATAGCCTCCTTATTTCCAGCCAATAATTGGATGTTTTCCAGCGTGTAAATGTCAGGGTGTTGGTGCACAAAATCTAATAGTCTGCCTTCGTGTCGAGCTATCAAAAGTTGACGAAAATTCTCTGTTGTTCGATGCCAAAAGACAGGGTCAACCCGATCATCACGGTTGAATTTACCGACCATTTCATTCAGATCAGAGAGATACCGAATTTTTTGTTGCCGCTCTACATTGATATTGCTATCTCTATAAGGCAAATTTTCTATCATAACCTGCATGTGACTGACATCTTTGATGATAGATTGTGTCAGTAAATGAGTTGCCGTAGTGTCGTCCCCATAATTGATAAGTCCATCTACTTTACCATCTGCTACATCAGCAATCCGTTGAGCACGATCTATTTTATCATGCCACATTTTTCGCTGTAGGGGAATGGGATGAATTAGTGTGTCAATATCATAAATGGTAAGCTCATGAGCTGCTTTTTTCTTTCTGCGATTTTGGGCATCCGTTTGAGTGGCGGAAGAAAGAAAAACAATCAAAAGGAAACAAGTAAGAATCGGGAATAAAAACTTCATTTTTGGTATAGCTTAATTTTCGGGCAAAATGGAAGCTTAGTTATCAGCTAATCAAACCTCGTCTGCATATTACATAAAATATGGAGCATCACATGTTAAATCTCAAAGAGTGGTAAGCGAAGAGGCATTAATTGTGCAGATTTTTATTGCTTCACTAATTTGTAAACATAGTGGTGCATCATAGTAGGGAATGGACGAACAGAACCTTGAAAAACAATCACCAATCCTTGGTTTTTAAACTCTTGTTTATATTGATGATGATATCGAAAATTTAAAGGAACGGGAACACCTTCTTTCATTTTGTTAAGCAGCCAATCTTCAGTGCAGATATATAGCTTATCAAAAAAATTAACTGCCATCTCTTCAACCAAAATAATAAATCCACCCGGTCGTACTACACGTTTCAGTTCCGATAAGAAAAACTCAGGATCCGGTGTGTGATGTAACGTTGCAAGGGCAATGGCACCATCGTAATAGTCGTCCGGCGATTGAATTATGTTGGTACTACTTAATTGAAAAGACAATCTTTTATCAGACAAAATATCATTGCTCAGGTTCTGATCTCGTATGATGTCAAGCCCCGTAATTTTTAAGTTGGGTTTCAGATGCAACAATTGGCGAGCAGTGTACATATTGCCACACCCAAAATCAAGAATGTGTGAACCGTCTGAGATGAGCGGAGCCAGATATTTTGCAAAAGTGATGGAGCGTTGCCTGGTAAGCTTCTTGTAAATTGGTAAATCAGCGAGAAACATAAGCGTGTAAAGATAAGGCACTAAAAGAATGTGGCAATATAAGAAGTGAAATTCCGGATTCTAAAAATGGAGAATGGATTGAATTGAGTTGACTTTTTGCACATTACAAAGCGAATAAAATTGAAACAGAAATGATAAGCACTACCCGTTTAGATAAAAGACCATCATTTTCAATTTAATAAGCGGAAAAAGGATCAGGTTGGTAGTATTGCTAAAAAAATCTTTCACCCTCGAAAGATATTCACCCCCAAATAGAACTTAAAACATGTATCATAACCGATTTGGGTAAGTGAAAGACAGGCTAAAATCTTAAGTGAGCCAGAAAAAATGATAAACGCTGCAAAAAAAAATCAAAATATTTTTGGCCGATTAAAAACAACTCATACCTTTGCAGTCCCAAATTTTTCGGGTAGAAGATATTTATAAGTATGTCACAGCGTATCAGAATTAAGCTGAAATCTTACGACCACAGTCTGGTGGATAAATCTGCAGACAAAATCGTAAAAACTGTGCGCACAACGGGAGCGGTAGTAACAGGACCAATTCCCTTGCCTACAGAGAAGAAGATCTTTACAGTGTTGCGTTCACCGCACGTAAACAAGAAGAGTCGTGAGCAATTCCAACTTTGCACGCACAAGCGTTTGTTGGATATTTACACATCTTCTTCACGTACTGTAGATGCATTGTCGAAATTGGATCTTCCAAGCGGCGTAGAAGTAGAGATTAAAGCTTGATGAATTAGCCGAAAGGCATAGGTTCTTTAATAAGATAAAGTAAAACGGTCAATCCCGGACCATCACCAAAAGGCAACCGGGCGCTTGACTTAAATATTATAAAATGAAAGGTATTATTGGCAAGAAAATCGGCATGACCAGTGTGTTCGAGCCGAATGGCAAGCAAACAGCTTGTACCATCATCGAAGCTGGCCCTTGTGTGGTTACTCAAAAAAAGACCGTAGATACCGACGGTTATGAATCGATCCAAATCGCATTCGGAGAAGCCAAAGAGAAGAATACGCCTAAAGCACTTCTCAATCACTTCGCTAAGGCAAATACTTCGCCTAAAGCTATAGTAAAAGAAATTCGTAATTGTTCCATAGAAAAGCAGGTTGGTGAAAGCCTAACATGCGACATTTTTACCGAAGGAGAAAAAGTATCCGTTATCGGCACTACCAAAGGTAAGGGTTTCCAAGGGGTTGTAAAGCGTCATGGTTTTGCCGGTGTTGGCGAAGCTTCGCATGGTCAGCATGACCGTCAACGCGCTCCCGGTTCTGTGGGTGGTTCGTCATACCCAAGCCGCGTATTTAAAGGTATGCGCATGGCTGGACGTATGGGTGGAGATCGCGTTAAGATGAAAGGCTTGCGCGTAATCAAAATATTTCCAGAGCAAAACTATATCCTAGTTGCAGGATCTGTACCAGGACATAATGGATCAATTGTTTTAATTCAGAATTAATATAGTCATGCAAGTTGACGTTTTAAATAGTAAAGGTGCAAAGACGGGGCGTTCAATAGAATTGCCAGAAGAAATTTTTGGAATCGAACCTAACGATCATTGCATTTACCTTGCAGTGAAGCAATATCTTGCTGCACAGCGCCAAGGTACGCATAGCACCAAAACAAGGGCCGAAGTACACGGGTCATCTAAAAAGCTTCATCGCCAAAAAGGTACAGGTGGATCTCGTAAAGGTAACATCCGTAACCCTCTATATAAGGGTGGTGGTACGGTAAATGGTCCAAAACCACACGATTATGATTTTAAATTGAATCGTAAAGTAAAAGACCTTGCTAAAATGTCCGCTTTAGCCTATAAAGCTAAAGAAGGTAAGATTGTAGTTGTGGAAGATTTTAACCTATCTGCACCAAAGACAAAGGATTTCTCCCTTACTTTGAACGCATTGAAAGGAGAAAACAGAAAATCATTATTGATTTTACCAGAATACGATACCCATGTTTATCTAAGTGCTCGTAATTTGCAAGATAGCAAAACAATTATTTTGAGTGACATGAATACCTACGATCTTGTAAATAGTAATGTGTTGATTTTCACAGAAGCTGCTGCAAAATTATTTCAAGAGCCAGTAGAAGCAGAATAATATTTTATACTTCAATCAACGGATTGAAAAGATAAAGTAAATAAAGTAAATAATATTTTTAATAAGGTGTGTTTTTTATCAAATAAATCAAACACACTGCCAAATTTGAAAGGATGAAACTAGCTGACGTACTGGTTAGGCCGGTTCTTACAGAAAAAGTAAATGCCCAGATGGAAAAATCAGGACGTTATACTTTTGAAGTTGATCGCAATGCTAATAAGCTGGAAGTAAAAAAGGCTGTTGAAGAGTTCTACGGAGTGAAAGTTAATGACGTGAACACAGTTATCGTTCCCGGAAAAAACAAAGCTCGTTATACAAAAGCCGGCTTTTTGAAAGGGGTTCGCCCGGCATACAAAAAAGCAACTGTTACGCTTGCAGCCGGAGATTCAATTGATCTTTTTTCAATGTAATTAGATAGCTATCATTAAGTAGTAAGCAGGAAGCCCTCATTTGAAGAATCGAATAGCTCAATGCTTTAAATTGAATACTAAGTAGTAAGATACTTAAAGAAAGAAAAAAATGGCATTACGTAAATACAAACCGGTTACTGCCGGCACACGTTGGAGAATCGGTAACGCTTATGCAGAAGTTACCACAAATCAGCCCGAAAAAAGTTTAATTGAAGCTTTACCCGGAACTGGTGGACGAAATGCGCAAGGTCGTCGTGCCATGCGTTATATAGGTGGAGGTAATAAAAAAATGTACCGTAAGATTGACTTCAAGCGCAACAAACCCGCTGTCCCTGCTACGGTAAAAACGATAGAATATGATCCTAATCGTACTGCCTTCATCGCATTATTGAATTATGCAGATGGTGAAAAACGCTACATTCTTGCCCCTCAAGGACTCGAAGTAGGAGCAGTTATTGTAAGCGGTGATGTAGTCGCACCTGAGGTCGGAAATGCATTATTGCTTAAAAATATGCCTTTAGGTACAGTCGTTCATAACATTGAATTACAACCCGGACAAGGCGGCTCTATGGCTCGTTCAGCTGGAACTTATGCTCAGCTAAACGCTAAAGAAGAAAAATATGTAGTTCTGAAAATGCCATCCGGTGAACTTCGTCGTGTTTTAGGTACTTGCATGGCTACTGTAGGAATCGTTTCCAATAGCGATCACGCATTACAATCAATGGGTAAGGCTGGACGTAATCGTTGGAAAGGAATTCGCCCACGTAACCGAGGTGTAGCAATGAATCCGGTTGATCACCCAATGGGTGGTGGTGAAGGACGCTCATCGGGCGGACATCCACGTAGTCGCACCGGTAAATACGCTAAAGGTGAAAAAACACGTAGCCTGACAAAAGGATCAAATAAATTGATCATTCAGCGTAAGAACGGAAAAAAATTATCAAACTAATCTAAAGGATTAGCATTATTAGCAAATTAGCACATTACAAGAAATGGCTCGTTCAATTAAAAAAGGTCCTTACGTAGATACCAAGCTGGAACGCAAAGTACTGGCAGTTAGCGAAGGAAAGACAAAGAAAGGTGTTATAAAAACTTGGAGCCGTCGCTCTACCATTACACCGGATTTTGTCGGACAGACTTTTGCTGTTCACAATGGCAATAAGTTTATTCCTGTGTATGTAACTGAATTTATGGTTGGTCACAAACTGGGAGAGTTTGCACCTACCCGTAACTTTAAAGGACATAGCGGAAGCAAGTAAATATTATTAATAAAAAAACAAAATAAGAGTCCTCTCGGAAAGTATAAAATAAAGTAGATTATTACTTACGGTTGACTTTTCGATATTCGACTTTTGAATTTAACAACATGGAAGCTGTAGCTCGCTTACGTAATTATCCTACCTCTCCGCGCAAAATGCGTTTGTTAGCGGATTTGGTTCGTGGAATGGAGGTAGAAATAGCCCTCAATACACTCAAATTTAGTACGAAACATAACTCAGTAGCACTTGAAAAGCTATTGTTGAGTGCCATTGCTAATTGGAGAGTAAAAAACGAAGGGGTGGATGTTGCCGGAGCCAATTTGTTTGTAAAAACAATTATGGTTGACGGTGGTCGTATGCTAAAACGTATGCGCCCTGCACCTCAAGGTCGTGCAAATCGTGTTCGTAAACGTAGTAATCACGTTACCATTGTGGTAGATAGTCGTCTTGCACAGCCGGTAGCTCTTGAAAATGCAAACTCATAATTAACAAATTCAACATTCATAATTTATAAAGAATGGGTCAAAAAGCAAATCCTATAGGTAACAGGTTGGGAATCATCCGCGGATGGGACTCAATGTGGTATGGTGAAAAGCGGGATTTTGGCGGAAAATTGGTTGAAGATCACAAAATCCGCACTTATCTCAATGCACGTATCAACAAAGGCGGTATTTCCCGTGTTGTTATTGAACGTACGCTTGGTAAGCTGATCATTACTATTCATACATCTAAGCCTGGGATCATCATAGGTAAGGGCGGGCAAGAAGTTGACCGTATCAAAGAAGAACTTAAAAAGCTGACCAAGAAGGACGATGTTCAAATTAACATCATGGAGATTCGTCGTCCAGAATTGGATGCGATGATTGTTGGTGAGACTATTGCTCGTCAAATTGAAAGCCGTGTAAGCTATAAGCGTGCAATCAAAATGGCAATTTCTACTGCCATGAGAATGGGGGCTGAAGGTATAAAAATTAAGGCTGCCGGTCGTTTAAATGGTGCTGAAATTGCACGGACTGAAGAGTTTAAACAAGGACGTACTCCTTTGCATACCTTCCGTATGGATATTGACTATGCAAGTGTTTTTGCCATGACTGTTTATGGTAAAATCGGACTGAAGATATGGATTTGTAAAGGTGAAGTGTTGGGTAAGCGCGATTTGAATCCTAACTTCTCTGCTGGAGCTGATAATCGTGGACGCGGACCGGCTGCTGGTGCTGATGATCGTCGCTCAGGAGATCGTCGTGGTGGTGATCAGCGTGGTGCTGAACGCCGAGGTGGCGGAGATCGTCGCGGTGGTGGACGTAAACCAGCTTAGAATAAATAGCTTTTATTGTCAATCAACGACATCTTTCCATTTTATAAAGAAGTCGCTTTTTTGAATACTAATTAAAAAAAAATATTGTAACAATGTTACAGCCAAAAAGAACGAAACATCGTAAAGCACATAAAGGCAGAATCAAAGGAAACGCACAGCGTGGCGCTACCGTAGCTTTTGGTTCGTTTGGTCTGAAGGCAATGGAGCCTAAGTGGATTACGAATCGCCAAATTGAAGCTGCACGCCAGGCAATGACCCGCCACATGAAACGTGAAGGTAATGTTTGGATCAGAATTTTCCCTGACAAACCAATTACTCGTAAGCCACTTGAAGTGCGTATGGGTAAAGGTAAAGGTAATCTTGAGTTTTATGCAGCTGTTGTAAAACCCGGACGTATCATGTTTGAACTTGATGGCATTCCGATGCAATTAGCTCAAGAAGCCTTAGAACTTGCAGCACAAAAATTACCTATTCGTACCAAGTTTGTTGTTCGTCACGATTATGCCGGCGCATAATGGCGTAAGAACTACCTTACCGTTGTTTACGTTTAGAAAATAAAATCAAATAATACCTTTACCAAGTGAAATTAAACACTTGATAAAGTTAAAAATAAAAAATTATATAAAAATGGCCAAAGCAAAAAAATCGAAGGTTGAAGATTTCCGCTCGATGGAAAACGAGGCTTTGCAAAGCAAGGTGACGGAAGAAGAAGTTCGCCTGAAAAAATTGCAGTTTAGCCACGCGGTGAATCCTATTGAAAATCCGCTTATGATTCGTCAACTACGTCGCACGATTGCACGTATGAAAACAGAACAACGCAGACGTACTTTAGGTTTCTAAAAATACAAAGTCCAGAAAGGTAAAAAGTTAAGAAGACAGAGAGTTTCCGTTACATTCTTTCTACTTTCCACTTTCTACTTTCTACAAAAAAGTCAAACAAATGACAACGATAGAAAGAAAACGCAGAAAATCCCGTATTGGAATCGTTAGCAGCGACAAAATGAATAAAACCATTACCGTTGCAGTTGAACGTAAAGTAAAACACCCCATCTACGGTAAATTTTTGAAAAAAACTACCAAGTTTCATGCTCATGACGAACAAAACACTGCTGGTATTGGTGATGTAGTGAGAATCATGGAAACACGCCCGCTCAGTAAAACAAAACGCTGGCGTTTAGTTGAAATTATTGAAAAAGCTAAGTAAGTAGCCCTAAATATTTTATCAAGTTACCGTTGCTTTTTCAAAGACCTTTACTTGATTTATACTATTTGCTACTGAATTCTCAAAAAGTTAAAGAAAATGATACAACAAGAATCCCGGCTCAATGTAGCCGACAACAGTGGAGCTAAAGAAGTGCTTTGCATTCGCGTGTTGGGCAACTCGGGACAAGACTACGCAGGTATCGGCGATAAAATCGTTGTAACGGTAAAAGACGCATTGCCGGGTGGTAATATGAAAAAAGGTACCGTTTCTAAAGCCGTAATCGTTAGAACAAAAAATAAACTACGCCGCAAAGATGGTTCTTACATCAATTTTGATGACAATGCTGTTGTATTGCTCAACAACTCTGATGAACCACGCGGTACTCGTATCTTCGGCCCAGTTGCTCGTGAACTTCGAGATAAAGGCTACATGAAGATTGTTTCTCTTGCTCCTGAAGTATTATAGAGTTAGATTTTATCATTCTACTTTATATAACCTTAATTAGCCTGACTAATGTTACATTAGCCAGGCTAATTTATTTTTGTTCATAATATACATTAATCTTACCCATAACAGTTCTCGACTTTCCTAACTGAGTTTATATTTATTATATCACTAATATTAGATGTGATGAAGCTAATTATGGTAGGCGTAATTTTATAAATATTTAAAACACTCATGGCGAAAGATATTTTAAGTGCATGAAATAGTAGTGAAAAGAACTATTGTAGAAGCACCTCAGACAAGTTGCATAATCTATAAATCAATTATACATGATAAGGTAATTATTACTTTGAAGATAAAAAATGAATCATTGCTAAATTCAAACTCCTGAAATTATTTTTAAAAGGTTCCTTTGGTTTGAGTGACAGAGTCTGAAATGATTTCTTGTTTTTTAGGTTCATTTTTTTGTGGAGGTGAAGAATTGAGTAAATCCCAAATGTTGTTGAATGATTTCCTGTAAGAGATTCCAATACCACCCCGCCAGATATTTCTATCTACTAAAACGTCATAACTGCTAGTTCGAAAGGCATTAAGTCGAACACGTCCATCTTTAGTCAATAAATATTGAAGTCGGAAATCGCCGGCCGGATTCAAGTTGCTAGTTGTACTGTTTGAAGAAGTCGGTCGCCCCCAGTCATAAGTACTTCCTAATTCTAAAATAAGTCGGTCTTTAAACAAGTTTTTACGAATGCCAAACGAAACTTCATTTCTGTTTACTCCTCCAGCAATTAAGGGGTCGCTTAGGTTGTAATTTTTGTATTTCAATTCAATAGAAAGATTGGGGTCGCCTAATAGTTTGTTTACAACGTTTGTTAGTTGGGCAGAAGCATTGGTAGAGATGAGTTCGCTGACATTGTTGATGGCTCCGGTTGTTGCCGTTGTAGCATTAGCCATACCTTCAGGAGGAATAAAAGTTCCTATTAAAAGCAATGAGGCAACTTGATCAAAAAGTTCGCGGTCGTTTTGGTTGATTTGTTTAAGTTTTTGATAGGCTAAAGTTCCTTCTGGTTTGGTGTCTGCAAGGTCAATATTGAAGTTTAGTTTGGGGTCATTTAAAGAACCTGTCATGTAAAGTTTGACCACTACATTTTGAGCTGTTTTAGCATCTCGTTCTTCTTGAGTTCCTTTTATGAATTGTGTTTCTCGATCGGTTAATAAGTCAATCATTCTGGCACGTGTTGTATAAAGTGCATTGATGTTTAAATTGGTTGCAGAGAGAGGTCCGTTGAAACTAATTTTACTACCGGAGTTAATGATGAAATTTCTTCTAAAGGCAAGCTGGCGAAGGGTAAAGGTGTAATCTCCTTCGTCAATTTCATAATTACCATACATTTTTACATCATCATCAGAGGGTACATTGAGCGTGATTGTTCCATTCCCCTTTGCGTTGATCATGTCGCCGGTAGCCGGGTCGAGCACCAAAGTCATTTCGGCAAGCGGATTCATTTTACCGATGATAGAAAGGGAAAATTTATTTCGTCGCTTTTGGTTCAATACTGCTGTGGTGTCTAAAGCACGAAAGCTAACATAGCTATATGAGCCAATATCGCTACTGGTTCTTATGGGAATAAATATATGGGAACGCTGAGCAGGAGAAGCTGTAATAGACATTTTTATGTCGTCCATTGGTCCTGAAATTGTCATAGATTCAACTGCTGCAACAAGATTTCCATAGAAGGTGTTGTTTTCGTAGTCTTTTAAATTGAGTGCTTCAATTTCGGAAGAGGTTAGTGAAACTCGATTGAAAGTCATATTCCGAAAACGATCGTGTGCAATTCCGCCGGTTAAAATGGCCGGTCTGTTGGCATCATCTAACACCATTATTCTTCCAAAGTCAATTTTATTATTATCTACTTTTAGTAAGGCATAGGGAATGCGGTAATGCGTGCCGATCATATCTATTTTCAGTGCAGCATTTCCTATCGTTATCTCGCCTGAAATGTTTGGTTGTGTAGCTGATCCGTTGATGTTTATGTTGCCGTTTAAATAACCTTCAAGCTTGCTTACATATCCATTCAGAATGGGTGAAAGCCAAGCAATTTGTGCGTAGTTAAATTGAAGGTATCCGTTTAGAAGTTGTGTGTTGTTGCTATCAAGCGACATGCTGCCTGCAGCTCGTATAGAATTGTCGCCGTGAAAAATGCCGCTTTGAGCATCCAAAGTAATAATTTGCTTTTTGGACAAGTAGCTGCCAATTAAATTAATGGTACCTAATGTGTCTGCACCAAGTGTAACATTGGTTGCCTTTAAATTACTTTGCAATTCCAAACCTGAAAAGAGATGATGCAGCGATAAGTTTCCATTGATGCTTCCATTAGGTTGATAAATTGCAATGCCGGCCAAGTTTCCCAGCATGGCTACATCTATATTTTTTAGGCTCACCAACAATGATTGATTGGTGGTTTCATTTTCTGTGTGTGCAGTTATCAACTGCGAACCGGATTTGAGTTTTAGATTTTGGATTTGAAGATAATCTTTACTAAAGGCAAAGTGATTTTCCGGCAAAATTTCCCATCTGTTTTGGTTTAGGTAAAAGTCTGAAGGAAGTAAGTGCATGTATAGGGTATCACCACTAGCATGTGCATGTCCTTTAATGGCAAGTGTTCCAACAGCATCATTTGATGTGGTTGCTACTTGAAATTGAATGGAGTCGTTTCCTACTGTTGCGTTAGCCTCAATACTTGCCTTAATTGCATTGTTTCCTACTATTAGTTCGTTTGATTTTGCTTGAACGGTCAATTTGTTGAAGTTGCCAGTTCCATTCAGTGTTACCCCGTTCAAGGTGATGCCATAAAGATAGCCATAGGGAATAGTTGCAGCCAAGTCTAATTTTTGCTCAAATGTGTTTAGCGAACCATTTAAGGAGGCATTGCTAAATCCTTTTACACCGGGCAATAGCACGGCAAAAAGGCTGTCTATATGACGAGTTTGAACATCAAAAAGAAGAGCTTGATTGGGTGCATATTTTGTAGGTGCTTTTATATAATTCGGCAAATAGCCAGACACATAATATTGTACAGAACGAGGGAGAGTTGATAGTTGGTAATTTCCTCTTACGTGAGCAACTAAATCATTGCTTTCAAGCACCAATAATTTTTCTCCATTTTCCGTTGTTGATCTAATGTAGATTGAGTCCACATCAAGCCTGTGAATATTTCTAACCAGATTGATGTTGAATAATTTGGCATAACCAAAGAAACTGTCAATGCTATTTCCTATAAAGTTTAAGTCAAAATCGGAAGAAGCAGTCATTGAATCTTTAGTGAAGTTCAATGCCTTTAAGTTACTCTTTAGCAAGTTTGCCGTTGCATTTATTTTCAATTCATGGTTGTTGAAATCTGCGCTACCATTGAAGGATAAGGCAAGGTTAGGATCATCCACTAAGAGTTTTCCGTCAAATTTTTTTCTAGCTAAAGATCCTTCTGCATCAATGTTTTGATATCTATAACCATTGAGATCAAAATGGTTTACTACACCATTTACTTTTACAGATGCAATTTCCGGATCAAATGCTACCCCTTGCACATTTGCATGAAGCGCAATACTGCCTAATAAAGGTTGACGAATTAATGTGCCAAGTTGAAATCCGGTAGTAGTAATCACACCGGAATATGTTGCTTTATTAGCAACCCTATTGGGAATAAATAGTTTGATGTTGGACTGTATAGAACCTAAATTAGTTTGTAGTAAGCCATTAGCAGCGAAGTGGTCTATGTAACCGGTAAAATTTCCTCGATAAAATATTTGTGTTAGTTTTTCAATCGCTATATTAGGGTTGTTGCGGAGTTTAGGTGCATATTTTAAGATGCCAATTCCGGTAGTATAAACCATCCCATTTTCAAACTGAATAAAGGTTTGATTGATATCCGGTAATCCGGTCATTTTCAAATTGCCCTTCAAAGCAGAGCTTCCATCCGTTAAATTCAGATCTTGGGCATTCAGTTTGTCAACGGTTCCTTCCACTTCACCGGCTACGCGAATGGTCGTATGAAATTGTCTTAGTGCAGGAGCAAAGAAAGCAATGTCTGAAGCCTCAACATAAGAGTCGTGCAGTTTGCCTACCATTTTTACTTTATAGATATAATCTAAAAAGTCGGGAAACCGTTTGTAGTGCATGGCATAGTATCCATTCAGTTTGCTGTTGTTAGTTTCAAGAAAAAGATTTTTGCAGATAGAGGCATTTGGCGAAACCGAAATGTCAGCTTTGAACTTTTTAATTTTTATACCGGATCTTTCATTTGCACTCATGTTGTTAACCTTTCCCCAAATGGTATCTTTGGTTATGCGGATATTTGAAGCCAGGATATTAATGTTTTGAATGTCAATATGCCCTGGATCAAATTCCTTGGGAAAGGCTTCACGAGTGGTTGCATCTAAGGTAAAAGCACAATTGTTTAATTGAATTGTTTTAGCACGAAGCTGCCAGTTATCAGTATTGAAAGAGGTGGTGTCAATAATAGTAATAGGTTTTGGCTTCAGAGAGTCGGGCCGGCCGCCTACATAATCTCGCAAAGTAACACCTGCATTTTCTACCAAAATTTTATTAAAAGATACAGTTTGCTTTTTTAAGTCTAAATTTTCAGCTTGTATCTGCACGTTGCCCAAATCAATATCATAATCACTCCCTACCCAAGCATCATCCATGTGAAAGCGTGCATTTTGAATATCTATCTTTCGTAGGTCAATTTCAAATGTGTTTGTTTGTTTAGGCTTGTTGGATTTTTTTCCATTATCGAAAGCGTCAATGATAAATTGATAGTTCCATTCCTTGCTCGAATCTGTACGATAGAGATGACCTAAAGCTTGATGCAGTCCTATATAATGTAAAATAGGTTTCTCTTTTTGTAAAAAAAACCAATCTGTTATTCTTACTCTTGCTTCTCCCGCATATAGTAGCGTGTCTCCATGATGATCTTGAAGGTAAAGCCCTTGCAAGAGAATGTGGTTTAGAAAATCTATTCGAACATGAGCAATATTTACTTTGGTTTGTAGCTTATTGGCTAAGGCTTCTGTTGCTTTTTTAACAATGAAGTTTTGTACGGGTGTAAAGTTGATCAACACAACGACTGCTACCATCAAGCCCATGATGATGAGCAAAAAATTGCGAAATATTTTTAAAAGTCGTTTCAACATGTTGTTAGAAGCCGCAAAATAAAGATGAGCACAAAAATAATTCGCGAAAGGCATGGTAATGACAATAATTATGCCTAAGACAAAAAAACTTTCCAATCATTAATCTCATTTCGCTACTTTTGCAACCGCAACGGTTTCCGTACGTTACGGAATGAAAAGGGAATTAGGTGAAAATCCTAAACATTACCCGATGCTGTGAGCTTCAATAGAAAACTCTTTTGTATCTCCACGCCACTGTTTCTTTAGAGACGGGAAGGCACAAAAAGAGGAAGCGAGTCAGAAGACCTGCCGATGTTGTTTTTTTACTTTGCTGCTTTCGGGAACAAAGGCACGGGTTAGATAACGTTATGCGTTTTCTTACTAAACCTTTTTTCTATTGCAGCATATTGGAACTATGTTTTTTTTAAAACCAATATAAATATGCGCAAAACACTACTTTTTCTTGTTGCTCTGATTGTAGCTTTTCAAATGCAAGCCCAACAGATCGTGGCTACTTTCGACACCCTTTATTTGTCCAAGACAGACACTTTTTACCTCAATAAATCTGCCAGTATGATTGATCTTGGTTTTAACGATGGGTATATGCATTTCCCTTACTATTATGATACTTCTTATGGTGGATTTTGGTCAAAAGGTTTTGCTTATTCCAACATGAAAGATTCTGTAACAAGTGGGTTTGGAAACATGTATTCCGCAAAAGCCGGATCGGGTTATGGAGGCTCCGCTCAATATGTGGTGTGTGAACCTGGTTATGGTGCAACACCCAAAATAGATATCTCTCGTTATGTATCTTTAAAACCATTTGGTTTTTATGTAACAAACAGCACCTATGCGTATAACGCCATGAGGAGCGGATATTTTGGTGCAAGAAAATTTGGCGATACAACCGGTACTCATTCAGGCTTACCCCAAGGTAGCTATCCCGATTGGTTTTTGCTGACCATCACAGGATATGCAAATGGACAAGCTAAAGATACTGTTCAATATTATTTAGCTGATTATCGCTTTGCAAACAACGCACAAGATTATATCATTCGTGATTGGCAATGGGTAAGTCTTTCAAAGTTTACGTTGGTTGACAGCATTGGATTTTCTCTAAGTTCTTCTGATAACGACCCCATGTATGGTATGAATACACCGGGCTTTTTCTGTATTGACAATTTTACATGCTTAACTATAATGGGTGTTCCAAAAACCAATAACATTACGGCTAAAATATACCCGATTCCGGCTACTGATGTAATTCATATTTCTTGCCAAGAATGGCAGTCAACAACGGTTTCTCTATTAGATATGAGCGGTCGGATATTAGGACAATTTGAAGCCATGCACGATGTATTAACAATTCCGGTTGCCGATTTACCTTCAGGAACTTATGTTTTGCAATTCAATCGTGATAATGCAAAACAATCTGTACAGTTTATAAAGCAATAATGAGATGAAATCAATCCTTTTAGCCGCGCTTTTTTTACTCTTTTTTTCCGATGAAAGCAAAGCTCAATATGCACCTCAAGCAGGCATTGTGGGCTCAACGGCAATTGCTGGCAATAGCCCGTTGTTTGTTGGATGGGCAACTTCATGCAATGTGAAGCGCGGCTATTTGGATATTGCACAGCCTGCTTTGGGTAAGGCTTCAGCAGGAGATAGCAGTCTTGCCATAGGTGCTGCCGATAATTATGTGGTTAGCTTGGGAGATAGTGGAGTAGCTACTCTTTATTTCTCAAATCCTATAACAAACGGACCTGGAGCAGATTTCGCCGTCTTTGAAAACGGTTTCTTAAATCCCAACAATGCTGAAGAAGCATTTTTAGAACTTGCTTTTGTTGAAGTGAGTTCGGATGGCATACATTTCTTTCGTTTCCCATCAAATTCATTAACACAAGACACTTCTCAAATATCCAGCGTTGTTGGTCAAAACTATATGAACGCTCGTCTGATGAATAATTTGGCAGGAAAATATATAGCAAATTATGGAACTCCATTTGATCTTCAAGAGCTGGCAGGTATTACCGGATTAGACATCAGTCGGATTACCCACGTTCGTATTGTGGATGTAATTGGGTCTATCGGTAGTTTGGGTACTTTCGATCAAACAGGTAGAAAAATTAACGACCCTTATCCTACTCCTTTTCCCACTGGTGGTTTTGATTTAGATGCAGTCGGTGTTTTGCATCATTTATGGCCAACTTCTTTGTCTTCTTTTTCTCACACATTAGCCTCTATTTATCCCAATCCTACTGAAAATCATATTACCCTGAAATGCCTTCCCAAAGCAACTTTTAGGCTTTTTGATGTGACCGGAAATACGATTCGATCCGGTACTATGGACGGTTCTGTTGACTTAGATGTTTCATTTTTGTCATCAGGAATTTATTTTATCACCTTTACGGATCAATCCGGCAACCGATGTACAGAACATTTCATAAAACACTGATAATAGCAATTTTGTCAATAGGGTGGTGGTCGTGTAGTAAAACCCAAGATAACCCCCCAACAAATATTTCAAACCTGGATTCACAAAAGATTTTTTGTGTGTGTGAAGGAAGTTATGGAAATGGCAATGCTTCTTTAGGGTTGTATTTGCCTAAGCAAGACACCGTTTATACCGATATATTTAAGGATAACAATGCCGGAAAACAATTGGGTGATGTGTTTCAGAGCATGATTCAAATGGGCAACCAATATGTACTCTGTATCAATAATTCTGATCGAGTTTTGGTGTTGGATGCCAACATGAAATGGCTCAAAACAATAGCTGTTTCAAAGCCGCGATACATTGTTCCTCTTAATAATCAACAGATGTTGGTTTCATCACTTTTTAATAATAAAATTTATGTAGTCAACATTGAGAGGGGTGCCATTGATGCAACCCTACCTTTGCCGGCACGTAATGCAGAAGGAATGTTACGTCTGAATAATAGCATTTACGTTGCACCTTGGGATACGGCAAATAATAAAGTGTATGTACTGGATGCTGCTCAACAGTTTTTTGTAGATAGCCTAACCGGATTAGGTTTCGCTCCTTCTGAGCTGTTGTTGGATAGGGATAGTATGATTTGGATATTGTCGGGGAATGTAGCTATGGGGAAGCCTGCTATGTTCACTCGAATAAATCCGAAAACAAAACAAATTTTGAAAAGCTTAGCTTTTAATTCCGGTTTTGATGTGGTGCACCCTTGCCTAAATATTGCAGGCGATAGTTTGTATTTTATTGAGGTGAACTATTCAGGAAGCACAAGTAATAATGGCATTTTTAGAATGTCTATTCATGCAACAGATCTACCCTTAAATCCTTTTGTCGCAGCAACTGCTGGTCAATATTTTTGGGCACTTGGAATCAGCCCATTTACTGGAGATATTTACATTGGCGATCCACGAGGCTTCACACAAAAAAGTTTAGTCAGTGTTTACAAATCTGATGGAACACTGAAACATCAGTTTAATGTTGGAACTGGCATTGGTCATTTCTATTTTTCTAAATAACAAACATGTTTCGATGGTTAGATGTTTTTGTAGTGTTACTTAGTGTCTTTGGGACATCAATTGTATGTGCACAAACCTTACGAGATACACTTTCCGAAGTGCAAATACATGAAAGCAGAAGAGAACAAACATCATCAAGTGATTGGCGAATCGGGCATTTTTCAGTTGGGCAAAAGCATGTAGAAATAGATAGCCTCACTAAGTCATTATTCCAATTTCAGTCGTTAAGTGCTTTGCTGTCTCAGCAAACATCGGTATCTATTAAGTCTTATGGATTTAATGGTTTGGCAACATTAAATATGCGCGGCTCATCTGCTGCACAAACATTGGTTTTGTGGAACGGCATTCCAATCAATAATGCTGCTTTGGGTTTGTCTGATATATCAAACATACCCGTCGGATTAATGGGTAATATTCAATTGCAGTATGGTGGATCTTCAGCTTTGTTGGGGAGCGGAAACGTAGGCGGAGCCATACTTTTATCGTCTGATACACCTCGTTTTGTACACGAAAATAAATATACTCTTTCGGTTGGAGTGGGTAGCTTTTCACAAGGGCATGGTGCAGCCAAATTTTCTATAAACAGAAAGCAATTTTGTTGGACAGGGCAAGTTATGGGACAGTTAGCCAAAAATGATTTTTTGTATCATGATGTTGACGACAAACTACTCAGAATGAGCCATGCAAAATTGAGAGGAGTAGCTACTCAACAATGCTTATCAGTTAAGCTAAATCAAGTTCAGAAAATCCAATTAGATGTTTGGTATCAACAATATTATCGAGAGATTCCGGCAGCAACTTTTGAGGCATTTTCTGACAAAATAAGGCAAGATTATGCTTGGCGCGTTTTAGTCACTTGGAATAGAAATAAACCAAAGAGCAATGTGTATATTAAATCAGCTTTATTGAACGATAAAATGTTTTATCGGGATGATACAATTAATCTTCAAAGCAATAATCTTTCCCATCAATCCTTTACTGAAGCCGGACTAAAAAAGCGTTTCGGAACAAGGCATGAGTGGATGATTTTCTCGCCAATTCAAATTTTATGGATGAATAGCATGAATGAAATATTTCAACAGCAACGTTTTGCTTGGGTTGTCAGTTATGCTTATCATAATCAATCAAACAGACTACAAGCTTCTACAACTATTCGTCAAGAAAATGTTGATAGATATTCTACTTGGTTGCCGGGTGGCGGCATGAGTTATTTATTGGCAAAAGGGTTGACCTTCAAACTAAATGTGCAACGTTCTTTCCGTGCACCAACTCTAAATGAGTTATATTTTCAACCCGGTGGAAACACCTTGCTGAAGCCTGAAATTGGTTGGAGTGAAGATGTCGGAATTTCGTTTAAAAGCCACAACACTAACCGCTTTCGATATGGTAATGATTTTAGTTTTTTTAATCGCGTCATAAACGATTGGATTATTTGGTTGGGAGGCAGTATATGGACACCACACAATATAGCTTCTGTTCATAGTCGTGGTATAGAATGGGATCAATCTCTTACCTATACTTTGGAAAGATTAATGCTTTATGTTTCTTTACATTTGGCTTATACAAAAGCTACAACATTAAATAGCTATTTGCCTAATGATCAGAGTTTAGGAAAGCAAATTCCATATACACCATTATTTGTGGGAGTGGCTAATATGGGAGCTACTTGGAAAAGATGGTACCTTAACCTAAATGAAAGTTATACCGGTGCAAGGTATATAAACATGGATGAAACAGATCGTTTATTACCATTTGCTATAACTAATTTTCAGTTAAGCTATGCAGCTCCATTGGGTAAAAAAAGATTTTCTGTTTTTGCTCAAATAAATAACCTATTTAACCAATCTTATCAAATAATGAACGGACGACCAATGCCCGGAACCAATGGTTTGTTGGGTTTGCGTTTTGAGCAATAATCTTATTGTAAAAAATGTGTTTTCAACTTCAAGACAATCCACTTTTTAGTTATTCTTCCTGAATCCAATTCAAATTAATTTGATTATTCATTTTTCATGGCTGCTTGTTTCATCGCTTTAGCAACAGTAGGGGTTACATAATTTTCAATTCTATGTTCTACAAAATATATCAATGGTGTAAGTACAATTGCCATAGTGAATTTGTAAGTATAATTCATCACACCAAAACTGAGAATCTGTTGCCAAGAAAACACACCTGCAAATGCAATAAACAAAACAATGTAACTATCTACTAATTGCGACACAACTGTTGAGCCTGTCGCACGAAGCCATACTTTTTGTTCACCAGTATATCGTTTGATCTTATGAAAAATGGTAACATCCACCATTTGACTAACTAAAAAAGCTATTAGGCTACCTAAAATAATACGCATGTTTTGCCCAAAAATGCCTGAAAATGCAGCCTGCATATCGGGAATGCCGTTTGGTTTATTGATAGGAACCCAAAAATCAGCTGCTGGCACCGCTATGGCTAAATAATACATCAGAAAAGCGTATGTAATTAGAATTACAGCAGTGTATGAAATGCGTTTAATAGCCTTAGGTCCATAATATTCATTTACAATATCGGTCATCACAAACTCTAAGGGCCATAGCAGTACACCACAAGTCAGATCAAAACCCAGCCCTGATTGACCAAATAAGGTGATGTTTGCCGGTTGTGCACCAAATAGTTTTTCAAGAGAAAATATTTTTGTGCCAATACTTTCTGCAATCAGTGCATTGGCAACAAAAAATGCAGACATTCCTAAAAAAAGTTTAGTAGGCTTGTCAGCTAAAATTTTATGAACCATAGATGGGAAAATCGGAGGGCAAATGTAGGAAACTAAATTTCTCGATAGTTTTTAAAAGAAACACACATTTATATTTGAAATGTTCGGCTTTGTTTGGTTGATTAACTTGATTCGTGGTTAGTACTTTACATGCGGGTATTGGTTATGAGAAGCCTTTAATGCTTTTTGCCTGTTAGAAAATTGTATGCGGAAAACAAGTACATCGTCCGGCTATATTGTTCTATTTTTATGGGTTAATGGTGGTGAAAATTTAGTTTAATAGAAGCTTAAATTTTTGCAATAGATACTTGTATTCAGTCTGTATGTTGTATGCAGAATATAAGTCAGAGTTGCTTTATTTCGTCTTCTGAAAGTCCTGTCAATTTAGCTATGTCGGTAATGGAAAGTCCCATTGATTTAGCTTGTTGGGCTATTTCAATTTTTCCCTCAATTTTCCCTTCAATTTTCCCTTCAATTTTCCCTTCAATTTTTCCTTCATCAAAAGCGGTGTCAATAACTCCTTTCAAATCTCGGTAAATTTTCAAACTGCTTTCGTATTTGGTTAAATCGGTTTGCCCGAGGCTGGCGAGTTCTGCTTTTTCAAAGGCTTTTTCAAATACTTCGTCATT
>JAFDXO010000021.1 GCA_018267925.1 Bacteroidota bacterium | reverse complement strand
CACTTTCAATGGTAAACCACAAGATATGGGGACATACTATTTCTACGTGAAGTATAAATGCACAGATGGAAATATGTATGAAGAGAAGGGAGAATTGACCTTAGTACGATAAGAGAACCAACAATAATATCAAGAGGCTGTTTCGAACAATAGAAACAGCCTTTTTAATTTTTTGCAATAGAAAACTTTTTTCTAAAAATTGAGCTTTTAAAAATCGAAAAAAATGAAACCTAAACAATTGTTTTTAATCGTTCAAGCACTCTATAAACAGCCGGGCAAATAGTTGCATTTTTTAGGGTTAAGGAAACTCTTTTGATAAGAACATCTTCGTCAGTATAAGGATAACGAGCACAATCAGAGGGACGATCCTCATAAATAGTACAAGCATTATCTGATGCCAGAAAAGGACAGGGAGAAGTTTTTGTCACAAAATCTCCATCTTCATCTAAACGTAAAAAACGAGAAATTAAATCTCCTTCTTTTAGTTTTAGTCGTTTTGCTATACGCTTTATATCGGGTTGTTTAAAGCGAGGAGAATAATTTTTACAACAATTAGCACAGCTCAAGCAGTCTATTTCCTGAAATGCTTCTTCGTGCAAGGTGGGTAAGGCATTTAGCATTTTATTTCTATTGCCTTTTTCCAACAAACGCTTATATGCTTTTTGATGTAGCACAGCCTCTTTTTTCCATTCAGATGAAAGCATAAGCAAAGTTAGGGATAGCATGTAGTTTTGTAAATAATCGTTTTGGTATCGAATATCTTTGCTTCTTAAGCGGAAGAAATCATGGTCAATATTCTTTTAGTCGAAGATGATTTAAAGATTGCCACTTTTATCAAAAAGGGGTTAGAAGAAAGCCTTTTTCATGTGCAATTAGCAAGGGATGGAAAAGAGGGAATAAAGTTATGCGATGAGCATGATTATGATTTAATTATATTGGATGTAATGCTTCCTGAGCTTGATGGATTTGATGTTTGCCAGACTTTACGCAGACGAAAAATTCCTACACCAATCATTATGCTCAGTGCATTAGACTCGCCGGAGGAGAAAATAAAAGGCTTGCAAACCGGAGCTGATGATTATTTAGCCAAACCTTTTTTATTCGATGAATTATTAGCTCGGGTTCAAGCTCAATTACGTAGAGCAGAATTCAACCGTGGTGTTATGAGTTTTCAGGAATATGGTGGAATTTATATAAATGTAGATGAACAAAACGCAACAAGAGATGGTAAGGAGCTAAAATTGTCTCCGCGTGAATTTAGTTTACTCTTGTTTCTAATGAAAAATAGAGAAAAAGCACTTTCTCGCTCAACCATAGCCCAAGCTGTTTGGAATGTGCATTTTGATGTTTCTTCAAATACAGTAGATGTATATATTAATTACCTACGAAATAAAATAGATAAAGGTTTTTCCTGCCCACTTATTCACACGGTAAAAGGGCGTGGATATATGTTAAAAATGAAGCCATGAGTTTGCGTCGAAAACTTTCGTATCGTATAGCGTTTAGCTTTGGTATTATCATGGGCTTGACGTTGATTGTAACTTATCTCTTATTTCGTCAATATACAAGAGAGATTTACTATAAAAAGCTAATGGAGAAGGCAATTATAGCTGCTCATTTTTATTTGGAAAAAGATGAATTAACCAATCAGAAATATAGAGAAATTGAACGAAGGTATAGGCAAATGGTTAACGAGTCTATTAGAATTTATTATGCCAATGATTATCAACTTTTTGTGGACGATACGCTTCATTTTCAATTAACAAAACATACGCTATCGCAAATTGTACAAAACGAGAAGTACAGTTTTAAACAAGGAAACCGACAGTTTACAGGAATTATTTATCATGATAATCAAGGTGATTTTATCATTATAGCTTCCGGTATCAATTTATCTGGAAATTCTGCATTATTCGTTTTAGCTCGATTGTTATTAATTGTATTTGTAATTGGTTTATTATTCAGTTATTTTTTGACAATTGGTATTGCTAAACAAACATTCAAACCATTTTCAAATGTAATTAAAAAGGTAAATTCTATATCAACCGAGAATCTTCATTTGCGATTAGAAGAACCGAAAGGCAAGTTAGATGAATTAGGAAGTTTGATTCAAACGTTTAATTATTTTTTGGAACGATTGGAAAATGGAGTAGCAACACAAAGAAATTTTTTAAAAAATGCATCTCATGAACTTCGAACACCACTTTCTGCAATTATTGGTGAAATCGAGATTGTACAAAAGAAAGGAGATTTACAATCTTCTTATAACAGGGTGCTTGAGTCCATTAAGGAGGATGCTCTTCGTTTAAAGTCCATCATACACGGGTTGCTCTTATTGTCTGGATTAGAAATGCGTGAAAAATTTGAAATGACTGATGTCCGGGTGGATGAAATAGTTTGGACTGTTATGGAAAAGCTGAATTTTGAATATCCTAAAGCAAACATTCAAGTTGATTTATCACAATTATCTTTTGATCAGGAACTATTGAATGTGTATGCTAATAGGGAATTATTGACTATTGCAATATCTAACTTAATTGAGAATGCAATTAAATTTTCCTTGCTTGAAAACACAGTTGTGATTCAATTTGATCATAAAAATCAGCAACTTGAACTACGCATTTGCGATCAAGGCATGGGAATTGAAGATGTTGAAAAGGATAAAATATTTGATCTGTTTTACCGTAGTACAGATGCAAATTCAATATATGGAAACGGAATTGGATTATATCTTACTCGACAAATACTTGATTTACATCGTATTACTCTTACTGTATTGGATAATAAACCTAAAGGAACAATAATGAAATTAAACTTTCCTATCCGATTGTCTTAACCATATTTTGTTCTCATGGTTTTCTAATGTGCTTCTAAGAAGCTTCTAATTTTAGTGCAGGAATTTTGCGACTCCTTATAACAGGTCTATGAAATTCCGCTTTTATCAACATATACTTTGTTTTGCTTCGTTATATTTTATTGTGCCCTTTTTTAGCACTTTACAAGCACAGATACAGACTGATACGATACGTATAAATACACCTTCTTTAGAGAAGATTTTCTTAGATAATAATTTATTAATATTGGCTGAAGAGTTAAATATTGCTCAAGCCGATGCCCACATTTTACAAGCTAAGGTATGGCCAAACCCCAATTTTAGTATTAGCGATATTCAATTGTATATAAATTCTACCAATACAGAAACACCACCATTGTTTGGCAATTTTTGGAGAAATAGAACTTTTTCAGCACAAATTCAGCAATTAATTCAAACAGCAGGAAAAAGAAAAAAGCAAATTCAACTTGAAAAGCAAAATAAAGAAGCAGCAAAAAGCAGTTTTATTGATATGCTTCGTTCATTAAAAGCAGAATTTAGACAATCATGCGCCGAATTATTGTTTTCTCAACGATTGTTAGCCGATATTAAAATTCAACAAGAAGAAATTTTCAATCTATTAAAAGCAAACCAATCTCAATTCTTACAAGGAAATATTTCTCAAACAGAACTTTATCGGCTAAAGTCACTTGTAATAACCATACAAAGTGAAGCCAATTTGCTGGCAGAGCAAATTTCGTCCACACAAAGCCAACTGAAAACACTATTGGGATCTCCACCCACTGTGTATTTGTTATTGACAGACAGTATATCTGAAAAACATCTTAAGCAAACACTCCCTTCCCTTCAGCAGATGGTTGAAATAGCCCTACAACAAAATGGTGCTTTACAGTTTATCAGAAATACTAAAGAAGTTAATGAATCACGTCTTGCAATCGAAAGAGCAAACTGTATCCCTGACATCAATTTAGGGCTTGGATATGACAGGAACGGTAGTGTGGAACTCAATTTTTTAGGTGCTTCAGCATCATTTGATATACCTCTTTTTAATAGAAACAGAGGAAACATTAAAGCGGCTATGTTGGAAGTGAAAAAAACAGACTTGTTAGTACAAAATAAAGAACATGAAATTTCTAATAATGTAATTAAAAATTGGAATGATCTAAACAAAGCTATAATGCTTTATCAAAATATTGATATAGACTATTTGTCAAAATTGAATACGCTTTCAACCGCAGTGATAAGAAATTATCGTCAGCGTAATCTAAGCTTAGTAGAATTTATTGATTATTTTAATTCTTTTAAAGATAGTAGAAGAAACTACTATGATGCGATAAAAAATATTACTCTTAAAAAAGAAGAATTGAACTATTTGGCAGGAACTGATTATTAACAAAGAAATTTATACATAAAATGCGACAAATGCAAGCTTGGGTGGTTTGTGCCACTGTTTTAACCTTTTACGGATTTTTGTCCGCTTGTGGACATTCGTCAAACCCTAATGTACTGTCCGATACAAAATCCTGTATTATCACGCCGGAATTAAAAAAACTAATTATTTTAACCAACCCTGAACTCACTACTGTTCATAATGAAATTGAGCTAACGGGAAGTGTAAGCTACAACCAGGATCATTTATATCGGTATCAAAGCTTAGTAAGTGGTATTGTACGAGCAGTACACTTTAATATTGGAGATTATGTGAATCAAGGAGATGTATTAGCAGAAATTCAAACAACCGAATTAAGCAGCCAAAAAGCAGACCTACGAAAGGCAGAATTAGAACTGTCACTCGCACAACGTCAATTAGTAGCTACCAAAAGCTTACATATAGATGGCGTAGCCTCTGATAAAGATTTACTTGAAGCTAATTCTCGAGTAGAAAGCCTCTTTGCAGAAGTAAATAGAATTAAAGAAAGTGTGAAAATACAAGGCGGAAATATAGATAAGAATATAGTAGTGATTCGTGCTCCTTTTAGTGGTTATGTGGTCGAAAAAAAAATAACAGATGGCTACCAAGTGAATTCAGGAGAGGATAATCTGTTTGTATTGTCAGACTTAAAAAAAGTTTGGGTTTTATTAAATGTGTATCCGGAGCAGTTAAACATGGTTAAAGCAGGACAACAAGTAACAATACAATCTACAGCTTATAAAGATAGAACTTTCATCGGTAACATCCAAAAAGTACTCAATGTTTTTGACCCGGAGGAGCGTGTATTGAAAGCGATAGTTGAAATTGACAACCAAGATTTAAGCCTTAAGCCTGCAATGATGGTAAGTGTAGCCGTAGAACAAAAGTCAACTCAAACTGCCATTGCAATCCCGACGGGTGCCACCATTTTTGATAACAACGTATATCATGTATTGGTGTATAAAGACAAATGCGATGTTGAAGCTTTGACGATTGAACCGATAGCTAAAAATAAACGTTATGTATATGTGTTGCCGGAAACTTTACGCACATCTGATAGTATAATTACTCAAAATCAATTATTGATCTACAACAAACTAAAAGAACGATAGAAGTACAAAAAAGTGTTTTGACCGTTTTTGCTATATAGTTGTAATTTCTTGTTTTATGACAAAATTTGTTCAGAAAATAGTTTCTTATTCCCTAAGAAACCCACAAATAATACTCTTTTTTACTGTTTTGCTAGCCACTTTTGGCATAATCGCAGTAAAACATACCTTGGTTGAAGCCTATCCGGATGTTACAAACACTCGT
Source organism: Bacteroidota bacterium (assembly GCA_018267925.1). Classification (GTDB taxonomy): domain Bacteria; phylum Bacteroidota; class Bacteroidia; order Chitinophagales; family Chitinophagaceae; genus JAFIGV01. The sequence goes on along the minus strand of JAFDXO010000021.1, from coordinate 9,375 downwards.
GCAAGGATTATTACCCAATGGCCAGGTAGAAGTGCAGAAGAGGTAGAAAAGTTTGTTACCATACCCATTTCACGAGAAATGAGTACAATTCCGGGTAAAACAGATGTTCGCTCTATATCGCTTTTTGGCTTGTCGGTAGTTACTGTAAATTTCAAAGAGGAAATAACAGATTTTTATGCGCAACAATATGCATCAAACAGAATGCGAAACGTAGGGTTGCCTGAAGGTGCTGAAGCAGAAGTAGAGCCGCCCTATGGAGCTACCGGAGAAATATTTAGATATGTAATTAAAAGTAAGGGAACCCCAATTCGTGATATATCGGCAATCCAGCAATGGGTTATCGAGCGAGAGCTGCTGGCAGTACCGGGTGTTGCAGATGTAGTAAGTTTTGGCGGCGAAGAAAAATGTTATGAAATTAGAGTGAATCCTGTTGCTTTAAGTAACTATGGATTAAGTGCGCTTGATGTATTTGATGCTGTCAGTAAAAGCAATGTCAATGTTGGAGGAGATATCATTCAGTTGGGAAGCCAAGCTTATGTCGTAAGGGGTATTGGTTTATTAGATAAAACTGCTGATATTGAAAATATACTGATCACAAACGTGAAAAGTACCCCTATTTTAGTGAAAAATGTAGCCTCTGTTTTTATAACAGGCAAACCTCGCTTAGGACAAGTTGGATTAAACGATGAAGGGGATTTGGTTGAAGGAGTTGTATTGATGTTGAGGGGCGAAAATCCCAGCCAAGTAATTGAAAAACTTAGAGAAAGAGTAAAAGATTTAAATGAAAGAATTTTGCCAAAGGGCGTTCAAATTGTCCCTTTTATTGATCGTTCAGAATTGGTTGATAAGACTATTACTACCGTAACCCATAATTTAATTGAAGGGATTCTGTTGGTTTCCATTGTTGTTTTTGTTTTTCTGTTTAATTGGCGTACTACAATTATCGTAGCATCGGTAATTCCACTAAGTTTCCTATTTGCCCTACTAATGCTGCATCTACAAGGATTATCTGCAAACCTTATTTCTATTGGGGCTGTAGATTTTGGGTTGTTGCTTGAGGGTACATTAGTAATTGTTGAACATGTATTTGTTGGGTTAGATAAGCGTGCAAAGGAAATGGGAATGCCGGCCTTCAATTTAATGCCTAAAGATTCCTATATCAGCAATAGAGCAAAATCTGTTGGAAAATCAATACTTTTTGCACAAGTAATTCTCATCGTGGCACTTTTACCAATATTTACTTTTCAAAAAGTCGAAGGGAAAATGTTTTCACCATTAGCTTATACTTTAGGCTATGCTTTGTTAGGGTCGCTTTTGTTAAGCCTTACATACGTTCCTGTAATGTGTAAACTTTTATTAAGTAAAAATGTAAAAGAAAAACACAATCCAATAACAGAATGGTGTAGAAATGCCATATTCAAATTATTTACATTGACAAGTAAGTATAGAAGAGGTACTATCATTTCTTTTGTCTTTTTATTGGGCATTTGTTTGTGGGGATTTAGTCGAATTGGCACAGAATTTATTCCTAAACTGAACGAAGGAGCAATTTATATTCGTGCAACCCTGCCCAACAGCGTTAATCTGGAAGAGTCTGTTCGTCTTAGCCAAGAGATGAAAGAAAAGCTTGGACGATTTGAACCGGTAAGTTTTGTATTAACTCAAACGGGTCGTCCGAATGATGGAACTGATCCCACAGGCTTTTTTAATATTGAATTTCACGTCCAACTAAAAGATGAAAAAGATTGGAAAACTAAAATCTCCAAAGATGTATTATTAAAACAGATGGAAGATACATTGAAAGTGTATCCCGGAATAGTTTTTGGTTTTAGTCAGCCTATCATGGATAATGTGGAGGAATATGTAGCAGGTGTTAAAAGTGCACTGGTAGCAAAAGTGTATGGCAATGATTTAAACTTGTTAGAAACAACAGCAGATAGTATTGCTAAAGCGATTAGCAAGGTAAGGGGTGTTGAAGATGTTAATGTGTTTAGAAATATAGGTTTGCCTGAATTGCGCATTAGCCTAAGTGAGCGAAAAATGGCTCGTTATGGAATTAGTGTTGCAGACGCACAAGCGGTGGTAGGTATGGCAATAGGGGGAAAAGCAGCATCAAAGTTTTATGAAGGAGATCGTACCTTTGATATTCGCATTCGATATGATAAAGAATTTCGTCAAAGCGAAAAGGAAATAGGAAATATTTTAGTGCCCGCTTCGGGAAATATAAAAGTACCATTATCCGAAATTGCAGATATTGGCTTTCATACAGGTCCGGCTTTTATCTATCGTCAAGGAAATAGTAGGTACATAGCAGTTGGCTTTTCTGTTCGGGGACGAGATCTGGGCGGAACAATTGATGAGGCACAAAATGAAGTGAATAAGCATGTTAAATTGCCGCCTTCTTATACTTTAGAATGGGCAGGAGAATTCGAAAGTCAACAACGTGCTATAAACCGATTAGCGTTCATTGTGCCGATTTCTCTCCTCCTAATTGCTTTCTTGTTGTATATTAATTTTGGAAACATTAAGGATATGTGTTTATCGCTTATTACAGTGCCTTTTGCATTTATCGGTGGTTTTCTTTCTCTTTGGATTACCCATACAATTTTTGGAATTTCTGCGGGTATCGGTTTTATTATTTTGTTTGGTGTGGGAACGATTGATGGTATCATTCTGATCTCGGTAATGAAGTCTTATTTAGAACAAGGAAAAGCACTGCATGTAGCTATTTCTGACGGTGTACATGATCGAATTCGACCCGTATTTATGATTGCTATGATGGGTGCATTGGGGCTTTTGCCTGCGGCTATGTCAACAAGTATGGGTTCTGAAATCCAAAAACCTTTAGCTATTATGATTGTTGGAGGATTAATTATTTGTATGATTCTAAGTCTTTTGGTATTACCGCAGATATTTTATTATGCTTATAGGAAAAAGCAATAAAAGGGAGTATTGATTTTTAGTACGCTGTTTTATATTCAATTGCACGCATGGTCAACTGTTGTTAATTAAACAGTTGCTCTATTCAGAATGAATTATTTATTGTGTTTTTGACTGGTTAATGGTGAAAATTAGATTTTTAAATGGATTTTAAATAAGTTGTCAGTTTTGTGCTTTAACTAAGCAAATTAGATTGTTTGCTAAGTGCAAAAATTTTTGGAAAACTGTGTTAAAATAATTGAACAAATGACGGATTTTTCGAACAATTTTTTATTAGTCTTTTAGCAATCGAGCAACTGCTTCTGCTTTTGAATTTACTTCTAATTTTTTGTAAATATTACGAATGTGTGTTCTCACCGTACTTACACTGATAAAATATTTTTCAGCAAGTTTTTTATAGCTCATACCGTCAACCAATGAATAGAGAATTTCAGATTCTCGTGTAGTTAGATGTAGGGTTGTTTTCTTTGTCGTTTTTTGAAATGATTGCACTACTTTTCGAGCTATGGAAGCACTCATTGGGGCACCGCCATCAGCAAGAGAAAAAATAGCATCAATGATTTCGGAAGGGGTAGATTTTTTAACTAAATAACCGGATGCACCTGATTGAATCGCTTCAAATATTTTATCATCATCTTCAAAAACAGTAAACATCAAAATTTCAATTTTCGGAAAGTTTTCTTTGATCGTTCGCACACCTTCAATTCCTGAAATGTTAGGCAATCCAATGTCCATTAAAACAATATCAGGTGTGGCTTTTCTGATCTCACTTACAACGTTCAATAGGTTGGGGAGAGCACATACACAGTGAAGTCCATCAGTTTGTTCCAACAAGGTTGCCAGTGTTTGCCTTAAAGTGCTATTGTCTTCTACAATTGCGATGCGAATCATATTTTACAAATTTCGGAAAGCCGTAAGATTTCCTGTATCGTATATTTAACTGATTTTTGTACTCAAAAGAATTCGAGTCCCATTTTGAGGGGTAGAGTGAATTTCTAAATTAGCACCAATTGCGGTTGCTCGATGTTTCATGTTTAATATACCATTTCCCGATTTTGTATTTGTTTCGTCAAACCCTATTCCATTATCCACAATAGAGATGTGAATTTGCTTGGAGTCAATAGTGGCTTCGATATGTGCAGATGTAGCTTGTGCATGTTTTACCAAATTGTTGATGGCTTCTTTCAAAATTAGATAAACATGTTGCCGATGTTTCATGTGAATAGCAATTTCAGGGCTGTTCATAGGTAAGGTAATTTGGTAAGTTATTTCTTTGGCTTCAAAAACCTTTGTGGCAAAATGTTGCAATCGAATGAAAAGGTTGCTCAGATTATCGTTTCGAGGGTTAACGCTCCAAATTATATCGTCAATTTTTTCCATCACAGCAACTGAGTTTATTTCTATTTCATGGATCATAGTTTCTCTTACTTGTTCCGAAATATTGTTTTTTGAATGAGCCATATTGCTAAGAATAGAAATGGAGCTTAATGTTGAACCAATTTCATCGTGAAGATCGAGAGAGATTTGATTTCGTAAATGATGCAGTTTTAATTGTTGCTTCAACCGAAATTTATAAAGGAATAAAAAAAAGCCAACCAAAGCAGATAAGATAATGGCTGAGAACCACCATCTTTTCCAAATAGGTAGCAAAATTTTTAGTTTTATGGCTAAGGTATTAACTGACTCTATACCATTTGAGCTTACCCCTCGCAGCAATAGAGCATATTCGCCTGGTGCAAGGCTAGCAAAAGATGCCATGCCTTTTTTCCCGGCACTATGCCAAGCAGTATCTGCCCCGGATAGTTTGAAAAAATATTGATTGTCAAGTGGATTATTAAAATCAGTAAGACACCAATTGAATGAAAAGCTATTTTTTTCAGGTGAAAACGTCATTTCGGTTGTATCGGGAATATAATTTTTGCCGTTTACACTCATGCTGGTTAGATGTAATTTAGGCAAGGTGTTTAAGGATAGTAGCAATTGCTTGGGCGAAAAACAAATCAGATACTCTGAACATCCAAAAATGATTTTACCGTTTGATAGTTTTAATAATGTTCCATCCATATTGTTGGACGGGAAGCCATCTGCAGAAGTGAAATGCACTAAAGAATTATCTCTGGATTGATAGGCAAATAGCCCATCTAATGTAGCAAGCCAAATGTTATTTTCATTATCTAAGGCAATGCTGGTAATGGGTTTGTTTATTCGATAGGAGAGATCAAATGTTTGAAGTTGGTGATTATTTATATTCCACCGGAGCAAAGTAGTTTCTGTAAAAGAATAGCCTATGCTGTCTTTACAAAGAACTTGAGGTGTTTGAACACGATCTCCAATTACGTTTTTGAAAGGTTTGCTGATACGCTTTTTTTCTGGTTCGTATAAAATAATGCCTTCGTCTAAATCAGCACACCAAATATTACCGTTTATATCGCTACAAGCATGGATGATTACAAGTGGTTTTGCAACTCCTTCTTGGGTGGAATAGTTGTTGGCAATTTGTTTGGTATGCGTTGAGTCCCAAAGCCAAATTCCATTTCGCCAAGGAAATAAAATCCATTGACGCATTCCATAAGGCAAAAGCCAACTTATGAAGTTAATTGTAGGGGAATGATTGGGGTTTGTCGGAATGGTTTTATATGAAAGGTTCATGGAGGGAATAGCAACATCTACAACTCCAGAATTCGTTCCTAATTTTATATGGTTTCTATCTGTTTTTTGAATAGCTAAACAAGCCAAAATAGAATTAGAATGATCAACGTGAAAATTCGATATTTCTTTCAAGTTTTCATTGAATACACGAAGAAAATTTTTACCACTTCCGCCTACCCATATTTTGTTTTCTACCTCCGCAATAGGCACACTTTGAAATGTGATTGATTCTTGGAAATAATGTGTATTCAAAATAGGATGGTTATATTTTCCAAAATAAATACCCTCATTTGTCCCAAACCACAAACGCTTTTGGGCATCCATCATCATAAAATTTGCCGGAGGTATAGAAAAATATGTAGGAGCAATTGATAGGACTCCTTGATTATTGAAAACAAAGTCTGTACCGTTTAATATTATTTTTGATTGTCCGGAGTCTGTAATTTCAAATACAGACATAATATTCAACGGGTCTTTCTTGAATATTTCAGAAGTTTGGTTTGTTTGTTTGTCAAATAAAACCATACCCTTCCCCCAATTTTTAATCCATATTTTATTATCTGAACACAGAATAAAACCAGAAAAGTATTCTCGAGTATTATTATTGGGGCAAATTGATTGCTGCAATTGCTTCTTATGCTCATCATATCGCCATAAACCGTTGTTATTAGTCAACCATAAAATATCTTGTTTGTCGAACTCAAGATGGGTAATGTTATTGTTTGAAATTTGTTTTTTGCCTACGCCGGGAAAGTTAATTTTTTGAAAATTTATTGTTCGAGGTTGAAAAATGAAAAGTCCATTAGAAGTGCCAATGGCTAAGTTATTTCGGCTGTCAACTGTCAAGGATAAAATAGGGAAGGAGAGATGAGGAAATGGTTGAAAGAAATGATGTCTTTGGTAATCATAAACACATAGACCATGATTAGTGCCAATCCATAATATTCCAAATTGATCTACCACCATTGCATTGATGTAATTTCCCGGTAATGAATTGGGTTCTTTGGCAATTGCTTTAAACACATGCACCGTTGACCCATCCATGCAATTCAGACCGGAAGAAGAACCAATCCATACAAAATTATTTTTGTCTTGAATGATACAAGTTATATGGTTGTCGCTCAAACCATCTTGTTCAGATAAGTGTTGTAAATGGATAGTTTCTAATGCTGTGACATATTCATTCTGTCCGATGAAAGCAACTAAAAGGAATGAAAGAAACAGCAAGTAACTTCTGAAACCCATCATGGAAACAGCAGCGTTTAAGTTTTGTTATTAACGAACTAACAAAATAATTGTTAGATAAAATGAAGCTCAAAAAATATTTTCACTATTTGCTCGTCATTTCAATAATTGTCTTACTTTTGCATCCCGTTTCGTAAATCGGGTATTTTTCATTCAATGGCTTACGAGAAACAGAAATGTAACTCCGACCATTAAGTAAAACCAAGAATAGTTTCAAGATGAAACAAAGATTTCAACCTAAGTTTAACATCCGTAAGGGCGACAATGTAGTTGTAGTTGCCGGAGATGACAAAGATCGTAGCGCACCTAAAAAGGTTTTGGCTGTGTATCCTCAAAAAAGCCGAGTATTAGTTGAAGGTGTAAATATGGTTACCAAACACCTAAAACCAAATGCTCAAAATCCGCAAGGTAGCATAGTGCAAGAAGAGGCACCTATTCACATTTCAAACGTGATGTTGTGGGATGCTAAAGCAAAAGCACCAGTGCGTATTAAGCGCGAGCGTAAAGAAGGCAGTTTTGTTCGTATTTCTAAAAAATCCGGTGAGGCAATAAAGTAATTTTTAAAATGATGACAGTTTCTTGTCATAGTTGAAAAAACATCTACTCAGGATAAAAAAAAGTAAAGAAATGGCAACAACAAAATACCAACCACGCGTACAAAATAAATATAAAGAAGAGGTAGTACCGGCTTTGATGAAAAAGTTTGGCTATTCTACAGTTATGCAGTGTCCTCGTCTTGTGAAAATATGCCTCAACCAAGGTGTTAAAGGATCGGTAGCGGACAAAAAATTAATTGATGATGCAATCAAAGAAATGACTTTGGTTACAGGTCAAAAGGCAATTCCTACCCTTTCTAAAAAGGATATCTCAAACTTCAAACTTCGTAAACACATGCCAATTGGTGCTCGTGTTACTCTACGGGGTTCCAATATGTATGAGTTTTTAGATCGCTTTATCGCTGTATCTCTACCGCGTGTTCGTGATTTTAAAGGTATCAATGAAAAATCATTTGATGGTCGCGGAAACTATACAATGGGCATTACTGAGCAAATTATCTTCCCTGAAATTGATATTGATAAGATAAATCGTATCAGCGGCATGGACATTACCTTTGTAACGACCGCACGCACTAACGAAGAGGCTTATGAGCTATTAAAAGAGCTTGGAATGCCATTCAAAAACATGAAAAAAGACAACCAACAATAATCCAAATAGTTGATTGCTAACACGAGCAACTAATAAATTTTGAACTTAAATTAAATGGCAAGAGAATCAATCAAAGCCCGCCAACGCAAACGCGAAAAAATGGTAGCAAAGTTCGCTGAAAAGCGTGCTGCACTAAAGGCTGCCGGAGATTATGCTGCTTTAGATAAACTTCCAAAAAACTCTTCTGCGGTACGTCTTAAAAACCGTTGCCAATTGACCGGTCGCCCTAAAGGCTATTTGCGTCATTTTGGTATCTGCAGAAATATTTTTCGCGATATGGCTTTAGACGGCAAAATACCAGGTGTACGTAAAGCTAGCTGGTAATTTTTCCACCACCCCCAATTAAGGTGTTGGAAATGAGGTTTCAAAGTCGTGCAAAAATTATTGCACGATACTCGTAACAATTTTATTTACAAAAAGAACTAAAAAAATGGTAACAGATCCAATTGCAGATTTCCTTACCCGCATTCGTAACGCACAAATGGCGCGCCATCGTATTGTGGAAATTCCAGCTTCAAATTTGAAGAAGCGTATGACCGAAATTCTTTACGATAAGGGATATATTCTCAAATATAAATTTGAAGATGACAGTAAGCAAGGACTTATCAAAATTGCATTGAAATATGATGCAGTTTCTAAAGAGCCGGCTATCCGTTCTTTAGATCGTATCAGCCGCCCGGGTTTGCGTCAATATGCAAAACCTAACGAAATTCGTCGCGTTCAAAACGGCTTAGGTATAGCTATCGTTTCTACTTCAAAAGGTGTAATGACTGATAAAGAAGCTCGCGCTAATAATGTTGGCGGTGAAGTCCTTTGTCACGTTTATTAATAGTCTTTTTCTGATGAATTTTAGCCTCGATTACTTTTTGGTAATCGAGGTTTTTTTTGGAGTGTGGTGTATGGTATAAACTCAATGGTGCAAGTCCACTATGGGAGATATTCGCCAAACATTAGCTGTAAAGATAAGGCTTCAACCTTGAATTCAGCAGAACAACAATGTAATGATAGGCGGATGGATAGAACTTTAGTAAATGAGGAAATTAAATAGGGTTTAAATATCGGCTTTGCTACATGCGTTTAAGCTCTGAATTTTGTATGTAGTACATAAGTCAGAGTTGCTTTATTTCGTCTTCTGAAAGTCCCGTAGATTTCTGAATGACAGCAATATCTACTCCTAATGATTTCAAATTCATTGCTATTTCAATTTTTCCTTCAATTTTTCCTTCAATTTTTCCCTCAATTTTTCCCTCAATTTTCCCTTCGATTTTTCCTTCATCAAAAGCGGTGTCAATAACTCCTTTCAAATCTCGGTAAATTTTCAAACTGCTTTCGTAT
>JAFDXO010000020.1 GCA_018267925.1 Bacteroidota bacterium | reverse complement strand
TTCCAGTTCCCAATAGCGAAACAATGAAAGAATTGGCAAATCAATTAGATGATGTTTTAAAAACATTCGACAGTTCTATGAATAAATTGAAATTTGAAACCAAATAAATGGCTAAACCAACCGAACATAAAAGCGTTCAGGCTCGCATTCTCAAATATGCGAATGAAATTGGCTGGACTATTGTTTCGCAAGGTGAAGCAGAAAGTCGCAGAGGTTTCGAAACTTCAGCAGCTTCGCCAAGGGAGAAAGCAAAAAACGCCAGTCGTTTTTTTACCGACACACTTTTTGAAAAAGTAAAAGAGTTCAATCCTAAATTCAAAGAAAGCAAATCAGATTTATTGCGTGTTCTTGATTTGCCCTTGCCTACCATTCAAGGCAACCGAGATTTTTTGCATTACCTGCAAGGCGAAAAGACATTTTTCAGTAAAGTAGAAAACCGAGAGCTCAACCTGATGCTGATTGATTATGAAAACCCAGCGAACAACATTTTTGAAGTAACGGAAGAATTTTACCTGTTTAACGGACAATATGCCAATCGTGAAGATGTTGTTTTTCTAATCAACGGTATTCCTGTTGTTGTGATTGAATGTAAAAACGCCACAAAAGATGAAGCTATTGCCATTGGTGTTGACCAGTTAAGAAGATACCACCGAGAAACGCCTGAACTGATGGTTCCGCAACAATTGTTTACTGCAACTGAAAGCATCGGATTTTCTTATGGCGTAACATGGAATACAATTCGCAGAAATATATTCAATTGGAAAAGCGAAGAAATAGGAAATCTTGAAGCTAAAGTAAAGTCATTTTGCGACCGTCAGCACATTCTCGACCTGCTGAAAAAGTTTATTCTGTTTGCCGAGCAAAATGAAGAACTGAACAAATTCATTTTACGTCAGCATCAAAAAACTGCCGTTGACAAAGTGGTTGAAAGGGCATTAGACCCAACAAAAACAAGAGGGTTGGTTTGGCATACACAAGGCAGCGGCAAAACCTACACCATGATTAAAACAGCCGAGTTGCTGTTTAAAGCCCCACAAGCCGAAAAGCCGACCATTTTGTTGATGATTGACAGAAATGAGCTGGAAGACCAAATGCTGAAAAATCTTGGTTCTATTGGCGTGAACAATGTAGAACAAGCCGAAAGCATTCAAGATTTACAAAAGCTTTTGAAAAAAGAATATCGGGGCATTATTGTGAGCATGGTTCACAAGTTCAGAGATATGCCAGCCGATGTGAGTTTGCGTAAAAACATTTATGTTCTGATTGATGAAGCACACCGCACCACAGGCGGAGACCTTGGTAACTTCTTGATGGCAGCCGTTCCCAATGCTACATTCATAGGTTTTACAGGAACACCAGTGGACAAAACAGTTTACGGAAAGGGAACTTTCAAAACCTTTGGCACTGATGACAACCAAGGATATTTACATAAATATTCTATTTCCGACAGTATTGAAGATGGAACAACGCTTCCACTTTTCTACGGTATGGCTCCAAATGATTTGTTAGTGCCAAAAGAAATTTTGGAAAAAGAGTTTTTGAATTTGGCAGAAGCATACGGTGTAAACGACATTGAAGAACTGAATAAAATTCTTGAACGTGCAGTAAACACTAAGAACTTTTTAAAGGGAAAAGAAAGAGTTGATAAAGTGGCTGAATATGTTGCCAAACATTACAAGGAAAATGTTGAACCGTTGGGCTACAAAGCATTTTTGGTGGGTGTTGACCGTCCTGCCTGTGCTATGTATAAAAAGGCATTAGACAAATATTTGCCAACCGAATATTCAGAAGTTGTTTACACTGGTAACAATAACGACACAGAAGATTTAAAGGCATATCACAACGATGCAAAACGGGAAAAAGAAATCAGAAAGAAGTTTACCAAACTCGATGAGCAACCAAAAATATTAATCGTTACGGAGAAATTATTGACGGGTTTTGATGCTCCGATTTTGTATGCCATGTATTTAGACAAGCCCATGCGAGACCATACGCTATTACAAGCTATTGCAAGAGTAAACCGCCCGTATGAGAATGAAGAATTAGAGATGGTAAAACCTCACGGTTTTGTTTTGGACTTTGTTGGCATCTTTGAAAATTTGGAAAAAGCATTGGCATTTGACAGTGATGAAATCAACGCCATTGTAAAAGACATTCAGTTATTGAAATACCTTTTTCAATCAAAAATTGAGAAAGATGTTCCACCCTATTTGGAACTGATTAAACACGGTTTCAATGACAAAGACACCGACAATTTAATTTCCCACTTCCGTGACAAATCTAAACGTAAGGAGTTTTTCAAACTCTTTAAGGAAATAGAAATGTTGTATGAAATTATTTCACCTGACAAGTTCTTACGTCCATACATTGACACGTATGCAACACTTTCAGCCATTTATCAGGTAGTCCGCAATGCTTATGCAAAAAGAATTCAGGTGGACAGAGAGTTCCAACGCAAGACGAATGAATTAGTGCAAAGTAAAATCGCTGGCACAGCACCGAGCTTTAACAATGAGTTTTTTGAAATCAACGAAAAGACCATTCAAAAAATTAAAGACAGTCAAGATAATGACAATACAAAGGTTATCAACTTAATCAAGAGCATTGAAAAAATTGCGGATGAAAATTCAGACGACCCCTTTTTGATTGGCATTAAGGAAAGAGCAGAAGCAGTTGAGGAAAATTACGAAAGCAGACAACTAAGCACACAAGAGGCATTAGAAGAAATCCGTAAACTTTATGAAGAAGATTTAAAACGCAGAAAGGAACAAGCCGAAAAAGGTTTTGATGATTTGACCTTCTTCATTTACAAGAAAATGCTTGAAAGCGAAATCAATAATGCAGAAGAAATAACCAAACAGATAAAAGGGGAATTTGTAAATCATCCGAATTGGAAATCCAGTGAAAAAGAATTGAGAGAGCTCAGACAAGCGGTTTATTTCGCCTTGCTTGCAGAAGAAGAAGACATTGATAAAGCCGCCAATCTAATTGACGAATTGTTTAACCATTTATTCATTGCTTTCAAATTGTAGTTATGGAAAAGTGGACAGACAAAGCGGAATTTAAACGAGCAGTTTACGACTATGCCGACAAGATGAAAATTAAGTTAAAGTCATTGGCATTAAGACCTATGTCAAATAAATGGGCTTCATGCTCGACAGACGGAAACTTAAACTTCAATAAGGAACTGCTCGATTTGGAAAAAGAATTAGGAGAATATGTAATTGTTCACGAACTATTGCATTTCAATGTTCCAAATCACGGTAAACTTTGGAAGAGTTTAATGACAGCTTACTTAGGTGACTACGAAAAAATAGAATTGAAATTAAAGAAGATTGCAGGAAGCCAGCCCAATTTGCAAGCACATTTAAAAGCCGCACATGCCAACGCTGAACCAAAGCTTTTAAAAGAGCTTGCAAATCCGACCCAAGAAAAAATTGGTTTTAAAAAATCTCCTGCCCTTCAAAACAAATAAAAAACGCAACGCACAGCCGACACGACAATGACACAGAAACTCAATACTGTCAATGGTTTGCAAGGACGGACAGACAGAACACCAGCCGGTAACACGGTATTGCCAAAATGGCGGCAGAAGTGCTACTATGAAACATTTGTGCTAAATTCAACAGCAGTAATTCTATTGAACTTTGGTGCTAATAATCCGCCACTTCGGCAATACCCGAACGATGGACAGAAATGGCAGCCAGCCCGGTCGTTTTGCTTCGCAAGCCTCTGCTATGGCTTGCCACGAAAACCCGTCCGGCATGAATGCCGTACTTGAGGT
>JAFDXO010000001.1 GCA_018267925.1 Bacteroidota bacterium | reverse complement strand
CCACCTGCTATGAATTTCCACCTGCTATGAATTTCCACCTGCTATGAATTGTCACCTGCTTTGAATTGCCACCTGCAATGAATTGCCACCTGCTTTGAATTGTCACCTGCTTTGAATTGCCACCTGCAATGAATTGCCACCTGCTTTGAATTGCCACCTGTTTTGAATTGTCACCTGCTTTGAATTTCCACCTGCTTTGAATTGCCACCTGCTATGAATTTCCACCTGCTATGAATTTCCACCTGCTATGAATTGTCACCTGCTTTGAATTGTCACCTGCTATGAATTGTCACCTGCTATGAATTGTCACCTGCTTTGAATTGTCACCTGCTATGAATTGTCACCTGCTATGAATTGCCACCTGCTTTGAATTGTCACCTGCTTTGAATTGCCACCTGCTTTGAATTGCCACCTGCTATTAATTTCCACCTGCTTTGAATTTCCACCTGCTTTGAATTTCCACCTGCTATGAATTTCCACCTGCTTTGAATTGTCACCTGCTTTGAATTGCCACCTGCTTTGAATTTCCACCTGCTTTGAATTGTCACCTGCTTTGAATTGCCACCTGCTTTGAATTTCCACCTGCTATGAATTTCCACCTGCTTTGAATTGTCACCTGCTTTGAATTTCCACCTGCTTTGAATTTCCACCTGCTATGAATTTCCACCTGCTTTGAATTTCCACCTGCTTTGAATTGTCACCTGCTTTGAATTGTCACCTGCTTTGAATTGCCACCTGCTATGAATTGCCACCTGCTATGAATTGCCACCTGCTTTGAATTGTCACCTGCTATGAATTGTCACCTGCTTTGAATTGTCACCTGCTTTGAATTGTCACCTGCTATGAATTGTCACCTGCTTTGAATTGCCACCTACTTTGAATTTCCACCTGTTATGAATTTCCACCTGCTATGAATTGCCACCTGCTTTGAATTGTCACCTGCTTTGAATTGTCACCTGCTATGAATTGCCACCTGCTATGAATTTCCACCTGCTTTGAATTGCCACCTGCTTTGAATTGCCACCTGCTTTAGCAGGTGGATTATTTTGAAATTCCCCAACATTCTAAGTAGGGTGAAATTTTTATTAAAAAGCTATGACAATTTTCTTTGCAAATTTTTAACGAGAGTTTCTATCTTTGAAAGCTCAAGTAATTAGGAATATTTTTTTCAAAAAACAGAAATGGTGAAAAAACTAGTTTTACTATGTTCGGCACTGACTTGGCTCGCGGCCGGTAAGGTATCCGCTCAAACACCTCATTGCTTTGCCGATGAGATGAATGCTCGCGCAGCAGCGGCAAACCCTGCGGCAGTAGCGGCTGCAGAAGCACAATTGAAAGCAGAAATTGATGCAGCATTGGGTAAAATGAATATCCCAAAGCTTAAAGTTACGGCAGGAGATGATGACACGGTATGGAAAGACAAACGTGTATTGATGATTCCGATTGTGTTTCATGTAGTGCATAACTATGGAGTAGAGTATGTAACAGACGACAACATCTATGAGGAATTAAAGAACATTAATCGTCTTTATAGAGGAGCCAATCCGGACACTAACTCGGTGATTCGTACCTATGCAGGAAACATTCCGGGTACATCTATAAAGTATATTCCTAATACCAATATTCAGTTTTATTTACCTACCAAAGATCCAATGGGTAAACCTACTAAGGGCATTACTCGCTATCGCAATTTTGTTACCAATTCAGGAGGCGATCATGCAAAGTTTGACGTATGGCCGCGTGAGAATTATTTAAATATTTGGATAATCAATTCATTTGATGCAAGCCATGCAGGAGCGGCAGCTTATGCCTATCAACCACCGGCAGCTAATGCGATGCCTTGGGTAGATGGTCCAATTACTTTTATGCAAGCAACGTTAAATTATGATAACACCCTTGCACATGAAATAGGGCATAGTCTGAACCTTGCTCACCCTTGGGGAAATACGAATGCGCCAGAAGTGGCTTGTGGAGATGATGGCGTGGACGACACGCCCCCAACGTATGGACACAATCCAGTAGGATGTGTACCTTCTGCATTGTATGATACAAGGTGTAATCTTACCAATTTAGTGATGGGGAAGCAAAGACTGAATACTGCTTGGAAATCATCTGATAATCTTACCGGACAAGGCATTCGTTTCAAAACATTTACAAAGGTTGCTCTTGATAAAGTGAGTATTTATCCTCGTGATAGCGGTAAACCTTTTACCATTGTTTTAAAACACAAAACTGCCCCCAATACCTACACTACTACTTATACTTATTCAGGAGTAACAACAGATAATAAAGTTGCTCGTACATTAGGGCTGCCTGCCAATCAGTACAATGCTTCCTTAGCAACTTCTGATACCTTGAATGGACAAGGTATTCAGTTTCGTTTATTTGATTCTTTGGCCATTCGCAACGTAACTATTTATACAGATACAAACGCCCGTAAATTCTCTAAGCCATATCAGATTGTATTGAAGAAAAATGGTACAGTTATTAATAGTGCCAGTGGGGTAGTTACGGACTCAGCTCAATTAGTGAACCTTAATTTCGGAATTCCATATACGGATTCGAATTCAATTTACTCTTTAGAATTTGCCCAAAATCCGGGTGTGTTACGTACTGTGAATACCAGTGTGGGTGGTTCTTTTGGCATGGTGGACACGGTTGTGAAAATTATGGCAGATACATCGGTAGGCGGATTGTACAATTATTTCTATCGCTGGAACGTTTATGTATTTAACTATGCTCAAAATGTACCCATAGCATTTGTAGCACCATTAGACACCACTACGGATGCTTATTCATTAGAATTTAGTACCAATCCGGGTATGTATAAAGATTGGGGAAAGGCGAGAGGTTTAGATACAGGTATTGCAAACGTAATTAACATAACAAACGATTTAACTGCCGGTTACTATAATTATTTCTATGGTTGGAACACACGTTATGGAGATTATTTTGTTTCCTATTCTCCAGCTATGGTTAAAAACCTATTTAATATCAGCAGTGTAAGCCCAGTAGTTATTGATTATCCGGATACCGTGAATTCTCAAAACGTAATGGACTATACTTATTGCTCAAAAATGTTTACTTACCTGCAGGGTGCACGGATGCGTGCTGCATTGCGTAGCAATATTGCGGGTAGAAGTACGCTAATTGATAGTTTTAGTTTGATGCAAACAGGTGTATTGACGGCAAATGGTACAATGACTCCGGCAATTGATTTGGCTCCCATTGCTGATTTCTCAAACGTTCAATCTTTTACTTGTGTGAACGCAACAACGCCTATTAATTTTATCAACAGAAGCTGGCGCGATACCTTGTCCAAATTGACTTGGACTTTCTCGAATGGGGCACAAACACCAACCAGCGTAGTGACAAATCCGATAATAAATAGCACGGCTATATCAAATAAGTTTTCTACTCCGGGTTGGGTTACAGTTCAAGTGCTTGCCGAATCAAATGCAGGAAAGGATACCTTAGTTGATTCATCTCGCTTGTATGTAGCGGATGGAGTTGCCGTTTCTCCGGACAGTTATTTTCAAGAGTTTGACGGTAATGATTTAAGCCGCTATCCGATGTTCAACTACTTTAACAACTTTACGAAATGGGAAGTAGTGAATAATGCCGGTTTTTATGACAATACATCTATTCGTTATAAGCAATACGACACTCGCCCAATAGGTACAATTCTGGGAACTCCTCGTGGCGATTGGGATGATTTCTATACTCCTGCTTTTGATTTGAATGGACTTAGTTCAGGAAATCTATTTCTTACCTTCTTTTCTGCCGGTGCATTCCGTACGAACAATACTTTGTACATGACAGATACTTTGGAAATCAGCTACTCGGTTAACTGTGGTATTACTTGGACTAATTTGAAAAAAATGACTGCAACAGACATTGGTAATAACGGTATTCAGCTTAATGACTGGACACCCGGTGGTATGTGGGATTGGACTCCACAAAACATCACCATATCACCTACTGCTATTGGTGCCGGAACTCGCGATAAAGTTTATTTCCGTTTCCGTTATCGCCCGGGTGCAAACCAATATTTAATCGGTTCAGGTAATAACTTTTATTTAGATCGTATTCATATTGGAAAATGGACTTTAGATGCTAATGACCTTGCAGGTAAAGAAGCCGGATTTACTTTAGCACCAAACCCTACAAGCGGTAGCACTACGGTAATGATTAAAGATGCCAAAAGCACAACAGCTCATATCGGAGTTACGGATATTACCGGTAAACTTGTTTACAGCACCGACATCACCCTCAATTCAAATATCACACGATTTGAGATTCCAGCAAACGCAATATCCGTGCGTGGCATGTACATGGTGTCAGTAACAACAGGTGCACAAAAGCAAACACAAAAGTTAATGGTACAATAATTCTAAAAGTAGCATGAATAAAAAACGCCCCTTTTTGTGGGCGTTTTTTTATGTTAGAACAGGATTTAGCTGTTATATTTGTTGTTCAACTCTGCTTTTACATAAAATGAATGACCGTAGTATTGTTTCACTGACTAATGCCAATATTTATCAAGGAAAAAGCCTCATTCTTTCTAACGTAAATTTTCATGTTCAGAAAGGTGAATTCGTCTATTTAATTGGAAAAACAGGAACCGGAAAATCAAGCCTTTTAAAAACATTATACGGCGATATTTATCTACAACAAGGAACCGGAAGAGTAGCCAATTTTGATCTGAAAACACTAAAGTGGCAAACCGTGCCGCTATTGCGAAGAAACCTGGGTATTGTATTTCAAGATTTTCGATTGCTTACTGATCGAAATGTACATGACAACCTCGAATTTGTATTAAAAGCTACCGGATGGAAGGATAAAGCATTGATGAAAGAAAAAATTGAAAATGTACTAAATAAAGTAGGACTTCGAAGCAAAGGACAAAAAATGCCTTATGAAATGAGTGGTGGTGAACAACAACGAATTGACATTGCTCGTGCTTTGCTCAATAACCCCAAACTTATTCTCGCCGATGAACCAACGGGCAATTTAGATCCCGACACGACTGATGAAATCATGCAGCTACTCTTCAATATTTGTCGCGATTATCATACCGCCTTCATCATGGCAACACACGACTACAGCATTATTCAAAAATATCCGGCTCGGGTAGTAAGAATTGAACAAGGACAGGTTAAAGAGATTTCAGTTGCAGGTATGTGATAATTGTTTGTGCATTTTTTCTGTTGTCATAATGTGCCTCTAATATGGATTGGCGATAGTTAAGGTCATCTTCTGTTATCGGTTGACTCATCAGCGTGTTTATGGATTCAAGCATCTGAGTAGGTGTGGTACATACACAACATGCTTCTTTAAGCCCTGTACCATGAACCATTTCTTCATTGACCAACACATGACGACCTTTAAAAAGCGCATGAAGGAGCTTGAGCTTTAATCCTGTATTTTGAAAAGTAGGCAGACAGTGAATTTGTGCAGTTGCAATGAGTTGATCCATCTCTGTCATAGTAGGGTTGGCTTTCACCATACAGTTGGGCAATAAGGCTGCACGTTGTAATAAATGTTTGCCCGGATTTCTTCCGGCAAGAATAAATGGATATTTAAGATGTGGCACTATTTGGTCTAATAAAAATAGGGCTGCTTCTTCATTTTCTGCAAGAGCTAAATTCCCATGATACAAACAGAAATTCCCGGTTCCTACTAACGATTCAATTTTTACATAAGGTTGAAATGAAGGTAGATATTGATGATTGGATTGAGGATATTTTTTTGCAAAAAAATCATGGTCATGTTGGGCTACGGTAAAGAAGGCATCAGCTGCGTTTAATTTGTTTTCGTATTGTTTTAGCAATTTTGCTTCCAATAAGTAGTACAAGCGTTTCAGAAAACTTTTCTCACGATTTGCTAACTGTGAAAAGTAGTCTTGTTCTATGTTTTGCGGACGTAAAATTTTAGTTCTTTGTTTTAACGAAGGATGAGAGAGGTAAAACGAAGTACTGACACCGTCAAATAAAATGGGTGCTTCTATTTCAACAAGATTTTTCAACAAAGCATTATTTCTTCTTGAAAAAACCATGTATGGTATGTGAGTTGAAAGACCTGCCAGTCCGGTTTTTCGATGATAATAAAATACGTGCTTACACAAAGATTCTAATTCTTTGTTGGGCTTCCTGTCTGCATATTGCGGACAATGAAGGTAAATTTCAACCCCTGCTTCACTAAGGAATTTTACTTTGTAAAACACATCAATAGCCCCTCCATAATTAGGCGGAAATGGAATGTCGAAGGCAACAAGGTGTAATTTAATTTTTGACAAGGTTTTCATACACTTTTAGCAAAGTTTTTTCTTCATGTTGCCAGCAATATTCTTCACGAGCTTTCAAACAATTATTTTGTAATCGAGCATAATCAATATCGTTTTTCAGCAAGAAATTAATTCCAGAAGCTATTTTTTCAACCGTTGGCTCGTCAATCAGATGAGCTACTTCATATTTGGCATTGATGCGTTCATACTCTGGATATTTTACACAAAGCTGCGGCACACCGGCGTGCATATAGTCGAAAAAACGGTTGGCAAGCGACATCTTATTACTATGAGCAACTGCTTCAAAAAGTGTTACCCCAATATAGGCATGGATGGTGAATTGGCGCAATTCTTCAGGAGCTATATATCCTTTGAAAATGACCTTTTCTTCCAGATTATGTTGTTGTGCTATAAGCTTCGCTTCTTCAAAAAAATTTCCCTCCCCACAAATAATCAACTGTGCCGAAACATGTGCCATTGCCGGTATTAGATACTCAAAACATCGCCCTACATTGACTGCTCCTTGATACAGAATATATCGAGTAGGTTTTTGAGGTATTTCAATGGGGCGAAGTAAGGTCATGTTTCGAACTAAAGCATACTGCACTCCATATCGCTCTCGGAAAACATCTGCAATATATCCTCCAACCGTATAGCCAATTGGGAATTTTGGAACCGTGTGTTGTTCAATCCATCTCCACATTTTATAAACTCGTGGTCGAGTTACGACTTCTTGCAATTCCGTAAATAATTCATGAGCATCATACACTCTTTTTTTGCCTCGTAGCTTACTGGCATAATACACGGGCATAATCGTATCTAAATCTATGGCACAAAAAATATCGGCTTGAATGAAAAGCAATTTGAAAAATAACTTTATCCAGAAGTCTATGTATAGCAATTTCCCTTGCTCTGCAATAATGGGAAGCCTGACTTGTTTGAACGGCTTTGGAGATAAGGGTTTACTGTTTTTTCTTTGAAAACCAAGTAACGTAACATCATATCCGGCATTTGCCAATGAGGTGCAAATTCGAATCATCCTTTGATCAAAATTCAAATCATTGGTAACCGTGCAAATAATCTTTATTGGTTTCATGAGGTGCAAATGACTAAAGGAAATTGTACTTTTAAAACCTCGCAAAAATAGGCGTTTGAGCGTAGTGTTTTTGTGTAGTAAAAAATGAAGTCGAATCGAATTCTGATCGTTACCAATCGCATTCCATTTCCCAAGAATGATGGCGGAACCATAGCCATGTATGCGATGATTGAAAGCTACGTACAATTGAATTGGGAAGTTACAGTGCTTTCCATGAACACCTCTCGACATTTTGTGGATATTGACACCTTGCCGGCTTTTTTTAAACAATTCCGTTTTGAAACGTTTGATATCAACACTGATATTCGTCTTGTTCCTACACTCAGAAATTTTCTACTCAGCAAAAAGCCCAACCATGTAGAGCGGTTCTATGATGAAGCTTTTGCTCGTAAACTTCAAAATCTTATTGAAAATATAGAGCCTAATGTTGTCCAAATTGAAAGCATTTATCTGGCTACCTACATTCCGGATATTAGAAAATATTCATCAACTAAAGTAGTGCTTAGGTTACACAATGTAGAGTATCAAATTTGGGAAAGATTTGCCAATGAAGCATCTCCATTAAGAAGATTATATTTAAAAGACTTGTGCAACAGAATTAAACGATTTGAAGTTCAAGCATGGAACGAAGCCGATTATCTATTAGCCATTACATCTGCAGACCAAGAGGTTGTTCGTCAGCATGTATCGCCCCATAAAGTAGCTATTGTTCCAATAGGAATTTCGTTTGAATCTATTCAGCAGCAATTAACAAAAGAACGCTGGGTCGGCTATCATATTGGTGCTATGGATTGGTTGCCCAACAGTGAAGCAATATCTTGGTTTTTAGATGAAGTGTGGCCACTATTGCATAAAACAATTCCAACTTTCGAATTTTATTTTGCAGGTAGAAATATGCCCGGTTCATTTGAAAAGTTTGAAAAAAATGGTGTTACCTGTGCCGGTGAAGTGTCTGATGCTATGGATTTTATCTCAGACAAGAAAATATTAATCGTCCCATTGCGTTCCGGAGGCGGCATTCGGGTAAAAATATTAGAAGCTATGGCAGCAGGAAAAATTGTTATTAGCACCAGTGTCGGAATGCAAGGAATAGAAGCCGTAAATCCAGAACAACATTATCTACTTGCCAATACGCCGGAAGAATTTGTTCACCAAATTGAATGGGTCTTAAGCCATCAACCGGAGGCTGAAATGCTTGCTCGGCAAGGAGCTTCTATGATCAAAAAGCATTATAGCGTAGAAGCAGTTAATGATTTGCTCGATTTATCAATAGAAACTTGTCTTTTATCATGATTTATTGAAAATTCCTTTCAGGTTTTCCTTTCAATTGATAGTAACTTTGCAGCCCAAAATCCCTATGAAGGGTTATTCTTATGCTTGATACTATTGAGTCCGCTTTAGACGATCTGAAAGAAGGAAAATTATTGATTGTTGTGGACGATGAAGATCGCGAAAATGAAGGCGACTTTGTAACAGCCGCCGCCAACGTAACGCCGGAAATTATTAACTTCATGTCCAAACATGGGCGGGGACTTATTTGTGCTCCCATCACCGAAAAACGATGTGAAGAGCTTCGCCTTAATTTAATGGTAGAAAATAATACCGTACTCCATCAAACACCTTTTACGGTTTCGGTTGATTTAATCGGACATGGATGCACAACCGGTATATCGGCACACGACCGGGCACAAACGGTTCGCGCACTGATTGATGGGAAGACAAAACCGGAGGATTTAGGCCGACCCGGACATATTTTCCCTTTGCGTGCAAAAGATGAGGGCGTTTTACGGCGTTCCGGACATACTGAAGCAACCGTAGATTTAGCAAGACTTGCCGGTTTTGAACCTGCCGGAGTATTGGTGGAAATCATGAACGACGATGGCACAATGGCAAGACTGCCTGAGCTTTTAGAAATATCTAAGAAGTTTAACCTAAAAATTATTTCCATTAAGGATTTAATCGCTTATCGCCTTCGCACAGAAAGCTTGATTGAAGAAGAGGTTCGCGTTCAAATGCCTACTAAATTTGGTGACTTTGAATTGATTGCTTTTCGACAAACAAATACAGGACAAAATCATCTGGCACTGAAAAAGGGAAATTGGGAAAGCGATGAACCAGTGTTGGTTCGCGTTCATAGTTCATGTTTCACCGGCGATATTCTTCACTCCTTGCGGTGCGATTGTGGTGAACAGTTGCAAAGGGCTATGGAAATGGTAGAAGCCGCAGGAAAAGGAATTGTTTTGTACATGAATCAGGAAGGGCGCGGCATTGGCTTACTCAATAAACTAAAAGCTTACAAACTTCAAGAAGAAGGAAAAGATACGGTAGAAGCAAATCTGGCACTCGGCTTTAAAAATGACCAGCGAGACTATGGTGTAGGTGCTCAAATTTTACGCCATTTGGGAGTATCAAAAATTCGTTTGATGACTAACAATCCACGTAAGCGAGCCGGACTGTTGGGATATGGTTTGGAAATCGTAGATAATGTTCCGATTGAAGTGAAACCAAACCCACACAACCAGTTTTATCTACAAACCAAACGTGACAAGTTAGGACACGAAATTTTGAAATAAGCACAACGATTTTGAAAATCTTATTTCTCGCAAATCGGATCCCTTTTCCACCTTATAGGGGTGATAAATTGAAAATTTATAACCTTGCTAAACGCCTATGTAGCAAGCATGAGATTCATCTGCTTACGTTCACTCAAACGGAAGAGGATAAAAGTTATATTCAAGAGCTGGAAAAGATTTTTAATTCAGTTACAACCATTCATCTACCTAAGTGGAAATCTGCATTAAATTGTCTTTCCGCCTTTTGGAATCCAATGCCGGTGCAGGTTCTGTATTTTCGATCGGCTGAAATGCAAAAAGCAATCAATCAAATAGTTGCCGATAATTCGTTTGACGCTATTCATGTGCAACATCTAAGGATGTCGCCATATTTGTCAAACCGAAAAGATTTAAAAAGAATTTTGGACCTGCCTGATGCCTATTCCCTGTATTGGGAAAGAAGAAAGAAAATAAAGCGTGGCAAACTTCAGGCTATGTTTGAAAACATGGAGCAGGCAAGGGTTTTAAAGTATGAAAGTGTAATCAATGACTATAACTTAACCTTAGTTTGTTCGCAAGAAGATAAAGAATACCTTGAAACAACTCACCAAACTAATAAAGTAAGATTACTTCCCAATGGTGTTGATTTGTCCACCTTTCGGGCTTTAGAGCATGATTATGAGCATCAGCACACCTTACTTTTTACAGGTAATATGGACTATGCACCTAATGTAGATGCAGTTGTTTATTTTGTAAATGAAATTTTACCAATCATTCATCAGATTTACCCCGACACGAAATTTGTTATTGCCGGCCAACGCCCGATACCCAAAGTAAAAGCCTTAGCGAATGATCGGGTTGTCATTACAGGTTTTGTAAAAGATCTTTCCGTAGTGTATAACAATGCAAGTGTTGTGGTTGCACCGCTTAGGTTTGGTGCCGGCACTCAAAATAAAGTGTTGGAAGCTATGGCCATGGGCGTTCCCGTTGTCTGCTCCCACATTGGATTCAAAGGTTTAGGAATTAACAGCGGTGACGGTGCTATTATGCAAACCGACAAAGATGCTTTTGCTCAATCGGTCATTGAATTGCTGTCTTCTGCTTCACTCCGAAAAACAGTAGGACAAAAAGGGAAACAAGTAATCAATGAGAAATTTGATTGGGATGCTGTTTCTATTTTACTCGAGCAATATTTGCAAGATGTAGCCAAGTCAACATCTTAGGAATACGGAGGCTCAATTGCTATTCCAATAGTAAAGCTATATTTCAATGAAACTCCATCACACTAAATAATCTTAGCAAAAGGAAACCTTTAGCTTGATGATCGTTTCTTGTTTTTTTGTAGCATTTTGTATCAGGAGCATGATGAGAGTTAATTAAGAATTCATTCAGGATGCTGATTTTAATTTTCTCCTTTTTATAGGTCGTTTTTTTCTCTCCTTTGCCAGTTTGAAATTTACTAAAAGCCTTTTTGGTATTGAACTTTGAGGAGTTCGTTCATTGATGTATGGATGGTTTTACTTGCCAAAATTGAATCTCAATTTCTTAACGATTTGTTGTTGGCTTGCAATGCTACTGTTAAGTAGTCCATTTAGTTTCTGTTAGCATCTTTACTATTTCATTTTTGCAGAGAATTCTTTTTCTAACAAAAAACAACAATTATGAAAAGTAGTACCCTTAGAGCTAAGCTCATGATGGCCATGTCCATTTTCGTATCTCCATTATTATCTTTTGCACAAGTAACTGCTAATAATGATTCGGCCAGTGTCTTAGCCGGAAACACGGTAAACATTAATGTTCTATCAAATGATTTGCCGACTGCCGGTTCATTTGTGATAACGGAAAACACAAGTCCATCAAACGGAACTTTGGTAAAAAATGCAAACAATACTTTTAGCTATACAGCACCTGCGGGTTTTAGCGGTACGGTAAGTTTTACCTATACTATTCGTGCTTGTGGAACCACTGTTGCTCCCGCAGGTCATAGTTATGTATTTGTGAGTGCTCCCGGAATTAAATGGACGGATGCCTTAGTTGCTGCAGAAAGTGCTGTGGATCCAACTGGTGCCGGTCGAAAAGGTTATTTGGCAACCATTACTTCCGAAGCAGAAAATGTGTTGGCTTATGCAGCAACTCAATTTTTATTGCCCAATGGTCAATCTTATGGTCATCCGTCATGGTTGGGTGGAAGTGATGCCAGTGAAGAAGGCGTATGGCGTTGGATGACTGGACCGGAAGCAGGTATGCAATTTTCTGGACAAGATTTAACTTTCGCCTCTTTTGTAGATGGCTATCTACCACAACTTCCTTGTGGATATCACAAATGGGCAAAATATGAACCTAATAATAGCAACGGTGTTGAAAACTATCTTCACCTACAAGGGCAAAATCAGTGGAATGATTATCCAAATCAAGTAAACACGGCTGATATTGACGGCTACTTAGTTGAGTTTGGCGGATTGGAAGACAGCGACCCTGACTTCTTTTCAACAGCAACCGTAACCATTACAGTTGGGTCACCAACACCTCCGGCTACTAATTGCATTACTCCAACAATTTCTATCACACCAGCTAATTGTACATATACAGGTGGTGATGCTACTAAAATGTATTTGGGCTATGGCTCTCAAAAGTCAACACTGAAAGTGTCTGCTGTGAATGGATATACTTACACTTGGAAACGTAACGGAACAGTGGTTGGAACCGGTTCAAGTTATTCCTTTACGCCAACTTCTGCTGGTAATTATACTTTTACCGTTACAGCATCTAATGCAAGCGGTTGTAGTGTAACTTCAAATACTGCTTCTATTTGTGTCAAAGACATTCGTGTTCCAAATACTTGCGGTTGGGTTTATGTATGTTATACCCCTTCTTTTTGTAATCCCAACAATAATAGCTACACACTCTACATGCCTACTTGTTTAGTGCCGTTGTATATGTGTCTTCCGGGTTCTAAGTTGGGTACATGTAGCATGATTTGTGGTAGCAATGCTCGTATGATGCAAGATGATGAATCCACTTATATTAAGGTTGGTGAGTTTGAAGCAAAAGCTTATCCTAACCCATCTAATGGTCGCTTTAGTTTAGAAATTCCTTTCTCAATTGATAACATCACAGTAAGAATGGTGGACATCAGTGGACGTATGATTGACGCAAAAGAAATTAAAAGCGGAGAGGCTCGTAAGTTGGATTACAATTTACAGAACATGCAACCGGGAATGTATTTAATTCAAATTACCGACGGTATTCAAAGCATTACAGAAAAGGTGTTTATCCAACCATAAGTTTGAGATTGCCTGAGTTAAAAGACAAATGCCGCTTCTTGTGAGGCGGCATTTGTATTGTTTTAGGTTGATTTATTTTAAAAACAAAAAACATCAACACCCTAATTCTTGTTCATTTCCCGACCTTTGATGTAGCATTATATCTATGTTGTCATATCATCAAATGATTAAGCAAGAAGCCGCTCGCCTTGGGTTTGATTCTTGTGGAATTGCCTTAGCTCAAAAAATGGATGAAGATGCGCGAAAATTAGAAACGTGGCTGAACAAGGGTTTTCAGGGTAAAATGCAGTACATGGAAAACCATTTTGATTTGCGTACCGACCCCACTCAATTAGTGCCGGGTGCCAAGTCTGTGATTACGCTTTTACTCAATTATTTCCCTTCCGAAAAACAAAATTTATATGCCCCGCGTATTTCGCGCTATGCCTGGGGGATAGATTATCATTTTGTAATTCGCGAAAAACTAAATGAATTGCTCGATTTTATTCGAACAAATATTGGGGCGGTTGATGGGCGTGGGTTTGTTGACAGTGCACCGGTGTTAGAACGAAGTTGGGCTGTACGCAGCGGTTTGGGGTGGGTCGGGAAAAATGGGAATTTACTAACCAAACATGCCGGTTCCTTTTTCTTTATTGCAACACTGATTACCGATCTCTCTTTAGAACCCGATCCTCCTTTTTCTACCGATCATTGTGGCTCCTGTACTCGTTGCATAGATGCTTGCCCAACGGATGCCATAGTTGCTCCAGCTTTAATTAACGGCAGTAAATGTATTTCTTACCTAACAATAGAATTGAAAGATGCCTTAATTCCTACTGAGCAAGCAGATAAATTAGACGGATGGGTTTTTGGTTGCGATATTTGCCAAGAGGTATGCCCTTGGATACGCTTTGCTAAACCGCATCATCAGTCTGCCTTTACCCCAATCCCTGAAATTTTAAACCTCTCTACACAAGAATGGATGGACATGTCTGAAGATACTTTTCGAAAAATTTTTAAATCATCACCACTCAAGCGTACAAAATTTGCCGGCATCCAGCGCAACTTAAAGGCTATCCAACCTTTACATTTTCCTGAAAACCCGATTGATCCTTAATTTCTAAGTTATTTTCCACAAAAAAGAAACCAATAAAAGAAAGGGTAGCTTCAAAACTTTGTCCCATGCTATCTTTGCCACTCAAATGAAAGCTTACAACATCTTACTCTTAGGATCCGGCGGTCGAGAAAATGCTTTAGCTTGGAAGTTTAGCCAAAGCAAATATTGCAACCAACTTTTTATTGCTCCCGGAAATGCAGGCACTAATCAATATGGAACAAACGTTGCTTTATCCTTAACCGATTTTGCAGCCATCAAAGAGTTTTGTTTGTCGCATGAAATCGGGCTGGTTTTGCCCGGTGGAGAAGATGCCTTAGTAGCGGGTATTTATGATTTTTTTCAAAAAGATACACAATTGCAATCCATAATTGTTGCAGGCCCTTCCCAACAAGGCGCACAATTGGAAGGTAGTAAGGCTTTTGCAAAGCAGTTTATGCAACGACATCAAATTCCAACAGCAGCTTATCGCGAGTTTGATAATGCCACTTTTGATGAGGGTATTGCTTATTTGAAACAACATCCATTGCCGGTGGTTATCAAAGCCGACGGATTGGCCGCCGGAAAGGGCGTGATCATTGCGCAAACTACCGAAGAGGCTTTAGACAGCTTTAGCAAAATGATTCGTGATGCTCAATTTGGTGATGCCGGAAAGAAAGTGGTTGTCGAAGAATTTCTAACCGGAATTGAGCTTTCTGTTTTTATTTTGACCGATGGTACAAATTGGGTTTTGCTTCCTGAGGCTAAAGACTATAAACGAATTGGCGAAGGCGACACAGGCTTAAATACAGGCGGTATGGGAGCCATTTCTCCCGTTCCTTTTGCGGATGCAAGCTTCATGTCTAAAGTACGCGAGCAAATTGCCAAACCAACTATTGAGGGACTGAAAAGTGAACAAATCGTTTACAAAGGATTTGTGTTTCTGGGATTAATAAACGTAAATGGTAATCCTTTTGTCATTGAATACAATTGCCGAATGGGCGACCCTGAAACGGAAGTGGTTATGCCTCGATTGAAAAACGATTTGGTCGAGCTTATAGATGCAATGTGGAATGAGCGTTTGGATGAAATTACAATCCAATCGGATGAGCGAGCAGCAGCAACCGTTATGTTGGTGAGCGGAGGATATCCCAATGATTATTTAAAAGGCAAGAAAATGAGCGGCTTGCAACAGGTGAATGATTCAATCTTGTTTCATGCTGGAACCTTAGCAAATAACCAAGAGGTGTTAACGAATGGCGGTCGGGTGATAGCCATTTCATCACTTGCTCCAACTTTAAAAGAAGCATTAGAAATGTCTTACAGGAATGCCGAGAGGGTTGATTTTGACAATAAATATTTCAGGAAAGATATTGGCTACGAATTTCTGTAATTCATAAACGGAATACTGACCGATCTGCACTACTTAAAATCTCATTTAGCATTTTTTGGAATAATTATTGTGAATGTCATAGAAAATAGACATTCAATGAAGCATTCTTCTTTACGCATGTTACTTTGTGTTGGTAGTCTTTGTTTGGCTTCTCCTTTGTTTGCGCAAACCCCAAAGGATGATATATATACCAACAAAAATCCAAAAGATTATTATGAAGACAGAGATCAAAAGCCTTTTAACGAAGAATACTCGGACGAGGATTTGAATGTGTCAGATGAAAAAGGAAATGAGCGAACGCTTAATCGTGATTATGCTTATGAGGATAATGTTAGAAACCAACCGGCTGAAAATGATGCTGCTGTTTGCAGAAGAGGGCATCATTACAAATGCCGCCATGATAGAGCTTATCGAGACACGCACTACTATTGGTTCCCGGGTGGGGGTGTAACGGTTAACTCCGGCAGACACGGCTATGTTCGCAGCAAGGTTTGGATTCCGGGACATTGGGAATATTCCCCTCGTGGGCGACGTTTTTGGGTGCCGGGTCATCATAGCCGCCAAAATGTAGATTGGTAAAACAATATTCTATTTGATTCTCAACTTGAACCCTTCTATTCGAAGGGTTTGCTGTTTTTGATTCATCTATTGAACAACCGTTCTTAAATTTTGAATTTTTTAAAAATTCTCATTGCATTTCCAATTATTCTTTTTTACCTTTAGGTTACATTTTTTTCATTAACCCAACAAACAGTATAGAAAATGAGAAAGACATTAATTAAAATTGCCATGTGATGGGGGTAATTATGACTACTTCCGCTCATGCACAAGTATTTGTGAACCCCACGCTGCCGGATCAGTGGTTGACACAGGTAACGACCACCAATGCGGGCGTTCCGGTTTCTACGCCGGATGATGTTACCCTCAATTGCGATATGCTCAATGATGGGAAAAGCAATGCCAT
>JAFDXO010000019.1 GCA_018267925.1 Bacteroidota bacterium | reverse complement strand
TTACAATAAATTTGGCCACTATTGATCATAATTAAACAAAACAAGAACACTTTTCAACATGGATAAAGGCATCATCAAAACATGGCTACTGGAAAAGAAACCAGGTGTCTATTCGGTGATTGTAGAAACTTATAAAGAACAGGCCTTAGGTTTAAAGCCCTCCTTCTTCCTTGACTGGCTATCTAAAGAACTTGGAGTAAAAGCCAGCCAGATCAGTCCCACTGGTGTATATGCTGCCATCAAACGGGCGCGTAAAAAACCAATGGATCAAGGGGCTAAAGGGAAAGGAAAACAATCAGGTAAACCAGGGGATTTCAATACAGAAATTCCGGAAAGCTTCAACTTCAAATAAACCAGGTAAAGACTCGCGCTTAAACATCCACAGACGGGCAATAGGTATGTCCCACAATTTTGTAAAATCTAATCTCACAATAAAAATCAACACTTATGAAAATTTTCTTGGTACAATCAAAGGGTGGCGTTGGTAAAAGTTACGTTACCAAGCTCCTTTCTCTCATGGCCGACAAAGAGCAAACAAAAACTTTTTTTATAGATGCCGATAATGCTTCAGCGTCCATGACTAAATTTTTTCAGGGTATCGAGGCAAGGAAAAGCCCTTACATCTTTTACAAGTCAGAAAATCTTTTGGGGACGGACAAGAAAATCGACCGGACAAAATTCGACAATCTGCTGGCGCAAATTGAAAAACTTGAGAATGTTGTCGTTGACTTTGGCGCTGCATCATCTGAACAGCTTTTGTACTATATCCAGGAAGAGCAGAAAAATGATATTCTCGGAGTGATTAAAGATTTAGGGATTCAATTTTATTTGGTTCTGGCCGGTGGTGGCTCCATCAAAGAGTCTGTTGAGTACGCCCAGGAAATGAAAAAGATCAAAGGCATTGAAAAACTTGTGCGCGTGGTGGCCAATGAATACCATGGAGGCGTCAACGGCAAGTCCGTGAAAGAGTATGCGAATGGCGATATCCAGATCACCTCCCTGCATGAAGATGCAAACAGTGAAGGCCAACGTGAATGGAATGAGGCCATGAACACCGGTGTTGTGTATTCTGATATTGAAGCAATGACACTGATCAGAAAAAAACGCATCGTTTCTTATCTCGATTCTATTTTTAGCCAATTAAAATAATCCTCTCTCGCTTATGGCTATGTTAAAAGAGGAAAGGAGGGCGCTGCGGGACGAGCTGGAGCGTGTATATGGAATTCACCTCCGGGAAGACGATGAATTCCTTCCCGTCATTCATTTTATCCATGAGGCTTCTAAACTGGCCGAGCTGAACAATGCTGAGTCTAAGAAGATCCTCGAGGAAATGAAAACAACTTCCGGAAAGGTATATTCTGATTCCCTCGAACAGCTAAAGACGATGTATTTACAAGCGAGCAAAAATTTGCTTGCGATAAATGAAAATGCACGAAAAGAACTCACAGGCCTTCCCCAGCTGGTGGCCGACTTGAAAAAGTCGGTCGCCTCTGTACCGAGGATCCCGGAAGAAGTGCGTATTAACCAGGTGCGTACTTTCGAGACCAACACAATGTCATTTCTCTGGCGATACTTCGTAGTGTCTTTTATTTGCGTTGTTGCGGCCGTTGCTACAGCTGGCTATTTGTGGACCGAAAACAAGCAGATAAAAAATGACTTCAGGCCGGCACAAAACAAATGGTTGATTAAATACTACCATTACATGGAGGAGAATGCACCCAATACCCACAAAAAATTTATCCTGGAAAATCCAATTCCTGATAACTAAATGGTCAACTGAATGAAAGTCGTTGCAAAATATGTCATTGCAATTCTATGCCCAGGCCTCGCGCTGATGTTGAACAAGAAACTCTTTCTTGGAATAATATTTCTTTTGCTTCAGGTCGCATCCATAAGCTGGCCATTCATTCGGTTGATCGGTTCGTTTGCTCCGGGCTTTGCTCTTGATGTAATGTCAAAAATGAGCATACCATTTTTTCTTAATCTGAGTCACCACGCTTTTTTCACCCTTACTATTCTTGCCTCTTTTGCTGTTCTGATTGTTTGGCGCAATGAGCGGATAACGAAAAGTGAAAAAGCAACTCAATCAACCTTATCATGAAATACGTTATTGCATTTATTTTCCCTGGCATTTCGCTCATGGTCAATAAACGACTATTCCTTGGCTTTCTTTTTCTGATAGCTCAAACAGGAATCTTTATAGGTGGCTACTTCTTGAGAAAGAACCCAGAGATGATGCGTATGTGGCCCTCGGTGTATAATGGTTTAGCCCCCTAATAGTCAGACTAAATTTTCATTTTGGTTTTGACAGTGCGAGGTTTGATTTTCCGCCGCAGGCAAAGGTAGCCTTCGCTCCGAAAATGTCAAGGGCTTCGCGAGTGGCCGCGCGATTTCTACCGCACCACCAAAGCCACCCTTGACATGTTCTCCGCTCTCGGCTCCTTGTTGCCTGAGCGGAAAATCAGGATACATCATCGTCCAATAGTTAGCTGGGCTCATTTTTTTCAACGACCGGTGCCTTCTCCGATTGTTGTAATGAGTCATGTAATCGCTGATCTTCCATTTGGCATAGTGAAAGCTGTCGAACCAATATCTTTTGATCACATCGCGCTCCAAGTTGCTATGGAAGGCTTCGATGTAACCATTTTCTTCCGGGGTAGCAATGTGGGTAAACTCCTGATAGATGTTCTGATTTTTCAAGTAGCCACGCACACTGTGGGCAATAAACTGGCTCCCGTTGTCATTGCGTAAACTGATCCCTTCACATTTGTATTGTTGAAGAATCCCGTCCAACAATAAAATGACATCATGTTGCCGGATGCTGGCTTTAAGCATATGGCCCAGGACCGTTCGGGTGCATACATCCATCACGGAAAGCAGATATACGTTTCGTTTTTCCCCATGGATATAAACATACTTGATATCCATGACCAAATACTCCAACGGTCTTGACGCGTTGATTTTACGGAACTGAACAAAGTTTCGTTTCCCCGTAGTAACGATGGTACGACCCAACAACAGGTGCTCTTCATTCATTAGACGATATACTTTCTTTTTATTGATAATCAATCCGTTGTCAACGCGCAAGTCTTCAGTGACCAATTCGTATCCATAAAAAATGAACTCTACCGACAAGATAGTTTTAATTTGTTTCACCACTTCACTGTTTTCAACTTGATGTCCATCACGATGAAGGGTATGTGTACTAGGCTTCCGTCCTCGCTTACCGGTCTTCTCCTTGTAATACCAGGTGCTTTTCGGCTCACTCACCCAGGTCAATAACGTGGTGGTGCTTACTTGTTCTTCGTATTTTTTCATGATAAATGCCCTCGCCTCCTTAGCTGTTCCGTTTTTTTTAAAAGCTCGGTTTTCACTTCAAGCTCTAACGCCTGACGCGCAATGACCCTTTTGAGTTTTTCATTCTCATCACGGAGCTCCTTTGCTTCAGGATCCAATTTGTAATAGTGAGGCTTGAGGCCATCAATACCGCCGCTATCAAACTGATTCTTCCATCGATAAAAAAGGCTGTGGGAAATCTCATACTTGCGAAGGGTGGCTACCATTCCGGCCGCGTCAACCTCGCGTAGAATTTGCATCTTTTGCTCGATGCTAAAGCTTCTTCTTTTACTCATAGCTTCCTAAATTTATGACTAAACTGATTTATCTCAATCAGTCCAGCTATTTAGGGGGCTAAACCAAT
>JAFDXO010000197.1 GCA_018267925.1 Bacteroidota bacterium | reverse complement strand
CTGCCAAAGGTCATCTATCAAATGAACGAAGATGCTCCAAAGAATCAAGAGATTGGCTAGGTGAAATAGAAAATGAAAAAGAGCCATTTCAAATTAATTTGCGCAATTGGCGAAGTAAAGAAAATAATTTTGAGTCTGCGCTAAAACCCCTAGATTGTAATATCAAAATATCTCTACAAAATGTTTTAAAGAAAGCAGCATCATGGGGAACTGCACATCAATGTCGATTGCATTTTGAATGGGTATGGGATGGCAAAATCATATATTTGGTTCAGGCTGATGTTGAAAGTTTATTAGGAAATTTTGATCCTGTAAAACACTGTAAAAAAAATAATCAATCACATTTTTCCTTCGTGCCCAAAATACTTTCTAAAATATCGAAAGAACATGGTAGGAAGTATCATAAGATTAACAATGTTTTTACTTATATGGAACTTGATCTTCCGATAACCAGTTTATATGTTCTAGATAATCAGGGAGTAATAAAAGAAATTTCTAATGGAAATTTCCAAGAAGAGTTATTACACGATATTGGTGAATTGGTAAGATCCTCATTGGTTATAAGAACCGATATTGTTAGTGATGAACTATCAAATAAACAGCTTCTTCCTCGCACACATGAAGTCAGAAATATTGAAGATGCAAAAGAATGGTTAATAAGTAAATCTAAAATTCTTTTGAGTCAAGTTTCAGGGCCTATAGAATTAGCTTTCATTTTTCATAACTTTATTCCTGCTGAAGCATCAGCTTTTGCTTTCTCTGCACCAGGGGAAAGGAAAGTCCAAATTGAAGCTTTATGGGGTATTCCCGAAGGATTGTATTACAACTCACATGATAATTATATTGTTGACACACTATATTCAGATATCGATAAGGCTAGTACATCAATCGACAATTACGTTCTCACAGAGAAGAAGAACTTTAAACGTAATTGTGTTGCCCCAAATGAAAATGGTACATGGATAAATCAAGCAATTTCCAAACCGTATGATTGGAAAAGCAGCATTAGATATAAAAAATGGATCCGAAAAATAGCTTGTGATTCTAGACTGATATCGACTCAAGAAGATAAGCCACTAAGCATCATGTGGTTTGTTGGTGTCCCAAAGGAATTTTCTACAGCTTCGGTTTTACCTTGGTATCATGAAGAATATGACTTAAAAAAAATACAAAGAAGTCATGGTCATAGAAATAAAACGCATTTTGATAAAATATTTGAAATTAAAAATTTTGAAGATATTGCAAAACTAGAAGCACTTGTAGATTCGAATGACAAGAGTATTAGAAGAGTGCTTGTAAAACCTCAACATGAAATATTGTTACGTGATACAAATGCATTACAAAAAATTGGTGGGCTAGTTAAAAAAATTGATGCTGTTATTTTTCTAGAAGGGGCTACTCTTTCTCATGCTTATTATCAACTTCTTCAAACGGGCGCAAATGTAGAAGCAGGTACTACATTTAAAGGTGATAATGAGCAGCAGGTATTTAATAAGTTAGTTAGAGACAAGATCCCTCAAAAAATTGAATCGGGTGGAGAACTTGTAAAAGCTGAACGTTTAATAGGTGATGACCTATTAAGAGCTTTATGTGAAAAACTGGTAGAAGAATCTCTTGAAGTTTTAGATGCGAAAGATCATGACTCAATAATCGAAGAATTATCAGATGTCCAAGAAGTTATAGATGGGATATTAAATAGTTTAAAAGCAGACATGTCCGAAGTCACAAAAGCAAAGGAAAGAAAACTAAATAAAGTTGGTGGATTTAAGGATGGTGTTGTTCTCGTAAAAACCACAAATCCATTGCCTTCTACAAAATACAATTTAGATTCTTCTCAAAATTCACTGCCTCTAAACGAATTTCAGAGTGTCTCTAATTATGCACCTTATCGTCGTTCCGAAACTAGAATAAATAAATGGACTGATAAAAGAGAACATGCGGCAACTAAGGAAATTTTATTAAAAGTTACAGCACCAATTGTACTTGACTCATGGAAGAGCGAAACACCGCAATTTTTTATTGGAGATAAAACCATAAGTGCGGAAATCACCACAATTAGAAAAAAAGGGGATCTAGAAATATCACTTTCAGTTTTTGCACAGCAAACACAACTAAAGCTTTTCTAATTGAATTCAATACCGCCACAAATAGTCATCCAGTCCGCTACCTATTGCGTCCTTTGCCCCTTAACTTGGTTAATCCGCCATCTTCCTTCACAAAGGATCCGGGCTTTCGAAGAATGGCGCTCATTTCACCGGGCACTGACGCACATAATCCTTCTCCCCGCACTGAACGATAATCAGAGCCCTCTACGGTTAGCACATCTTTTAAGATGCCAGCTTCACAGGCTTTGGATAATACCGGGTGTCTGTAATCATTGGTGTTCGTGATGGCAAATACCGTATTGACGCCAGAATTGCGTGCAAAATTTTGTAGTCGTGCCAGAAGCAGATTTTGAGGACGCTCCAATACAGACAGGGGTAACTCACTTAACGACAATACAAAACCTGTTGCACTAAGCCCTATGAAGTTAAAAAACTGATCTCGCTTTTTTAAAGCATGACCTATCTTTGCCAGATCCTCCGGTGAGGCTATTTTCTCCAAAAGCAGCTCATGACTTTTATAATGATTATTCTGATAACCTCCTGCCTGATCACCCATCCAAGCCACAAAATCGACATGACCGTCTTTATCAATGACACTGTATTGACTGGTATTGATTACCACATGGCCTTTGAAACTCGGAACAGTTGATGCCAGTATCTCTGTGAGTCTGACATCCTGACTCGATGGCGTAGCACTACCCGATGGATGATTATGCAATAACCAGTAACCATCTGCTTTAACATGTCGTCTAGTCTTTCCTACTAAAACACCCAGATCATGTTTGGCATGCCCAATCTTTTCCAAATAGACTGCACCCGGCAATCTGGAACTCACAGCCGTATGATGAATGATGCGATTCATACGGGTATAGAAGATTCTCAGTGTCTCATAACGCGGATCGCGTAATATTTGCGTCATTATTGCCAGATCATGGCCTGACTTGATGGGCTGATTCAGGAAGGCGGTTCCTCCTTTTTCTCGGAAGTCTTTCGGGAAATCACAACCCAATAAGGTGCCACCTGCCCATCGAGCATGAGCTTCGAGCAATTCTGTATAGGCACCTCTTCCTGCTTCTCTTTGTTTTTCGGT
>JAFDXO010000196.1 GCA_018267925.1 Bacteroidota bacterium | reverse complement strand
TGCCTTTAGGAACGCCAATGGCAACCTATCCTTTTGGGGCATTCAAACCCATTGTAGGGAAATATTATTTTTGGTCGGTGCATACATTTTTATTGGACGGTAAGCCACAAGGGTACATAGCAAATTCTGCTTTCACATTTGGGCAACTGGTATTCAAACAAAGCGAATGGGCATGTAGTTATGGCATTAAAAGGGCAACGGCAACGGCTGCCGATCCGGTGGTGCTGTCTTTAGCCAATCATCCGTCTGCATCCACGTCTGCAAACCTTAGATTGGCGGATTTACAAATCATTGAGTTTGATCAATTTTCGGATGCGCTATCGTATGCAAACAGTAGAGTTTTTGCCTATATTCCTTTCGATGGGCCCTTTGTGCCGATGAATGAGATTCCTACGCAAGCCTATTTTCGATGGAATGAAGCCGAAGAGCAGTTTGACTTTGGAAATGGCTATAATATTAGGACTATAGACCGAATATCGGCAGGTTTATATCGTATTGAGTTTGTTTTAAGTTTTGACCAACTGCCTGTTGTTAACATTACGCCAAGTGTTTCAATGGTTGGGGAACCGGCTGCTATTGTTGCTTCTTTTGATGACCTGACGACCACCGGTATGGTGGTAAGTTTGGTGAAGTCATCGGACAACATGCCGACAGATGTTTCATTCGGACTGATGGCAAGATAAGGAGGCAGTTGTCCTTCTTTCCTATAAAATTCCCTGCATATATAAGGGCTTCCGGTAATTTCTTTCAACACGAAAAAATATTCACCTTCTGAATTTGTTGTTGCGAATAAAGTTTAATGTTGTGTTTATGTAATATCTTAAAGGCAAAAATATTTCTTTGAGCCTAATACATTTTTAGAGCCGTAACTCTCCTTACCTTTAGTGGCACTTTTCATGAAACGAATTTTTGGATGGCTTGTTGCCATGATAGGTATTGGTTTATTGTTGTTCTATTTTTCAAAGCAATCTTTATTTAAAGAGCAAAGTAATTCGTACTATGGTTTTTATGATGATGTAAGAGGGGTAGAAACAGCTTCTCCCGTTTTTCTAAGAGGCGTTAAGGTTGGTATAGTGAAAAATATTCAGCTTAAATCAGCCTCCCAAATACGGGTTGATATTAATTTAGGGGATTCTATTCGCTTATTGAAAGGCTCTCGTATTGTTATAGCCAATGGAAATGTCAATGGAAGTAAATCAATTCGGCTGGAGCAGGGAAGTGGAACTGTTTTTTTACCAATCGGTAGTGAATTACAAACAGGAATTGACAGTGCCTTTTCTGATAATTTTTATTCTAAAATCACCCCAATTTTTATTACAGGAGATATTATATTAGGAACCATTGATTCAACATTATACAACTTTAATCAAATGCTGCATCATGGTTTGAGTGAAAAGTCTCAAACTCAAATTAGAAATTTGGATGAGTCTCTGTCTAAGACAAATTCAAAACTTAGAAAAGCTGATTTAAGTGTTAAGGAGTTTGGGAATTCATTGAGTCACTTGAATCAAAGGACTAATCAACTCAATCAAACAAATCCATCTATAAACAAACAACTGAGTAGTGCAGATCAAAAAATGATAAAACTTTCGACTCCATCCATTGGGGGGCAATTTGATTCAATAAAAAAAGCAGTTTCCAAACTGACTGAAGTATCAAAAAAAATAACACAAAGTAGGCTGGTAGCTAATTCCAATGATTATTTGAAGCTAAATCAAAAGATAGATACCTTGAATCGTTCTTTAAAAAATTACCAAAATGATCCTCCTCCGATTATTCATTTGTTTGGTGAAAAGAGATAAGAGAAATCAAAATATAGACTACATCTACCAGTAAATTACAGAAATCTTAGTTGCACCAATTTTTACCATCAATATTTAATAAAAATGCACAAAAAAGTTGGATGGTTTATCGTTGCCATTTGGGTCATTTTGTCCGGGATGATTTTTGTTTGGTTGCAGCAATATGGTTTGCCTTTGTTATTTGTGTATGTTGATGCTTTTGTTGCATCCACACTTACAATTGCTTTGCTTTGGATCGGGCTTTTGTTAACCCGTCCATATCCAACTAATGCGGGTGCTTGTATGTATTCATCATTTATCGGAGTGATTGTTGGATTAGTCGTTTGGTATGTTGATCGCTCCGTATTGCGATTGGCTTTTGGAAGTGATGAACGCATTTTGTCATTTGTGTCGCAAAGCAGCTTTGCCCGAATGGTTATTTCTGTCCTCATACAAACTTGGGCAAGCACTTTAGCCTATTTGTGGCGACAGAATAAACGATTAAACGAACAACTCATGCAAATGAGTGATGCCTCATCCATGAGGCGAGATGCAGAACTATTTAAGTTACGAAATCAACTTCAACCTCATTTTTTATACAATAGCTTAAATTCAGTTAACGCTTTGATATTTCTAGATCCGAATAAGGCGCAAGAAATGATTGGCAAATTATCCGACTTTTTAAGAAAAGCTGTTAAGCAAGAAAGCGAAGAAGCTCTTTTATTTTCTGATGAATTAAATCGCATTCAAGCATACCTTGAGATTGAAATCATTCGGTTTGGCGATCGCTTACACATAGTGTTTGATTGTGTAGAAATTGAAAAGGCAATGATACCCCCATTTTTGTTACAACCTTTATTGGAAAATGCTGTCAAATTTGGTTTATACGGACAGACGGGGCAAGTTCAAATCAGTTTTTCGGCAAAATTTTCCGAGGGTAATTTGATAGTGACCATTTCCAATCCTTTCGATGCAGAATTTCGTCCTCCAAAAGGTACCGGATTTGGTTTAGAGGGTATCAACAGGCGTTTGTATTTACTATATGGACGAACAGATTTATTAATAACCACACAAGTTGACCATACCTTTGTTACGCAAATAAAGATTCCACAAAACCATGCACAAAGTTATATTGATAGATGATGAACCATTGGCGCGTCAACTGATTCGAAAATTGCTGCTACCTTATGAAGATTTGTTTGTAGTAGCAGAATGTGGCGATGGCTTTGAAGGCTTTAAATCTATTCAGCAACATAAGCCCGATTTAGTTTTTGTAGATGTGCAAATGCCTCGGGTAAATGGTTTTGAAATGCTGGAATTGCTGGAATGCCCACCCCAAGTTATTTTTACAACTGCTTTTGATGAATATGCGCTGAAGGCTTTTGATGCTCATGCGGTTGACTATTTGCTAAAACCCATAACGAAAGAACGACTGGATAAGGCTATAACCAAGTGGCAAAAAAGCGAACAGAAAAGCAATACCACTTTGGTGCAAAATCTGCTTGCTGAAAGTCCGGTTGCAGGATATCAACATAGGCTGGTTGTGAAAGATAGCAGCACCATCCGAATCATTCCAACTACAGAAATTAATTATGTTGAAGCTTCGGACGATTATGTAAAAATACACACCAATGAACGCCATTTTTTAAAGAAAGATACCTTGAGTCATATAGAACAAGTGTTGGATCCCAAACAATTTGTACGAGCACATCGTTCTTATCTTTTGCCGGTAGCTCAACTATTACGAATTGAGCCTTATGAAAAAGATAGCCATGTTGCCATATTGCATTGCGGTGCAAGAATTCCGGTTAGTAAAGCAGGGATGACTCGCTTGAAAGAAGTACTTGGCTTGTAGATTTGTCTTCAATAATTACGGCTCGTACATTATCTTTAGTTTCTAAAGTCTGCCCATGAGCCAGTTAAGTTTACTTGCCGAATCACTTATTGGATCAGAAATTGTGAAGTTAGGAAATGAAATTGCATCCCGCATTGCCAATGGTGAAAAGATATACAACTACACGATAGGAGATTTTGATCCTCATATTTTCCCAATTCCACCCAAGTTGCAAGCAGAAATTATTTCTGCTTATCAGCATCATTATACAAATTATCCACCCGGAGATGGTTTAAAAGAATTGCGTCAATCTGTTGCTGACTTCATTTTCAAACACCAGCAGGTGCGTTATGAATTAGACGAAATATTGATTGCCAGCGGCGGAAGACCTCTTATTTACACCATTTTCCGAACCTTGGTGGATGAAGACGACAAAGTAATTTATGCAGCACCTTCATGGAATAACAACCATTATGTGCACATGAATTGGGGCCAACATTGTGTCATTGACACAAAACCTGAAAATGATTTTATGCCTTCAGCGGACGATATAAAACCGCATCTTTCACAAGCTGCTTTATTGTGCTTATGCTCGCCGCAAAACCCCACTGGAACTACGATTCAAAGAAATGAACTGGAGAAAATTTGCGACTTAATTCTGGAAGAAAATAATCGTCGTGGTTCTCACCAAAAGAAACTCTATTTGATGTTTGACCAAATGTATTGGACACTTACTTTTGGAAACACTACCTATGATAATGTTGTTGCTTTGCGTCCCGCCATGAAAGACTATACTATTTTCGTTGATGGTATATCTAAGTCATTTGCTGCTACCGGAGTCCGTGTTGGGTGGGGATTAGGTCCTGCTCATGTAATAGCAAAAATGAAAGCATTCTTGAGTCATATTGGAGCATGGAGCCCAATGGCAGAACAAAAAGCAACTGCTATTTTTCTTCGTGATGATGCAGCCATAGCAGCCTATTTTCTTGAATTTAAAAGGAAAATTCACGAACGGCTCGTCTATATTTATCAACGTATTATGGAGTTGAGAAGTAAGGGATTTCCGGTTGATGCCATTGCCCCTCAAGCGGCAATTTATCTAACCATTAAAGTAGATTTAAAGGGCAAGACGCATGGAGTTAATAAACTGAATACGCAAAAAGATGTAACCACATTTTTGCTTACTGAAGCCAAGCTCGCAATTGTGCCATTTACGTGTTTTGGTGCTAATGAGGAAGCCCCTTGGTATCGGGTCAGTGTTGGTACTTGCAAGTTAGAAGACCTTGAAAACATGTTTGAAGGCTTAGAAAATGCGTTAAAAAAACTCAACTGATTTTATAGTAATGATGAAGATTGCTACTTACAATATTAATGGTGTTAACGGTCATTTGCCCGTTTTGCTTCGTTGGTTAGATGAAACTAAACCGGATGTTGCTTGTTTGCAAGAACTAAAAGCACCCAATGAAAAATTTCCGATTGAAGCCATCAATAATGCCGGATACAAAGCTATTTGGCATGGACAAAAAAGTTGGAATGGAGTAGCCATATTATCACGTAATCTTCCTATTCAGGAAGTGCGTCGTGCCTTGCCGGGAGATGAGGGAGATTTGCAAAGCCGCTATTTAGAAGCCATAGTAAACGGAATTACCATCGGCTGTATTTATTTGCCCAATGGAAATCCTGCACCCGGTCCCAAGTTTGATTACAAGCTTTCATGGTTAGAACGATTTACTAAACATGCTGATGAATTATGGGCTTCGGGAAATCCGGTTGTGCTGACGGGCGACTATAATGCCATTCCAACAGAAATAGATGCTTATAAAGCAGAACGATGGGTGGAAGATGCTCTCTTTAGACCAGAAACTCGACAAGCTTTTCATGGGTTAATGTCGCAAGGTTGGACAGACGCATTGCGAACCTTGTATCCCAATGAAATTATTTATACTTATTGGGATTATTTTCGAAATGCGTATGGTAGAAACGCCGGAATCCGAATTGATCATTTTCTTCTCAGCCAATCCTTAAAGCCAATCCTTAGAAATGCCGGTGTTGACCGCCAGGTGCGCGGTTGGGAAAAAAGTAGCGATCATGCACCGGTTTGGGTTGAATTAGATTGGTCGTAAAAGGGGTTTAATCCCTTTTGTTTTTTCGCTCTAAAAAGTCAATCACTTTTCCAATGTTGGAATGGTCTAACTTTTTGCCACGAATAATTTTTTCTTCATCCAACAAATAGATAGCCGGCACAAGCTGAGTGTCATACAATGCCCAATAACGAGATTTATAGTTTGGATCCCAAACATTTTTCCATTCTTCAATGTGGTTTTTGGAAATGAAATCTTGCCATTGTTTTTCATTTTTTTCTACGTTGAAGGCAATCACACGAACACCTTTAGCTTTCAACTCGGCTTTGTAAACAGAATCAATGAGCGGTATTTCATGTTGGCAATGTCCGCAGTCGGCTGCATAGAAAATGAGCAAAGTATATTTTGCCTTGAAATCGTACAGCTTAAACTCATTCTTGTCGAATCCATCAGCTATCAATGCCGGTGCCGGATTATTGATGACGTTTGGTGCAATTTTTTTGGCTCGATCAATATACTTGCTAAGGTCTTCATCGCTAAGCCAAGTTGCATCACCTTTCATGTAATAGTTTTCCACTAAATGCACAAACACTTTATCCATGCCCATTACCTTCGTAGTTTGCGCATTGGTACTTAGCCAGTTTAGGGTAAACTTGAATAGATCATTGGTGCCACGCATTTTTTTCAATACTCTGTCTGCTTCTTTGATGACACTATCTTCTTGTTGGATAACCACTCGATTAAAATATTCATCAAGCTTTTGTTGAAGTATGGGTGAATGGATTAACCGATCGTCCTGAAAATTGAATCCATCCCAATAATGTGACTTGTAAAAATGGTAAGCAAAATCGCTATCAATAGTTTTGCCATCAGCCTTATAATGAACTCCGGTAGGCACATCAGGGGTTTGCATAGCACCAAAAATGCTACTCAACACGCGATTGGGATGTTCTTTAATATAAGTACTGCGATATTGGTTGATGTCTGTACGCAAGATTTTGGCATCATCATAAATCTGATCGCTATCAGATTTTGTTTTTGCTTTTTCTAATTGCTCCTTAAATATTTTTTCTTTGTCGGAAAGCTTGGTGAGAAAACTTTGGTAGGCTAAAAAGTCATCGTTGTCCGGAGAGTTTTTATAATGAACATTTCCCAACAAATGATCCATAGTAGCGGTAATGGAAATGTCATCACCATCATTGAGTAGAAATTCAAAATAGCTGTTTCTGTCAGCCGGTAAGATCATGTAGATTCCGCCTACTATTTTTTCCTTTTTATCAAATACGGCGTTTCCTTTTTTGTCAAGTTTGGCAGAATCAAACTTGTAAACTGTTGGAAACCCCTTTCCGTAATAATGAGCAAGATAAACCATTGAATCCTTACGGTCTGTGAGTTTGAGCTGAATTCGATAGCCGTTGCGAGCCATCAAACTATTGCGAAATCCAATCAGCGAGAAGAAAAGAAGAAGTGTTATCGGTAAATACGTTCGCTTAATTTTGATCATTGCGTATTTTTCAGTTGGGCAATTTAGTAAGGAATTGAACAAAAGACAGAACTAAGAAAAATTATGTTGGACGATATGCCAGTTCGATAAAACCTTTAACATTTTTTATGACAATTCCTTTATCTAACCATGTCCGTATAATTTGCATTCTTTGTTCGGCTACATCTGATGTCACGTCTTCTGTTAGGGTAAATATCGTTTGGGGGGTTGCTAATAGTTGCCTCATTTGATTTTCTGCTTCTGTAACGGTAGGTATGATAGCGTGTTTTTTTTGGCAATTATCACAGTGTAGGCAATCAGCTTGAACGGCTTCTCCGAAATATTGAAGTACCACTTTTTCTCTACAATTTTCAGATTCTTCCAATAGGCGCACCATAGCCCAAACCCGTTCATTGTGTTTCTTTCTTAGTGTGCTGATTCGATTCAGGTTAATAATCAAGTATTGGCTGTCTGCTCGAGTATGATGAAAGTGAATTTGTGCGCAGTCTTTCGGTTGGATGTACTCTAAAATTTGCATTTGATGCAACTGAAAAAGACAACGTTCTAAATCTGAAATTTTCAGCTTTAGATGTTGTGCAATAACAGAAAGACGAATGGGGGTAGGGTAGTAGAACAAGGATCCATACAATCGGAGTAAATGAATAGCAACCCAGTGCAAATGATGGTGTGTTTTTTCCAAATCAAAAAGCACCTCTCTATCAACAGTGAAATAGATAGTGGCAGGATGAAAAACAGCATCAGAAATTGTCCATAGTTCTTCTTGTTCTAAAAGCCGAAGCGCATTATGTGTAGCAACTGCCGGAAGTTTAAAATGGGTACAAAAGGTCGTTAAATCAAAGTCGAAATATTTATTAGGATTTGAACCAGTCGGGATTTG
Source organism: Bacteroidota bacterium (assembly GCA_018267925.1). Classification (GTDB taxonomy): domain Bacteria; phylum Bacteroidota; class Bacteroidia; order Chitinophagales; family Chitinophagaceae; genus JAFIGV01. Next base: position 124,646 of record JAFDXO010000196.1, on the reverse strand, counting down.
AAAATGCTCACAAATACTTTGATAAACTAACCTTAGAAAATTTTCGGACGGGAAACGTTCTAGCCCACTATCTTTCAATCGTTTTAGGTCTGTGGAATTATATAGTACAAATGCTTTTGAAGGTTTATGATCTCTGCCGGCTCGCCCTGCTTCTTGATAATATGCTTCAATAGATTCGGGTGCATCATAATGAATAACTGTCCTGACATCGGCTTTGTCAATGCCCATGCCAAACGCAATGGTAGCGACTACGGTATCCACTAAATTATTCATCCACTTGCTCTGAATGTCTTCTCTTCGTTCTTTACTCATTCCGGCATGGTAACATGCCGCCGATATTTCAAAGTCTTGTAGATGCTTTGCAATCACTTCCGTTTGCTTTCTGCTACGGCAATAGACAATACTGCATCCTATATTTTTTTTCAAAAGTCGCACAACTTCTGAAGGTTTACTTTCGCAATAGAAAGTCGCATAAAAGATGTTTTCCCGCTTAAAGCTTTGCTTGTAAACCCTTGCTCGATTTAAGCGTAAATGCTGTTGAATATCAAGTTGTACTTCTAATGTTGCTGTTGCTGTAAGGGCTAAAATGGGAATATGTGGATGAATATTTCTAAGAGAAGCAATTTTCAAATAATCCGGACGAAAATCATAGCCCCACTGAGAAATACAATGAGCTTCATCCACTGCAATAAAGCTAATTTTTAAGCCTTCTAACTCGGATAAAAATGTGCGTGTCTGCAACCTTTCGGGTGAAACATATATTAGCTTGAATGCACCATCAGCCACTTGATCTAAAACATGTGACACTGCTTCTGTGGTCATGCCGGAGTGGATATGTACAGCAGAAATTTGCAAAGCATTTAGTCGTTGAATTTGATCTTGCATTAAGGCTATCAGTGGAGATATGACCAAGCAACAACCGTCTAAAGCCAAAGCCGGAAGTTGATAACAAAGTGATTTTCCGCCGCCCGTTGGAAGTAAGCCCAGCACATCATTTCCACTGACAATAGCTTCAATAATTTCTTGTTGAAAGGGGCGAAAATTTTCATAACCCCAATACTTTTTTAGTAATTGATGAAGCACAGACATGGAAAGAGAAATTCAATTAAAAGAATAAGTCGAAAAGCCAATCACTAACCATAGACTTGATCTACAAAAGCAGGCTTCAGACCATATTGCCATAGATGTGTTTTAATTTCAGGTCTTTCCAAAAGGGTTTTTAAAGATTCGGTAACTATCCAATTGCAATTTCCAAAACGACTGAGTTGATGTGGCATCAAATAAGCGGATACACCTAACTGAATGGGAGAAATACCCAAAAGGATGATGGACTTGAGCTGTAAATGATCTTTTAATAAATGAAACGCTATTTGAGATTCCGGTTGTAGTTGCATTACATGGAATGAAGAAGCATCCAATCGGCAAGCACTTAGCATTTTTATTAGTTGTTCTTCCTCTGGGCTGTTTGGCTGAAAGGCAGTACTGGCAACGAACACAGGTCGTGGATCTAAGTTGATTAATTCATCATTTGACTGCCAAAAAATATCAAACTTATAGGAGAGAATATCCGTTTTGAGAATATCGGGCATCTCGGAAAAATCGTGCATAGTAAATCAAATTAGCCTTCGAGAAAATTTTCGTTTCTTTGCGAAAGTAAATCAATAAGGAATCAACAACCTCGTCATGGCAATTTCCACATTAGATATTAAGATTAATCAAACAACCAACAGCCGAATCCAACAACTTGACCAAGCCAACATTCAGTTTGGGAAATTGTATGCGGATCACATGTTAGTGGCACACTACGAACATGGAGAATGGAAGCAACCCGAAATTCTTCCATTTGGAAATTTGAGCCTTAGTCCGGCTACCACTTTTTTTCACTATGGGCAAGCTATTTTTGAAGGAGTTAAAGCCTATAAGGATGTTCATGGAAACCCAGTAATCTTTCGCCCATTTGATAATTGGAAAAGAATGAATCGTTCTGCGGAGCGTATGGCTATGCCTGATGTTCCGGAAGAAATTTTTGTTGAAGGAATGCGTGCCTTGGTGAATATAGATCGTCAATGGGTTCCTTCTACCGAAGGCACCTCTCTTTATATTCGTCCATTTATGGTAGCAACAGATGAATTTGTAGGTGTAAAGCCAGCCGAAAAATTCATGTTTATGATTATCACCAGCCCGGCAGGTCCTTATTACGCAAAGCCGGTTTCTATTTTTGTACAGGATAAATTTGTTCGAGCATTTCCGGGTGGCATCGGTTTCACTAAAGCAGCCGGCAACTATGGGGCAAGCATGTATCCAACCATGAAAATTAAGGAAATGGGTTACGACCAAATTTTATGGACTGATGGCTTTACTCATAAGCTTGTTCAGGAAATTGGTACCATGAACGTGTTTTTTGTAATTGGAGATACAGTCATTACACCCGAGCTGAGTGATACTATTCTTGCCGGTGTTACTCGTGATAGTGTCTTAACTGTTTTACGTGAAAAAGGGGTCAAAGTTGAAGAACGTCAATTGAGCATAGATGAGATCGTCGCAGCACATGAAGCGGGAACACTAAAAGAGGCATTTGGAACGGGAACAGCCGCATCTATTGCGCCTATTAGCGATCTTACTTATCAGGATAAACACATGGTTTTACCACCGGTTGAACAATGGAAAACGGCTAATTGGTTAAAGCAAGAATTAGGCGATATTCGTTGTGGAAGAAAAGCAGATGTACACCATTGGTTGTTTAAGGTTTAAGTTTCAATTAGAAATGAACTAATGGAGTTGTCAATTAGTTATTAATATGCTTCATAAAAAAATAAGCCTCTGGAAAACAGAGGCTTATTTGTTGTGGTGTAATACACTTTACATTCAGCAAAGCATTGCACCCTCGAGGTTTGGCACCGGCACAAAGTTACTTAAATTACAGGAATCTACTGCTTATCTTTATGCAATTGACAATTTCTCAATTATTATTTACACGCTCTTTTGCCTTAGTAGAAATGCGAGGACGAATTGGAACACTAACCTCAAAACCCTCTACTTGCCAATAACCCCAGAGTTTTTTTTCAGTTCCCGTCTTTAAGTTTATGTGTACTTTCTCGGCAAGATACCACCCTAATTGGTATCCAAATTCTCTATTGTCCGAATTTATCTTCGCAATAGCTAAAGCATCCATACACTCAATCAATACTATTTTCAATTCTTTTTTTATTGCTTTTTTGTTCCCTTGACGAAGAAGAAGGATAAGATCGTGAGCGCAATGATCTAATATTTTTGTAACAAGCTCTCTTTCCCTTTTGGGTAGGAAAACAGTTGATGGTAGAATTTCTCGAAAGGTTTCATATTTATTAACCTGCCTGAATTTATGAAGGGTATTTAGTGCTAATTCTATATCCACATTGCAAGATATTCAACAATTGTAAAACAAAGAACAAAGCGATAGTAACAACTTCTCTTTTAAAAAAATATCCACAAGCTTAATAACGTTTGCATTTTTTTGTTTCAGAAAATCCTACCTTGTCGCGTTTTTAAAAATATTTTTTCATGGTAAAATCGCAAGAAAGCCCGGTAAAAATTGAACATGCCGGACTGAACGAACACACACAAAAAATGCTACAACAACTTAAAATCGTTACCGTTATCGGATCGGGCACCATGGGCAATGGCATTTGCCACGTGTTTGCTCAAAGTGGATTTGATGTGCACATGATGGATATCAATCAAACTGCGCTTGATAAAGCCATAGGCACTATTGAAAAGAATATGGATCGTCAAGTGGCTAAAAGCGCATTAACGGACGATCAAAAGAAGAAAGCACTAAGTCGCATTTCAACCTATACCGATATGGCTGAGGCGGTGAAAGATGCGGATATCGTGATAGAGGCAGCAACTGAAAATATTGATCTGAAGGTCAAAATTTTTCAACAATTAGATAAGCTTTGTCCTGAGCGAACTATTCTGGCATCTAACACTTCTTCTATTTCTATTACTCGCATCGGTTCTTTCACCGGCCGCCCGGGTAAGGTAATTGGAATGCACTTTATGAATCCTGTTCCGGTAATGAAGTTGGTTGAAATCATCAACGGATATGCTACGGATAAAGAAGTAACTAACTTGATTCATGCCTTGTCGGAATATTTAGGAAAGGTTCCGTGCATCGTGAACGACTATCCGGGTTTCATCTCAAATCGAATATTGTTGCCCATGATCAATGAAGCTATTCTTGCCTTACAAGAAGGCGTAGCCGGAGTAGAAGAAATTGATACCATTATGAAGCTTGGAATGGCACACCCAATGGGTCCTTTACAACTTGCTGATTTTATTGGATTAGATACTTGCTATAGCATCATGAATGTATTACACATGGGCTTTGGTGCACAAAAATATGCACCGGCAACTCTACTCGGAAACATGGTTCAGGCAGGTTATCTCGGTGTGAAATCCGGCGAAGGATTTTACAAATACACACCGGGCAGTAAAGATCTTGTCGTAGCGGAAAGATTCCAAAACAAAAGCTGGAAAATTTAATTGACTACACTTTTGTAGTAAAAAAAAGCGGTGCAGTTTTTTTATTAAAAACTGCACCGCTTTAATTTTGCAAAGACGCTTTATCTGAATAAAGGCATTTAGAAGGTTAGAAGCTTAAATTTCAGTTTTGCCAAAGTAAAATTGGTTTTTGTACATATCGCCCACCTTGGCATAAAGATCATCTAAATTGGAAAACTCAATCGAATGTTCAGAAATAATAGGTGTACTACCTCGCACAACCATTTTAGAAGTTGGTGGAGTTACATGCTTAATATAAAATTTGTCACCTTTTTGTTCATAGCTATCCACAAAGATTTTGATAAAGTCGCCTTTATTGAGTTTGTTGTTGACACGGACTTCCATATTGATAAACACGAACTTGCCATTTTCTTTTAAGGGGGAAAGTTTGATGTCGCCTAATGTGTTTTTACTCATGGTATATACTATTCTTTTGGGTAAAAATAGAAAAAGCTATTCAGTTTGCAAACTTGTCATTCAAACAACTATGTGTTAAAAAATCTATTAAATGCAGGATTTGGCATTAGAAAAGATTTTCCACTATGTTTAAAAAGTAAGTCAAAAAGAAATTTTGTAAAATAAACAAAAATAAGACTACCTGAAAATGTAGTCAATGACTACCTTTGCGCATCAAAATTCAGAATCATTTCCCACATGTTGCCTGAACAACCGATGAAAGCAAAATGGCACCTTCTGGCGGCATCTCGCTTGCGCGACTATGTACAGTTGATGAAACCTAATCTAAGCACGATGGTTGTGTTTAGCAGTGTAGTCGGTTATTTATTAGCCCCTGATATTCATTTTGCATGGAAAGAAGTGTTGTTGCTTTTTGCCGGTGGCATGTTAGTCACAGGCGGAGCCAATACAATCAATCAGATATTGGAAAGATATAGTGATAGACACATGAAGAGAACCCGATTGAGACCTATGCCTGATGGAAGAATGAATGCGCCGGAAGCATGGTTTTTTGCCGGTTTGACCGGATTGGTTGGGTCTGTTTTGCTGGGATATTTTTTCAATCCATTTGCTGGGATTTTAAGTTTTATTTCATTGTTGCTTTATGCCTTTGCTTATACACCCATGAAATCTCGACATCCGATTGCTGTTTTAATTGGAGCTATTCCAGGAGCTCTTCCGCCATTAATTGGGTGGGTAGCGGCAACCGGCAGCTTAGGAATAGGCGGATGGATATTATTTTTGATTCAGTTTTTTTGGCAGTTTCCTCATTTTTGGGCAATAGCTTGGGTAGGGTTTGAGGACTATGAAAAAGCCGGAATTCGATTATTACCTTCCAAGGAAGGGAAAACGCCCTATACGGGATTACAGTGTATGTTTTATAGTCTGATGTTAATTCCATTAGCCATTATGCCACGCATTGTTCACCTTTCGGGTAATATTGGAATGTGGATTAGCATTGCTGCGGGATTGCTTTATTTTATGGCATCTGTAGTTTTCTATTTAAAAAACGATCACAAATCGGCAATGAGAGTGATGTTCTCATCCTTTATTTACCTTCCCGTTGTGTTATTAGCCCTATTGTTTGATAAGTTGTGAAATATAAAATTGAAATGGAAAGTATGACGGTCACTGACCAAAGAAAAAAAGTTCATCCGCATAAATTTTTGCTTTGGATGGCAATCGGAAGCATCGCTATGATGTTTGCGGGACTTACCAGCGGGTATGTAGTTAAAGAAGCAGCGGGAAATTGGCGTAATTTTCATTTGCCAATCGTATTTTGGGTGTCAACAGCAGTCATTCTGCTTAGCAGTGTTACAATAGCCTTGGGATTAAAGGCTTTTCGTAGTCGGGAAATGCCCAAATACAAACAGTTTATTACACTTACCTTGTTGTTAGGTTTAACTTTTGGGGCTTTGCAATTTTTAGGCTTTTATCAATTGTATTCTCAACCTCAACAAGTGGTTATTAGCGGAGAAGTAATCAATCGAATGTTGCCGGTTACGCTTTCAGGAAATCCGGCAGAATCTTTTCTGTTTATTATTTTCGGTATTCATCTACTTCATATTTTGGGCGGAATCATAGCCCTAACTATCGTTTTTTTTCGTGCTTTTCGTAAGCGTGTAAAGGTGTATAATGCTACCGGATTAGAGATTGTAGCTACCTACTGGCATTTTGTTGATATATTGTGGGTATATTTATTTATCTTCTTTCTGGCAAATCAATAAAAACTTTTAGAAATTCGCACTCAATTCACAATAATTGTCTAACTCAAAACTATCTATGGCACAAGCAACAGCTACTACAGCCGATTCAAAACTATGGGGTGGGGGACGCTCGCCGTTTAACGTAAGCTACGGAAAAATGATGATGTGGTTTTTCCTCCTCTCTGATACGTTTACATTTGGGGCTTTTTTGATTTCTTACGGAACTAACCGGTTTTTCAGTGCCGTATGGCCAGACCCCAACAAAGTATTCAAGGCGTTTCCGATGATGGGGCACATGAGCTTACCACTTTTATTTGTGAGTATAATGACCTTTATTCTGATCATGTCTTCTGTAACCATGGTGCTTGCCGTACATGCTGGCCATTATGGTGATCGCAAAGGTGTCATTAAATGGTTGCTCTTTACCATTGTTGGTGGAATTTGCTTCTTAAGTTGCCAAGCTTGGGAATGGACTCACCTTCATTCCGAAGGCGCATGGTGGGGGTCATTTACCGATTTATCTGCTCCGGCTTCATCCATTGAGCACTTTTTTAGAGCTAAAGCAATAAGCAATCCGGCTTTTGCTGCAGGTGCTGGAATGCAGGCTACGCACGATTTCTACAACTTTTTCTTTACCATCACAGGGTTTCATGGTGCGCACGTTGCCAGCGGTGTTGTGCTTTTGATCATAGCTTTGGTCAATTCTGTAAATGGTACTTATGATCGTCGCGGTCATTATGAAATGGTAGAGAAAATAGGACTGTATTGGCACTTTGTAGATTTAGTATGGGTGTTTGTATTCACTTGCTTTTATCTATTGTAATCTAATCATTTAACTACACAACAATTCCCAACGCTAAAAATAAAATAGTCTATGTCGCATACACATAACGATCACAATACACAACATTTCTACGAGGGCGACCAATCCAAATTGTATTCCGGTGTGATGAACCCGCATTTTGGACATGATATAACTGCTCCTGACAGCAAGAAGCAAGTCGGTCGTATTTGGAAGGTCTTTTGGATATTGCTAGTTGTAACTATTGTTGAAGTAATTCTCGGCATGTTTTTCAGCCACCACCTTCCTGAAGGTTTAGTAGCTTTTTTCTTTTTGACACTCACCTTGCTGAAAGCTGCCTATATTGTTTCTGTCTTTATGCACTTAGGTGATGAGCGTAGAAATTTCTTAATTACTGTGCTTATTCCTTTGGTGCTTTTCATTTGGTTTATTATTGCTTTTTTAGCCGATGGAGATTTTTGGCTGCACATGAACAGCACTTCTCCTACTCGTGATGTGGCTGCAATTGTGTCAATAAAGTAACGGTAAATGCTAAAAACATTTGCTTTTGTAATACAACAATATGAGTACTTCTAAAAAAAGTAATAAATTTTGGTTAGGAATAGCGGTAGCAGTAGTGCTGCCGCTCTCTTTTTATGTGATTGCCAAAGTGCTTAAAAAGGATCATATCAAGATGCCCGGACACTATATTTCTGAAAAGATTGAGGGCAAACTTTTAGATGGTCAAATGCACTACGATACAATTTTTCATCGTATCCCGGATCTGACTTTTACTAATCAGTTAGGAGAAAAGGTTTCCCTTAATACTTCTTTATCTGGTAAGATTTTGGTGGTTGATTTCATTTTTACACATTGCCCAACTACCTGTCCTACATTGACAGAAAATATGAAGCTCTTGCAACGGGCATTTAGAAAAGATCCTAAAAAAGAAACGGACATGAGCAATGAATTACATTTGCTTTCTATTACCGTAGATCCTACTAGGGATAGTGTTCAAGCGCTAAGAAAGTTTGCAGATCGCTTTGGCGTAGATCATGATCATTGGGATTTTTTGACAGGTGACAAAAGCACCATCTACAACTTTGCACGACATGATTTAGGGCTTTCTGCTGCTGCCGGTGGCGAAGGAACGGATGATTTTATACACACTGAAAAAATAGTGTTGATTGATGCCGACCGCTACATTCGGGGCTATTACAATGGCTTAGATAGCCTTGATATAAGCCGTTGTGCGTATGAAATTTCTTTGCTTTCAATGGAAAAGAAACGACAAATAAAAAATTAAATTTTCAACACCTCCCGGTAACGCTATTCTATATTCAATGCTTTCACCAGTTTTTAAAAAGAATGATAAGGTTGCCCGTATGTTGATTGTACTGGTTTCCATTTTGGTATTTGGTGCTATTGCCATGTTGTCGCGCTTCAAAGTATCCGTCAACCTTGGATTCGATGTGCATGTTTTTGCAACTGTCAATGCCATAATTAATTCCTGTGTTTCCGTACTGTTGATTTTAGCTTTTATAGCAATCAAAAAGCGAAATTTTAAATTGCATCGAAGTTTGATGCTTTCTGCTATTCTATTGTCTGTTTTATTTCTGATTTCTTATATCGCTCATCATTTATTTGCCGGCGATACAAAGTTTGGTGGTGAAGGGGGCATTCGTTATTTTTATTTCTTTATTTTAATTACTCATATTTTACTTGCCTCCATCATTTTGCCTTTTATTCTCTTTACTGCTTATAGAGCACTTTCGGGTGATTATGTAAAGCATAAAAAGTTGGCACGATATACCTTTCCTTTGTGGCTTTATGTGAGTATTACAGGTGTTTTGGTTTATTTGCTTATATCGCCTTACTACAGCTGAAAAGGGTTATTTTTGCAAAGGTTGAGTTCGTTTTTGTAAATCACTTTCTTCAGTCTTAATGAATACTATAAAGACCAAATTTTTTTAGAATGAAACGTAGGATTGTCATTGTATTGATTTCCATATTTTTCTCTGTACCTGTTTTATTAAAAGCTCAAGGCTGTTCAGTTTGCACTAAAACAGCAGCGGGATTGGATGGAAAGGCAGCAAAAGGATTGAATGGTGGTGTTATTTATCTTGCTTTCTTTCCCTTGGCAATTCTTGGTACGATTGGCTTAGTTTGGTGGCGTGGGCAAAGACAGACCAAGAAAGAAGAATAAAAAATTAAAGTCGGTCAATTCCCAAAACATCTTTCATGGAGAAAATCCCTTCTTTCCCTTCAATAAATTCTGCTGCTAAAACGGCACCTTTAGCAAACCCGCTTCTATTGTGTGCTGTATGGATGATTTCAATGTCGTCTATAGGCGAGAAATAGCGAACATGGTGCGTTCCGGGTACATCTTCTTTTCGGTGTGCAATAATAGGAAGAGAGTCTTGTTCTGAACTGAAATCTTTTGTCCAATGTTTTTTACGAGAAATATTCTCTAATATTTGTTCAGCAAGAGTTATGGCTGTTCCACTGGGGGCATCCTTTTTTTGGGTATGATGTGTTTCTTCAATCACCATATCGTATTCATTTTGGTCATTCATCAGTGCTGCTAAATATTTATTTACCTCAAAAAAAAGATTGACACCAATACTGAAATTTGAAGCTTGTAAAAAGGCTGTTTTGCACTCGATAGTGGTCATTTTTGCTTGTGCTAATCCATGATTCCATCCGGTGGTGCCACAAATAGTTGGAACGCCGGCACGAAGGCATTTTAAAACATTGTTTAAAGCTGATTCGGGGTTTGTAAATTCTATAGCTACATCAATGTTTCGAAGTGATGTTTCATTTAAGTCGTCCTGATTGCTTGATCGAATTTTTAGCCCGATTTCGTGTCCGCGAGACAAAGCAATCTGTTCAATTGCTTGCCCCATTTTTCCATAACCAATGAGCGCGATGTTCATTTTCTAAGTTGTTGAATGATTTTTCTAAAATAAATTCGGGTAAAATTATTTTTCTTTCACCTCCACATCAAATCCTATAGAAGTGGCTTCCTGTTGCGCATTTGAATAGACTAACACACTTTTTTGCTGATGACCAACACGCCCTTGACTGTTAAACTCTACTAAGATTTCTCCTTCTTTACCGGGTGCAATAGGCTCTTTGGGATAAGAAGGAACAGTACATCCACAAGAAGCTACTGCATTTGAAATAACTAAGGGATTACTACCGGTATTTTTGAATTTATAGGCAAATCGCACTTTTTCTCCTTCTGTGATGGTGCCAAAACTATGTTTAACTTCTGCAAATTCCATTGTTGTTTTGGGAAGGTTTGAAGCAGGAGGTGCAGCTTGGGCAGGTGTTTCTGTTAGTGGATGTGCTTGTGCTTGTTGGACATTAAATTTATTGAACAATGCAGTTTTGCTTACGCCACTTAACTCTACTAAGGCAACTACAAAAAAGGACAGAGTTAGTACGGTCAATAAAATTGTTTTTAGTTGTGTGCTCATTTTGTAAAGGTCTTTTAAGATAAAAAAAAGAAATAGTTTACGAATGTTCTTCCCAAATGGTTGCTAAATGCACTAAAGTTTCAACTGACTTTTCCATATCCTGCACACTGACATATTCTTGCTTACTATGAATGCCCATTTCGCCCGTGAATATATTAGGACAAGGTAATCCCATAAAACTTAGCCTTGAGCCATCTGTCCCACCACGCACACTCATTCGTTGTGGTTGCATGGCTGCACGGCGATAAGCTTCTTCTGCATATTGCATCACTTGCGGGTGCGAATCTAACACTTCGCGCATGTTTCGATATTGTTCCTTTACTACAAATTCCATATTGCTACCCGGAAATTCTTTTACTGTTTCTTCAGCCAATGAATGAAGCCTGGCTTCGTGTTCAGATAGTTTTGCCGTTTCAAAATCACGAATGATAAATTGTATGGTAGCTTGTTCTAACACGCCATCCATACGAACCGGATGCACAAATCCTTCCATCCCTTCCGTAGATTCTGGACACCATTCTTGTCGGGGTAATTTGCTTAAAAATGTACCGGCAATTTTCATGGCATTTACCATTTTGTCTTTTGCATAACCGGGGTGTGCGCTAATTCCGTGAAATGTTATGATGACACTATCAGCAGAAAAAGTTTCTCCTTCAAGGTGAGCTCTTTCACCACCATCAAGAGTATAGCCAAATTGTGCCCCTAATTTTTGCATGTTTACAGCCTGCACGCCACGCCCAATTTCTTCATCGGGTGTAAAAAGAATTCGGATTTTTCCATGCGGAATTTCAGGATGGGTCAAAAGGAAATTCGCCAAATCCATAATAACGGCTACACCGGCTTTGTCATCAGCACCCAAGAGGGTAGTGCCGGAGGCTGTTATGATGTCGTCGCCAATTCTTTCAGATAAATAAGGATGTTCTGAGGTGGAAATAAGGATAGAGGGATCATCTGGTAGCACTATGTCTTTTCCGTTCCAATTCTTGTGCAAAATAGGTTTCACGTTCGTTCCGCTACAATCCGGAGCTGTATCAACATGTGCGCAATAGCATAAAACGGGAACATCTTTTTCCGTTGTAGAATTGATGGTTGCATAAACATAGCCATGATCATCTAATTCAGCATCCATAATACCCATTGAAAGCAGTTCTTCAACTAATAAGCGGCTAAGGTTCTTTTGCTTTTCAGTTGATGGTTGTGATGGTGAATTGGGATCGCTTTGTGTATCAATTTGAACATAACGCATGAAACGATCAGCTACGGTATGATGATAGTTTTTTAAAGACATGATTTAAAATGTTAGTTTTTTTATTCCTCCCATTCAAGAAAAGATTTCCAGATAAATTGGGGCGACAAAAATAGTATTCTTTCTGCGCCTTGAAACTATTGTAGCTTTACCGCATGTTTGGTTTTGAAAAAATTAAAATCGGAGACATTGTTACACTGACATTCACCCTGTTTGCTGTGATAGATGTGCTTGGCTCTATTCCGGTAATTATCTCTTTGAAAAAGAAAATGGGAGATATCAGTGCTACTCAAGCTACGCTGGTATCCGGGGCATTGATGTTGCTTTTCTTTTTTGTTGGCGAACAAATGCTCAATTTTATGGGTTTAGATATCCATTCTTTTGCCATTGCTGGCTCCATAGTTATCTTTATTTTAGGCTTAGAAATGGTTTTGGGAATTGAATTTTTTCGAAGTGAAAAAGATATTCGTTCGGGTGCGGTGGTTCCCATTGCATTTCCTATTATAGCCGGATCGGGAACTTTGACAACTATCATGTCGCTAAAGGCTGAATATAATGCACTCAGCATATTAATTGCTATACTTATAAACCTGGTAGTGGTTTTTATAACACTTCGATCTATCAATCTTGTTGAGCGAATGTTAGGCCCTTCAGGCATTTCAGTAGTAAGGAAGTTTTTTGGAGTAATCTTATTAGCTATTGCCGTAAAGATTTTCAAGAATAATATGGCTATGTAAACGGTTTTTTGATTCTGTCTTATTTAGTTTAGTTTAGTTAATGGCACGTAGTCTAAAGAAAAAAAAGCTGACCTGAAAAGGGGCAGCTTTTTATAGAATATTTTAAAGGAGAAATTTATACTTGGAATACGCCACTGTTCCATGTTTTCTCAATAGGTGCATGATTAGCTGCATTAATTCCTTCCGATATCAAGCGTCTAGTTTCAGAAGGGTCTATGATTTCGTCAACCCATAATCTGGCCGCAGCATAGTAAGATGAAGTTTGAGCGTTGTAGCGCTCAGTAATTTTCTTAAGCAAATCTTTTTCTTTTTCGGGTTCTATCTCTTCACCCTTTGCTTTTAGTGAAGCTACTTGAATTTGAAGTAATGTTTTTGCAGCTTGCTCGCCGCCCATTACGGCAATTTTTGCATTAGGCCAAGCATAGATAAATCGTGGATCATACGCTTTCCCACACATGGCATAGTTGCCGGCTCCGTAAGAGTTTCCGGTAACAATGGTAATCTTAGGAACAACAGAATTAGCAACAGCATTTACCAATTTGGCTCCATCTTTGATAATGCCGGCATGTTCGCTTCGGCTTCCAACCATGAAACCGGTAACATCTTGTAAAAAGACAAGAGGAATTTTTTTCTGGTTGCAGTTTTGAATAAACCGAGCAGCCTTATCTGCACTATCATTGTAAATAACACCGCCTAATTGCATTTCCTTTTTGCCGCTCTTTACAATTGTGCGCTGATTAGCTACTATGCCTACTGCCCACCCGTCAACTCTGGCATATCCGCAAACTATTGTTTTACCATAGTCTTCTTTAAATTGGTCAAAACTATTGGCATCTACTATACAATCAATAACGTTTAGCACATCGTAAGGTTTGGAGTTATCCACGCTAACGAAGCCATAAATTTCTTCTGTTTTTTTGGAAGGATCTTTAGGTGTTATTCGATCAAAACCGGCATTTTCTTTATGATGCCCCATTTTGTCCATGATTCGGCGTACTTGATCTAAACATTCTTGTTCAGTATCAAATTTATAGTCGGCTATTCCACTGATTTCTGTGTGTGTTTTGGCACCGCCCAAAGTTTGAATATCAACTTCTTCGCCAATGGCAGCTTTGACCAAATATGGTCCTGCCAAAAAGATAGATCCATTGCCTTCCACCATCAGTGTTTCGTCGCTCATGATGGGTAAATAGGCTCCTCCTGCTACACAACTTCCCATGACAGCTGCTATTTGAGTAATGCCCATAGCACTCATGACAGCATTGTTTCGGAATATGCGACCAAAATGTTCTTTGTCGGGAAATATTTCATCTTGCATGGGTAGATAAACACCGGCACTATCCACAATATAAATGACTGGTAAATGGTTTTCCATGGCTATTTCTTGCAAGCGCAAATTCTTTTTCCCACTGATGGGAAACCAAGCACCCGCTTTAACCGTGTTGTCGTTGGCAATGATCACACATTGCCGACCGGCAACATAACCTAACCCGCCAACCGTACCACCGGAAGGGCATCCGCCCTGCTCTTCATACATTTCCCATCCGGCAAATGAGCCTATTTCAGTAAAGAGGGTGTCTTTGTCAATTAGGTATTGAATACGCTCTCTGGGACTCATTTTCCCTTTTTCACGTGCTTTGTCCATTGCTTTTTTTCCACCACCTTGGGCTACTTTAGCATGGCGCTGTTTCATTTGACTGACTGCCAACTTCATGGCATCTTCGTTCTTGTTGTATTCGAGGTTCATTGTTAAAGTTCGGTTCTGGTTTGGTGCTTCAAAGATATAAGAGAGTTTGGTGTTTGAAGGGTATGGCAATTTTACAACACTAATTTTGTTTGTCAGTAGCGTTCTAAAGCTTGCAAAGCAATCCAACTAAATATTCCAACTCCAGTCTTTAAGGCTTCTTCATCAATATCAAAATGAGCATTGTGTACCGGAGCTGTAAATAATTCATCATTTTTATTAGTCCCGATTCTAAAGAAGCAACCTGGAATTTCTTGGGTATAAAAACTAAAATCTTCTGCTGCCATTCGTTGGTTTAGTGTGCGTATATTGTCTTTCTCTAAGTAAGCACCGGCGGTATTTTCAGCCCATTTTGTCAATTCCGGATCATTATATAAAGAGGGGTATCCTTTCGGAATTTCTACCGTAGCTTTTGCTCCATAGGACTGACAAATCTGTTCGGTAATTGTGTGAATCCATTGGTGTGCTTCATATCGCCATGTTTCGTCCATAGTGCGAAATGTTCCGAGAAGCTCAACCTTGTCTGGAATGACATTGGTAGCAAAACCGCCTGCAATTTTTCCAAAGGTCAAAACAGAAGGGATAAGAGGGTTGGATTTTCTAGACACGACTTGTTGCAATGCTGTTACAACTTGCGCTGTAATAGCAATCGGATCAATAGTTTGATGGGGTAAGGCAGCGTGCCCTCCTTTCCCTTCAATGGTGATGTAAATTTCATCTGCACTTGCCATGTATTGACCGGAACGAAAACCGACTGTACCACTTGGTAAATGAGGATAGACATGCAAAGCAAAAATAGCATTGGGCTTAGGATTAGTTAAAACACCTGCTTTGATCATCAAACTGGCACCGCCCGGGTGCTTTTCTTCACCCGGTTGAAAAATAAGTTTAATGGTGCCTTCAAAGTGGTTGCGAAGTTCTTGAAGGATTTTGGCTGTTCCTAAAAGGCAAGTAGAATGAACATCGTGACCACATGCGTGCATCACACCAACGTTTGTAGATTTATAGGGAACATCATTTGCTTCAGTGATGGGAAGCGCGTCCAAATCAGCACGCAAAGCAATACAGCATTTATCGGGGTTTTTACCTTCTATTAAAGCTACTATACCTGTGCCGGCAACACCTGTTTGATGTGAGATGCCAAACTCAGTAAGCTTTTGAGAAATAAACTTTGCTGTATGAAACTCTTGAAATGATAACTCTGGATTGGCGTGAATATGATGGCGAATGGCTTGAATTTCCGGGAAATATTCAGCTACTCGTTCTTTAATTTGATTGATCATTTTTGAAGGTGTTGATTTCAATGATGTCCGGCACAACCATTAGCGGTGAATAAATTCCACTTAGTTGTGACATAAATTTTTGCGCTTCGCTTCTTGAGCGAAAATCGCCTACTTTAACTCGAAATTGAGGCTGGATATAGGTTATATAAGAACGAATAGAAGGGAAACGACGAATAAAGTCAACCTTTGCTGCATTAGCTTTATGACGATCGCTACCATTATAAATTTGCACTCTATAACCTCGCCCTGAATGAATTGAACCCGTGCGTATTTGACTATTGTTTTTCCTTGTGTTTGAACCCGTGTTTTCAGGAGCAATGAGGATTGCTAATCGAGGATCTGTATGTACAATAACGCCTGTAGAATCATCAATAGATTGTGCCTTTGATGGAAATTGACACAAGAAGAAGGCAGCTATTAAATAGATATGTAAACGTTTGTTCATTGGTTAAATGATTTTCCTTTAGCAAACATCATTCTGCTATCGCTTTTGTGTTTTACTTTCTTCCAAAATCTTGATACTGGCAGAGCAGCCAATACGATTGGCACCGGCATCTATTAATTCTTTAGCAAATGCAAAATCACGAATACCACCGGATGCTTTTATAAAAATATTAGAAGGCAGATGATGCCGCATGAGTTGTACGGCATGAAGCGTAGCTCCTTGGTCAGCATAGCCGGTAGATGTTTTGATAAAGTCAGCTTTGGTGGACCTTACAATGGCACAGCAGCCTGCTAATTCTAAGTCTGTCAGTATTCCACTTTCTACAATGAGTTTTAAAACCTTGTTTGATGCGTGAGTCAATGCTACACATCGTTCTGTCTCATGCTCAACATATTCCCAATCACCGGATTTTAGGGCTGCAAGATTGATAACCATGTCCACTTCATCAACACCATCAGCTAAAGCCTCTTTTATTTCTTCTAATTTAGATCGTGTACTGCTGTATCCAAACGGGAAACCAATCACTGTGGCTACTTTAACGGAAGTGTCTTGAAGCAATAATTTAGCTTGACGCACAAAGTAGGGAGGAACACAAACAGCAGCAAAGCCATATAATTTAGCATCTTCACATAGTTTGGTAATTTCTTCTGTTGTGGTGGTGGGCTTTAAAATAGTATGATCTATAAAAGTGGCTATGTTCATAGTTTAGTCTGCTTTTCCTATGGCAATTTTTGTATCTAAATTTTTAATGATTTCCTGTGCAAATTCACTAGTTTTCAAAAGTGTAGCATCGTGCATCAGGTTGTAAAAGTCAATAGTAACTCTTTTGCGCATGATTGTTGTTTTAAGTGCGCTTAAAATGCAGTTTGCGGCCTCTGTCCAGCCGATATATTCCAACATCATAACCCCACTCAATAAAAGAGATGATGGATTCATCGTGTCAGTATTGGCAAAACGAGGAGCTGTACCATGGGTAGCCTCAAACACAGCATGACCGGTGTTGTAATTGATATTGGCACCGGGTGCTATACCAATGCCTCCAACTGCTGCAGCCAGTGCGTCGCTTATGTAATCACCATTTAGATTGAGTGTCGCAATGACAGAATAATCTTTGGGTGAAAGCAATATTTGTTGTAAAAAATTGTCGGCAATCACATCATTTACAATGATTTTACCTTGCGCTTGAGCGTGTTTGAGTTCTTCATTCGCTGTATTTTCACCCATTGAAGCTTTGGTTTTTTCCCATTGTGTCCAAGTATAAGTTTGACTGCCAAATTCAGCTTCAGCCAATTCGTAGCCCCATTGCTTGAATCCACCTTCGGTAAACTTCATGATGTTGCCTTTATGCACTAAGGTAACGGATGGCTTATGGTGGGTTACTGCATATTGAATAGCTGCTCGTACAAGGCGTTCGGTACCCTCTTTAGAAACCGGTTTAATTCCAAAAGAACTGGTATCGGGGAAGCGAACTTTATTAGAAACATTGAGTTTCTCTAACAATTTAAAAACCTCTTTTGCCTCTGGTGTGTTGTAGTTAAATTCTATGCCGGCATAAATATCTTCGGTGTTTTCTCGAAAGATAACCATGTCCACATTTTCGGGGTGTTTAACAGGTGAAGGAACGCCATGAAACCAATGCACAGGACGAAGACAAACATATAAGTCGAGTGTTTGCCTCAAGGCAACATTAAGGGAACGAATGCCGCCGCCAACGGGCGTTGTAAGAGGTCCTTTGATGGAAACGAGATAGTCATTCGCAATATTCAATGTCTCTTTAGGTAGCCATTCTCCGGTTTGATTAAATGCTTTTTCTCCCGCAAGCATTTCCTTCCAGTGAATTTGTCGTTTGTTGCCGTAGCAATGGGTGATAGATGCATCAATGACAGCTTTTGAAGCATGCCATACATCTGGCCCAATGCCATCTCCTTCGATAAAAGGAATAATTGGTGAATCAGGAACAACGATTTTTCCATCGTTGCCCATCGTAATCTTTTGTGAAACCATAATTTGTGTAAGGAAAAAATGCAGGCGAAATTACAAAAAACTAAGAAGCCTGAGTAGGAATATCAACGGGAGAGCATGGCTAATAAAAGGAGTGAATAATTACAACTCCATTACTATTGGCAATGGATCCGGGATTGCATCCGGGTTTTCCTTCCGGAATAGTGGTATTGATGTTTTTGAAATAAGCTTTCCAGGCAGGAAATGTTTTTTTTGATTGAGGGTCTTTAAAGGTCATTGGATAAAGTTCAAAAAAAGGAAGTCCGTTGTTTGCTTCTTTATAAGCATCATAAACCAATTCGCTACAATAGTATTTCCCATTGTTATAAAGAAACGCATCATCATAGGGTGTACCTAATTGTTTTAAGGCAAAGCCAAGTGCCCTTCCATTAAGGCGTTTATAGGCTTCTTTAATTCTACCGACTACTATTTTAGGGTTTCCTAAGCTATCTAATTGTCTGGTCATGAACTGAGATAAAGCTGTAAGATGAACATCTTTCCCTATGGCTTCAATAACATAAGTTGAATCACCTACAACATAAACTAAACCTAAGTGTGAAAAATGTTTTCCATTAAACGAAGGTGTAACCGTTTCAATAGCTTCACATAATGGGCCACAATCAATATCTTGAAAAAGTAAATCGCCATTTTCAAAGTGAAAATCCTTCCATGTTTGTGCCCATACATTGGAGGAAAGAAAAAGAAAAAATAAAAGTGCTTTCATATTTAGGGCTTTTTTGGAAAAGTTAAACAATAGAATAAGTGTTAGACCCATGCTCAAAAAAAGTAGATTTTGAGTTTGCAAAAATAAACTGTCAATCCTATTATTCAGTTGAATAAACTGTTTGATGAGAAATATTAGCCTAAAAATTTGGGTGTTAATTTATTATCCTTAAACTATAGAATATCTATGCGATGAAAGTTGTTTTTTTAGCAAAGCTTTAGTATTATTGTACGAATTAAGTTGTCATTCAGCTATTTTGAAAGACACTTCATTAAAATTTCGTTAATTTTGTTTTTGTAAGGAAATTCTGTAATCAAATTTTATGAAAAGATTTTTATCCGCTTGTTTGCTGTTAAGTTTTGCCTTTCAGTCGAAAGCAACCTTTACGCCGGTATCATTGACAGGATTCAATGCTGATGTGGTTGCAAATGGTATTGGTTTACCTACAACTTCTACTACTATTGCTTATGATTCGGCTGGTTCAACTGCAAATTATAGTCTTAATTCACAAGATTATCAGCAAACGGCGACAAGTAGTTTACCTACTTATTATTTACCAACAACCCGTATATTGTCGAGTTTAGTAACGACCGGACTTACTTATCAACTTGCACCTTATAATGCCAATAATTCATTGAGATTAATTGGTACTTCTGGAACAACCAACACCGGTACATTAACTTTCCCTACACCCTATAATTTGATTGGCGATGTTTATATCATCGGATCAAGTGGAAGTGGAAGCTCAACTGCATCAGTTACAATCACCTTTTCTGATAACACAACCCAAAGTGGAGGTACTTTTGTGTTTAATGATTGGTTTAATAACACGCCTTATGCTGTAGGCGGATTTGGTAGGGTAGGTCGTAGTTCAGGAACAATAGATGCTTCAGCAGGATCTGGTGGTAATCCTCGTTTTTATGAAATGAAGATTACCCTTGCTTTGGCAAATTATACAAAGACTATCAAGAGTGTTACGGTTACTCGTACAACCGGTTCAGCTACTACCAGCACTTTGAACATTATGGCAATCACCGTTGATCATCAGTCTTGTTTGCCGGTACAAAACCTGGTTGTTTCAACCGTTCCAACTATGACAACTGCCGGCTTTACATGGAGTGCTGTTTCTGGTGCTACCAGCTATGAATATGCTATTCAAACTTCTGCCACTCCACCGGTTACAGGTACATTGATCGGAACAAATTCATTAAATGCAACTGGACTTAATAACGGAACGACCTACTATCTTTTTGTTCGGGCAAGATGCAGTGGCACAACTACTTCTATTTGGAATAGTATTCAATTTTCAACAGTTGCTTGCCCTACTGTAACGGCATCCACCATCACAACTTCAAATATTACCACCGTTTCTGCAACTATGAATTGGACAGCCGTTTCAGGATCGGCCGGGTATGAATGGGCGGTTTCTACTTCTGCTACCCCTCCCACTTCCGGTACAGCAACTTCAACCAATACAGTTAATCTTAGTGGATTAAATCCCGGTACACTTTATTATTTCTACATTCGTAATAATTGTACTTCCCCTTCTAATTCTCTTTGGACATCTAAGACTTTTACGACCTTAGCTTGTCCATTAGCCGGAACGCCTACTATTAGTGTGAATACGCCCGGAACGG
This sequence comes from Bacteroidota bacterium, assembly GCA_018267925.1. Lineage (GTDB taxonomy): Bacteria > Bacteroidota > Bacteroidia > Chitinophagales > Chitinophagaceae > JAFIGV01. Next base: position 103,862 of record JAFDXO010000196.1, on the reverse strand, counting down.
TAACTTATAGTTGGCCAGGTTCAACTATTCCCGGAATAGCCAGTTATCAATACGTAGTTACGACTTCATCAACAACACCTACTGTTTGGAATACAACCAATAATTTAACAGCAACTGACAATACCTTAATTCCGGGAACTACTTATTACATCCATGTTCGGAGTAACTGTAACACTTCTCAAAGCACTTATACGCCACTACAATTTATTAATCCATTTCCTCCTTGTGCCACCACAGCTCCTTTCACTTTTAGCGGTGTAAACATGCATGGAGCAAACATCACATGGAAGTCATCTCCTAATGTTGTTCAAGGATACCAATATGTTTTGAAAACCACACCCGCAACGCCTACAACCGGTACGGCAACCACCGATACATTTTATGTTGCAACCGGATTAGTGGGTGGACAAAAGTATTATGTTTTTTCTCGCACACTTTGTGGTCAAAACTTAAACAATGTTGTTAACTACAGTGTTTGGTCTATGGATTCTTTTACAACTCCTACCACTTGTGTTCCCACAGCGAATCCTATTGCTTCTAATATTACAGGTAGTAGTGCTACCTTAAGTTGGACTAATTATTCCGGCATTTATAGTTTTGAATATATATTAGATAAAAATAGTGCTACGCCGTCACCAAGCATTTCAGGTGTTGCAGTGAATTACAATAGCTTGGTTGCTACGAATTTGTTTTCCGGTACGAATTATTATTTCCACCTCAGAGTTCGCTGTGATACGGTTAACTATTCTCCTTGGGTTACAATTCCGTTTACAACTTCAACAGTTTGTACTTCAACCGATGTGCCTTCAATAATAGAAATGAAAGCTACGACTGCTAAATTCGGTTGGTCTCCAGTTGCCGGTGCAATACAATATCAATATAGCGTAACCGCTACACCGAACCCGGTTTGGAGCAATACTTATACGCCAACAAACAGCGTAAAAGTCTTTAATCTACAACCCAATTCTTCTTACTATTTTCATGTTCGCTCTTTCTGTAGTCAAAGTGATACTTCATCTTGGCAAACAATTAATTTTTCAACGTATCAAGTTTCTGCTTCTAACATCAGCTATAACAAAGATTTTGAAGTGATCGTTTATCCTAATCCGGTAAATGAAACATTGAATATTGAATTGAGTGGAAAGATTCATGGCATGACGAAGATGCAACTTTATGACATGAGCGGCAAAATACTTCGTTCCATAGATATGCCTGTTGAACATGCTGAACTTTATTTGGGTGATTTAGCTCAGGGTATGTACTTACTGAAATATCATGATGATAAAAATTCGGGTATATTGAAAGTGCATAAAAAATAGAGTTTTTTTCATCTTTATTTTTATTGAAGAGCCGTTCAAATATTCAAATTGAACGTCTTGTTTTTTTGATACAGTAAAAGCCCTTCTTTCTAAAATCATTCTCTGTAACTTTGCCGCGCAAAAAACTTTTTTTATGCACAATGCATACTTCCATTTCGCAGAGCCGAAAAATGAAACAGTATTAAATTATGCTCCGGGATCCCCTGAACGCCAAGCACTGAAGCAAGCAATAGCCAACTTAAAGGCTGAAGTAAGAGACATTCCGATGTATATTAATGGTCAGGAAGTACGTACGGGAGATAAAAAAGAAATTCACCCTCCACATGAAACAAACCATTTGTTAGGATATTTTCATGCCGGAAATGCTTCTCATGTTCATCAAGCAATTGATGCAGCTGTGGAAGCACAAAAGAAGTGGAGTCAAACAACTTGGGAACATCGAGCTTCAATTTTCATGAAAGCAGCAGAATTGTTGGCTACAAAATACCGATTCAAGATGAACGCTGCAACCATGCTTGGGCAAAGCAAAAACGCATTTCAAGCTGAAATTGACAGTGCTTGTGAATTAATAGATTTCTTACGATTCAATGTCCATTTTTTATCAGAGATATATAAGCAACAACCGCTTTCTCCTCAAGGGTTTCATAATCGAATGGAGTATCGTCCCTTAGAGGGTTTTGTGTTGGCCGTTACGCCGTTTAATTTTACAGCCATTGGAGGTAATCTTCCTACTGCTCCTGCTATGTGTGGAAATGTTGTAGTATGGAAACCGGCTAACACACAAATTTATTCTGCCAGTGTGTTTATGGAGATTCTTCGTGAAGCGGGTTTGCCAGATGGAGTAATTAATTTAGTTTACACAAGTGGTCCAGTAGTTGGTGATGTGTGTTTTAGCCATGCTGATTTTGCCGGTGTTCATTTTACCGGATCTACGGGTGTTTTCCAGAACATGTGGAAGTCAATGGGCGACAATATTCACCGTTATAAAACCTATCCACGAATTGTAGGTGAAACAGGCGGAAAAGACTATGTTTTTGCTCATCCATCGGCTAATATTGATGCTGTTGCTGCAAATTTGGCTCGTGGAGCTTTTGAGTATCAAGGACAAAAATGCTCTGCTGCCTCACGTGCATACCTTCCATCAAATATAGCAGAGCCCGTAATTAAAAAATTAGTTGCTGAAGTAAAAACCATGAAAATGGGTGTGGTAGATGATTTTACTAACTTTATTAATGCTGTAATTGATGAAAAATCTTTCGATAATTTAGTTCGCTATATTGATGGTGTAAAAGGAAGTGAAGGCAAAGCCAAAATTATATGTGGGGGTAATTATGATAAATCCAAAGGCTACTTTATCGAGCCAACTATTATTGAAACTTCTGACCCCAATTATGTAACTATGTGTGACGAACTTTTTGGACCGGTGCTTACCATTCATACTTATGATGCTAAAAATTGGGAAGCAATGCTTGATGTGGTAGATAAAACTTCCGGTTACGCGCTTACGGGAGCAATATTTTCAACTGATCGTTATGCTATCGAATTAATGACTCAGAAACTTGTCAATAGTGCTGGTAATTTTTATATAAACGATAAGCCAACGGGTGCAGTTGTAGGACAGCAGCCATTTGGCGGTGCTCGTGCTTCAGGAACTAATGATAAAGCCGGCTCAATGTTGAATCTCTATCGTTGGCTAAGTGCACGTACAATTAAGGAAACTCATGTACCGGTGGTAGATTATCGTTACCCTTTTCACCAAGCAGACTAAGTAGATTTTGTAATTGATTTGAAATGGACGTGAAGAGTGAATCTAACGTCCATTTTTTTGATTTGAAGCATGTGGCAATTTGAATATGAGCGTAGGGTATTTTAAAAGATAGTTCGTCTTTTTCATAATATTGTCCATAGCGTAAATGTCTCAGGAAGGTTGAAACAATTTTGCAAATCATTAGTGCTCGGACTAGTAAATTTGAAACATGAATAGGTTGAAATGGCTTGTCGGCGTTCTATTGCTTCTGATTGCTTTTCGTGCAGAGGCTCAAGAAGTGCTGTACGCACCCTACGAAAAATTTGATTTAAATAATGGCGACTTTTCAGTTGTAGGAAAGGTAGGTTTGCGAACCTATGTGTATAGAAGTGCTGCCGATGGTTTCTTTTTAGAAGCTTATAATGACAGCATGGAAAAACTGGCAACTATCATGTTGGATTTCTTTCCTAGAAAAATTTATGAAACAAGATTCATCAATTATTCCGACAAAATAATAGTGCTGTATCAAGCCATAGAAACAGGTAAGGTAGTGCAATATGCAGCCTTATTAGATGATCGCGGGCGATTGTTGAAAGGACCTATTCAATTAACGTCGGCTAAGACAGGTATTTGGGGACCAAGTCGGAATTATTTTTCTTCTGCTGTTAGCGATAACAAGAAAGAGATATTAGTGTATGGATTAGAAGAACATGGCAGAACTCTCAACTTCTCAGGTATTTGGTTGGATGATGATCTATCTAATCTGCAAAGAGGAAGTGCAACTTTTGAGGCAGATAATGATGTCAGTCATGGAGAAGGAATAGTGGATAATGAAGGCCGATTTTTCTTGCCAACATTTACCCCTAATGGTTCAAGAAACTATGCAGATCAAGTTTGGCTCTTATCGTTGAATAAAGCAGCACGTAGATTTTTTATTAAGGAACTACCCTTGAATGATAGGTATGCTGCCAGCGTGTTTATGAAATTGGATAACGTCAATAATAAGCTTTACACCGGAGGATTTTATTCGGACAAAAAGAATGGAAATTATCAAGGTGTTTTGTTTGCTTATTATGATTTAGCCGATAGTTCTTGGCACAATCAAAAATTGATCCCATTTGATGAACCATTACGAATGGCTACTGGTGAGCGAAATTTGAAAAGAGCTTTTAATGATTATCAAGTGAAACAAATGATTATCAAAAAAGATGGTGGATTTGTATTGATTTCTGAAGACTTCTATATTACTACACGTACTGTTACGCCGGGTGGTTGGGGAGGTTTTTATTATTCTTATTACTACAGCCCCTACATGTCGCAAACAATTCGAGAATATAACTATAATGATATTCTTGCCATTTCATACGATGCTGATGGTGTAAGGCAGTGGCATTCATTTGTACGCAAAAATCAATACTCACAAGAAGATGGCGGCATATTCTCTTCTTATGGACTGTTAAATTCAGGCAGTAGTTTGGCTTTTTTGTTTAACGATTTTAATACACGTAGTTCTCGCATACAATTAGCAACTGTTGATGGGCAAGGAAAAGTAGAAATGCAATCATTAGCGGCTGGCACTTCTAATGACCCTGATTGGTTGCCCCGCTCAGCAAAACAAGTGGCACTTCGAGAATTAATTATTCCTTGTTTGCGTAAAAAGCAAATTACGTTTGCTAAAGTAATATTTTAGCAGCTTTGTAAATTATTAGTGTTTGTGTTGCATTTGTTTCGCCAATTTAGCCCCTTTACGGTTCTCATTCTTATCATTTCTACACTGTTGCTGAAGTTTCAGGCATTGTTACATCCTGTGATGCCGGAAGCTTTAGCCAATCAATTTGTGTTTGACTATATTCTAAACACTTTATTTTTCTTTTTTCATGATAACAAAACCATGTTTACGGCATTAGCCATATTCATGTTATTATTGCAAGCATTGTATGTCAACTACATCAGCATACGCCATAAATTGTTTTTGCATAACACCTATTTGCCTGCATTTAGTTATCTGTTGTTAACGTCTTTTCACCCTGCCATGAATATGTTTAGTGCGCCTTTGATAGCTAATTGGGCAGTGCTTGGGTGCGTTAACTTAATACTTGGTTTTAATCAAACATCTCAACCCCGAAAACAAATTTTCAACGCTGCATTTATTTTAAGTTTAGCAGTAATTGTGTTTCCGCAGTCCATAGTTTTTTTTATTTTGTTCTTGTTGAGTTTAGCCCTTCTTCGCCCGCTTAATTTGGGTGAATGGACAGTTGGCATGATGGGTATTCTTACCCCCTTGTATTTGCTTGCCGGTTTATTGTTTTTGTTTGACCGAGTTAGCTTGTTGGATACTCTAATAAAATGGCATTCTATTTCAATACCGTACATCATTCGACCGGTTTATTTTTTTAGTGCCGTGGTCGGCGTGTCTTTACTCATTTTGATAGGGTTAGTATTGTTACAAACTCAGGTAGCAAAATTGACTGTCTATGTACGTCGAGCATGGGGAGTGGTCATTTTGTATTTGATATTGGGGATGAGCGTAATGTTACTTTCTATTTCAAGCTCTACTTCAGCTTTTTTGTTTTTAATGCCATCAGTTGCTTTTATTATTACTCAATGTTTTGTAGTGGAAAAACGCAAGTGGTTTAGTAATTTCGCCTTTTATTTTTCAGTTATTCTATTAATTTTTTGCCAATTGGCATTCACACACCAATCTACATAGTTGATGAAGTTCGGAGTTATAGTTTTCCCGGGATCCAATTGCGATCGTGATATGATGCACGCCCTTCGAGATGATTTGCAAAACGAAGTGGTTATGCTATGGCACAAAGACCGTGATCTCAACCAATTTTCAAAGGATGATTGTTTAGTGTTGCCCGGCGGTTTTTCTTATGGCGACTACTTGCGCTGTGGAGCATTGGCTCGTTTTAGCCCGATGATGGAACAGGTAGTGAATTTTGCCAACGCAGGCGGGAAAGTTTTAGGTGTTTGTAATGGTTTTCAGATCCTTTGTGAGAGTGGTTTATTGCCTGGAGTATTGTTGCAAAATGACCATCAAAAATTTGTGTGTAAAAATGTGTTTATAAAAAGTGATTCAAAAGAGAACTTGATAGGTTCTAATGTAGGAGAGAGAATTCTTAAAATTCCCGTAGCACATGGGGAAGGGCGCTATTTTGCAGATACACCAACAATGGAACAATTAAAATCAAACCAGCAAATTGTCTTCAGGTATTGCGATGAAGCTGGAAGTGTTCATTTAGATGCAAACCCGAATGGTTCTACCAGTAATATTGCCGGAATCTGCAACAAAACCCGAAATGTTTTTGGCATGATGCCACACCCTGAAAGAGCCACCAGTCACGCTTTAAATAATGTTGATGGTAGAATGATTTTGGAAGCTTTTGCAAAAATGAATTAAGATGAAGAAGGTGTTTGTATGCGTTGCCTTATTTTTCATTTTTGTAAGCTCTACTTTAGCTCAAGGGGTAAATGATCCCACTGTTTGGCGATATGAAGTTCATAAAAAGAATACTAACCAATATGAATTAGCATTTGTAGTTAAGTTAAATGAAGGCTGGCATATATTTTCTCAAAAAGCGGGCGATGAAATGCTTATTCCACCCAGCTTTCATTTTGACAAGAATAATGCCGTGAAGTTTGTCGGAAAAGTGATAGAACAGGGCAAATTGAAAACCGAAAAAATGGAAGGTGTAGATCATCCGGTTCGTTATTATGAAGGCATCGTTACATTTAGTCAATTGGTTCAAACAAAATCCGGTACTAAAATTATGGGAGAACATGAATATCAGGTGTGTAATAATAACATGTGCTTGCCTCCTAAAAAGAAAAAATTTGAATTTATTATTAAAGATTAAGGAAAATATTTTTTCCCAATTTTAATTTTCGGACATGATTGTCCATAAAACACTACAACCATAGAGATGCGTTTTTTTCAACTGTTTTTTTTCTCTTGTTTTTCGCTACTGTTTATAGGTAGTGTTCAAGCTCAAATAGTTCAAGATCCAACCACCTGGAGCTATGATTTGAAAAAGAAAAATGATAGCACTTTCGACCTTGTCTTTAAGTTGAAACTGAAAGAACACTGGCATATTTGGTCTGTCAATCCTGGCGGTGATGGTTTACAAGAGCCTCCTCAATTTACTTTTGATAACAATGCTTCTGTTAAAAAAATAGGGACAATCAAAGAGTTAGGTAAAAAGATTTCCGGCCCAATGGAAGGAATAGATGGAACCGTACATTATTTCCTTAATCAAGTAGAATATATTCAAACGGTTCAGGTAAAAGAAAACACCATGATCACCGGCACACATCGTTATCAGGTATGTGATGAGTCCATGTGTTTACCGCCTAAAAACAAGAAGTTTTCTTTTGAAATAAAAGGGTTAACCGGCTCTAAAACAGTTGAAGACACCATTCAAACGGCTGCCGAACATTCCGCCGACACCTCAAAAAAGGTTGCCGTTTCTGCACCAGCCCATACGGATTCTTCCTCAAATATAGAATCAAAAAAAGCAGAGAATGAGTCAAAAAGTGCTTCAACTTCGGAAGATGATACACAACACGGACTTCTTTGGTTGTTTTTTATGGCTTTGGGTGGTGGATTAGCTGCTGTGATTACGCCTTGTGTGTATTCCATGATCCCGATCACAGTTAGTTTCTTTACGAAACGAAGCAAAACTCGTGCAGAAGGCATTAAAAATGCTACTTGGTATTCTCTTTCTATCATTTTGATCTTTACAATTTTGGGTGTTCTGATTTCTGTTTTATTCGGAGCCAATGCTTTAAACAATCTTTCAACCAATTGGATTGCTAATCTTTTCTTCTTTATAATCTTCATCATTTTTGGTGTTTCGTTTTTGGGTGCCTTCGAGATTACACTACCATCATCTTGGACCAGCAAAACAGATAGTAAAGCCGGCATCGGGAGTTTTAGTGGCATTTTCTTTATGGCACTTACTTTGGTAATAGTTTCCTTCTCTTGTACAGGACCCATAGTAGGGCCTTTATTGGTGTTAGCCGGGCGGGGAGGAGTTGTCGGACCAATGTTGGGCATGTTTGGTTTTTCAGTTGGATTAGCTTTGCCTTTTGCCTTATTTGCCGTATTTCCGGGGTTGCTTAACAAAATGGCTACTTCCGGCGGATGGCTTAATCAGGTTAAAGTTGTTTTAGGATTTTTAGAGTTAATGTTGGCAATGAAATTCTTGTCAAATGCTGATCTGGCACAAGGTTGGCGTTTGTTAGATAGAGAAGTGTTTATTGCAATTTGGATAGTGCTTTCTTTCTTATTGGGCTTATATTTATTAGGGCGGCTTAAGTTGTCTCATGATGATGCCTCTCCCAAAAATATTTATGGACAAGAGTATGTTTCAATTTTTAAACTTTTCTTGGCTATTGTTTGCTTTAGTTTCTCTGTTTATTTAGTTCCGGGTATGTGGGGTGCACCGCTGAATGGAATGAGCCAGTTTATTCCACCAATGGGTACACAAGATTATGTGATAAATAATGGCAGTGGTAATCACGCAAGCACACAAAATTCGGATGCCGGAAATAGTGAAGTGGCACCACAGAAGTATGTGAAGGATATGAAGATATATGAACCGCCTATTGTTGTTCAATCCGGTTTAGTAACTTATTATGATTATGAAGAAGCACTTCATGCGGCTAAGGTGTTAAAGAAGCCAGTGATGCTTGATTTTACGGGAATAAACTGTGTAAACTGTCGAAAGATGGAAAGCCAAGTTTGGAGTCAGCCGGAAGTGATGAAGCGATTGAAAAATGATTTTATCATTGCTTCTCTATATTGCGATTATGATAAAATTGAATTGCCCAAAGACAAACAATTCTTTTCTAAAGAACTTAATTCGCAAGTAGTAACTCTTGGAGATTGGAATGAACATTTGCAAGCTTCAAAATTCAACTCAAACTCGCAGCCGTTCTATTTTTATGTAGATGAAAATGGAAATAAATTAATAGACAATGGTTATTCCTATGATCCAAATGTGCAAAAATTTGTTGACCATTTGGATAAGGTGAAAGCTGCATTCAGTAAGCATTTAAACTAAGCCTGTCTTTTGTAGCTGCCAGAGTGCTTTTAGGATAAAAACCTAACGCCATGATCCAATCAGTAATCATTCGGATTTCGCCCAAAAATGCTGAGACTAAGAGTGTCATTAATCAGCAAATTGCGGAACAATTAGGTATTCGACCTGCTCGAATCAGGGACTATAAAATTGAAAAACGATCTATAGATGCTCGCAGTAGGCAGCCATTGATTGTGCTGCAATTAGCTGTGGCTATTGATCAAGAATTGCCTAAACAAGCACCTTTTTCGCCGAAACTTAATTTTGTTGGAAGATCAACACCTGTTGTGGTTGTTGGCGCAGGCCCAGCAGGACTCTTTGCTGCTTTACGATTGATATCTTTAGGCTTAAAACCGATCCTTATTGAAAGAGGTAAAGATGTTAGAAGCCGTCGTAGAGATTTGGCGGCTATGAATAAAGAAGGTATAGTAAACCCCGAAAGTAATTATTGTTTTGGTGAAGGAGGAGCCGGTACCTACAGCGATGGAAAACTCTATACTCGTTCTACAAAGCGTGGCGATGTGTCCAGGATTCTGCAAATTTTTGTTCATTTTGGTGCAGACCCTACAATTCTTTTTGACGCACATCCTCATATAGGGACAAACAAACTTCCGCATATAATCACCGCTATTCGTTTGCAGATTGAAGCCTGTGGCGGTGAAGTTTTATTCAACCAAAAACTTACCGATATAAAGCTAAATGGAGATCGAGTAGAAGGGGTTGAAACGCACGACGGGACAAAAATTTCATGCTCTTCGTTGATTTTAGCAACGGGGCATTCAGCTCGTGATATTTTTGAATTGCTTGATCAAAAAAATATTGCTATTGAAGCTAAACCCTTTGCCCTTGGTGTTCGTATTGAACATCAACAGTCGTTGATAGATAAAGCTCAATATCGGTGTAGCATAAGAGATGAAAATTTGCCACCGGCCAGCTATTCTTTGGTAACACAAAGTGAAGGACGTGGTGTGTTTTCCTTTTGTATGTGTCCGGGAGGAATTATAGCTCCGGCAGCTACCGAGAAGGGAGAAATTGTAGTAAATGGTTGGTCGCCCAGCAAACGCAACAATCCTTTTGCAAATTCAGGAACGGTTGTTTCAGTTGATAAAAATGATTTTGCACGATATGGGTTTAAAGGGAATTTGGCGGGCATGAATTATCAGCGAATGGTAGAACAGAAGGCATTCATAGCCGGTGGCGGCAATCTGGTAGCCCCAGCGCAGCGAATGGTAGATTTTATCAACAAGCAGGCTTCTTCTTCTTTGCCACTTTGTTCATACCTGCCGGGAATCACCAGTGTGCCGCTGCATGAATTATTGCCCCAAGAGGTAAGTACAGCACTTTGCAAAGCACTTAAAGTATTTGGCGAAAAGATGAAAGGATATTTCACCAACGATGCTGTCATGGTAGCTACGGAAAGTCGCACCAGTTCACCGGTTCGCATCCCGCGTCATAAAGAATCGCTTGAACATGTACAAATAAAAGGGCTTTATCCTTGTGCTGAAGGTGCCGGCTATGCCGGTGGCATTGTGTCCGCAGCTATTGATGGAGAACGATGTGCTGAAATGGTTGCAAAATCTTTGATCTTACATTCGTAGTGTCCTTATCAAATGCTACATAAAAATGACATTGTATCAACACCATCGGCATAATCGGAAAGGGATGGTATTTGTGCTGCTCCAAATGGTGTAAACCCCTTCCCAACAATTGTTTGAATATTCCCACTAACTTCTAAGTCATGTGCGAGTTGCTGCATGTCCGTATAGTAGCGGAAATGTAAAACGCTTACGGCTGAAAAGGGTAACTCGTTTTCTACTAACATCAATGAATCATTGGTCAAAAAAGGAACTTTATTCAACATGTAAATAGCAAAATAGTAGTCATAGTTGTTTTTGTATTTGTGGTGTAACATGAGTTCACTACTAAATGGTTTGAGCGATTCTAAAAGTAAAGAAAAATCGTATCCTTTTGGAACGCAAAGTTGAGTAACATTACGACAACCAAGCCCAAAATAGCTAAAGACATCATTTGCTAATTCAGTGAATTCATTTTTTGTTTCATTCCCTTCTAAAATGGCTACAGACGTGCGATTCCGTCGAATAATGTGAGGATATTTACCAAAGTATTGTTCAAAATATCGAGCACTATTGTTGTTTCCGGTAGCAATGTAAGATTCGCAGTTTTTTAAGTTGTCGGCTATAAAAATTTCGCTGCGCAAATTGGGTTCCCATTCATATAGTTTGCCAATTAATTTTCGTAAAAGAATATCATCTTTTGATGAAAGCTTAATGTGCTGTTGGTGGGCGCAAACAAAACTACAAATGAAATCATGAAACCCGACTAAAGGAATGTTGCCGGCCATAATAATACCAACTTTTTTTGCTTGAACCGGAAGTGAATATTTTGAAAGCCATTCTTTCAGTAGGGGAGGTTGTAAATACTGATTGACTATGTTTTGAACAGATAAGTCAACACTTTCTTTTGTAAACCAGGCATTCATATTGCACGCTTGTTCTTGAGCAATTCTCCAATCAGTTTCGTCTGACTGCATATATTGTCCCAGTTTTTTGAGAAGGTCAATTCTTTTTTCTATGTTCATGGAAACTTAAAATTCTGTGTGCGAAATTGTAACTTTGACCTGAATAATCCCAAAACGACTAAGGTAATTATATGGCTATCAAAATAACAGACGAATGTATCAATTGCGGGGCTTGCGAACCCGAATGTCCTAACAATGCAATCTATGAGGGCGGAGTTGAGTGGGCAATGGCAGATGGTACAAATGTGAAAGGCGACTTTGTGTTGATGGATGGTTCTACAACTGGAGCAGATACACGACATGCACCCAAAGCAGTAGATGTTTATTACATCACACCGGATAAATGTACCGAGTGCCAAGGTTTTCATGATGAACCACAATGTGCTGCGGTTTGCCCCGTAGATTGTTGTGTCCCCGATGAAATGTATCGTGAAACAGTAGAAGAATTATTAGCTAAAAAGGATAAAATGCACTTATAGGTATGGGCAATTGCTCATACCTATTTTAGTGAATAAATAGTATTTCAAAATCACCTTTCAAAATTTAAAGCTTAAAAAAAGAGTATTAAATGAGTGTTATTAAAGCACTCAATGAGCTTTTCTATCCACCCATAGGCGAGCGAGATACCATTTGCCAGTCAGCGTTCATCTTGGGTGTTTCGCCGGGGTGCTTGTTTATCAATAAATCAAATTGATCGGCTAATTCACGTAAAAACAAAGGCCCAAATTGTGCATTACGAACATTCTGTGTTGTTTTCCCGTAATTGAAAATGAAGTTGATACCGGGTAAATCACTGATTAAAACAGTATAGTCCTTCTTGAGGGTATCAACTCTTTTTTTCTCGAAACTTCTTAATACCTTTTCAGCAGCAGCCTCGCCAATGTTCTTTTCATAAATGCCGGTGTCGGTAAACATGATACCCGTATATCGAACTAAGCCATTACGGTATATTTCTAATTTATAATTAGGGCATTTACCAAAACAAGGAGTGCGCCACATTTGCACATAATTGAGTTGAGGTGTTGTTATTTTTTTCTTCTGTGCTGCACAAGCTGTCAGAACGATGGTTAATAAGGTCAGTATTCCTAAAACGGTCTTTCTCATTATATTTAGCTTTTCAGATCAAAGATAACCCTGCTTGAACGTTTACAAATATGTTGCCAAAAGACGAACAAAAGAAGTTTTATGAAATTGCCCTAAGCCTTGTGCCAGATGTAGGCCCGAAAACAGTTCGTGTCTTATTAACCCAATATTCTACGGCAGAAGAAATATTTAAAGCATCTGTAAAAGATTTAGCAAAATCAATTCGAATTACGGAGGCACGAGCAAAAATGTTTCGCAATAAGGAAATTTTAAAAACGGCAGAACAGGAATTTGAATATGCCCAAAAACAAAACATTTCCATTTTGTTTCTTACAGATGAGCATTACCCTCAACGATTTTTGAATTGCGATGACTCCTCAGTTCTACTCTATTTTAAAGGGAATGCAAATTTGAATGAGCAGAAAATGTTAGCCATCATCGGTACTCGAAAAAATACCGACTATGGTCAAAGAGCAACGGAGGATTTAATAGATGGTTTGAGTGAGGTCAATAATTTGATAGTGGTCAGTGGATTAGCATTGGGAATTGATTCTGTGGCACATAAAGTCGCTTTGAAAAAAGGCTTACAAACCATTGGTGTTCTGGGGCATGGTCTCGACTGTATTTACCCATCTTCTAACTACCAATTAGCACAAGAAATGATGACACAAGGTGGGTTGCTTACTGAGTTTCCGACTAAGACAAAAATGATTCGACATAATTTTCCGGTACGCAATAGAATAGTTGCCGGAATGTGTGATGCTACTGTGATAGTAGAAAGCGAAGTGAAAGGCGGAGCAATGATTACAGCTTATGTTGCGCACAGTTACAATCGTGATGTGTGTGCATTCCCGGGGCGTTCCTATGATAATAAATCAAGCGGCCCTAACTTATTAATCAAGCGAAATATTGCTTCCTTAATAAACGGTTCATCAGATTTGCTGGATGTCATGAATTGGGGAGAGCGTGCAGCAAAGAAAGCAATACAAAAACCACTTTTTTTAGCCTTAACCACCGATGAACAACGAATATATGATACCCTAAAAGACAAAGATGCGCTTCATGCCGATGAGCTATCTTATCAATCTGGTTTTTCCAGTGCACAATTGGCTGCTATGTTGTTGCAAATGGAAATGCAAGGAATTATAAAAGCCTTGCCCGGTAAGCGTTACCGACTTGATTAAAATAGGTGGAGTAAAACTGATAAATATTATATCACCTCTCCTTCAAGATCGTAATCAAAGGCTTTAGTAATTCGAACATTCACAAAATCACCAATTGGCAAGGGCGATTCACTATGGATGATCACTTCATTGTCCACTTCTACACTGTCGAATTCAGTTCGTGCCAAATAGCGTCCGGCTTCTTTTTTATCCACCAAAACCTGAAACTCTTTCCCTATTTTTTCTTGATTTTTTTCAAAAGAAATCTCTTGTTGCACTTCCATTATCTCTTGTGCCCTTGCTTCTTTTTCTTCTGCTGAAAGTGTATCATCCAGTTCATGTGCCGATGTGTTTTCTTCGTGTGAATAAGTGAAAATACCAACACGGTCGAGTCTAACTTTTTCTAGAAAACCTTTTAGCTCATCAACGTCAGCGCGAGTTTCGCCGGGAAAGCCTGCAATGAGTGTGCTTCTGATACAAATGCCCGGCACTTTATCTCGTATGGCAGCGATCAGGTCATAAATCTCTTGTTGATCCATTTGGCGTTTCATAGCCTTCAGCATATTGTTAGAAATATGTTGAAGTGGCATGTCCAAATAGTTACAAATATTTTTACGCTCACGCATCACATCTAAAATGTCTAATGGAAACTTAGACGGATAGGCATAGTGTAATCTGATCCAATACAATCCTTCAATATCGGAAAGATATTTGAGCAAGTCGCCAAGTGCTCTTTTTTTGTAAATATCCAAGCCATAGTACGTAAGCTCTTGGGCAATCAGCATAATTTCTTTAACCCCCATAGAAACCAATTTTTTGGCTTCTGCGACAATCTCTTCAATAGTTTTAGAAATGTGCCCGCCACGCATTAATGGGATAGCACAAAACGAACAAGTTCGGTTACATCCTTCTGAAATTTTTAGATAAGCATAGTGTTTTGGGGTTGCCAAAAGCCTTTCGCCAATCAATTCTTGTTTATAGTCGGCATCAAACTGCTTGAGCATTAAAGGTAATTCCATCGTGCCAAACCAAGCATCTACCTCAGGGATTTCATTCATCAGATCATCCCTATAACGTTGACTTAAGCAACCGGTAACATATACTTTATCAAGCTTTCCTGCTTGTTTTAAAGATACTTGTTCTAAAATGGTATTGACACTTTCTTCTTTTGCTTTGTCAATAAATCCGCAAGTATTGACAACGACAATGTTGTGGTCAAGTTTTTCACTTTCATGTTTTACATTGATGCCGTTGGCGTTTAACTGTCCACTTAATACTTCACTGTCCACCATGTTTTTGGAGCATCCCAAAGTGATGATGTTTACCTTGTCTTTCTTCCTTGATCTTGTCTTCACAATAAATTCGCTTTAAAAATTGATGCTTTTTTCTGGAAAGCCTTTTGATTATTTTTTCCTAAAGAAAATGCGTACTGGAACACCGCTATAATTAAAATGCTCACGAACTTTATTCTCAAGAAAATTTTTGTAAGAATCTTTAATTGCATCAGGATAGTTTGCAAAAAATGCAAATGAAGGTACCACCACCGGCAATTGATTGATGAATTTAATTTTCACATTGTGCCCACGACTCATGGGCGGCGGATAGCGTTCAATTTCGGGCAATAAAACTTCATTGAGTTGATGTGTCGCAATTTTGCGTTGGCGGTTTTCATACACTTCTAACCCTTTTTCCATGGCTTGAAAAATCCGCTTCTTGTCTTTGGCTGAAATGAATAAAACGGGTAGGTCTGTAAAAGGAGCAGTTTTTTGTTTGATGATGCGTTCATAATCTCGAGCTGTATTGGTTTCCTTTTCCATTAAATCCCATTTGTTCACCAACAGTACGATGCCTTTACCCTTTCTGGCTGCTAAACTGAAAATATTGATGTCTTGAGCTGTTATACCATTGACGGCATCAATCACTATAAAGCAAACATCGGCTTCATCCATTGCTCGAATAGCTCGAATTACGGAATAAAACTCCAAATCTTCATGAACGTTTTTCTTTTTTCGTAATCCGGCTGTGTCTATCAAGACAAACTCTTTTCCAAACTGTTTGTAATGCGTATGAATAGTGTCGCGAGTAGTACCGGGAATGTCAGATACAATCGTTCTATCTTCGCCAACCAGTGCGTTCAACAACGTTGATTTTCCTGCATTGGGCTGACCTATGATAGCGAATTTAGGAAATGTATTTTCATTAGTTATGCCATCATCTTCAAGCTCTTCCGATGTCGAAATTTCCTTCGGGATATGATGGGTAAGCTCATCAAGCATTTCTCCTGTGCCACTACCAGAAATAGAGGATAAGAAAAATGTGTGTTCAAATCCCAGCGAATAAAATTCCGTAGCTTCTAAGGCTCGCTCACTATTGTCCACTTTGTTTACAATTACCAAAACGGGTTTCGTTGTACGGCGTAATATGTCAGCCATATCCGAATCTTGGTCTGTAATGCCAGTTGTTACATCTACAACAAAAATGATTAGGTTCGCTTCATCAACTGCAATTTGTACTTGCTTCCGAATTTCCCGCTCAAAAACATCTTCGGAACGAGATACAAACCCGCCGGTATCTATCACGTTAAAGTTCTTCCCGTTCCATTCGGCTACGCCATATTGACGGTCACGTGTTACGCCAGGTGTATCCTCCACAATAGCTTTTCGTTGCTCCAGCAAACGGTTAAAAAGAGTTGATTTGCCTACATTCGGTCTTCCTACTATTGCTACGGTAAATCCCGCCATGGTTTGAAAATTAGCGTGCAAAATTAGGCTTTTTATAAATGCCTTTTAGAACGTTCCTGTTTTACGGTCAAAATTGTATATGTAAAAGTGCTACCTTTGTGCCTCTCGCTTTTTAAAATCAATATGAGTTTTACAATGAAAAAACTTTTCCTTTGTTTGTTGACTTTAGCCGCAACTTATTTGAATGTACAAGCAGCACCGGGCGACACGACCTGGGTACAAGCTCAAAATGGAATTTGGCTTAATTACTACAACAATTTTGACACTACAATAACTTTCCCAAATGGAAATACATCATATCGTAGAGTTTATATGTATTTTACTTTGGGAAAATATGCTTGTCCCGGAAGCCCGCAATATTGTGCAGATTGGGATTACACCGTTCAAACCTTTTTGATGACTCCGGGTGGTGATACGGTAGAGCTTGGACGATTAATAACTCCATACGCCAACAGCTCTCGAATGACCTCAACATGGAAAGGGGTTTATGCCTTTGATGTTACGGACTTCTATCCGATACTTAAAAACAATGCCACTGTTCGCATTCACTATTCAGGATATTCAGGTGGATTTACGGCAGATGTAAAGTTTGCTTTTATTGAAGGCACACCGGCAAGAAATGTGGTAGCCAGCAAACGTATCTGGAAAAATAGCTACAACTACGGATGGGGAAGTACTGATATTAATACAGCATTGGGAAATGTATCCTTAACAGCACCTTCAAATGCTCAATTTGCCGAAGCTAGATTTACTATAACAGGGCATGGTGGCGACCAACAAAACTGTGCAGAGTTTTGCCCTAATACCTATACTATGAACTTGAATAATACACAGTTGGTTCAGCAAAATTTTTGGCGTGCAGACTGTGGTTCCAACAATTATTATCCGCAAAATGGAACTTGGGTATTTGATCGTGCTGGTTGGTGTCCGGGAGATAAAGTACTCCCTTACTCACATCCACTAACCGGAGTTACGGCTAATAGTAATTTTCAGCTAAGTGTTAATTTCCCAGCCTATACCTCTAACCCAAGTAGCAGTGGAAGTCAAGCCATATACACCATCGAAGGAAATGTTATATACTATGGTGCTTTTAACCACACTTTAGATGCATCGCTCGATGATATTTTGGCTCCTACTGATAATCAACAATATTTCCGTATGAACCCTTTGGTTGGAAAACCAACTATAAAAGTAAAAAATACAGGAAGTGCAACTATTACTTCACTTAATATAGTTTATGGAGTAGTAGGCAGCTACTTACCCAACTATTATTGGACAGGCACAATTGCTCCTTTGGAAACTAAAGAAATTACTTTGCCAGAGCCTTGGGGACTTCGGGTGGCTTCCGGCTCCGGAAATACATTTACTGCTCAAATAGTTGCAGTAAACGGAACAGCAGACGAGGATAATTCAAACAATCTTTTAACCTCTACATTTACAGCAGCACCCGTTTGGACAACTCAAATTCGTGTGAGCCTCCGAACAAATGGCTCCGTATCTAACGGTGTAAGTGAAACAAGTTGGAAAATTTATGACCTTGATAATAATGTTGTTGCACAACGCACCAACAATACGGTAAATACTACTTATGACGATACCTTGAAATTAGGTCCGGCCGTATATCGTTTGGAAGTGACTGATGCCGGTTGCGATGGGGTAAATTGGTGGATGTATCCTTACTACAACCCCAATCCGGGAGTCGGTTATGTGCAAATTCGCAATATCGGTAGCTTTGCTCTTTTACCATTAAAGGGATATTTTAACGGCGACTTTGGTTGTGGATTCACTCAATATTTCCGTACAGATTGGCCTACAAGTGTTGCTACACCTGAAATGGAAAATGCAACTATCGAAGCTTTCCCTTCTCCTGCACAACAAAAAGTATCTGTTTCAATTAATGGAGTCAATACTTTAAATGGACAATTGAGCATTATGGACATGAGTGGGCGTTCTGTGATGCAACAAAAAATCAATAGATCAACTACGGAATTGGATATCTCTGCATTGGCAAATGGAGTTTATTCAATGGTATATGATTATACAGGAGGACGCATACAAACAAAATTAGTCATAGCCCGATAGTTAAGCTAAGTTTAATTTTTCACTAAAATGGAGCATTCCCCCTATGGGCACTCCATTTTTTTATGAAAGAATAAGAAAAAATGACCATTGTCTAAAAGAATTTTGTACTTTTGCAATCCCAAAAATCAGTTTGTATTTTAGGCTAACAAGAATTTGAGGGTGGGGAAGAGAACCCCGAACCCCAAAGTGAGAAACGCCTAAACATCAAACGGGGCCTATAAAAGGTAATTATTTATAACCAAAGAAAATCAAAAAAAATCTCTCCAAATGGCAATTCTGAATTTCCAAAAGCCGGACAAAATCGTTCTTCAAAAAGCTACTGATTTCGAAGCTCAGTTTGAGTTTCGTCCATTAGAACCAGGCTATGGCGTAACTATTGGTAATGCACTTCGCCGTGTACTACTTTCTTCATTAGAAGGATATGCTATTACTGCAATCAAAATCAATGGTGCCGATCATGAATTTGCAACCATTAAAGGTGTGTTGGAAGACGTAACTGAAATCATCCTTAACCTAAAGCAAGTCCGCTTCAAAAAAGTATCTGATCATGAAATCAGTAACGACCGTGTAGATCTAACTATTAAAGGACGCGAAGTGTTTACTGCCGGCATGATTGGTGAAGCATTACCTAACTTTCAAGTGATGAATCCGGAATTAGAAATTTGCCACATGGAGCCCGGAACTACTTTTCATATTGAATTGTTCATTGGAAAAGGCCGTGGATATGTTCCTGCAGAAGAAAATCGCCCTAAAGAAAATGCACCGGTTGGTATTATTGCTATTGATAGCATTTTTACACCCATCAAAAATGTAAAATACAGCATTGAAAATACCCGTGTTGAACAACGTACGGATTTTGAAAAGCTGATTATGGAAGTTTCTACAGATGGTACTATCCACCCAGAAGAAGCAGTGAAAGAAGCCAGTCGTATTCTGATTCAACATTTGATGATTATCACAGATGAAAACATCAGCCTTGATACGAAGCGGGAAGAAAAAGAAACTATTGTGGACGAAGAAACTTTGCAATTACGCAAAGTGTTGCAAACTCCATTGGAAGATTTAGAACTTTCTGTACGTGCCTTCAATTGCTTGAAAGCAGCAAAAATAAACTCTTTAAGCGAATTGGTTCAATATACACAAGAAGAACTGATGAAGTTCCGTAATTTCGGACAAAAATCACTGTCTGAAATTGAACAAGTATTGGGCGAAAGAGGATTGCATTTTGGTATGGACATTAGCCGCTTGCAACGTAGCGAAGACTAAAAAAAGAACAAGTCATTTAATAATAACCAAAGTACCGCACATACCTTGACACGGTGTGAGGGAATTTTTTAAAAACAATAATCGTCATGCGTCACGGAGACAAGATTAAAAATTTAGGACGTACTGCTTCGCACAGAAGAGCACTTTTATCAAACCTTGCCTGCAATTTAATTGAGCACAAGCGTATCGTTACTACTTTAGCAAAGGCTAAAAGCCTTCGCGTGTATGTAGAGCCAATGATTACACGCTCTAAAAGCGATACCATGCACAATCGCCGTGTGGTTTTCAGCTATTTGCAAAACAAAGAAGCTATCAAAGAATTATTTGGTGCTATTAGCGACAAAGTTGCAAACCGCCCGGGTGGATATACACGTATCATCAAATTGCAACCTCGTATGGGGGATGCAGCTGAAATGGCCATGATTGAATTGGTTGATTTCAACGAAATATACGGTAAGGACAAAGATTCCGCTACTAAGAAAACTCGTCGCAGTCGCCGTGGTGGAAGTGCTAAAAAAACTGAATCACCAGCTGTTACAACAGAAATGGTTACTCCAGCTTCTGATGCTACACCTGAAGCATCTTCACAAGAAGGTGAAGCTACTGCATAGGTTTCATAAAGCAATGTAATATTGTGTATTGTATTGATATTGCATCACTCTAAAGGGTGATGCAATTTTTTTTGTGCTAAATACTATGGTTGTAAAATTGAGTTGACATTGAACAACATAGTATAAAAAGTGCAAAAAATGCACAACTGGTGCAACTTTGCGTCGTTTATTTTAGATGACGATGTAAAAACGGTCTGACCATTTTAATCTTAGTTTTTAGAGATGCCTTTAATTTATCCATAGTACTTTAGCGGCGCGGTAAAAAAAATAGTAGCGTGCATATCGAATACCCATTTCAAACAGCCTATCTAAATTTAGAGTCGGCAGGAAACGTACATTATATTGATGAAGGCAGCGGAAATGAAACACTTGTGTTTATTCATGGATTGGCAAATTATGCGCTGGGCTGGCAAAAAAACATAGAAGTTCTTCGAGCTAATTTTCGTTGTGTGGCTATTGATCTTCCCGGAAATGGTTTGTCAGAACAAGGCGATTTCCCTTATGGAATTCAATATTTCGCCGATGTGGTTATTCGCTTTATTCAAAAGTTGAAGTTAAACAATGTGGTTTTGATTGGTCATTCGATGGGCGGGCAAATTGCAATCAGAGTTTTGTTGAATCAGCCAACTATCGCAAAGGCATTAGTCCTTTGTGCGCCGGCCGGATTTGAAGTTTTTACCAATTGGGAGGCGGCTATGTATGAAAATTCAATCAGTATTCTCGATTATTTTTCTACTGAACAAAACAGCTTAGCCAAGTCCATTCGTAGCAGCTTTTATCATTATACCAATCAAGCCGATACGATGATAGAAAACCTGACACATATCATGGATGCTCGTTCGATCAATGGATACAGAAAAATGCTGAATGCATGTATTCATGGTATGTTGACCGAAACAGTTCATGATTCTTTGTCGCACATCAAGGTTCCTACTTGTGTGGTATTTGGCGACCGTGATGCCTTGATTCCGACAAGGGCTTTACATCCAACCTCAACACGGGCTATTGCAGAGTGGGGTACAGCTCAAATTCCAAATGCTGAATTGCATATTTTGCCACAATGTGGTCATTTTGTTCAATGGGAGAAGTCGAAGGAGGTCAATAGTTTGATTCAAGATTTTTTGGCACGATATCTTTCTCTATCTGTCGTCTCAGATATGAAACACTAATCGTTGGATTTTATATTTTTTAGTGAAATATTGTCCCATTTTGTACTCTTCCTCTTTCAGTAAAAAAAAGCCTCGATTACAAGATCGAGGCGATTGAAATTATTTTGCAAACTAACCTTATTTCATGGTAGCAGCATCTTTTAAAAATTGTTGTAAGCCAAGATCTGTTAGCGGATGTTTCAACAAACCTAAAATAGATGATAATGGACTCGTGCACACATCTGCGCCGGCAGCAGCACATTTCACAATGTGTAGAGGTGTACGAATAGAAGCGGCTAAAACTTCGGTTAAGTATCCTTGAGCGTTGTAAATCTCTACGATGTCTTCAATCAATTGCATCCCATCCCAATTGCTATCATCTATCCTTCCTAAAAATGGAGAAACAAAAGTAGCACCGGCTTTGGCTGCTAAAATGGCTTGTCCGGCAGAAAAAACTAAGGTACAATTTGTTTTGATATTGTTATCCGTAAACCATTTGATAGCTTTGATGCCATCTTTTATCATGGGCACTTTCACCACAATGTTTTCATGAATAGAAGCCAACTCTTCACCTTCAGCCACTATTTCATTGAATGTTGTAGAAAAAACTTCTGCGCTTACAGGTCCATCTACCATTTCGCAAATGGTTAGATAGTGTCGCATGATAGCGTCTTTACCTTTCACACCTTCTTTGGCCATCAGCGAAGGATTGGTGGTTACGCCATCTAAAATGCCTAAATCATGCGCCTCGCGAATTTGATCAAGGTTTGCCGTGTCAATAAAAAACTTCATAAAATGCTTTAAAAAAGAATAGTGCGAAAGTAAGCTGAAATAGTGGGAAGAATGGGGGAGAGGGTAATAATTTACAGAAAAAAAACTGACAGGTTACTCACATCGCACCGCTACAACCGCCTACCCTTGCTACATTCCTGTCCTGGGGGAGTTCAGCAGGAGCTGGTCGTGCAAGACCTGTCAGGGCGGCAAAGGTAGGGATTTTGATTTACATTTTTGCAACGTAATTCAAAAAAAAAGTAAAAAAAAATAGCCGCCCAAATGGCGACTATCATTTTGGTTGATTTTTTTGCTCAATTATTTAAAAGCATTTAGTCCTGTAACATCCATTCCGGTAATCAGCAAATGTACATCGTGTGTTCCTTCATAAGTGATTACGGACTCTAAGTTCATCATGTGGCGCATGATGCTGAATTCTCCGGTAATACCCATGCCGCCTAATATTTGGCGCGATTCACGAGCGATGTCTAAAGCAATTTCGCAGCTATTACGTTTGGCCATCGAAATTTGTGCAGGTGTAGCTCTATCTTGGTCGCGTAGCACGCCTAAACGCCAAACTAATAATTGTCCTTTAGTTATTTCGGTAATCATTTCAGCCAATTTCTTTTGTTGAAGCTGAAAGCCTGCAATAGGACGATCAAATTGCACCCTTTGTTTGGCATATCTGAGGGCTGTGTCATAGCAATCCATAGCACAACCCAAAGCACCCCAAGCAATTCCGAAACGCGCACTGGATAAGCAACTCAAGGGTCCTTTCAATCCTTTGATATTGGGAAGAATATTTTCTTTAGGCACTTTTACATTGTCAAAAACCAATTCGCCGGTTGCAGATGCTCGAAGGCTCCACTTTCCATGAGTTTCAGGAGTTGAAAATCCCTCCATGCCACGCTCTACAATTAATCCTCTGATTTCACCGGATTCATCTTTTGCCCAAACAACGGCGATTTGTGCAAAAGGGGCATTTGAAATCCACATTTTAGCACCATTTAATATCACATGATCACCCGCATCGGTAAATCGAGTCTCCATGCCAGCGGGATTTGAACCGTGGTTAGGCTCCGTAAGCCCAAAGCAGCCCATCCATTCACCTGTAGCTAACTTAGGCAGATACTTCATTTTTTGTTCCTCACTACCAAATTTATAGATAGGAAACATAACCAAAGAGCCTTGAACCGAAGCGGTAGAACGGATACCCGAATCGCCACGTTCTAATTCTTGCATCATCAGTCCATAAGATATATAATCAAGTCCGGCACCGCCATATTTTTCGGAAACAAAGGGTCCAAAACACCCTAATTCTCCTAATCCTTTGATTACTTGAGCAGGGAACTTGGCTTGCTGTGCATAATCTTCAATAATGGGTGAAATTTCTTTTTTAACAAAGGCACGTACTGAATCACGAATCAATTTATGTTCGTCAGTAAGCAGTTCGTCTAAGAGGTAATAGTCCGGATGTTGATATAAATCTTGCTGCATAAATGTTAAACTATTGGCAATTGAGCGTGCAAAGGTAGCATTTTTGATGAATAGTGTTTACTTTTGTCGGCTGCATTATTGTGAACAAACACTATTTCAATGTGGTAAATTGTGTTGCATTGGGCAAAAAGTAAAACATGTTTTGTTAAATAGCTTTTTATGATGTTACCTTTTGCAAATTAAAAGCGTCTAATGTAAAGAATAACTTTTCTTCTATTTTTAAAAAACGAACCAAATATGAGGCAGCTTAAAATTGCCACCCAGATTACCAACCGAGATTCGCAAGCCGTTGAAAAATATCTTCAGGAAATTTCCAAGATATCAATGGTAACTCCGGAAGAAGAAACTACTTTGGCTCAACGTATCCACATGGGCGACCAACGTGCGTTGGAAAAGTTAGTTAAAGCGAACCTACGTTTTGTGGTATCTGTGGCTAAACAATACCAGCACCAAGGTCTATCGCTTAGCGACTTGATCAATGAAGGTAATCTTGGATTAATTAAGGCAGCCCAGCGTTTTGATGAAACTAAGGGTTTTAAATTTATCTCTTATGCAGTATGGTGGATTCGTCAATCTATCTTGCAAGCATTAGCTGAACAAGGTCGCTTGGTGCGCTTACCACAAAATAAAATTGGCACTTACAACAAGGCTAACAAAGCTTATATCGCTTTTGAGCAAGAGCATGAAAGAGAGCCGTCAACCGAAGAATTGGCTGATATCCTTGACATGAGCGAAACTGAAATCACAAATATCTTTACCAGTAACACACGCCACACTTCTTTAGATGCTCCGGTGCATGAAGCAGAAGATGTAGCAATGGGCGATTTGTTAGAAGGCAGTGCAGATACGGATGATGATGTGATGCGCGATTCTTTAAGAAACGAAATTCGTAGAATATTAAAGTCTTTAAGCGTTCGCGAAGCAGAAATTCTATCTGCCTATTTTGGATTAGACGGGGATAGTGGTCCAACCATTGAAGAAATTGGAGATCGCTATGATTTAACCAAAGAACGAATCCGTCAAATTAAAGAACGTGCTATTAAACGCTTACAAAAAGCTCGTTACAGCAATGCACTGAAAGGATATTTGGGTTAGTAAAATAATCAAATCTTGACTTCATGAGAAACCGTCTATTGAACCAATAGGCGGTTTTTCATTTAACGCAAATCTCATTTCTTATATACTAAAAGTATCATGCGGCTGAAAAGAAAAGGGAAATATAATAATATAAAAAAAAGTCAAAAAAATGCCTAAAAAGACTAATTTTATAATCATTACCAAAGTCTTGAACTTAAAATGGCTGCCCTTGTAGCAAAAGAAGATATTCCCTCCCTAAAAATTATCCCCGCCTTTGTTGATAATACAGAACGATGGCTTAAAGAATTAGAATATGCCTTACGGTTGGGCAACGAACATAAGGGAAAGACCCATATTGTTTTTGAAACCACCAAAGGGCCTAGAGAGGTCACAACCACCATTTGGTCATTGTCAGACCATTATTTAGAGCTGAAAGGAGGTACACTAATTCCGCTAAATAGCATCATTGAAATTTTCTTTTAGGATTGTATGCTCAAAATAAATCTGATTTTTGACCTTTAAAAAATACTAAGGATTTTATAATTTTGTCGGCGATGATTTTTGGCATGAGCCATTATATTTTTTACCCCATATTGACAAGCAACGAAACTGATGAATCAACAAGAAATTATTGCACGTATTAACGCCTTCATGGTTGAAGATTTTGAAGTGGACGAGCAAAGTATCACTCCTGAAGCTAATCTTAAAGAAACTTTAGACCTTGATAGCCTTGATTATATAGATTTAGTAGTAGCCATTGAAAATAATTTTGGGTTCAAAGTGAAGCCGGAGGATTTTCAAACTATGACTACGGTTCAAGACTTTTACAATTACGTTTCAAATCGTTTGGAAACAGCCAATGCCTGATAATCCCGCTTGGGAAGGTCGTTCTCGAGGCACCCAATTAGGTTACCGGATTTTTGTGTGGCTATTGAAAATAGGCGGCTTGCGTCCTGCTTACTTTTTGCTGTTTTTTGTAGCCCTATATTACCGATGGTTTGTGCCTGCTGCTACTCGCCCCCTTCGCTTTCTCTATCAGCAAAGGTTGCATTTTGATAAAAAGAAAACACGTAAATTAATTCGAAAAAATATTGTTGTTTTCGGGCAAACGCTCATTGACAAAATAGCAATTCTTGCCGGCATCCCAACCGGATTGACTTTTACCCACGAAGGAATTGAAAATATTGAAGACTTAGTAGCCCAAGGAAAAGGAGGCATTTTGCTCAGTGCACATTTGGGCAATTGGGAAGTAGCTGGGCATTTGCTCAAGCGTGTTCATGCCCGAATTAACATTGTGATGTATGATGGCGAACAAGCTCAAATGAAGCAATACATGGATCAATTTGAAAGTAAACGTTCATTTAATGTTATCTTTATTAAAGAAGACCTTTCGCATATCTATGAAATTTCGGCAGCCTTAGCGCGTAATGAATTGATTTGTTTGCATGGTGATCGTTTTCGTCCGGGGCAAAGGACCTTGCCACATTCATTTTTAGGCGCACAAGCATTGTTTCCGGCCGGGCCCTTTATTTTGGCTTCGAAATTAAAAGCACCTGTTTGCTTTGTTTTTGCCTTTAAAGAAACGAATTTTCACTATCATTTTTATGCCGAACCTTCAAAAGTCTATGATGGTCGAGGCACAACAGGAATGGAAATTATGTTGGATGATTATACCAAATTGGTAGAAAAAAAAATAAACCAATATCCTCATCAATGGTTTAACTATTACGACTTTTGGAAAGCATGAAAACAGAAGATATCTTAAGTTTTATTCCGCAACGAGAGCCATTTGTCTTGATAGATAAATTGCTGCAAGCCACAGAAATGATTTCGATTACCTCATTTCAAATTCCGGAAAATCATGTACTGGTTGAAAATGGGTTGTTGACAGAAAGCGGATTGGTAGAAAACATGGCACAAACAGCCGCCGCCGGAACGGGGTTTACTTTTCATCAAAAAGGAATTGCTCCTCCCGTTGGCTTTATAGGAGCTTTGAAAAATTTGACTATTGTTGAACGCCCGCCAATAGGCTCAATCATTCAAACAGAAGTAAAGTTTCTAAATCAGGTGTTGAATGCTCATTTAGTAGAAGCTACTATACAACTAAATCAAAAAATTATTGCAACTTGTGAGTTGAAAATATTTTTACAAACAGAATCTCCAAACTCCTAAATTTTAAATTGAAATGAAAAAAGTAGTATTATCAATTTTCGCACTCGCATGGGCATTGTCTTCCTATGCACAACTGACCAAACAAGATGTTTTTAAAGGGGATGTTCCTTTAACCTTTCTTGGATTAGACTTTACTCAAGCAAAATTTATTGGTGAAGCCACACAATGGAAAGATGCAGGAGATATTACTAACAGTGCCATGAAGGAAAAGTACATTCCCGCCTGGAACAGTATGTTTACAAGTCCATCTGAGCAAAAAAACTTTAAAGTTGCTGAAGCTACAAACCGTACTAATGTGGACTATGCAATAGAGGTGACAGATAAAGTGAACGAAGGAATTACCAATAAAGATTTCTTTTCTGAAAAGATGTCCGATTTCCCAAAGTTGGAAAGCACACAAGTATCTGCTATCGTGAAGAAGTATAATTTTCAGGGCAAAAAAGGATTGGGCTTGATTTTTATTGTGGAAGGAATGAAAAAAGGTGCTGAAAAAGGTGATCCATCTTATGCCAACGTGGTTGTAACTTTTGTAGATATGGGTAGTAAAGCAGTATTGTTTACCAAGCGTGTAGAAGGAAAAGCCGGTGGTTTTGGTTTTCGTAACTTTTGGGCAGGTGCTTGGAAAAGTGTGTTGAAAAATATGAAAAGCGACTGGAGCAGTTGGAAATAAACTAAAAAAGATTTACGGACTTATTTATTATTCAAAATGCCTTGTATTCTTTGGGTAACTACACCTTCCGATTCTGAAAAACTAATTCAGACGATAGGCTTAACACCCTACAAAATAATCGAAAAAGACTCCATTGTTAGCACACGAGAAGGTGAGCGAAAATATGATGCTACCCTTTGTGGTTTTGATGTAGTAACTGAAAATTTTACTGATTTCCCAACCTTGGTAGAAGGGGCAATAGTCTTTTTGGAAGAGCATTTTGAGCAATTAAAGAAGTTGAAATTATTAGAGACAAACAGCAAATTGGATTTTGGTTTTTATACTCAGTTTGTTGATTCAAAAATTGTTGCACAATATGACACCATCCCCAATAAGTTGCTAAAATTGGCTGGAGAATTGGGGATGGATATCGAATTGTCACAGTATTGGTACGCGGAAAATGAAGGAGCTCAACTCAATTAGACCAAAGAAAACACTCTCGCACGTTTTTGAAACGGAAGTGAAGTTTAGCGAAGCAGACCCATTGGGAATTGTTTGGCACGGGCATTTCATCAGATATTTTGAGGACGGACGCGAAGCCTTTGGACAAAAATATGGTTTAAAATATCTAGACTTTTATCGTCAAAATATTGTAGTTCCTATCATTAAAATCAATTGCGATTATAAAAGAATTTTACGCTATGGACATCGGGTAAGGCTTGAAACTGTTTACCATGATTGTGCTGCGGCCAAACTCTTATTCGACTACAATGTGTTTGATGCACATACGGAGGAGTTGGTAGCTTCGGGAAAATCAACACAAGTATTTATGGATCGGGAAAGCATGGAATTGATGTTGACCATGCCACAATTTATGATTGATTGGAAATCAAAATGGCTTCAGAAATAATGCGTCCGGTTTTTGCCATAGCTACTAATGCTCTTTCTGATTTAGGGCTTACCTCCGATAACCATTGGAACAAAATTGCACAATTACAATCCGGTATAGGCTTTTATGAAGACGAATCACTAAGTACATCTCCATTTTGGGGTTCACAAATTTCTCCCCAAGCTTGGCAAATCATTCATGAACAAACAAAGTCGGATCAAGTACTATTGCCCTTTGAGCAAATGTGTGTGTATTCTGCTAAAGAAGCATTAGCAACACTGGAAGAAGAGATTGATTTTTCAGAAACAGTCTTTATTCTTTCTACCACTAAAGGAAATATTGAATGGTTGGGATCTATTCCTGATGAGCAGGTTTTTCCGGCTACCAGTGCTTCAAAAATCAGTAGTGTGTTGGGATGCCATCAAAATTACCATGTTGTCTCACATGCTTGCATTTCGGGAGTAGTAGCTTGCCTTTATGCGCAACGACTGCTTGAGTCCGGTCGTTTTAAACATGCTATAGTTACCGGTGCTGATCGCTTTTCAAGGTTTGTGCTGAGTGGCTTTCAATCTTTTCAAGCTGTGGCAAATGAGGCTTGTCGCCCATTTGATGCAAAACGAAGTGGTATTAATCTGGGTGAAGCAGCCTCAACCATTGTTTTTTCCACTGACAATCGCTTTGATCCGCTTGCAAGACTAATTGCCGGTAGCACATCTAACGATGCCAATCACATTTCCGGACCTTCCAGAACTGGAGAAGAATTGGCATTAGCCATTCAACAATCACTTCGTGCTGCACACCTTGATGCTGCTGATATTGATATGATTTCTGCTCACGGTACTGCCACCTTATTTAATGATGAGATGGAGGCAAAAGCTTTCACTTTGGCAAACCTGAACCATACACCCATTCACAGTTTAAAAGGATATGTGGGGCACACATTGGGAGCGGCAGGATTAATTGAAAGCACCTTGATTATTGAAGCTATAAAACATCAACAACTCATTGCTTCTCTGGGATATGATCAACATGGTGTTTCAGAACCCTTAAATATCACTAAGCAGCCAGAACGTAAACATATTACAACAGTGTTGAAAACAGCCTCAGGTTTTGGAGGTTGTAATGCAACAGCTATTTGGCAGAAGTGTTAGAATAAAAGAAGAGCATATTTCACTTTTTATTTTCTAAATACAAAATAGTTTGCTTTGGTATAATTACATCTATTCAGCCATCTGTTCCAATGCTCCCTTTATTGCTGAATACAATGAAATGATGTAGAATTATAAGCATGTTTCAAATAAATATCTCATAACATTCCCATCCTTTTTCTTCTTTTCAAGTGTCTTAGGCAGCGTAATCAAAAATACATCCCTCAAAACCAGTTTATTCATGAAAAAAAAATTTTTAGTAGCCCTTACTTTAACTCTATTTACCTGTGCAGCAAATGCTCAATCCACGAATCCCGCACCTTATTGCGATGGCTCTTTTGACGATGCAAATGGTTTTCCTGTTCCAGATGCTATCAAGTCAGTTACAATAGGTACATTGACAAATAATTCCGGTGGTCAATATGCCTTTCCGCATTATGTGTTTTACAACAATCTTTCTATTCCAACACTTTCCAAAGGAAATAGTATTCCAATGAGCATCACATTTGAAGTTAATGGTGGTTCAGGCTATGGAGTTTGGATTGATTTTAATCAAAATAATGTATTTGAGCCAGGAGAAAAAGTTGCAGGTACAACAGCTACTGTATGGCTTAATATGGGTAGTAATATCGTTGTAAATCCCATGATTTCTATTCCTTCAACGGCACTTACTGGCAACACACGAATGCGTGTTCGAATTGTAGAAGATGATAATTATACACAAACAAATGGAGCTGCCATACTTCCTTGTAATGTAAGTAATTCAAGTACAGATATTATGGATTGGGGTGAAACGGAAGACTATGTGGTAAATATTTCCGGTGGAACTACCGGCACTAAGCCTACAGCTGCTTTTTCGGCAAATGTAGTTACCGGAAAAGTAAACAATACAGCTATCACCTTTACAGACAACAGCACCAATAATCCTACAAATAGATCTTGGACATTTACTCCCAACACGGTGAGTTATCAAAACAGTACATCTGCAACGTCTGCTAATCCGGTTGTGAAATTTACAAACATAGGTACTTACTCAGTAAAATTAGTGGTTAGCAATGCCGCAGGAACGGATTCTATTATTAAATCAAACTACATTACCATTACTAATAATTCTACCGCAATTAGTAATATTGATGTATCAGAACAGATAGCATTGTATCCCAATCCTGCAAAAACAACAGTTCAAATTTCCGAAACATTTAAGGGTGGAAATTTAATTTTGACCGATTTGGTTGGTAAAGTTTGTTTGAAATTAGATGCTATTGCTTCTTCAACCCTTGATATTTCCTCACTTCAAAATGGGGTATATATTGTTACAATTTTACAAGAGGGTCAACGCTTTGCTGGAAAATTAGTAGTAGCTCGATAGAGATGCCTTTCTTTTTTCAACCAAAGTTACCCTTGAAAATAGACTAAATACCCCCTTGAAATCCAATCACTTTAAAAAATAAATACATTGAAAATCCAATCCTTTGTGGTTGGATTTTTCTATTTTACACCAACAAAATGGGGGATAGAGCAGCAGAACAGACAAAGTATTATTTTTGTATGGAATTGAACTGTGTAGCACGGATATTTTATGGTTTTTTAGCATTCACAAAACGATGACCCCTAAGCAACGGATTTGTACATTTCTTATAGCTGCCTTATGCACGCATGTTGCATTTGGACAAAATATTAATGGCTTCAAAATAACTGTCGGTTTAGATGCTCCGGCTTACATCATCTTTAATGGTGAGATAAAATCTTTTGAATTTAATAGTAAAGATGCAGCTAAATATTTTAGTGTAAACAGGCGGCAAGCAAACACAGTAAGTCTTGGCTATAATCGCGCAGCAGGTGCAGACCTTAGCCCGCAAGAAGCTATTGTGATGGAAGGAAAACGAACGCATATTTTTCGTATCGTAGTTGACCCTAAATATGACATCAATAAAGATCATCAATTAGTCTATGATTACTCTGATCTAAAAGAACTTAGAAATCTGATAAATGCCAGTAAACAATCCGGAAAAGATGCGGATGAATTACTCAAACAACGTGATGATAGCATTCGTAAAGCATCAGTAGTTAACAATGAACAGAGAGAAAAAGAGGCAGAAAAAAGACGAAAAGAAGCAGCCATACAAGCTCAACAAGAAAAGGAACAAAAACGTAAAGATGAAGCAGCTTTAGTACAAGCCAAAGCAGATCAAAAAAAATTAGATCAAGAAAGGAAGACCGCAGAAAAGGCAGCAGTAGCAGAACGGGAACGAATAGCTAAAGAAGAGGCAACAAAGAAAAAACAAGAAGAAGCAGAAAAAGCACAACGAGAAAAAGAAGAACAAGCAGCACAAATCAAAAAACAAGAAGAGGCTGCTTTGGCTGCTAAAAAGAAAAAAGAATTAGATAGCATTGCTGCTGATAATGCAAAAAAAGAAGCAGCCAAAAAAGCTGAACTCAAAAAAATAAAAGATGAAGCGGAGCGTAAACGTCAAGAAGAAATAGCCCAAAAAGCAGCAGATGATGCCAGAAAACAACAAGAAGAAGCAGAACGCAAAGAGCAAGCTCGGATAGCCGCACAGCAGAAAGCCGCAGCAGAAAAAGAACGATTAGCACAAGCGCAACGTGAAAAAGAACAAAAACGCAAAGAAGAACAAGAAAAGAAAAATCAAGAACTACTGGAACAAAAGCGAATAGCTGAAGAAAAGAAAAAGGCTGAGCACGAAGCAGCCGTTGCTCGTTTACAACAATTAGAGGAAGAAAGAAAAAAACGAGAAGCTGAAAAACCCTACACCGCTCAAGGAATA
This sequence comes from Bacteroidota bacterium, assembly GCA_018267925.1. Lineage (GTDB taxonomy): Bacteria > Bacteroidota > Bacteroidia > Chitinophagales > Chitinophagaceae > JAFIGV01. Next base: position 71,085 of record JAFDXO010000196.1, on the reverse strand, counting down.
TGGGAAAGGTATGTAAGTAAGGGAATCAATCTGTATGATATTCCACCCGAGCAAATGCAGTTTAATAATGGCGACTTTTATTTTACATCTGATACACTTCAAAACTATCAAACCAGTATGGAGTTGATGAGTCAAAATAAATCACCATTGCATATTTCGTCTAACACTATAAAAGGAGTGTCTGCAACCTTAGATGAAGTGTTTTTTAAAAATGGCTTTGTGTATTTCGTAATGACAGTAAACAACCAAAGCAAAGAAGACTTTTTGCAAGGAGTGATGAATTTACACTGGTACGATCAAGATAATAATTCTAAAAAATGGCTCTTTTGCAGCTACTATACTTTTATAAGCGGGTTTAATATTGTGAAGCAGGGAGAACAAACACGAACTGTATTTGTTTCAAGAGAGGCATTGATAAATGAGAACGATAAACTAGTGTTGTTTATTAAAGATCGTCGTTGGGCAGGAAACGATCAATTAAGCATAATTATTCCGGGTAGTGATTATCCGGGTGTTTGGAAAAATAAAACAACCACTACTTCCGAGGAGGGAAACACAAAAGAGAATAAAAAATTAAAAAGAAAGCGGAAACATGAAGCGGATCAATAGAGTAATCATTAGTATTTCTTTCTGTTTACTGTTTCCTTTCACATCATTTTGTGGGCATGTTGTAGAATTTTGTGGCGAACAAATTCCAATGGATAACGATTTTGTGGCCAATCGCCTAATGAATGTGATACAAAAGCAAATCCCAAACGTAAACCTGCCTGAACTCAGAGCAAGAGCCAGATTGTATTTCCCCATAGTTGAAAGCTACTTAAAAAAAGCAGGGCTTCCGTTAGACTTAAAATATGTAGCCATTGTTGAAAGTGGATTTTTATCAAATGCACAATCGCGAGTGGGTGCTCGTGGTTTTTGGCAAATTATGCCGACTACAGCCCAAGGTTATGGGATGATGATTGGCGATCCGGTTGATGAACGGGATGACATTAACAAATCAACATCAGTTGCCTGCAAACTACTTCGCGATAATTATGAATACATAAAAAAGAATGCCAAAGTTGCCTCATGGGTGCTTACTTGTGCGGCCTATAATTTTGGAATTGGCAATATCGCAAAGCGTGTTCATGCACAAGGAACCGATTATTTTTCTATGCAGCTGAACGACGAAACTGCTGTCTATGTTTATAAAATAATTGCCGTCAAACAATTGTTTGAATATCCTGAATTATACCTGTCTAAGTTTGGATATAATGTGTTTTCCAGCTCAAGCAAACGTCGAGGTGAAGGGAGCTTTTCAGGAAATGACGACGATGCGGTATTTCATTCCGTAGGTTTAAATAAAGATAAAAAAAGGAAACCCACAGATACCACATTTTATGTCTCGGCGCATATCAAACCCGATAAGAAATTTGAAGAGGGCGATTTTGTCAGCATTATTTTAGATGAAGACATGAAAACGTCAAAAGGGGTAGTGTATAAGGGATCATCTATTGCACCTTTAGGTTGGGTTGTGGACGATCGAATTGTCGTTGATTTAGGCTATGGAACAGATGTTTTGCTGTATGATGTAGATATGAATAGAGGCGTTTCGCTTTCCTCCGTTAAGGTAAAAGGGAAAAAGGGAATTCCTGTTTTACTGAAAGTAGTTGTACCCATTTAGTTTTCAAGACAAATTTCCAATGATGAGCATTTTGTTCAATGAGTATTCAATGGACTAAAAAACAAATAACCTCCCGAATGATTCAGGAGGTTACAGCTGGATTGAAAGTTGACAAAGGAAATCGTTATCTTAATTTCCAACGCATTCCGGCATACACATTCACACCCATAATCGGTCCCCATGTCATTGAAGCGTCAAACGTTTTTCCATAAGGATTTTGTGCCCCCATGACCGGGTGGTGCATCATGTAGTTAGTGAGATTTTCACCGCCGAGATACAATTCAAAATTTTCTTTCCATGTTTTACTGAGTTGAGCATTCAGCATCACAAAATCGGGCGATTTAGAATCAGGCATAATTGTAGTTCCATTCTTTCCCCACATAGATGGAATTCGTTTGGTACCTACCCATTGCACCGTAACATCAAAACGCCATTTGTTGCGAGTTTCATAAGCCAAATTTGCAAATGCTCGATGGGCAGCGACTAAGGGCTTCTCTTTTAATTCACCACTATAAGTCGTTCTTACATCATACCAACGATAAGCTAAACGAAGGTCAAAATTGTGAAGCAGTTCATAATCAAATTGTCCTTGCAAACTATGGGCAAACGATAAGCCCGAAAGGTTGTAAAACCGTACGGAACCGGGGTCTTCAACATCTACAACTATCTGGTTGTTGAACCGGGTGTAATAATAATCTACACCAAAGCTGCCATCTCTGTAATCTAATTGAAACTTTTGGGTCAGATTTACGCCCATATTCCAAGCAACTTCAGGATTAAGTCCATACGCTTTACCGGTTTCAGTTGTTTGAATAATAAAGGCTCGATTGCTGGCCATATAGCCCATGTTTTCGGCAAAGATGTTGGCTGTTCGCTGTGCCCGACCTACGGATGCACGAATCACTGTGCGAGGAAATGGTGCATAACGCAAATGTAATCTTGGTGTAACAAACGCACCGAAAATGCTGTGATAATCAGCACGCAAACCACCAATCAGGTTCCAGTTTTTCCCATTATAAGCATACTCTGCAAATACGCCGGGAACAGTTTCAACTCGAGCATATTTTTGAGCAGCAAAATTTTCATCATAATTATCTATAAGAGTGCTGGCTCCTGCTTTCAGGGTGTGATTGGTATTGCCTACATAAGTTTGATAGATCAGGTTTGCATAAAAACTATTTTGTAGTGCATCGTAATTTCGACTGCCATACACGGCATCTTGTTGATGGTGTATGGCAGATAATTGTAGCCCTACACTGGTAGCTTTGCGGGGTAATATTTTGCCAATTTTAGCCCAGCCCTCATACCGTTGCATATTGAGTTGAAAACCCCACGGATTTCCGGCAATTTGCTCTGTGCCTTTTTCGTAGTTCCATTGCCCGCCTATATTATTCACATACACGGCTTTGACCCCTGCTTGTACTTCCCAATTATTGGGACCAAACCAAAACCAACGGTTGGCACCGATAAATTGTTTGTCAAGGGGTTGATCTAAAAATCCATCCTTATTTTCATCTAATTTCAGCCATTGTGATCGCCCATGCAAGAAGAGATTGGTGGATAGTTTGCTGTTTAGTTTTTTAGTGTAAACAGCATTTCCTTCTGTGCGTCCTTGAGAGCTTTGATAAAGGTTTAGCAACAGCTTTTCTTGTTTGTCATCAAAAGGCTTTTTCCACTCAACATTGATTTGTCCGGCTACACTTTCATAACCATTTACCACACTGCCGGTGCCTTTGCTCAATTGCATGCTTTCTATCCATGTGCCAGGGGTAAATGTAAGCCCCGTAATAGCAATAAGGCCCCGAGCATCCGGTATATTTTCTCGTGTTATTGAGGTGTAGGCTCCGGCTAACCCCAGCATTTGTATTTGCTTATATCCTGTTACGGCATCTGTAAAGGCTATATCTACACTAGGTGTTGTTTCAAAGCTTTCGCTGAGGTTGCAACACGCGGCTTTCAGCAATTCTCGTGTGCCTATATTCTCAGTTTTAAGGGTGCTGATTGAGCTGATGGTTGTTGCTTTCTGCTTTTGTCGAATAATGACTTCGTCTAACTTGTGATTTTTCAAACTGTCTTGCGCATCAACCGAAGTATATACGAAAGCCATTATTGCCGTTGCCGGCAATAGCATGTATTTGTTCATGAGATGTTGGGTTAGTGGCTACAAGTGTTGGTTTTGTAATGGCAACAATCGGGTAGGTTGTTATAATCCTTTTCGGCTGCTGTTGTAAAGTCGCTGCTATGCCCTGCTTTTGCTACACTTTGAGAAATGGTTTTCTCGTCTGTTTTGGAAGAACGATAGATAACGGTTAGCATGTGTGTTGCCTCGTTCCATTCTGCACGTTTTACGCCTCTTACATAAGCAGCTTCCTCAATGCGCTTTTTACACATATTGCAGTTGCCATCTACTTTAAAGCTATCAGTTTTTATGTCGCTTTGTGCTAAAGCTGCGCTGCTTAATAAAGCAGAAAAGATGAAAATGATAATTGATTTCATTGTTCACAAAAATTTATTACGATTAAAAGAAATGATATCCAATTTGATTTTGATTAAGAAGAAAAATCAAATTGGGCTAACCATAATAGGTGAACTGTGTGTGTAATTTATATAGCGGAATATTTTGCCAACGCCCGGGTGGTGCATTGGGTTGAATAAGGTGATGAAAGACTGTTTTGGAAAAATGTTCGGAAACGATACTAAATAGACCGTGCGAAGATGCCGGCTCAAAAAATGTCTTTAGTAAATTGATTTTGACAAAGTCGGTAATGTGCTGATCTTGTACAACTTTTGCCGCTATGACTTTGTCTTTACAACAATCATCACTTTTTTGTTGTTCATTTTCACAAGCTTCATCTTCACATCCATCCGATTTGCTATTGACGCTCCAAGACTCAAGATTGTTGCCACAGTAATGAACATGTATCAGCACTCCACTTGCAGCAAGCAGATACAGAATCATAATCGGTATGACAAGCAACTTTTTCATCACAAACCTGTGTGCAAAGGTACAAAAATTAATTGAATTCATTGTAGTATGGTGAATGGTTAAGAGTTGCAAGAATTGAATATCTTCTTGTAATTTTATTCGTTTAGCTTTTCTTTAATCTTCAAACTTCGGGATATGCACAACCCTTTTCAGGCAGGCGATACAAAAAAATTTCTTCGCAAAGTGCAAGCAGCAGATTCGGCAACATTCGACAGTGGTGAAGTGCATCCTGTTTATGCCACTTTTGCTTTGGCTCGCGATGCGGAATGGAGTGGGCGACTATTTGTGTTGGAAATGAAAGATGAAGATGAAGAAGGTATTGGTACGGGTATTGATATTCGGCACTTGTCGCCGGCATTAGTGGAAGAAGAAGTGTGTTTTATTGCAACGTTAGTAGAAGTGAATAAAAATGAGGTTGTGACTGACTTTGTAGCAATGTGTGGTACTCGCATGATTGCCAATGGGCGACAATGGCAAAAGATTGTAAAGAAGCAAAAGTTAGAAACCTTATTTGCAGGCCTGCAAAACTTTTGAAAACCTGCTTAATTGTTGTTTGCAGGGGCGGTTCAATGGTTATTGAGATTTTATTCCCACCTTGAAATTCTGATTGCTAAACGGCGGAGTGACAGGTGTGGTTATTACATTGAATCCGTGGTTTGTGGTTTGGTGACAACTGTTGCAGGTACTGGTCAAGAGAGTGAATCCATTTTTGAAATTAGGCATGCTTTTTTTCTCAATAGCGATACTGATATTGGATAGTGGATCTTCAATCATGTCCAACGATTGCACTTCGGGTCTGTCGGCACAATATTTTTTGATGTTGCTTATGCTTTCTTTAATCTCGTTTATTTCAAATGTTGCCAATTTCCAATTTTGATTTATTCCGGCAAACCATAGCTTTTCATGATGTACTTGAATGCTGCTCATAAACTCTCCAAAGCCGGGTTTATAGCTATCCTTTATGGTTGATTGTAAGCTGTCAATTTGTGTTTGCCAGTTTTTAGAAGGATTTTCTTGTTGATGACAAGAAAGGAGTATAGAGGTTAGTGCAATGTATGTAATCGTTTTCATGTTATCCCATTTTTGGTGGTAATTTTTATACTTCGGTTGCCTGAATTCTGTCATTTTGCATGATTAGGTTTTCACCTTTTAACCAATCTTGTTCGTTATCCTGAGAAAGGATAATGGGCATTCGTTTTTTGGTGTTGTGAATTTTGCTCATCAACTCGTTTGCCTCTGTTGTCAAGATTGTATAGGTATAAATGATTTCGCCGGTTGATTTATCAATCCATTCACTCCACAATCCGGCAAAGGCAAATGTTTCATGATCCGGTAAGGTCAATTCATATTTTTGCTTTTGCTTCCCTTTAGGGTCTAACCATTGCCATTCATAAAAACCGTCTGCAAGTACCAAACAACGGTTGTTGATTACATTTCTAAAGCTGGGCTTTTGATGAATGGTTTCAATTTTGGCGTTGAGTGTATTTTTTCTTATCGAATTGTCCTTAGCCCAAAAGGGTATTAACCCCCATGCGTAGAGTTGTATTTCGTTGGGTTGTTTATTGGTGATGACGGGTGTTTTGGGATATTGAAAGCCATTGTAAACGCTGGGCTGAATGAGGTTGTCATCTTTTATATTTGCCTGAAACCGATGTTTTAATTCTTGTGCTGATTTTGATTGTTTGGAATGAAAGCACATGTCTTATACGTTTATGGTAATGATGTCGCTTAGTTGGGTTGTGTAGCGTGGCGATAGTTTTTCTTGCTTCATTTTCCACACCCGTTTTAGATCTTGGCTGGCTAAGCGAATTTTTTGTTGTCCATAGCGAGCATTGAGTTGATCTATGGTTTTCATGAGCGGAATATGTCTTTCATTTCTGTTTTCAAAAAGGGTTGTTTGCAGCACATTTTCAGGTATAAAGTCTTGCACTATGACTCCGGCTTTTTTATAGGCATAGCCTTGTTTAAAAATGAGTTTTAATGCTTGCGATGCAAAGCGGGCAAGCTCGATGCTTGAATGGGTAGGGAAGGGGAGTTTCACCACAATGTTTTGGTTGTATTGGGGTAAATCTTTTCTGTGTCCGTTGGTGTGAATAAAAACCATGAGTGATTGGCAACAAGATTTTTGTTTGCGCAACTTTTCGGCACACGAACCGGCAAACGTAACAATGCGCTCGTTCAACTGCTCGAATTGGGTATAGTTGGATTCAAAACTTCGGGTAGTTGCAATGTTTTTCTTGGGTTGCACATCCTCTAAATCAAGTGTTGGGATGCCTTGCAAATCGTGCTTGAGGCGCAAGCCGACAACGGACATATTTTTTCTTACCCAATCATCAGGCAGCAGTGTATAGTCATAGGCTGAAGTAACTTGTTGGGTATGGAGTCGTTTTGCATGTTGCTTGCCAATGCCCCATACATCTTCTATTTTCAGCCATTTTAGGGCTTTGATTCGCTTTTCTTCACTGTCAATGATATATACTCCTTTTGTTTTTTCTGGAAATTTTTTAGCAATGCGGTTAGCCAGTTTGGAAAGTGATTTTGTGGTAGCTATGCCAATGCTGATGGGAATTCCCGTCCACTTGGTTACTTGCAAGCGCATCTGTTCACCATAATCTTGTAAGCTAAAATGTTTGCCGAAGCCGTTTAGCCTTAAAAAACATTCATCAATACTATAAATTTCCATTTCTGGCGAATAGTTGGAAAGAATGGTCATTATTCGGTTTGACATATCGCCATACAAAGCAAAATTTGCGGAAAAGACATACACCTGATGTTGCTGAAAGAGGCTTTCGTATTCAAAAGCAGGTGCACCCATTGGAATGCCAATTGCTTTAGCTTCGTTGCTGCGTGCAATCACGCAACCATCATTGTTGGATAATACAACAACCGGTTTTCCGTTTAGGTCTGGACGAAAAACTCTTTCGCACGAAGCGTAAAAATTATTACAATCAATGAGGGCAAACATTTTCTTTAAACGTCTTTAATAACGTGTGTAACAATCCCCCAGATCAAGAAATTGTTTTCTTCCGTTACTCGAATGGGTTGATATTTCTCATTTTCAGGATTTAACCAAATCTCACCTTTAGCTATCTTAATTCGTTTGGCGGTAAACTCTCCATCTATATGACAAACTGCAATTTTACCATTCGTGGGTTCAATGCTTCGGTCTATGATTAGCAAATCGCCATCATCAATCCCTGCGTTTTTGAGGGATACTCCTTTCACACGCCCGTAAAAAGTGGCAGAAGGGTGTTTGATGAGATGCTTGTTTAGGTCAATGGTCAGGTCAATAAAATCTAAGGCTGGCGAGGGAAATCCCGCACTAATGTTTGCATTCACATAGGGCAACTCTAATGTTGATGCGGTGTCTGCCGAAAAAATGTCAATTAGGTTGCCGGTATGAAGTTTTAATGGAGCCATTGCTATTTTACCCGGAGAGTATATTTCCTCCTTTTTTATCACAGTTTAAAAGTAGCCTATTTTAGGCGTAGTTTGTTATTGATATGCTCTATAATAAGGTGGAGCAGAGGTGTAGTTGAAGTAAAATTTCAAAGAGTAGTTTTCTTTAATTTTTTTTGGCAGTTATCCATTTTTGACACATGGCTATAAAGACAACAATCCATGCTATCCAAGCTAAAAAAATAGTTTTTTCAGGAATCAGTTTCAGGTAGGGGATTTGCATGACTTGCGCCAGATGCCAAGTGCACATGGTGAAGACACCCAATGGAAACACAAAGCTCCAACTTCCTGCATGGTATCGAAACGATGTATGACGAAGCTTCTCTATTTCTAAATATACCAATAAAGGAATCCACCAGCAGGCTACAACCCAAAAAAAGATTGTTGCCACTTTGATGCTTGGAATGATGCTATCCAATAAATTGCTTTGTGGAAGCGATTGAATAAACATAGATCCGGCCAGTGTAATGATGCTAGCTGCACCCATCGTAATCCAATATGAAGCATTAAAATCTAAATCACGCCAAGGCAAGAATAGTAGTCGGTAAAATAAAAGCATGATGATGGTTAAATAGAACCACATGCCAAGCAAATGAAACCCAAGCGCAATTAAGAATAAAAGCTCATGAATTGGCGGGTGAATTTCAGCTAATAAATTACTGAGTATAGATAGCCCCTCTAAAGACACGACCAATAATAGCCAAGCTCCGTCAATGCCCTGATAAAGCGAATGTTTCCGATTCCTCCGAACCATTTTAAAAAGAAAACCATAGGAAAATACAGTCCATAAAAAAATGGCTGATATTAGACAAAAATCTGCCAAAGCATGGCGATGGGCAATCAGCAAATTAGCAGACCCACAAAGGGATAGAGCCGCTACAATAGATAAAAACTCACTACCCTTATTTTGAGAATCTAAATCGGAAAGAAAAAGAGGAAAGAAAAAAATGACTCGAATCAACAGCAATAGAACTAAGGCTAAAATAGCTATATTATTGACCCACAACAGGATGGAGCCTATAGTTGAATACCCGATTGTAAAAGAAGCAATCGCTATAATGCCCGTTGCCATAGGCAAAGAGAAATAGGCGGGTGATAAGGACTGAATGCCTTCAGTGAGTCGCTTGGTGATCATGCTAACCGAAAAGTTGCTTTTATGACTACTTGTTTATCCTCAATTTGTCTGCCACACCTCTAATGTAAGGAATATACTTCGTGAAATTTAAACAATGCTTTCAGACAAGCTTTTTGCTTACTTTGCCGCTATGTTTCGTGTACTGATTTTATTTTTTACAGCACTTTTCATTACCCATCTTTCTTTTGCTCAAACGGACACTTCCCATCTACGCATCAGCTTGCTGACCTGCGGAACAGGTGTAGAGCCTTGGGAAACTTTTGGACATACGGCTATCCGTGTTACAGATAGCACAACACATCAAGACATCGTTTACAACTATGGAACTTTTGCTTTTGGTGAAGATTTTCTTTTACAGTTTACGCAAGGAAAACTCCTCTACTACCTTTCCTTTTATCCCTTTGAAAACTTTGTTCAGGAATATGCCCAAGCGAAGCGAAGCATTACAGAGCAAGAATTACACCTGCCGGGTATAGCAAAAAGCGCGGTGTATGAATATTTGACTTGGAATGCTATGGACGAACACAAGTATTACAAGTACGATTTCTTTTTGGATAATTGTGCAACCCGGATTCGAGATGTTTTTCAGCGTGCTTTAGGAGCCTCATTTCAGTTTGGTAATGCACTACCCAAGGGACAATCGCTCACTTATCGCCAATTGATGAACCAATATTTTTATCGAGTTCATTGGCAACGTTTTGGTGTCAACCTATTGTTGGGCAGTAAAATTGATAAGGTCATGACTAATGATGATTGTATGTTTTTGCCAGATTGTTTGCAACAAGCTGTCAGTAGTGCTACATATAAATCTCAGCGGGTTGCCGGCTCGCCGGTTTTAGTGTTAGATGCCCCTAAGCCATTACCGGCAGGCATCAATCAACCCTTACTGTTAACCCTTGCTATTGCTCTATTAACCATGTTGGGGCTTGTCATTCCCGGTTGGAAAAAACTTGGACAAGTCATGACTTTTTTACTGTTATTTCTTTCTGGTTTCATAGGTTGTTTTATACTCATGATGTGGTTTGCCACCGATCATCAAGCTTGCCAAAACAATTACAACCTCTTATGGGCTTTACCCACTAACCTTGTATTAGCATTTGCACCCAAAAGAAAAAAGTGTCGGTACACCATCATTGCTACTATTTTATTGGTCATTTCCTTACTGCTGCATTTTTTTCATGTTCAACAATTACCAATTTTAGAATTATCTCCATTGCTCATAGCCTTAGTCGCGGTGTATGTATCTATATGCAAGAAGGGGAAGTAATTTATTTTGAGTAGGAATTTTTTGAACAGCTTTATTAACTTTGGTTAATCTATGGATGTACATCTATTGTGGTATATTTTAGGCTGTATTTTGCTGATCGGTTTTTTTGCCGGAACGGAAATAGCATTTATTTCTGCCAACAAAATCAACATTGAGCTAAAAAAAAAGCAAGGTGGGCTTTCCGGTCGAATCTTGGGGCGATTTGTAGAACATCCAGCCGAGTTTATCGGAACCAGCTTATTAGGGGTCAATATAGTATTGGTCATCTATGGCCTGCTAATGACAAGAGTCACTCAACCTTTCCTTACATTATTACCACCTTTTCTTCAATCGGAATATGTTATTCTCATTGCCGATACATTTATTGCTACGGTTGTCATTTTGCTGTTTGCCGAATTTTTACCTAAAGCTATTTTTCGAACGAAAGCTGAAGCCGTATTGACACTGTTTGCAGTACCCATGTGGTTGATGTATAATCTTCTTTTCCCTATTGCCAAAGTTTTTGTAGCTATTTCTGAGTTTATACTCAAGTACTTGTTCAATGTGCGAATCAAAGAAAATAGAGCCGTTTTCAATAGGGTAGATTTAGAACATTTTGTGAAGCAAAGTTTGCATGGACATGAGGCGGAAAGCAACGATGTAAATACAGAACTCTTCGAAAATGCACTGTACCTCGTCAACGTAAAAGTGCGAAAGTGTATGGTGCCACGTAATGAAATTGTAGGGGTTGATGTAAATACGCCTTTGTTAGAAGTGCGACATAAATTTATTGAAACACAGCTCTCAAAAATCATCGTGTATGAAGGAACGGTAGATACCATTGTAGGCTATTTACATCATTTGGATCTCAACCGCCGACCCAAAACCTTACGCGAAATTTTACATACCATTACCGCAATTCCCGAAGCTATGAGTGCAGTGGATTTGATGAATCGTTTTACGAAAGATCATAAGAGCGTGGCTTGGGTAATAGATGAATTTGGAGGAACAGCCGGTATAGTAACGATGGAAGATGTGCTGGAAGAGATTTTTGGCGACATCCGTGATGAATACGATGTGCCGGAATATGTAGAAAATCAAATTGCTGAAAACGAATACATTTTTTCAGGTAGGCTGGAGCTTGATTACCTAAATGAAAAATATGGTTTTCACTTTCCTACAGATGGTTCGGAAACGCTTTCTGGTTACATTGTTGCTAACCAAGAAAACATCCCGAAACTGAAAGAACGTATCATCATTGGCTTGTATGAATTTGATATACTTTTGGTCAGTGAAACACGCATAGAAACGGTGAAGATGAAAGTGCTTCAACCTTTGTAATTCAGTCTTTATTTTTTCACTAATAAAACTTCTACTATGGCAGTTCTTCGCCCTTTTAATCTTCATCAATGGATAGATAACAATCGGCATCTCTTAAAACCACCTGTTGGCAATCAAACGGTATATCATAACACCGAAGATTTTATCGTTATGGTAGTCGGTGGACCTAATAGCCGAAAAGATTTTCACTACAACGAAAGTGAAGAACTTTTTTATCAGTTGGAAGGCGATGTCAATGTTCGCATTCAAGAAGACGGTAAGATAGTGGACATCCCCATTCGGCAAGGAGAAATTTTTCTTTTACCGGCTAAAACTCCCCATTCCCCTCAACGAGGAGCCAACACCGTAGGCTTGGTGATTGAAAAGGTGCGCCAAGGTAAAGAAATTGACGGCTTTATGTGGTTTTGCGAACAATGCGGACATAAGCTTCATGAAGAGTTTTTTGAGCTTACGGATATTGTAAAGCAATTGCCACCGGTAATGGAAAAGTTTTATTCTGATGTAGAAAAAAGAACTTGTAAATCTTGTGGTCACCTAATGCAACCACCACAAAAGTGATTGTGTTTAATAGCTATTGACAAAGCCAAAAATTAGAGCTTACATTTGTACTTCATTTTTTAAAAACGATTGACCATGTCGCACGAAGCGCATCCACATTCTAAAAACACTCCCAAGACTTCTGCCAATGCCGCTTTTTGGTTTGCCATTGTTTTGACCATATTGTTTATTGCTGCCGTCAACTTTGTAAAAGTTGAAAGTAATGATACAGAAGGTCACAATGAGGCGGTGCACACTACGGAACATGCCGGTAGCCATTAATTGCAGGCTTCGTTTTCTATTCTCTTGCGGTGTAAGCTATACTGATTGTGTAGCTTGACCTCGCTGTTATCAGATTATGTTTTTAAGCTGAAAACATCGAATTGTTTCACCATTAAGCTATTTCATGCAAACAGAAGATTCCATTGTTATTACCGGCGCAGCCGGATTTATCGGCAGTTATTTAACGGGTTTTTTAAACCGAGCAGGTTTTAACAATCTAATTTTGGTGGACGATTTTTCTGACAAGGCAAAGGTGAAAAACTTGGTCGGTAAAAAGTTTATTTTAAAAGTCCATAGAGAGCAATTTGCAAATTGGACAAAAACTCATAAAGGAACAGTCAAAGCTGTTTTTCACCTTGGTGCAAGAACCGACACCACTGAAATGGACTATGAAGTGCATCGTAAGTGGAATTTAGACTATTCTAAAACAGTATGGGAATATTGTACCCGACAAGAAATTCCTTTAGTGTATGCTTCATCAGCTGCCACTTATGGAAATGGAGAATTTGGTTACAAAGACGACCATTCTATAGTTTCAAAGTTGCATCCCCTCAATCCTTATGGACAATCCAAAAACGATTTTGACATTTGGGCATTGAAGCAAAGCGAAATGCCGCCATTTTGGGCTGGTGTTAAGTTTTTTAATGTTTACGGACCTAATGAATATCATAAGGGACGTATGGCATCCGTTGTTTTTCATGCGTTCTATCAAATTCGTAAAACAGGCTCAGTTTGCTTATTTCGTTCGCATCGCCCGGATTTTAAAGACGGAGAACAAATGCGCGACTTTGTGTTTGTAAAAGATGTTGTGAAAATGTGTGTATGGTTGATGCAAAACCAACCCCAAAACGGACTTTACAATGTAGGCTCGGGTAAGGCAAGAAGTTTTCTTGACCTCGTTCATGCCATATTTAAAACCCTGAACCTTCAGCCCAATATTGAGTTTGTAGATACACCAGAAGATATTCGGGATAAATATCAATATTTTACGGAAGCCGATATGCACAAAATAAGAAAGGCAGGTTATGCAGAGCCTTTCACCAGTTTGGAAGAGGGTGTACAAGAATATGTAGCAGACTACCTTGAAAAAGAAATCTATTTCTAATAACGTTTTTTAACTCTTAGCAAATTAGAGGGCTACGGAGTAACAAATTTCTACATAACGAAAGGGATAATGCGAGGTGAAATGCTCAATTAATCACCGAAATCGCCATTTGGACAAACTGACTGTAATGTCTTCGCTCTTCCTATTTTTATATTTATAAGTAAGTATTTGTAATAAATACATTTAGTTTATTTATTCAAAACTTTTCTGAATACTCAAGATGACAAATTGGATAGTATAGCTCTTTTTTCTTCACTGCATTTCCATACTAACCGATTCCGCTCAACAGTGCCTTGTTGGTGCTACACACTTTACAAAGTCACAAGTTGTTAGGGTGTGTTATTATTAGGTTTTCAATTTTATTTATGTTTTCTAAATTCTTTCCGTAATCTACTATTGTCGTTTTCAATTTTGGGCTACTTGATACTTGATATTTGAATAAATTTTCTTTATTTGAATTCATAATGATTTTAATTGCCTCTCCCCAAGATTTCATTGTCGTTCTTGTTTCAAGAATAATTCCATTTTCAACTACCTTCATTTTCATTTTTCCAAAATTTGGGTCTATTTTGATTTTCTGAATAACCTCATTTAAACATAATTTTGTTTCTATTGTTAAAGTTTGATTTACTCCAATATTGTCATCTGTAATAATTTTAATTCCATTTTTTTTAATCCTATACAAATGATAGGATACTAATATTAATGACATAAATAACCCAAAAAACAATGATGTTATTATATCTTTTAAAATGATTTTTTTACTAAAGTCGCTTAAACTTAATAGAATCATTACTCCAAAAGAAGAAATTGCTATAAGCACAAAAGCCTTTAAATACAGTTTGATTATTGGTTTCATAATTTTTTGGGGGGAAACACTTGCTACAGTAAGCTAGTTTGGTGTGTGATTAAGGAGTTACTAAATTTTAGCCATATTTAGTCAACCCAAATTTAGTGATTTGATTTTGAAAAACAATACTTGCGTTTGTACTAATCGAATTTAAAATGCGTTTTAGCTTGCGTAGCAATTTCGTTACCATAAGCCAACGATGCCGTAGCTGCGGGTGATGGCGAATTAATCACATGCATTGAGTTGCCTTTAAATTCAATTTTAAAGTCATCTAACATGTTTCCTTGTTCACTTAAAGCCATAGCTCTAATTCCACAACGAGAAGGTTCAATATCATCTGCTTGCAAGTCGGGAATTAAAGTACGCAAACGCTTCAAGAAAAATGATTTACTAAATGCACCTCGATATTCGTCTAAGCCAAATTTCCAATGTTTAGCAAAAAATTTCCAAGTTCCTTTAAAACTAAATGCTTCAACGGTATCTTTAAAACTAAATGCAGTTTTACTATATCCTTCTCTGTCAAAAACAAAAACAGCATTAGGACCACATTCTACTCCTCCTTTTATCATTCGTGTAAAATGTATTCCTAAAAATGGAAATTGGGGGTTTGGAACCGGATAAATTAAATTCCTAACTTTTGTTTTTCCTTTTTCTGTTAGATCATAATAATCACCACGAAATCCAACAATTGCCGAATCTGTTTTCACTTTATCTTTATGAGTAATTCTATCAGCTTGTAATCCCGCACAAGAAATTATATACTTTGCATTAAACGTTCCTTTCTTTGTTATAACATCAGTAGTATCTCCCTTTTTTTCAAATCCAACTACTTCATAAGAAGTAAGTACTTTGTTATTATTATTTTTAGCCTGAATAAGTTCAACATATTTTCTGGCAACATCACCATAATCAATAATGCCGGTACAGGGCACCCAAATCCCTGAGATGCCAACGCAATGAGGTTCTATCTCTTTTATCTGTTGAGCAGAAATCATTTCTATTCCTTCTACATCATTAGCTTTTCCATTATTGAACACTTTATTTAAGTGAGCTAATTCACTGTTTTGTGTGGCTACAATAATTTTCCCGCATATATCATGAGGAATCTGATACTGCTTTGCAAATTCGACTAATTCGCGTCTGCCTGACACACAATTTATAGCCTTATAGGAACCGGGTTTGTAGTATATTCCAGAATGAATGACTCCCGAATTATGACTAGTTTGGTGCGCTGCAACTTCATTTTCTTTTTCAAGTACTAAAATTGATTTATTAGGATTTTGTAATGTAATTTTATAGGCTGTGGCTAATCCTACAATTCCTCCTCCTATAATGATTATGTCGTAATATGTTGAGTTCATTCTAATTTGTTGTAGTGTGTATTGTAATGTGAATGTATGTAATTTAAAAGCTGCCCATGAAGTGCAGCTTTTAAATTAATATTTATATTCATTATTTAAACTATGGTTTTATTGCCAAATTTGGTCAAAATCATCAATTGGAATGACTTGACCAGAACTACATAAAACATAAGTTAGTTAACTAAAATAATAAGCACCTTTTTAAAACTCAATAAACTTCACTTAAACTTTGGCTGATGATATTCACACAATCATCAATTTGTTCTTTAGAAATAATGAGGGGTGGAGCAAATCGGATTTTGTCACCGTGAGTTGGTTTGGCAAGTAATCCATTTTCTTTTAGTTGAACACATAAGTCCCATGCAGCATCCGGCTTGGGGTGGTCAATAACAATAGCATTGAGAAGCCCTTTACCTCGAATTTCAGCTATGTGCGGATTATTTAAATCTTGTAGTTTTTTTCTTAAATATTCACCTTGAATTTGAGCATTTTCAGCCAGTTTTTCTTCCTTCAATACTTTCAAAGCAGCTATGGAAACACGACAAGATAATGGGTTTCCGCCGTAAGTAGAACCATGTTCACCGGGTTTGATGGTAAGCATAATTTTGTCGTCAGCCAGTACGGCAGATACGGGCAGTGTGCCGCCCGATAAAGCTTTTCCAAGAATCAATATATCAGGGCGAACATCTTCAAAATCGCAAGCAAGCATTTTTCCCGTTCGAGCCAAGCCTGTTTGAATTTCGTCAGCGATAAATAAGACGTTGGCTTCTTTACATAGCGAATATGCTTCACTCAAATAACCACTATTCGGAACAACAACACCTGCCTCACCCTGAATAGGTTCAACTAAAAAGGCAGCTACATTTTTATCTTGTAGTGCTTTTTGCAAAGCCGGAATATTGTTGAATTCAATAACTTCATACCCTGGCATGTAGGGTCCAAAGTTGTTTTTGGCTGTAGGATCTGTACTAAATGAAATGACATTAAGGGTTCTGCCGTGAAAATTATTTGCACAAACAATTATTTTAGCTTTATCATGGTTTATCCCTTTTACATCATAAGCCCATTTGCGAGCTAGCTTTAAGGCTGTTTCTACGGCTTCTACACCGGTATTCATTGGTAACACTTTCTCATACCCAAAATAGTCGGTAATGAATGCTGTAAACTCGCCTAATCCCTCACTATGAAAAGCGCGAGAAGTAAGGGTTAGTTTTTTAGCCTGTTCTATAAGCTCCGCAACAATAGCAGGATGACAATGCCCTTGATTGACTGCTGAATAAGCAGACAGAAAATCAAAGTATCGTTTGCCATCTACATCCCATAAAAAAACACCCTCACCTCGATTTAGCACAACGGGTAAAGGGTGGTAGTTGTGAGCACCAAAACGATCTTCTAAATCTAAAAAATATTGTGTCTTCGGAGATGAGGAGCTTGTTGAAATCATGATGCAAAACTATAAAAACTTAACCACTCGTTAAGCAATTGAAAATATAGCGTTAAGCAGCCTCCGGTTTACTGCTGAATCTGTTTGCTCGTTACACCTTTGCAGTGTTAATATCAAAAATCAAACACTAAACACATGAAACGTATTCTTCTTTCAATTTTACTTCTAACTACTTTTGGAATGGTAGCCAAAGCCCAAACAAGTACTGCAAATGCAAGTGCTCAACAAACAGTTCAACTGCAATTGAGCAATGTGCTGGATATCACTTTTGTAGGTAATTCTTCATCCGTTGGATCAACAGTAGCTTTACCTTTTACAACAGCAAATGATTATGCAAATGGGGTAGAAAGCAGTGCACAACAATTACGTATTCGTAGCAATAAGAACTTCAACGTAACAGTACGTGCCAATACAGCTAATTTCTCAGTTTCAAATGGAAGCTCTACGACAACTTCAAATATGCCAGCCAATGTGCTTAATGTAAAAGTATCTTCTAATCAAACCGGCGGAAACATTGCAGGAAGCTTTGGTAACTATACCGGTTTATCTAACACTGCAAACAATCTTATATCTAACGCCTCTTTTGGTGGAAATCAAACTTTTTCTGTGATGTATAAAGCTACTCCCGGCTTTGCTTATCCTGCCGGAACCTATTCCCTTGATGTTGTTTATACTGCAACACAACAATAAACCTCGGATCTTCTTTCTGACTATAGCAAGCCTACTCAACTATTGAGGGGCTTGCTTTTTTTTTCAAGACCATTTTTTTTAAGCGCATGAACTATTTTTGATTTATGCCTCATTTTCTACCCATCATTAACAAAGAAGATTTTGAACGAGTAAAAGTATCAAACAATAGAGGTGCTTTGTTTAATTTATTGGTAGCTCCGTTACACGAAGAATTGAACCGAAGACAAACTTTCGATTTTTTGGACGAGTTATCTAATGGACAAAAACTTTTTCTCAGTTTTGATTATGTAAAAGATCAAGTTTTTCAAGGTGGTTTTATTCAATTATTAGCAAACGGCTATGTTGGTCTATTGCCTGAAATGCCCGCCTGGCTTACGATGATGATGGCTAATGAAATGGCACAATTAATTGACGATGTGCTAAAATCTTATGTAGAAAAGGTTTCTTTCTTTAAGGATGAATTGTCAACTCAAGCATTTGCTCAATTGTATTCCGAGCTTCCTGAATTTGATCTATTGGAAAAAAGATTTCATTCTTGCTATGACCCAACTATAAATGCTATGGAAAAGTATGCCATTGATAACCTAAATCTTTTTATGGTAACTTAGAATGGAATAATTTTTTACGTTAGAGAAAATTTATTTTTTTCTTTGGTTTGGAAATTTAAAATTCCTATATTGCATTCAATATCATTTCACTCCAAAAAAACATTTATATGGCATCATTTAAAGCAACTGCAAAAATCGGAAGCGTAGAATTCAAAGACGTAATTGAATGTACTTATTCTCTACATCGTGATGTAGCAGCAACCGGACAACCATCTTCACAAATCTATGGCGGTAAAATTGACTTGGTAGTTGAATCATCTGACAATACAGGAATCATTGAATCTATGGTTAATCAATATAAGCCTATTGATGGAACTATAACATTTAAAAAGTCGGATGAGGATGCTAAAATGAAGGAACTGTCATTTACAAAAGGTCATGTTGTGTTTTTTGAAGAAAACTTCTCCAAAGATGGTAACAATCCAATGTTCATGAAGTTTACGGTTTCAGCTGAAAAAATTAAGATTGGAAATGCGGAACATGAAAACACGTGGAAAAACGTGTAGATCATGTAAAAAATCTTATTAAAAAATGGCTCGGGTATTGAATAAGTGCCGAGCCATTTTTTACTTATTGTAATTGTTGATTCAAGCTTTAGGCTTTCAGCAGTGTGTTCATTTCTTTTTATCGGCTAATTTTTTCTTTTATGCTAAGTCATGTAACTGCACAAATAGAATTAGATGGCGAAAATATTGGGCTTTTCACAACCATTCAATTGTTTCAGGAATTTAATGCCCACCATCAACTTACTATCACGGTGCCTTTCAATGCAATGGAGCAGCGCACATCCATTGATATTACCAACACTCAAAACAAAATTGGAAAGTCAGTAGTATTGCGCTTAAAACATGCTTCTACCGGAAATGATTTGTTGGTTTTTAGAGGTATTCTAGGAGAAGTAAATTATGAATTAAGCGACAATTATCACCGTAATTTACTTTTGCAATGCTTTAGCCCAACCATTCTTTTAGAAACCGGAAATGATTTTCGTTCTTTTTTGGATCAAGACCTGAAAACCATAGTGGATAAGGTTCTCAAGCCAGTAAAAGATTTTGGGGTTACTGTTGATTTGCGTGGATGTGATAGTAGTAATCCTACTCCATACCAATGCCAATATGATGAAAGTAGTTTCAATTTTCTCAATCGGTTGTCTAATGATTATATTAACCCTTTTTTTTACGATGGGGTCAAATTGTTTTTTGGCAACTATGAGGTCGCTAATGTTGAATTAGTGTATGGTGTTGATATAGATTACTTCAAGATAGCTTACAAAGTTATCCCGTTGAAGTTTAGTAAATATGTGTATAATTGGTCAGAAAATTCGGTGCATAGAGAGGATGCGCCTACCACATTAGAAAGTGCCAATTGGAGTGGCATCAGCAAGACTCTTTTTGACCGGTCACATAATCTTTTCTCATCTTCTGCACAATCTCCATTATTGCAAGTGATTGACAAAGAATCAGATTTGGCAGATTTTGTAAAGCTTGAAGAAGAGCAACGTTCCACACAAATAAAAACTATTACAGGGCAAAGTGTAGATACAGACCTTCAACTCGGAAGGAAAATTACCATTAAGATACCTGTTGTTAGCGACAATGGACAAACTTCGTTGCAAGAACAAGGCACCTATTTTATAACTTCTGTTAAACACTTTGTCAGTGAAACGGGTCAATACTACAATATTTTTGAAGGTGTAACTTCAGAAGTTGGTCGCATTCCGCTACCACATAATGTTATCTTGCCAAAAGTTAATACCGAGTGGGCAATTGTGAAGTTTAATAACGACCCAGATCACAAGGGAAGAGTTGTAGTCCAAACATCTTGGCAGGCACGAAATAATGAAACTACCAGCTGGATAAGCGTTTTAACGCCCGATGCAGGTGAAGGAAAAGATGGTGCTGGCAATCGTGGATTGGTAGTGATACCGGAAGTAGGAGATTTGGTAATGATATGCTATAAGTATAATGACCCTAATAGACCCTTCGTGATGGGAAGCATGTTCACCGGAAAAACCGGTGGTGGTGGCGGATCAGGAAACAAAACGAAAAGTCTCACGGCATTAAGTGGTGCTACTTTGACTATCAACGGCACTGTGATCACGATAAATAATGCAGGAGGAGCTTCTATAGTACTGAACCAAACAAAAATAGACATAACGGCAAGTGCAGAAGTAACCGTAAAAGCGGATTCAAAAATCACGCTTCAAGTGGGCGGATCAACTTTGTGCGTAAAACCCAGTGCTATTGAATTAGTAGCCCCTCACATTTACATCAATGGCACCAGCGATGTCAATATGTTTTCGGCAGCCGGTCAAACTTTTATTGCCGGTGATGATATTACCGTTCAAGGCACCAACACCTTAGTAAAAGCTACTGCTCAAACGCATGTTGTGGGTCCTAAAGTGGAAGTGAAAGCCGATGCAACTGCTGAATTGAGTGCCGGCGGACCCGTTACCGTAAAAGGTGCTGTCGTAAATGTAAATTGTTGATAATGGAAAAGCTTAAAACAAATTTTAAAACACAAAATCAGCTAACACCCACCGCTATTCCTATGGCGCAAGGGTATGAGTTAATCATAACGGCAGATCGTAAAAAGATAACACTCAAACATCCTATAACGCCCACTCAATTTGAAATTACAATTGATGCGCAAGGACGAGCATCTGTTCACTTGTTGTCAGACAATATTTCATTACAAGCCGAAAAATCCCTCACCTTCGAAGCTGAAAAAATCAAGTTAAAAGCGCAAGACCAAATCAACTTTCAAGCACAAGGAAATTTGGTTCAGGAAGTGCAAGGCGATGTGTTGGAAGAAACACAAGGTGCTCATAAATCCATCGCTCAATCGCATAAAATGGTTGCTACTACTTTTAATGTAGAAATCAAAGCAAACGATGATGTACGAGTAGATGGTGAACGATTATTTTTTAATTGCAATGATTAAATGGAATTAATCAACAACACAGCATATCCGCATTTGCTTTTTCGAACCGCCATGTTGGACGATATGATGGCTGTTGCCCCTATGCTTAGAGTTACTTATGATGTTCGTAATGGTATTTGTACTCCGTCTAAAGAACAATTTTGGAAATTAGATCCTGCTCCTTGGGAAGGGCTTTATGGCCCCATGGAAAGCGATTATGTTTTTCAAAGAGGTGGTATTGATGTCATGGTTTTTGGTAATGCAGTTGCTCCAAACAATATTCCTATTCAGCGAATGTTAGTAAAGGTTGCCATTGCCGGAAAACTATCTAAAGAAATAATGGTCATTGGTAATCGAAAATGGAAGCAAATGGTAACCGGATTGTCTATTACAAATCCCGAACCGTTTACAGAAATGCCTATTGGTTTGGCAAATGCTTATGGCGGTTGGGCGGTGTGGGACGAACTTCGATTTCCGTTTAGCAATAACCCACATGGCAAAGGATTTATTTGGGAAAAAGAATTTGCAGACGGTGTTCCCTTACCCAATGTAGAAAACCCTCAACAGTTAATCACAGTATGGAACCAAAAGCCACACCCTGAAACGCTGGGAAGTATGCCTATGTGCGAAAAGAAAGTGAATCATTCTGCTACTATCAATTATGAAAAAAAAGAATTAGGCTCGCTCAGCAACACCTTCTTCAACGCCTCTTTGCCAGATATGATTGTCAAAGAACTATTGCCCGGAGAAGAAATCATTGTTGAAGGAATGACTTCAAAAGGTAATTTTAAAATGGTGATTCCCGACCATTCATTATCGGCAGATATTTTTCTCGGTACACAAATCAATGTGCGAAAAATGCAAATTGACCAAATAGGCGTTGAACCTAATATCGGACGGGCATTTATCACTTATCGTTATCCGTTTAATTATAAAGTAATTCCCGGCAAGCAAAGAACTATTACGTTATACGAAAAAACCACTGCCTTATGAAAGTTCCCTGTTTAGTGCTTCATCATATACATCCGGTATTAGGACCTGATTTTGAAAACAATCTTACACCGCCTGCTCCTACACCAATTCCTTACACCCCCTATTTTGCTGTTAGTATCTTATCCGGTAATTTGATCCAATCAAAATACTCAAAAAAAACATTTTCCATCGCCAGCGGCATCAGTGTGATGCAGCGTGATACAACTGTTGGAATGCTTGGACTGCCACACTTCGGTAATCCGGCCAATGTGCTTTATCCCATCATTCTTTCTTTAACTACGAAATCAAAATCAAATTTTGGCTCTGCATCAACAAAGGTAGAAGGGGCTTCATTGGCTGCGGCTTGTTTAGTTGTAACGAATCTGAATCTCAATTGTGGCACTATCAGTACACCAACAGGTTTTGTTATTCCGCCCAGTACATTTTTTGTAGGGCTTTCTCCCGGAGATTACCTGGCTGGAGCTTTCAGCATTGCATTTGATATGGTGCTTGACTATGCTTTCAATAAATTAATGGCTACAAACGGAATGGAAACCGGATTAAACTCATTGGGTGCTCGTGTGATTGGTAGAGTTTGGGGAACCAAATATCTGTCGCGTCTTTTACCCGATAGTTTAATAAATGCTCACAATTTAGTTACCGGAATTATTGGCGAGCTTTTTAAAATGGGTACTGGTAATTGGATGGAAATGGGTACGGGTGTGGCAAGAGGAGATGCTTCGAATCCAACTGGTCCATCTGATGCTTTAGAAAATTATGTGAGAAACACGGAATGGTGGAAATCTAATCTTGAATCCTAAAGACAAATTTACCTCCAATGCAACCGGAATTACAATTTGATACCAAAGCAACACAACTTCAAATTTCAGGAACGGAACATGATAGTTCGTTTCTGTTAGCAGGTTTTGTAAAACGCACTTATGATATTATGGACTCGGGTAAATGTGTTTTGGCGACTACACAAGAGCCATTGCATTTAGCACCCGTTTATGACGAAAAAAATAAAAACCTTTTACTACATGATATTGATTGTTTCATGCACAAAGCAGCTACTGATGTTGTAGTAAAGGGTTTTGCACAAAGCGGACGAGTGCAATCGCAACTCACTTCTGTAATACATGTCAGCAGCCAAAGCAAACCACAGAAATTTTTAGTGTCGGGAAAACGAACGGTTGTTCGTCATCAAGATGGGCGTATTGAATTTTCTAAACCGTCTGATTTTGAAAAAATTTCATTGGATTATTCTGAAGCTTATGGAGGAATAGATCATGTAGCAGAACGAAGCATGGAGCTTCCTTCTAAAGAGATTATGGACGCAATGCCCGATCATGATTGGTATGCCAGCAGCCCTTATCGCTATGGTAGAAACACCGCCGGAAAAGGCTTTGTTACCAATCTGTCTGAAGAGCTTTTAGAAACTTTAGAATTACCTTCGATTGAGGAACCTACAAATTTGTTGACACCTGCCAATCTTGTACTTCAAGACCTTACTCGGTGGGCATTTCAGCCTGTTGCTAAATCACCCGGATGGATGAATCATGAATGGTTTCCTCGAATTTTGCACTTTGGCATGATGCCCGAAGCGCATCCAGCAACTTTTAAAGAGTCTATTCCTGAATACTATTTGGAAACTTTAGCACCTTCCATTTTTAAAATGCCTCCGGAAGCAATTAGGCTTTCAAATCGCGCTGCCAACGGTGCTTGGCCAGGTTTGCAGCTTCCATGGATGATTGGCAATGAGTCTATTCGGTTGATCAATATATTTCCCGATAAACCGGATTTCACTATTCAACTTCCGGCAGAACGCCCCTCTATTTCTGTGGATGGAAGGCGAGGAAAAATGTTGGCAACAAAGCCTGAATTACATTCTATTGTGGTAGATGCTGAAAACAAAAAATTAACTATGGTATGGAAAGGTTCAGCACCCGCTTTGCGCCCTTATTTGGTAGAAGAACTAACTAAAATGCCATTTGAAGTAAAGTGGTAATTGCTTTATGTTTTTAAAATGACCTAAAGAATTGTATCGTGGCCAAGCAGTAATGGTACTTGTTCATTTGACATTGGTAATTGCATGAATCGTTCTATTGCTTCAAATTCAAAAGCAATTCGTTTGGCAAATTGTGCAGGTAATAAATAATCACAAAGGGTATGTAGTAATTGATAATTATTGTGTTTAGGATCAAGGAAAGTGGTTGCCTTTCTTTTGGAGATCGGACCTAAAGTCAACACAATTTCTACTTCATCACTTGCAAATAGGGTATCACCCAAAATGAAGTCTGCCCCTAACGTTTGCCCAAATTGATTGGCTGATGAAGTGGATATCAGTTCAGTGTTTTGAATGTTATTTGACAATGAAAGTTTGACAGGAACTTCTAAAAGTAAAGTCATTATTTCTTCCGTTGCTTTTTCATTGTTGCGCAGCTTATAGAAAATAGGAAGTAGTTCAATCAAGTACTTAGCTTGTTTGTCATTCAACAGTCCGAAAATGTTCCAATATACTTGAAGTCTTTGTGCTAAAGGTGATCGTTTGTTTTGGATTTGGGCTGTTAATTCAGCATGAGCAATAGATATGCTGAATTCGTTGATTGCAGTTTCAAAAGGTAAGAAAAATTTGCGGGCATTTTTTTCTTCCTTTCTATGCTGTTTAAAGTAGTCTAAAACTTCATATTCATTGGCGTTTTTGGGTGGAGCAGCTTGGTGAAACAATCCTTGGGGCAATGAGTCATAAAGCCCATCTCTTGAAGTGTGCAATACAAGATATTCACTCACTATCAAAGCTTCATCTTCTTGTTCTTGCTGATTCGTAACATCAAGGCGTTTAGAACGATAGGAAGCACCATCTGCTTTGATTAGCACACGTTTCGGATCTGCACCATTTTCAATTAATTCGGCGGCTATAATTTCTGCTCTTAAATCGAAAGAATCTGTTTTGCTCATCATTATGCTACAATTTGAACACGATAATTCATGGTCATTCCGGAACGGGATTTTAATTGGGCTTGAAGCCTATCGCAAGTTTGCAGCCAATCTTCTTCATTAACCGGTATTCGAGGCGTAAGCAAAACTTGCACTACACGACGAAAATGTTGAACAGTTCTACCTTCTGCTACCTGTATTGTACTAATTTCAATTTTATGCACAGATTCGCCCAATTCCTTTTCACAAAAGGATAGAATGTCTTGTTTCGTAACAATCGTATCGCGGCTCAGTAAGGCATAGCGAAATGCAGCAAGACGGTTGTCGCCCAACAATCTGTTGGATCCTCCATTGGTTTGTTGAATAAAGTAGGTTGACCCAATTTGGGTGTTGTGATTATTATTGGGTTTAAGTGGAAAAGAGCTTTTAATGCCGTTTGCAAGGCTGCCCGAAGTTGCCCAATAAGAAGCAAATATGGTTTCTTCTCCCTGTATAGGTTGTACTAATAAATAATGATTGTTGCTGTTTGCATTATTGGGCGAGCTTGAAATTTTTTGCTCCATCATTGCAATTTTTTGATGCAATTCTTTTAGGCTTGAAGCAACGAAATCATATCCATAAGCTGCAAACGAAGCACTTTCTGCTCTTAGTAATTGAAGTAAATTGGTGAGATGTGTAGTTGCATCTCTACTGTCAAATCTTTCTAACCCTTCTTGCAATATGTTATACAATCCGGTTGGTTCATCCGTTGAATATCCGTATTGGGGTGGTTGATAGTTTTGACTACTGTCGCCAACGGTTGCAATCTCAAGATACTGTTCGTGCGATTCTTTGTTTTTTAAAGGCACAATTTTACTGCCGCCTTTCAAAGAGTGTTGCAATTCAATCAAACGACGATTGATGCAGGGAAATACATTAGTTTGAATATCACAATTGTCAAGCAGATTGGAATGAATGGTGTGTGGAAATGTCAATAGAATCCAATGCATTGGTTGCAATCCTAATGAAGATAATGCTTGATTTTCCTGCGCAAAACCTTCTATGGGTAAGGGTTTTCGTTTGTCGGCAGTTAATACTAAATCAGAATTGAAACTCAGAAAATAGCGATTGTATTGGAGAACAACATCTTCTTCAATCTGCCTCATTGTGCTTGTAGGAGATGCGTATCGTTTTGATATATCTTCTTTGCTTGCCTCATAGCATAAGCCTTCGTTCATAGAAATTTCAGCATTATCATAAAAACATTTTACAAGTGGTAAAAATGAAAGTGCTTGCGAGGCTTCTTGAGGGGCTATGCGTGAAAACTGAAAGTGTAGCGATAGGTTTTGTATGGGTAACTTTTCTACGGGCGACTGAATACCAATCCAAACAGCGTTTTTAATTTTAAGTTCGGGTATATTGCAGGTCACAGAATTAATTCTTTGTTGTCTTTCATCTAAAGCAAATGCGTAATTGCTTGTAATGATTGCACCAATGCTATAATTGGCAATGCGAATCGGACGAGCCGGTGAAAACCAAAGCTCAATAGGCTTTTCAGGCTTTTGTGAAGTTTCGGTTCGTGGCGTATGGCTGCATGAAAATTGATGTGAAGGAAGTAAAACATCAGTTGGTTCGATACTGATAGCGTGCATCAGACCTGATGCTGGTCGAGGGGCAACAACGTAATCAGGAGTCAACAATTGGGCAACTCGATCTAACATTCTCACTTGAGCGTTTTGGCTTTCCGTACTCAGTTCATAAAGCGAAGCGGAAAGTGCTTCAATCATCAGTTTCACAACAGGATCCAGCTCATCATTATTTTTCAACCCCCAAAAACTAAGAGCATTAGTAGTCATTCGGTGATTGATAGCTTCTTTGGAAAAGGGTAACATATATGTTTGGTTTAAGCTACAGTAAGTGGGCTAAGGAATAGTTTGGTTTGAAAAACAAAAGGCTCACCTGTCTTCACAATCAAACTTTTGATCACAATATCTACTTGCTTTTTGATTTGCGCATTTCGATGTGAATAATGACTAAAGGGAACCTCAGAAATAGAAAGATCAATTGAAATATTGGCCAGCCTTTTTTCATGTGCTCGGATTGATGATAAGATAGACATTCGCAATTTTTCTTCCCACATACTTTCGCTGACGATTAATTCAAAATCTAAATCCCATATTTCACAACCATAGCTTAGGTCATATTTATGTTCACCAAATCGCGTAGTGAGTATCAATCTCAGGGACTGCATGATAGAATCTTGCAAATCAAGTGTTGTCAGTTCGTTTCCTTCAAGAACACGAGATAAATTCAGGGGGAGTTTAAGTAATGGATTTGCCATAGAAGCCAAAAGCCTAAAGTTATGATTTTATTCTACTAAACTGTGTAATTGAGTTGATCTCTATTTCGTTTATGAATACTGTTCAATTAAATGAATCAGTACTTTTAATTTTAAAACTTTCTTATCTTTAAACCATCACATAACCCCCAAGAATATGCTTTCATTGAACGAATCTGTAAAACAAGCAGTTGAAATTGCGCAATCTCTTGCAAGAGAGTACCACAATCCACATTTTTTTCCTGCCCATTTACTTATGGGATTGTTACATAAAGATGTTGGATTAAAAGACTTTATTACCGCTATTGGTCAAGATGCAGGATATATTCAAGAATGGGCAGAAGTTCGTATGGAAGATGCGCCACGAGTAGGGCAGCAGCCCGATCAAATATCTGGCGATGAGGGTGTGAAACGGTGCTTTGAAGAGTCAGACAATATTCGAATAAAACTCGGACTTGATCACATTACACCCATTTGTTTGTTGGCTGCATTATCTAAGCCCGGAGTAGCCTATTCTATTGAACAATTAAAAACATTTCCTATCAAAGAAGGTGAAGTGTTGCGGGCTTTTTTACAAGAAGATGCCATACAATCGTCGGTGCAAGGGGCGGCTAATGCAGGAAATACTACCCCAAGTGATAATTCGGCAGCCTTATTTAAATATTGTGTGGATAAAACATCTCAGGCAAGAGAAGGGCGATTAGACCCCATCATCGGACGAGAAAAAGAAACCCGCATGATGATGGAAATCCTTTGTCGGCGTACTAAGCCCAATGTAGTGATCATAGGAGATGCCGGTGTAGGCAAAACCGCACTGATAGATGGTTTAGCTCAAGATATTGTAGCAGAACGAGTGCCCACTCAGTTGAAAACAGCCATTCTTTTTGAATTAGATTTAGGAGCACTTATTGCCGGTGCATCTTACAAAGGTGAAGTAGAAGATCGTTTAAAGAAAATCATCAAAGAAATTAAACAGTATGAAAAAGCCATTCTTTTTATTGATGAAGTTCACATCTTAATGGATCCAAAAGGCTCATTTGGATCGGGCCCTGCCAATCTATTAAAACCGGAATTAGCGCGAGGAGAAATCACCGTAATTGGTGCTACGACAATTGATGAATATAGAAAATTTTTAGAGCCGGATCCGGCATTTGTACGTCGCTTTGAAGTGCTTCAAGTTTTGGAACCGACACTGGATGCAACGCAAAGAATGGTAGCCAAATTAGCACCTAAATTTGAAGAACATCATAAACTAAAAACAGATGCAGATGCCTTGCGCGAAAGTGTATTGCTGGCACGCCGATATGTAAAAGACAGAAGGCTTCCCGATGCGGCTATTGATTTATTAGACAGAACTATGGCTGCCATTAAGCTTATGGTTGATACAAATAAACAAACCCTTGAAGAATTACGTAAAGGACTAAACGATCAAATGGCACTCAAAGTTGATGAAGCAGATCGTTTTCGAGAAGCCAAATGGTTGCACACGCTATTTTCTACTAAACTATCGCCCGTTTTGCTCGGTATGCTAAATGATGAAACACAAGTAGAAAAGTTTGAACTCTCATCTGAATTTGAAACATACTTAGATAGATCAATCACTAAACTCAGTACCATTGATATTTCAGATAAGGACACTTTGATGAAAGAAGATCTGGTAGCTGTGATAGCCTATAAAACAGGCATCCCGATGGGTAAAATTCAAGCCCAAGAAAAGGAACGCCTACTCAATATGGAAAACCATTTAAAGCATCGTGTTTTAGGACAAGATCATGCCGTGAAAGCCTTGGCAGATGCAGTATTAGAGTCTCGAAGCGGATTAAATAAAAAAGGACAACCAATCGGATCATTCTTTTTCTTAGGTCCTACCGGAACCGGTAAAACAGAATTGGCAAAATCACTTGCCGAGTTTTTGTTTAACGATGAAAAGGCTATGATTCGATTTGATATGAGCGAATTTAAAGAGGAACATTCTGCCGCGCTTTTATATGGTGCCCCTCCGGGCTATGTTGGTTATGAAGAAGGAGGTATGTTAGTCAATAAAATTCGTAAACAACCATACTCTGTTTTGTTGTTTGATGAAGTGGAAAAGGCGCATCCGTCTGTGTTTGACATCTTTTTGCAAATCTTAGATGAAGGCGTAATGCACGATCGTTTGGGAAAAGAAGGCGACTTTTCAAATAGTATTATCATCTTTACCTCTAACATCGGAAGTGAATGGATTGCACAACAATTTGATAAAGGTCAAACACCTCGATCAAATGAATTGATGGAAGTGATGTCCCCATATTTTCGACCTGAATTTTTAGCGCGTATTACAGAAATATTACCCTTTGCAGCAATTTCAGAAAGTAGTATTGTGCGAATCTTTGATATTCAAATGCGCAACTTGCTTGAAACCTTATTGAACAAAGGAATTTCATTACATATTTCTGATAAGGCAAAGCAATATTTGGCAACCGATGGCTTTACACCCAAATATGGAGCCCGACAAATTACCGGCGTAATTCGTCACCGAATTCGACGACCCCTTTCAAAATTTATTGTAAGCGGTGCAGTTAATAAAGGGGATAACGTTAATTTGGAATTTGATGGAAATGACTTATTTTGGTCAATAAACGGAAATGAAATAGAGAGAATTTCCATAACCCCATTGGCTGAAATATCTTCCTCAAAAGCAGAAACAAACTAAATTTTTAAAAGGAAAATAATTTCAACAATACTAAAAAAAACGAAACATTATGCCACAAGTAAAACCAGGAATCGCAACAACCATCCTTGCGCCAGAAGCAGCCGGAGAGGGCTTTGTAGAAATTTCTCCGAACAAAACACTCTTCATTCAGAAGCTAACAAATGATGAAGCCATCAGACCAGAAATTGTTGAAGGATTGCAAACCGTTGAAGCTGTGTTTGCTCATTTCAATCCAAATGTAGATGTAGAATTAGAAAGCGAAGACGGATCTACTCATTCAGAAAATTTTGCCTTCGGTGGATTAGGTGATTTTGATGCTAAAAACATCAAACAGAACAATCCATTTCTGAGCGACCTTGATCTGGAAAGTACTTCAATGGCTAAAATGATTAAAAAATTGAAAAGCAATAAAAGCTTACAAAAAGTAATTGAAAACCCGGAAACCAAAGAGGCTTTTTTGAATGCCCTGAAAGCTATGACTGACGAATTAGCAAAAGCTGAATAATAAAATTATTTTACCCAACCTAAAAAGAAACTGAGCAATGGAAAACCAACAACAGAATCAACAAGCGGAAATGCTGAAAACCGCTGAACAGGCTGCGCCTTCCTTGGATAGTAGTCTTAATAAATTAGCTAAAGTAGGCGGATTCGATTTTTTAGAAGCTATCGTTGATGGCACAGACAATCTCAACCCAACCCGAAAAGCTAAACGAAATATTTTTCTAACAGACCATTCTAAAAAAACACATCGTAAGGAGGTAAAGAAAACCTTAGATATGTGGATTGACCTTTTGCAAAATAGCAAGGACGTTTCTGAAATGGTAGATAAAGCATCCGAAAAAGCTGAAAATTCAGACAGGTTGCTTAAAAAGAATTTGAAAAATATTCTTGAGACGACACGTGAATTAGAATCCGCTTATCGTTCCGTTCATTTATTCTATAAAAACACCGAGTCTTCTAAATTAAAAAATGTATCACTGATGAATGCTTCTATTGATCAGTTGACCGATTTAGATGAGCCTCGCTTTATTGAACATGTAGCAGAAGAACTCAAACAACGTTATGATCGTTTGGATATGCGAGAGAACTACAGCATGATGGTAATTCCGGGTTATTTGAAAAGTGCTACTGTGGTAGATAAATGGGGGAAAATGGCCTATAACAACAAGGTCATGTTAGTTACAGATTTTGTCAATACAGAAACCCCCGAAGACGCATTAGACCTTTTTAATAGCGCAAACCTTACCGGTGGCGATGCTCACAAAGCTAATGTAATGATGACCTGCAATTATGTAGTAGGTAGAGGTAAAAATGTAGAAGTGGGTGAAGAGGAAGATGTATATGTACCCGGATCTGCTGCCTTAGCTGGTAAGTTATATTGTACCAAAATGTCGCAACCGGTAGCCGGAAAGACGTATGGAAGCATTGATGAAGTGGACACAGTTCGTTTTGATATGAAAAAGGGAGAAATATCCGAACTTGAAAACGTAGGTTTGGTTCCGTTGGTAGGCGAGTGGGGGAAAGTGATGCCTTTTTCTGCCAAAACTCTATTTAATGGCGACAATCTAGGAATGCAAACCTATTCTGTAGTTCGAGTTTTTGATTTTATAGCGAAAGTATTGAGCGACTTCCTAAACCGCCGTGCATTTGAACTTTGGAACACTAAAATGGAAACGAACCTAAGGAAGCAAATTGTCAAGTTTTTAGATGGTATTCAAGGTCCCGAAGGGTTGATAGAAAAGTTTCAAATTTTACGATTTGAAAGAGATGAAAACCAAAAAGACCACATTTTCCTTGATATTCATATTACGCCCTACTTCCCCGCCAAAAGCTTCTTAGTAAAATTGGATGGCTATAAAGGAGATGATGGTGAAGAATGGAAAGCTGAGCTTAGGGAACAAAAATAAATTTCAACATTTGTATAATACTGTCGGCACTTTGTAATGGCCGATAGTATTTGCATCTTTAGCAAGAATAAATATTATTATGGCTTTCCCTTATTTTGGCGGCTATATTGGTTCACTGCTTTTGTTGGCGGGTTTGTTTGCTTTTATGGCAAAAAACTTAGCCGACAGCTTAACCGGGCAAGGCAAAAAGCCATATATCTATGGTGCATTGTCTTCTTTGTTAGCAGCTCTTATTGCTTGGGCAGGCGGTTTACTAACGCGCAATCTGTTTTTTTCTTTTTGGGTATTAAGCAGTGTCTTTTTACTGTTTGGAATCATTCACCAATGGTGGGCAAGAAAAAAGTACTTTTTCTCTTTACAACACAACAAGGGGAAAATTATGCTTGCTGAAATCTTTTTTGGTTTAGGTATGATGCTTTTTGTAGTGGGTGTTTTTTCTTCCCTACAATATTTTCTAAAAGGTGACCGCTCTTATTTGTTTTACCCTATGGTCATGAGCGGACTCTTTTTCTTTCTGCCTATGCTGATTCAAAGTATGTTTACAGCAGCACTTGATATTCCTGCTCGTGAATATGAAGCTTGGCCTTATCCCTTGTTTAATCCACCTTCCATACCGGAGGAAGATCCCAATGAAAAGGTATTGGTAATTGGTTTTGAAATGGCTAAAAAATCAGGACAGACACTTACCTATTTTCGAGCAAAAGCTCCGGAAAATATCAAGTTAGGACATCTTTTTTGCTTTTTTGTGTCTGATTATAATGACCAACAAAGCGAAACACCTATTGAGGTTGCAGATGCAAGTGAAATGCCGCACCAATGGATATTTAGTAAAAAAAGAAAATGGTATCAACCCCGTAAAATGTATAATGCCGAAAGGAATTTTCGAGAAAACGGAATTTTTGAAAACACGATTATTATTGCTGAAAGAGTTTAACTGAATTGAATCATGAACCGCGAATTTCCCTTTATAAATTGGTCGGATGGAATGAAGATTCAAAAGGATCATTTCCTTCATTCCGACAATGCACATAAACAATGGATACAGTCCAATATGGCAGCATGTGTGTCTCCGGTTCGTTATGGATTGTTGCCACAGATTTCTCCCGGTTTTCAAAACTTCAACGTAAAGATATCTGTAGATAACCAAAACACCATAAAGGTTTCTCTCCTTTCCATAGAAGCTTTGACTTTGGGTGGCATTCGAATATCCATTCAAAACGGACAAGCAATGCCTCAAAATGGTGTCAGTGCATTCGAATGTTCATTTAATCGCCCGGATTCACAGACAAATTGGTGGGTGGTGCTTTTAGCTAATCCTTATCAACCTATTCCATTTGGTGAGCCTTTGGCAGATGAGATGCCTCCTCGGCAACCTTTTCTGGATACTCGATATGAAGTAAAATTAGCTACTTCCGACATCGAACAATATGCTACAAATCCTTCTGCTTTGATTATTGGTAAACTGATAGCTTCTCCCAATGAAGTTAGGGTAGATAACGATTTCATTCCGCCTTGCATAGCTTCATCAGCCCATGCCGATTTATTGGGATTTTGCGGTGAAATAGAAAATTTCCTAAGCAACTTAGAACAAAAAAGTGTACTGATAGTTCAAAAAATTTTTACCAAAAACCAACAAAATGAACTTTCAGAATTAGTGCAGTTTGTTTGTGATAGAATATTGCTTTTTTTAGGTCAAACAATAAATTCTATTCGCTGGCAAGTTCCACATGAGTCGCCATTAGCCATATTTTCGACTATGTCTTCACTCTCACGGGTGATGAAAAATGCAATAGATCTGAGATTAGGCTCAGGTAAAGAAGAAATGATGAATTACCTTATCGAATGGAGTGAACTAAAACAAGGTGAATTAGATGCCTTACTTACTGAAATGGCTTTGCTAAATTATAATCACAATGATGTCAATGCTGCTACTCCTAAGGTTATTCGTTTTGTTGGTGTGATTTCGCGCCTTTTCGATACGCTGAGTAAACTTGAATTTATCGGGAAGAAAAAAGAAACCGGTTATTTTGTAAACGAAGCTCCCACAGCACCTCAAGAAACTACTAATACAGAAAAGCCAAAACGAAGATTTTTTGGATAGAATTTCCCTATTGTCTTTTTAACTACAAAACTTACTTATGCAAGCACTTAATAGCGAACAACGCAGACAAACATTTGTAACCTTTTTATTGCTTTATATCATTACAACTTTAGTTGTGATTATGGCTGTTTTTTTTGGCACTCGTGTCCCCTTGAAACAAAATGAAATGATGCAAGGACAATTGATGCAAAAGGAACGTGCCAGCATTTTTCGACAAGATTTTAGTGTTCGTCAAAATGAAATAAAAATGTTGCTTGACACGATCAATAAACCAAACGTTCAGGCAAACCTGATTGATGCACAATTAGATCAAAAATTAAGTCAGTTAACTGCTATGGTAGAAAATGACAGCTCAGAATCAAAGCCTTTTTATCAAGCTGTTATTAAAACCCTATATGACATGAAAGATGATAAATCTAAATTAAGAGCATCAGCCGGTACCGCTTCAACTAGCGAAGAAAAAGATAAAACAATTGCCGATCTGAAGTCCAAAATAACAGAATATAGCACAGCTTTAACCAACTGCCAAAATCAATTAATTCAACTTCAACGATAGAAAGCCTCGAGATTTAAAAGGGTATGTCTGCTTCGCCATTTAAAAATATTGATAGCCGAGTTTGGCTTGTTATGGGTGCTGTTTTTGCGCTCAGTATAATTACGTTTGCTTTTCGTGCAGTTACCAGCCAGAATTGCAATGGATTAATAATAAAATTGGAAAAAACCGACAAAACACCGGATGTTATTGCCGGTACAGAGGTTTTATTTTCAATCAACATAAATGATCCGGAAGCTAAATGGATGTTTGGTGATGGGAATGATCCGGCAACCGGCTCAAAAGTAAAACACACTTTCTTTAAAACCGGTGTTTTTATGGTTCAAGTTACGCTGAAAGGAGGCTGTAAATTATTTGAAAATGTAGTGGTCAAAATGCCGCCTGTAGTAACTCAAATTGACACTTCAATAGGTGGAATATCAGGGCCTTATGACGTGGCAGCAGGTAGTTTAGCCAAGTTTTCAAGCTTACTTACAGGAAATAGCTATAAATGGACTGTGTTAGGAAATGTTTCTTATGGTGAAAAAAACACGAAAGACGTTTCTTTTTCTTTCAGTACACCGGGGAACTATACCATTCAATTAGTGATGAATGGCGATCTATCAAAAACTTTTACACAATCGTTACATGTATCTGCTCCCGAAGTTGGCGATGTGCTTTCTGCGCCGGTTGCAGCACCTATTGAGGCTGCTATCAAGCCTACACCAACCGTTATCAAAGAAAAGGATGCAGATAAACCGGTTGAAAAAAAGTACACCAATATTACCGATGCTGAAATGAAGTATATGATAGGGGAATTGATTGAGGATAAAAAATCAATCCCGGATTTTAGTCAATATTTATGCAGTCCGGCAAGCACAAAAGTGATGGCAAATGGAAAAGCAATGACTTTGGTTGATTTCTTGTCAAAGATGAAAGATAAAAAAGGACTATTGGGCTTAGGTGGAAAAAGGAAAATACAAAGTGTAAAGCAGTCTTATGACCCCGACAATGGGAATTGCGTAGTACTACTAACGATTGAGTATAAATAAAAGTAGCTCAGTTTGTATTTTCCCCGCCATCAGAATTATTCATTTTTCGTTGATAAAGATGGGTGAATTAGGATTCTTTTCTAATAACGGAGACCCAATCTTTTAGCTCTACATTAAAAGGCATTTGTCCAATTTGCACTAATGCTCTTTTATCTCGTATTTCAACCAATTTGCCAATCTGATGGTTGATTTTATTGCGTACCCAGTCGCCTACTTGTACCGGTTTTCCGGTTAATACATAGTTTTTATCGGCTTTTCTGGCAGCTGCCTGATTTCCTTCTATTTGCTTTTTCTTGAACAGTACTTTTTCCGCCGATTCAATAACTTCTTGTTTGTTTTCTTGCCTTTTCCAATCATGAATTATTTGCTTGAATTTTCGTTCTGTATCACGTAGATATTCCAGCTCTTCTTTCTTGATTTTATTTTGAAGTTTGAGTGTGGCATGTTGTTGTTTCAACTTTTCTTTATCCGTCAATTCTTCATACTTCTTTTTCAACTCTTCATTGGTGCGAAGTAGTTTATCCAATTGTTTTTCTTTCTCGCTTAGCCTTACGGATTGCTGTTCTGTTTGCAGCAACATTTTGTCCAATTTAAAATGCCCTCGATCAGTAATTTGTTTTGCTCTTTTGATGATTTTTTCGGGTAGTCCAATTCTTTGAGCAATAGCAAAAGTATAAGAGCTTCCGGGCTTGCCAATGGTTAATTGATATAGTGGTTCTAAATGCTCTTCATCAAATGCCATAGCTCCGTTAAATATGCCGGAAACCTTGCCTGCCATCACTTTCAGATTGAGATAGTGTGTCGTGATGATGCCACGAGCATGTTTATTGGACAATTCTTCCACAATCGCTTCTGCAAATGCTCCTCCCAAATTGGGGTCGGAGCCACTGCCTAATTCATCAATAAAAAAAAGGGTTTTACCGTTTGCAAAATCCATGAAATATTTCATGTCCTGAAGGTGAGCACTGTAAGTACTTAGTTCGTGTTCGATGCTTTGGGTGTCGCCAATGTGTATGAAAATTTGTTTGAAAATTCCAACTTCACTGGAGCTGTCTGCCGGGATCAACAATCCTGATTGGGTCATTACTTGAAGTAGCCCAACTGTTTTCATCGTTACCGTTTTACCGCCTGCATTGGGACCGCTGATTATCAAAACACGTTGTTCTTCACACAACGATATGTTGACAGGAATAGTAGGTTTCCCTTCTCTTTTATTATGTAGATAAAGCAAAGGATGATGTGCTTTCACTAAATTCAATTCAGGGTGTTGACTTAACCTTGGCATTAGAGCATTCATATCCTGTGCCAGAAGGGCTTTTGCTCGAATAAAATCAAATATTCCGGTGAGCTGATAATAGCTATTAAGTTGTGGTTGATATTGAGCAATAACGGAAGTTGTTTGTAATAAAATCTTGTGAATTTCTTTGGCTTCAGCGCGTTCAGCACTATATATTTCGTTGTTTAGTTCTATTACTTCTTCCGGTTCTATAAAGGCAGTGCGTGATGAATCACTTTCTCCATGCAGAATTCCTTTTACAATGCGTTTGTATTCTGCTGCAACTGCTACGGTTCTACGACCGTTCAAAAAACTTTCAGCAATATCTGCCAAATATCCTTGCTTGTGTAGCTTTCGTAAGATGCTTTCAAATCGCCGCCTTAGTTCAGATCTTAAAGCTGCTATTTGTCCGCGAATCTGCATTAACTCTCGACTGGCATTGTCGCGAACCACGCCATGATCATCAATAACAGCATCAATAATTTCTGGAATAGCCTTTTCGTAACTTGTTTTTTCAGCTATCGCTCGAAGGTTAGGATAGAGGTCGTTGTGTCGTTTAAACCAATTCAACATATCGCGTATATTGAGTGCTAATTGTCGAAAAGACAAAAGTTGCTCGCCATTTAAAACCGCACCGGGCAAGGATAATAGCTTCAGTTCTTTTTCAATGTTGTGTGTGAAATCATTAGGAAAATAGTCGCTACCAAAAAGTAATTGGCGATATTCTTCAGTTTGAAATAAAGCTCGCTCTATTTGTTCTCTTTTGATAAGAAAACGAAGTGAGAGAACTCGCTCGCGGGCTGTATCCGTGCGACATTTTTTAAGTAGTAACTCAGAAATCTTATTAAACTCAAGTGCTTCTGTTGCATGAGCTGGATACAATTGCATCATTCTATGCTGAAAAAAATGTGGCTAAAGTTAGGAATATGCAAGCTATGATATGGAAGGGGCGTGGAAATCAATAGTTTTGCACTTGGTATGAGTCCAAGAATAGAAAAAATTATAGCCATGCTTCAGCAATCACCTTCGGATTGTTTCTTACATCACGCACTGGCTTTAGAGTATGTGAAATTGGGTAATGATCAAAATGCTCGACAGCATTTTGAAAGTAACCTGAAAAATGATTCTGATTACTTAGCAACCTATTATCATCTCGGAAAACTATTGGAACGTGAGGGAGAAACAGAACAAGCCTTGGCAATGTATGAAAGAGGGATGCAGGTGGCTCAAAAAGTAAAAGATAATCACACTTACAATGAATTGCAAGCCGCATACGACGACCTTGCCTATTAGTTTGAAACGATGAATCTAAGTGAAGTATTTCTAAAAAAAATCAACCAACTTATTGGCAAACAATTTTTCAAACCATTGTTGGCTGTGAGTGGAGGTGCTGATTCCATGTCACTATCCCATTTATGTTATAGTCATGGAATTTCTTTTGGCATAGCTCATTGTAACTTTTCATTGCGAGGCGAAGAGTCTGATGCTGATGAACAATTGATTAAAAAATGGGCAGACGAACGGGAAATCTCCTTTTTTAATGTCCGATTTGATACAAAAAAAATAGCTGAAGAATGGAGTAAGGGCATACAGGAAACAGCTCGAGAGCTTCGATATGCTTGGTTGGAAACCATTCGTGCCAACCATCATTTCTCGCACATATTAACCGCTCATCATGCTAATGATAATGTAGAAACCTTGTTAATGAATTTGTTCAAAGGCACGGGCATGAGTGGTTTGCATGGCATTCCCGAACGAAATAATTACATCATCCGACCCATACTTTTTGCGGCAAAATCAGATATTGAACTATACGTAACACTTGAAAATATCCCTTATCGAGAAGATGCCTCCAACGCTTCAGACAAGTATTTGCGCAATGCAATTCGACATCATGTAATTCCGTCCGCAGCTTCTTTTTTTCCTCATTTAGTAAGGCAAGTGAGCGAAAGTATAGAACGATTTAAGCAAGCTGAGATTTTATATCGAATTGAGATGAATCGGCGCATGAAAAAGCTTTGTGAACAAAGGGGTAACGAATTGTTTGTTCATGCTCAAAAATGGCACGACTCCGAAGTGGCTGCTGCATTGTGTTTTGAAATTTTCTCTCCTTTTAATTTTTCGCCGGATCAAATGCCCCAGCTACTTTCTTTGGCTTTGAAACAAAGCGGAAAATATGTTGAATCAAAAACTCATCGAGTAGTGAAAGATCGAAAATTTCTAATCGTTTCGCCATTAAAAACAAGCGATGCAGGTTTTGTTTTGATTCAAGAAGAAACGGATCAAATTGAAATTGAAGGAGCCTCAATTCAATTTTCTTTTAGTTTGAAACCTACTGACATTTCAACAGATCAAAACATAGCCTTAATAGATAAATCAAAAATTTCTTTTCCACTTATACTTCGTCATTGGCGACAAGGAGATTATTTCTACCCTTTAGGTATGGGTATGAAAAAGAAAAAGCTGAAACGCTTTTTTATTGATCAAAAAATCCCTTTACACAACAAAGAAAATGTGTGGGTTGTAGAAAGTGAAAAACGAATTGTGTGGGTGGTTGGCTATCGCCTTGATGAAAGATTTAAACTACGCGATAGCACCTCCGAGTCATTAAGAATTGAACTGCGGATGAAGTAGTTCGCTAAAGAAATTGATACCATGATCGGGTGCAAACAAAAGCGTAAACAAAAAGCCATAAAGACCTCCCCATAAATGTGCATCATGGTTCACGTTATCTTGCCTTTGTTTGGACATGTAGGCAGAATAAACAACATAAGCAATGGCAGCAATAACTCCCGGAATAGGAATGAAAAATACATAGATCGTTTGCCATGGAGCGAAATAGACAAATGAAAATAACACGGCTGAAACACCCCCAGATGCACCAAGTGAACGATAATAAACATCATTCTTATGACGCACAAAAGATGGCAAAGAAGCAGCTATTATTCCGGATAGATACATGATTAAAAAAAGACTTTGCCCCATCCCTGAGGCTGCATAAAAAAACTCGACATTACGACCAAAAAGAAAGAGTGCCAGCATGTTGAAAATTAGGTGCATGTAGTCGGCATGGATAAAGCCGGAAGACAATAGACGATAGTATTCTTTTGAATTGTCCATCCGACGCGGCCACAAAATGCTTTTTTGAAAAAATGCTTCATTATTAAATGCAGCAAGCGAAATCAATACAGTGACTATTACAATGATCAGAGTGTAGCTCATCTAGGTCGGGTTAAAAATTTTTTGAACAACGAAATTACTCTTTTCAGGTGTGATGGTAAGGGCTATTGTGAAGGATACTAAAAGCTCTATACACTTGCTCGGAAACAAGTAATCGAACTAATTGATGAGGAAACACTAAGTCTGATAATGACCAAATTTCTTTTGCTTCCCTTTTAACTAGTTCTCCAACGCCGAAAGCACCTCCTATTAAAATAACTACCGTTTTTACACCCATATTCATCATCTGTTGAAATTGTCGAGCCCAATCAAGTGAATTGAGTTTTCGTCCTCGTTCATCTAAAAGCACTAAGTAATGTTGAGGTTGCAGACGCTTTAAAATACATTCTTCTTCCTGTTTTTTAGCTATTTCAGGATCGTTGGTTGATGACTTTTTCCCAGCTTGAATAATGTGTAAGGACACGGAAATATAGGGTCTAATTTTTTTGAAATATTGCTCTATGCCTTGCGAAATATAGGTCTCATTTTCTTTCCCAATACTCCAAATCTCAATTTGCATGTAAATCTGTTTTCGATATTTAAAGAAGCCATTTGTCAAGTGCGAAATAAATACAATTGTAAGCTAACACCCGATTAAAAATATTGTGGAATGAAATCGTAAATTTTACACACAAATTTTTGCGATAGATTTTAGTTCCCAAAGTTTATTTTTTGATAATTGTCAACTCACTTCAGCTTTATAGATTCATATCGCCATTCTGTTTTCATTTTTCTCTTGTTTTGTCGGATAATGTCAATACATCTATTCGGGTAAGGATTGTGTAAATTATCCATGCTTTTTAATGAAAAATTTAAACCGAAATAACAGTTTAAACAACCTAATTTTCTCAACTATCTTGTTATTAATTCAAATGATATAATATTGTATTTGACGGTTTGCAAGTAATTAATCACACTCCTTTGGGTTACTAAATTTTAGTTTTTCTATTTTTTTTAAAATCAAAGTGGTATTATTGATGTCTAAAAATAGTTATTATTGGTGTCAATAATGATATAGAAATGATTAACCAAATTAGTAGTGCTCGTTTTGATAAAGGAAGAGGTGCGCAGTTTAATCCACCAAACCGATTTTTAAAAGGAAATTATATTCAAGAACAAGTGGAGTCTGTTGATGATTGGGAAAATGAGCAGTTAAACACAGAATATATTTATGACAATAGCAAAACTATTGTAAACAAAGTAACCAGCCCGGATGTGGGAATGTTATTTTCTGCTAATCCCTATCAAGGATGTGAGCATGGTTGCACCTATTGTTATGCGCGAAACACACATGAATATTGGGGATATAGTGCCGGGCTTGATTTTGAAAGTCGTATCGTGGTGAAAAAAAATGCTCCGCAACTACTAAAAAAGTTTTTAGAGCAAAAAAACTGGACACCTTCTGTGATTTCTTTTTCTGGTAATACGGATTGTTATCAACCAATTGAACGAAAAATGCGAATTACCAGAAAGATGTTAGAGTTATGTCTTGAATATAGAAACCCTGTAGGAATCATAACCAAAAATGCTTTAGTGCTTCGTGATTTGGATATTTTTAAAGAGATGCAAAAGCATCAATTAATTCGTGTGTTTGTTTCTATCACTTCAATGGACGAGAACTTACGTAGCGTGTTGGAACCTCGCACGGCATCTTATCGGTCACGCATCAAAATTATAGAGACCTTGTCAAAAGAAGAAATTCCGGTGGGTGTTATGAATGCTCCTATTATACCTGGACTTAACGATATGCACATGCACGATGTGTTGCGAGCAGCAGCAACTGTGGGAGCAAAATGGGCTGGATATACCTTAGTCAGGTTAAATGGGGCAGTGGGGAGTATTTTTAAAGACTGGCTATTGAA
Source organism: Bacteroidota bacterium (assembly GCA_018267925.1). Taxonomy (GTDB): domain Bacteria; phylum Bacteroidota; class Bacteroidia; order Chitinophagales; family Chitinophagaceae; genus JAFIGV01. The sequence continues at coordinate 28,589 of JAFDXO010000196.1, read as the reverse complement.
AGCATTTCCGGATCGGGCAGAGAAAGTTTGGCGACAAATTTCAGATTGTCATGGTGGGCAAGTGAACGATAGTCGGTTTGGAAATCGAATGGTTGGTGAAGGGAAGTTTGCAGAACTGATAAAAGCGCAATTTCAAATTTATTGTAAGAAATATCATTTTAATGAGACAAAGATGGAATGGAATACAGCGGATTTCAAACGAATAAGAAATGCACAACTACCCTTGTTTTAGGGGAAGAAATGAATTAATCTTTTTTGACTTGACGTAAAATATCTTCCAGAAAGTCAGCTTGAATTTCCTGAATTTCAAGTAGTCTTTTGTTTTGATGCACCATTAAATGGTCTATTTTTTCGTGCAATAGTTTGATCTCCAGTTCTGCTTTTAGGTTTATTTTAAAGTCGTGTTCACTCCTTAAACGATCTTTTTGTTCTTGTCTATTTTGGCTCATCATAATGATAGGTGCCTGAATAGCTGCAATGCAAGAGAGAATTAGATTGAGCAAAATGAAAGGGTAGGGATCCCAAGCGTGTTTGTTGAGTGCTATTATATTTACGCTCATCCAAACAAGAATAAAAAAGAAGAAGAAAAAAATAAAAGTCCAACTACCGCCAAATTCTGCTAAGTGGTCTGCAAGTCGTTGTGCGGTTGTTAGGTTTTCTTCCAATTCAGGTTCTATGTTTTCAGATAAGAGCCGATTGTTTTGGATGGCATCCAACACTTCTTTTTCAAGCGTGTCTAATTCGCCGGATTCTTCTTTAATCAACGACTCTAAATAGCGATGCCTAAATTTTGATACAACCTCAGACGATATAAAATCATGTGGCTGCAAATCAGGGTTCGCTTCAGAAATTAATTGAGCCACCGGCGTTCGCAGCATATCTGTTCGATAGGCTTCAGAAGCATCTATCGTTTTCCCGGATATGCTGCAAACAACCTTTTTATGTTCTAATGGCATTGACTTGTTGATTATGATTGGGTATGAAGTGCATTCAATTCATGTTCAATCGTGCCTAAATATCTTTCCGCATCTAAAGCAGCCATGCAGCCACTTCCTGCTGCCGTTACCGCTTGACGATAATGTTTGTCTTGTACATCTCCACAGGCAAAAACGCCAGCAATATTGGTTTTAGATGTACCCGGAACGGTAATTAAATATCCCGCATCGTCCATGTCCAACCATCCTTTAAAAATATCAGAGTTGGGCTGATGGCCTATGGCAACAAAAAATGCTTTCACTGCTATTTCTTTCGTTTCGCCGGTAATCATATTTTTGATGCGTACGGCATTAACGGTTTTTTCACCTAATATTTCATCGGTTTCAGAATGCCAATGAAGGGTTATGTTTCCGGTGTTTTTTACGCGCTCTTGCATCACTTTGCTGGCACGCATTCCATCTTCCCCTTTGCGAACTATCATGTGTACATGCCCGCAAATTTTTGATAAATAAAGAGCTTCCTCACAAGCCGTATCGCCGGCCCCCACAATAGCTACATCTTGATTTTTAAAGAAAAAACCATCGCAAACAGCACAAGCTGAAACGCCATGTCCATTCAATCGTTGCTCGGAAGGAATGTTTAGCCATTTTGCAGCGGCTCCGGTTGCAATGATGATAGAGTCCGCTTCCAACCATTTTTCTTCGTCAATTTCTACTTTGTATGGACGATTACTGAAATCCACTTTGGTAGCTAATCCCCATCGAATATCTGCACCCATTCGCTGCGCTTGCTTTTCAAAGTCCACCATCATTTGCGGACCCATAATTCCTTCAGGGTATCCGGGATAGTTCTCAACTTCTGTAGTGATGGTTAATTGTCCTCCGGGTTGCAACCCTTGATATAACACCGGATTAAGACCCGCACGTGAAGCATAAATGGCAGCAGTATATCCGGCAGGACCTGATCCTATAATTAAACATTGTACTTTTTCGTTTACAGTCATACTTTTTCGTTTACTTTTTTACGATTCGTTTTTTTGTTGAAGCGTTATCATTTGTATTTTCTAAGATAAAAAAATCTGAAATGATATTTCAATCTTGTGATATGTAAGGTAAATTTATTTTGTTTTTGCGATGATTTTTTTAGATATTTGCTTTGCTTACGATGGGTTAGTAAGTACAATCCTTCCCGACGTACTTGGTGCGTCGGGATTTCTCTTGGCACAAAAAGCACTTACATAACTATCTACTGTTCCAAACAAAAAGTCGGGATATTCTTTTGCAAATTTCATTTTTACAAAACCGCCAATCAAAGGACGTTTAGCAGGTTGGTTTAGTTCTGCTGTGCTAATCGGTATGAGTTCATACTTGGCTTCGGGAAAATATTGTAACACTCGTAAAGCAAGCTCCACTCGGTTCATAAAGTCAGTACTGCAAATATGGTATATTCCGAATTTACCGTCGCGCAATAGCATGAACATAGCACGTGCAACATCCCAAGCATTCGTGGGTGTAGCAAATTGATCGTATGGAAGTTTCAACATGAGTTGTTGTCCGTTGACACACTGATCAATGATGCGGGATATAAAATTTTTTCCGCGCACTTCATCTCCATACACATTCGTGATGCGTAAAACAAGTGACTGAGCTGCTTGTTGCAAAACCATTTGTTCTGCTTCTAATTTATGTCGAGCATAGACACTCAAGGGGTGAACAGGTGCATCTTCGGTATAAGGTCCATCTGTTCCATCAAATACATAGTCGGTAGAAATATAAACAAAGCGAGCCTGACATTGTTCGGCAATCTTCAGTAGATTTTGTGTGCTTTGTACGGTTTTTTCATAGCTTTCTGCTTCATGGGTTTCGCAATAATCCACATGGGTCAACGCTCCACAATGAACAATCACATCGGGTTTGTATCCAACAAGATCAAAATTATCAGGATGGTTGGGCTCCAAGGTATTGTAGAATACAGCATCCTTGGTTGGGAAAGAAAAGTAAGAACCTTTAACTTCCCAACCTTGTTCAGAAAAATGGTTCATGCAATTGCCGCCCACTAAACCGGAAGCACCGGCGATAAATACTTTCATTTGAGTATGGAGTATGTTTGCTTTTGTTTTTTTAAGCTGGAATAGCACCGGAAAAGGTTGGCATTTCCTGAGGATATTCTTTGTTTACCAACTTATCGCGCACGGCAGAAAAAGCTGCTAAAGTCAGATCAATATCTTCATCTGTATGCACTGCGGTAGGAATCAGACGCAAAATGATTTGACCTTTAGGGATAACTGGATAGACAACTACCGAACAAAATATGTTATAGTTTTCTCGCAGGTCGAAAACCAATTGTGTTGCATCAAACAAGCCCCCTTTCATAAACACGGGTGTAACCGGTGTGTTGGTCGTGCCGATTTCAAAGCCATTTTCTTTCAGCCCGTTTTGAAGACGATGAACATTATGCCAAAGCTTTTCTTTCAATTCAGGTTTGGTGCGTAATAGCTCTAAGCGTTTCAAGTTTCCTACAACGATAGCCATAGGCAATGATTTTGCAAAAACTTGTGAACGCATATTATAGCGTAAAAACTTCAACACTTGTTTGTCACCGGCAATAAAACCACCTATGCTCGCCATTGACTTTGCGAAAGTGGAAAAGTAAATGTCAATTCCATTGATACAGTTTTGTTCTTCGCCAATACCAGCACCGGTTTTGCCCATAGTGCCAAATCCGTGTGCATCGTCCACAAACAAACGAAATTCATACTTGCTTTTCAAAACTGCAATTGCTGCACATTTTCCTTGGTTGCCGCTCATGCCAAAAACACCTTCGGTAATAACTAAAATTCCACCACCGGTTTGATTGGCCATTTCGGTTGCACGCTGTAATTGTTTTTCACAATCGGCAACATCATTATGCTTAAAAACATAACGATGACCCGGATGCAGACGCAAACCATCAATAATACAAGCATGGCTTTCGGCATCATAAACTACAACATCACGACGACTACAAAGACTATCTATGGCAGATACCATTCCTTGATAACCATAGTTAAACAACATGGCATCTTCTTTTCCTACAAATTCAGCCAATTCTTTTTCTAAACGATCATGGTTGTTTGAATTTCCACTCATCATACGCGCTCCCATTGGATATGCTAACCCAAATTGTGCTGCAGCTTCTGCATCTACTTTTCGTACTTCCGGATGATTGGCTAAGCCAAGATAATTATTCAAACTCCATACAATGCGCTCTTTCCCCATGAATTTCATACGATTGGCAATCTCGCCTTCAAGCTTTGGAAAGGCAAAATATCCGGGTGCCTGCTCTGCATAATCACCTATTGGTCCCAATTTGTTTTCGAATTTGGCAAATAAGTCCATTCTATAAAATGTTTGTGTTTTTATTTTAAATAAAGATGTGCAAAATTATGAAAATTGTTGACGCTTTTAGAATGGTATCTTGTGAAACAGCATTCAACAAAGAAAAACAAACCTTTTAGCCATTGATTAGAAATTTGGTAAGAATTAATTCAGGATTAGGCTATGTAATTACTTAATTTTGCAACTTTATTTTTTTATTTCATGATTCATATTCGTACCAAAGCAGAGATTGAGATTATCAGACAAAATGCCTTAATGGTAACGGCAACACTTACCGAAGTCGCAAAAATGCTTAAGCCCGGTATCACTACTCAATCTATTGATGCTATGGCCGAAACATTTATCCGCGATCATGGTGGTATCCCTTCTTTTAAAGGTTATGGACCTAAAAACAATGCTTTTCCTGCTTCTTTGTGTATTTCGGTGAATGAGGTTGTTGTACATGGTTTCCCGAATAATTATGAATTGAAAGAAGGGGATGTCATTAGTGTGGATTGTGGATTTAATAAAGATGGTTATCATGGTGATCATGCCTATACTTTTGCCATTGGTGAAGTGCCGTCAGAAGTGTCTGCTTTAATGCGTGTTACAAAGGAATCGCTTGCTCGTGCCATTGCGGCTGCAAAAGAAAATAATCGAGTAGGGGATATTTCTTTTGCAGTGGAATATTACACCCATAAATTGCATGGATACGGCGTTGTACGTGAGTTGGTAGGACATGGAGTAGGCAAACAATTACATGAAGACCCACAGGTGCCCAACTATGGAAGACGTGGAGACGGCAAGCGTTTGAAGCAAGGAATGGTGTTGGCAATAGAACCTATGATAAACCTTGGTACGCATAAGGTGCATACCTTAGAAGATGGTTGGACTATTGTTACCGACGATGGTAAAGTTTCTGTTCATTATGAACATACTACCTTGGTGGGAAAACATGCAGGCGAAAATCTATCTCAATTTGGTCCGATAGAAGAGGCTGAGCGCAATAATCCAAACTTAAGTAAGGCACATCTCGTTACATTATCACCGGTTGAAAATTTTTAGATTTTAGCGTTCATTTTTCCCTTTTCTATTAATAGTTGTAATTAGTAACCAGTAATTAGTAATTAGAAAAGCATTGTGATTGCACATCAGAAAACAGAACTTTACACCAATGGCTAATCCTAAAATTATCGTTGCAATTGATGGCTATTCATCGTGTGGAAAAAGCACGTTAGCCAAACAATTGGCAGGAAAACTTGGGTATAATTACATTGATAGCGGTGCTATGTACCGTGCTATAACTTTATATTTCCTACGAAATCATATTGATTTTTCTCAAGAAGAAATCGTTCGAGCTAATCTTCAAAATATTCATCTCAGTTTTGAGTATGTTGAAGCACACCATAAATCGGAAATTCATCTGAATGATGAAAATGTAGAACGTTATATCCGTGATTTAATAGTAGCTGAAAAAGTGAGTGAAGTGGCTACTATCAAAGAAGTTCGTCAATTTGCAGTGGCACAACAAAAAAAGATGGGCAACCGTCGAGGTATTGTTATGGATGGACGAGATATAGGTACTGTTGTTTTCCCTGATGCTGAACTAAAAATATTTATGACGGCAGACCTTGAAATTCGTGTCAAGCGACGCTTTGAAGAATTGGAACAAACCGGAATGCCGGCAACTATTGATGAGGTGAAACATAATTTAGCTATGCGAGATTATATTGATAGCAATCGGGAAGAAAGCCCATTGCGCAAAGCTGAGGATGCCAAAACACTCGACAATAGCAATATGAGTCGAGATGAACAGTTAGAAAAAGTACTAAATTGGGTTGCTGAATCTATTGAATTAAAGAAATTAGCTCAAGTACATTAAGCCTATCTTGCTTGCAGTTGGATTGAGGAAATTCTCTTTGAGTATTGGCTCAACGTGTTGCATTGGTTTCTTGAACTTAGGGTTATTTCTGTTAGACAGCTATGTTATCAATTGAAGATGGTGTTTGCTGAATTGAGTTCATGCTGAATTAGTTTGAGATTTTAATTATAACTCATTTTCTTTGAAAAGTAGTTTGATGGCGGAACTCCTCAGTGTTTTATGTCATTAGGCGAAATACTTTCGTTTTGCCTTACAATCGGTAATTTTGTGCCGCAATGGAAGTAAAATCAGTAGCTTTTCACACCTTAGGGTGTAAGCTCAATTATTCCGAAACATCCACACTAAGCCGCATGTTGGAAGCAGATGGCTTTGCTAAAAAGGATTTTGAAGAAACCGCAGATGTGTATGTTATCAACACTTGTTCTGTAACTGACAATGCTGACAAAGAATGCCGACAAATTGTTCGTCGTATTCAGCGTCGTGCACCGGAATCTATGGTTGTGGTTATTGGTTGCTATGCACAATTAAAGCCTAAAGAAATAGCCGAAATAGAAGGAGTTGACTTAGTACTCGGAGCGTCTGAAAAATTTAATATTGTTACGCATATTCGGGAATTAACCAAGGGCGACAGTGCAAAAATTTGTTCTTGTGATATTGATGATGTGCAGGGTTTTAATAGTTCTTATTCTATCAATGACAGAACCCGAACATTTTTAAAAGTACAAGATGGCTGTGATTACAACTGTTCTTTTTGTACGATTCCATTAGCACGTGGTCATAGTCGCAGCGATAGTATTGACGGTGTGATTCGTAATGTGCAAGAATTGGCTTCCTCCGGTACCAAAGAAGTAGTATTGACTGGAATTAATTTGGGTGATTTTGGGAAAGGCAATGAAGGTGGAAGGCAAAAAGTAGAAGATTTTTATCACTTAATTCATGCCTTAGATGAAATAACTGAAATAGAACGATTCCGCATTTCATCTATTGAACCGAACCTGCTTACTGATGATATAATTGCTTTTGTGGCTGCCTCAAAAAGGTTTATGCCTCATTTTCATATTCCATTGCAAAGCGGTAGCAACTCAATTTTGGGTGCTATGCGTCGTCGTTATCGTAGAGAGCTGTATGCCGATAGAGTTGCACACATTAAGCAGCTAATGCCGTTTGCCTGCATTGGTGTAGATGTTATTGTTGGCTTCCCCGGTGAAAATGAAAAAGAATTTGAAGAAACATATCAGTTCCTGCACGATCTGGATGTTTCCTATTTTCATGTGTTTACTTATTCGGAGCGGGCTAATACCTTAGCTCTTGAAATCAAGCCGGTGGTGCCAATTTCGGTAAGAAATGAGCGGAATAAAATATTACGCCAACTATCGTTTCAAAAAATGCAGTTCTTTTCCGAACAACATCAAGGGCAAACACGCAAAGTTTTGTTTGAGGGTGCTGATAAAAATGGATTAATGGAAGGATACACGGATAATTATATCAAAGTCCAAACACCCTTCCGTGCTGAATGGGTGAATCAATTGATAGACTGGAAACTTTAATCAAAATTTATGGTGCATTCTTGAGTGCAAATGCAATTAAAGGTGCCAACTTTTTTGCCCAGATTTCGTATTCAAGGGCAGAAGGATGTAGTTTGTCTTCTGCTAAATATGTTGGTTTCGTGCCATTGGCACGAGTGCTTTCTGTAATGTTTAAATAATGTACCGCATTTTTTTGGGACAATTGATGGTTACAATGATTGTATAGATTGATTTCATGCGCAATCGTTGCTGCATCACGATCTTGAGCAAAAGGCGTAACGCCCCAGTCAGGTATGGAAAGAACAAAAACATGATTCGGGTTTCCGTTGGCAAAAGATTTTGCTTTATGCAACAATTGCTCAAATTCGCGCTCATAATCATCAACACTTCTACCTCTGTATTGATTATTAACGCCTATCAAGAGAGAAACAAAAGAAAAGGTTTCTTTGATTCCTTCTTCGCAAATGGCTGCGTTCAGTTCATCGGTTGTCCAGCCTGTTTTGGCAATAATCACGGGATCGGAAACTTCAATTTTTTGTGTTCGCAGTAACTGAGCTGTTTGATACGGAAAACTTTGTTGAAGCGGAACTAACTCACCAATAGTATATGAATCGCCTAAGGCTAAAAAAGAATACATACAGAAGAAGCAATTATTGGATAAACACAGTTTTTACATTTACAAACTCACGAATACCGAAGATACTCAGTTCTCTGCCATATCCGCTTTGCTTGGTGCCACCAAATGGAAGGCGTGGATCGGAGTGAACGAATGAATTAACAAAGCAGTTACCGGCTTGCAATTGGTTGCGGGCAATATCTTCAGCCTTCTTTTTGTTTTTTGAAAAAATGCCTGCTCCTAAGCCGTAAATAGTGTCATTAGCAATGCGGATGGCATCAGCTTCATCTTTAGCTTCGATTAGGCTTGCTACCGGTCCAAAAAGCTCATCATCATAAGCGGGCATTCCTTTCTTTACATTGATTAATACAGAAGGTGGATAGAAAGCACCTTGACCCTCGGGAATATAGCCGCCACAAAGCAATTGGGCTCCTTTTGATAAACTTTCTTGAACTTGTTGATGCAATTGATTACGAAGATCAACTCGGGCTAAGGGGCCTATTTTGTTTTCCGTTTTGAAAGGGTCGCCAAAGGTTGCGGATTTCATCAAGGCAACTACTCTTTTTTCAAATTCTTTCCGAATAGCTTTAACTACAACAAATCTTTTGGCAGCTACACAACTTTGCCCGCTATTAACCAATCGCCCATCTACACACACTTTTGCAGCTAAGTCAAGGTCTGCATCTTCAAGAATGATGTAAGGATCACTGCCGCCTAATTCCAACACTTGTTTTTTAATATGCGCTCCTGCAAGGGATGCTACTTTCTTCCCTGCTTCCGTACTTCCTGTAAGTGTGATAGCTGAAATGGCATCATCAGTGATTAATCGGTCAACATGGGCGGATGGTATGAGTAAGGTTTGGAATAACCCTTTTGGTGCGCCCGATTTTTTCATGATGTCCGCTATGGCTAATGCACATCCACTAACATTGGAAGCGTGTTTTAATAATAGGACATTACCGGCCATTAGTGCCGGTGCCATAGCCCGAAAAACTTGCCAGTAGGGAAAGTTCCAAGGCATGATAGCCAGCACAATACCCAATGGTTGAAAGCTGACATAGCTCTTCCGAGCGTTAGTTTCTACTATTTCATCTTTTAAAAAAGCAGTGCCGTTTTTAGCATAAAAGTCAAAAGTCATGGCACATTTTTCAACCTCAGCAATGCTTTGAGAGATGGGTTTACCCATTTCTTGTGTTGCAAGTGCAGCCAATTTTTCTTTATGTTGACGAAGGGTTTTAGATATGGTTTTAAATAGTTGCGCTCTTTGTTTAAAATTTGTTTGTCGCCAAACTTCAAACTGTTGTTGTGCTTGTTTGACGGCTGATGCAATTTGTTTTTCGGATGAAATTGGATATTCTTTTAAAATAGTACCGGTAGCGGGATTTATGGAAGTTAGATGAGAAACCATGGGTGGGATTTTTTTACAAAATTAAATAACACCTAAGCTATCTTTGGTTTACTATTTTTGCACTCCATATAAATCATTGTTAAAAGAAAATATTCAACCCTTATGGTAGCAGACAAAATAAAATTTGGAACAGATGGATGGCGTGCTATTGTTGCACAAGACTTTACAGTTTATAACGTTGCTCGTGTTTCTCAAGCTTTAGCAGATTGGCTTAAACAAGCACATCAAAACCCTTCCGTTGTGGTAGGTCATGATTGTCGTTTTGGTGGAGAATTATTTGCTGAAACAGTTACAGAAGTTTTATGTGCTAATGGTGTGAAGGTGTTGCTGGCAAAGGGCTTTGTTAGTACACCTATGATTTCTTATGCTGTTTTGAACTTGAAGGCACAACAAGGGGTTGTTATTACGGCTTCTCACAATCCACCCTCATACAATGGGTATAAATTGAAAGGATCTCATGGTGGACCATCCAGCCCGAAAGACATAGCGGCGGTTGAAGCCTTGATAAAGGATGATGTTCAAGTTCCTACTGAGGGTTTAATTTATTGGCAGGAAAAGGGTTTGCTTGAATTAGTAAACTTGGAGGATATGTACGTTAGCTATTTGCAATCTAAGTTTGATTTTGAGGCACTTAATAAATCACCTTTTAAACTGGCTTACGATGCAATGTTTGGAGCCGGTCAAAATGTAATTCGTCGTTTGTTACCCTCAGCGGTATTGTTGCATTGCGATCATAATCCGGGTTTTCATGGACAAGCCCCCGAGCCTTTAGATAAAAACTTACGCGAATTATCAAAGATTATTGCTGAAACCCCCGAGTTGAAAATTGGCTTGGCTACCGATGGTGATGCGGATAGAATCGGACTTTATGATGAAGACGGACATTTTGTAGATGCCCACCACATCTTGCTTTTATTGGTTCACTATCTCTATAAATATAAAAACATGACCGGTAAAGTAGCCGTTGCTTTTTCTGTTACGGATCGTGTAAAGAAGATGTGTGCTGCTTATAAATTACCAATTGAAGTAACGCCTATCGGGTTTAAATACATAAGCGAAATCATGGTACATGAAGACGTATTAGTAGGTGGCGAAGAAAGTGGCGGCATTGCTGTAAAAGGACATATTCCTGAGCGTGATGGAATTTATGATGGACTAGTGATTTATGAATACATGACCAAGAGTGGAAAGACGCTAAAACAATTGATTCAAGAAGTGTATGATGTAGTGGGTAGTTTTGTTTATGAAAGAAATGATTTGACGCTTGATAATGCAAAGAAAGAACAGATTATTCAAGCAGCTCAGGCTGGTCAATATAGTGCTTTTGGTAAATACTCTTTTAATAAAAGAGAAACCATTGACGGCATAAAGTATCATTTAGATAATGGAGGTTGGGTGATGCTTCGTGCATCAGGTACAGAGCCACTATTGCGCATTTATGCAGAGGGAAACAGCAAGGACGAAACCTTGGATATTTTAGAAGACGTGAAAGCTACCATTTTGTAAAACAAGGTTTGTTTTCTGATACTAATAAAGCCTTTCAGATTTATACTTCTGAAAGGTTTTTGGTTTTAAGTAAGGTTTCAATCTCTTTTTCGCGCTTTCTAATTTGTAAGCGCATGGGTGAAAATATCCAAGTGGCTCTTAGTGTGCTTAGACGGTCTTTGGGAGGAAGAAAAATCAATCGTTTTAGCCAGTTTAACGATACAAGATCAGCAAATACTTCTGTGCATTTAATGAAATATACAACCGTTGAAGGTTCGCACCGGTCTAATAAATTCTTTAAATCTAAAGGGTCGGTTAAGGATGAAATAACTAATACGGCACCATGCTTGGGATGGAAATAGTCATTTACATTCTTTGCTGTTTGCCAATTGCTGTTTGCAATAATTCGGGCAGCAAAAGCATCCTTATTATGTTGTTCGGGAATTGATAAAGGTTGATCAGGTATATAGCGTATTTCCCATTCTTTTTTTGATAGTTGGGTATAGATTGTCCAAACTTTGCTTTTGTAATAGTTAAGCATTTCTTGCAAATAACCATTGTTGAGCCATTGGGCTTTTAGATTAGCATGAAAGCTGGCATAAAAATATAAGTGAGAGGCATAAGGCTCAAATTGCTCCGGTATTCGAACCACAAGGTTTTTATTTTTGGCATACACTTTCCACAGGATACGTCGAATATCATCGCCCGTTTCAAAATCTTTGTAGGAAAGATAGTCGCCTTCAACACGCCGCATTTCATTGATTCTTACATCAGTTGTTTCAGTACGCTTGGGAAATGTTTCGCGCTTTTCAATTTCAACTAATGAAGGGGGTTGATAAAAGTTGGTGCTTGTTGCTTGTTTTACCGGAAGAGAAATGAGATGAAGCATGTCTTCAAAAAACACAAAGCCTCCTCGAACTTCATACTCTTTAATGTCTGCAAGCTGCAAAGCGTTTGTGCCGAAAATATCCTTCCCTTTTCCGTTTCCTTTTTTCCTTTTTGACAAGAGTGGGAAACGATCTGTTAATTCATGATCATCATAAAACAGTCGCCCTTGTACAAATCCTAAGATAGGTCGAAAAGCATCGGGTAGCGCGGCGTTCAGAATTGGATGTAGTTTTTTATCTGAAGTTTGTTTGTTGTTGAATTGTATTTCGAGGCTACTATTTTTTCCTTTTGTTTTCCATAAAAAATAGAGCCAGGCAATCAAAGTAGAAAGTAAAGAAAAAGCTATTAACGCTATAAAGAAGATGAATACAAACTTTCCCATCAATTTCAAAAAGGGCTGAAAAACTATAGGCTCATCCGTGTTTTTAGGAATGGGTTTGTAAAGCAGCTTGAACGAAATAAAAACTGCAACACCATACCAAAAAGTGTAGCGCGTAAATGGGATATATTGACTAAAATAGCGTACTAATTTTCGTAGTTTTTTCCAAGTCATAAGGATGTTCGAGTGTGGGTAAATTAATTACAATCCTGACAAAGCGGCGTTAAATGTTGTATATTTAAAGTGTATAGAATAAGTTTGTATCCCCATTTATTGTTTATTCCCAAAATATTGAAAAATGAAGCAGCTACTTTTTCTATTGATTTTAGTCCAAATTAGTTTTTCCGGTTATGCGCAAAGTGGCTATGTGCGCGATGCGATGTATGATAAATATGGTAGAGATCATGAAAAGAAGGGCGAGGATTGGGTAAAGAATGCCATGAGCGGAAAGGTAGATCCGGAATATAAATTTCCATTAATGGTTAAGATGCACAACACTTCTTACAAAAGAGGCGAAGTGCGCGATGAGAGCGACATTACCTATTATGTGAATAATGCTGCAAACAAATTTGGAATGCGGGCAGAAAATGGTTCAAAGAAAAAGAAGGAGGATATGCTCATTATCTATGACTATGTAGCAAACTCTATGATTATGCTGAATGAAACTGATATGACAGGCATGGCAATGAACTTAAATGCCTTTATGAGTGGTGATGCAATAGCTCACAGAAATCAAGGAAAAGCAGACAAGCAAGAAACCAATAACGATTGTAAGAAAACAGGTAAAACGAAGATTATATTAGGCTATAACTGCGAGCAATATGTGTGTGTCAATAAAGATGACAATACTCGTAGTGAAATGTGGGTGACTACCAAATTAATCTTCGATATGTCAAAAACAGCTGGTAGAGGAGCCATGACCGGCTTTTTGGGTTATACCCGCGGAGTCGGTGGAATGATGATGGAAAGTGAATTTTATAAAAATGACGATTTGGAAATGAAGATGGAAGTTACCAAAGTTAATCCAAATGAAAATACCGTTGTGAAAACAACAGATTATCGTTTCTCTCACTAAAGAAACTCCAAATCAGAGATCCTATTTCTTTCACTCCAATAGAATGGACATGATCGAGAGCTAAATACCTTTAGCTCTCGAAATGTTTTTATAGATGCTGATTAACCATAAAGTTGAACCAAACACCAATAAATAAATCATAGCTTGCCAAACATCAGCGAATGATCCATCTCTAAGAATGATGTTGTGTACAGATTCCAAACTCCAATGGAGCGGAGAAATCAAAGCTACTTTTTTCATGGCAGCAGGCAGCAAATCTATGGGTACCCACAAACCGCCTAAGGCTGATAAAATTACAATTGATATAGCACCGAAAGGCATTCCCTGATTCGAAGTTTTAAAAAAGGCACCGGTAAAATATCCATAAGAAGTAGCAGCAAAGGCAATGCACAAAGAAATAGGAAGCAATAGCCAACCATGGATTCCAAGATAGAGGGAGGGCAAACCTAATACCGGCATCAACCACAAACCCAGTGCCATCATTATCCAAAATTGAAGGGTGCAAATCAGTGTATAAAAAATAATTCGCCCCAATGAAACTAATCTTGCCGTGTATGGTATTAATTCAATGCGAATAGCACTTCCGTCTTCCCGTTCACGAATCATATTGCCCGCAATGGGAATAACGATGAAAAACATTCCAAAAATTGCCCAAGCCGGAACATTGTGTTGAACCGAATTGATGTGTGATTTATCTTTCTTGTTTTCATTTAGCACTTCCTCTTTGATACCCACCCCTGCAAATACTTTTTTGAAATCTGCATCCGAAGATGTACTGTCAGACACTGTTTTGCTAAGACGAGAAATACGTTGAATCAAAATATTGGTGCATGATAACGTAACAAAACGATCTAACGCAAATGAAATGGAAGAACGAAATGTGGGCTTTGTTGCCGGATCAAAAAATAGCCGAACATAGCTGCTGTCCCGACTTTCTCGGGTAGGCATTGTGCTGCCCAAGCCTAATTTTTTAGCCATGTTGTTGGCAACTAAATTGGCACTGTTGGCAACTTCCGCTGTTGCACCATGTGGAATAACAATACCGACCTTAAAAGTTCCTTTTTGCAATAAATCTTTTAATTGATCCACTTTCAAAGGCTTTCCATCAAGGGATTCAACAACAGAAAAGTTTTTACTTTTTTTAAGCCCATTGATAATTTCTTTTGCCAAACTGCCACCATCTTCGTCAACTAATAAAAGATTAAATCGCAATTCCTGATAGTCACGAAAAGGTGCATCTTGAATCAATGCCATAACCACAATTAGCACGGCTGGCATGAGCAGTAGTAGCATAACACCCGCTGCATCACGTTTTAGCAGCAGCCATTCTTTGATGAGGGTTGCAAAAATTTTTTTCATTTTTTCAATGAGGCGTTATGGAATCATTTTTTTTTCGGTACAAAGAAAGCAAAGAATAAAAGATGCCGGTTAAAGTTTCAAAAACATAATGATCCAATTATTCCACAAAATGCTTTGACTAACATAAGACCATCAATAATGACGAGATAATAAAAAATGTTTCGTCGCCGCTTCATAGAATAAGCTACGGAAATCAAAAGCAAAAAAGGTAAGGTGTTCATCAGGATTTTAAACATACTAAAACCATGTGTCAAACCATAAGCAAGAAACGAACCCAACCCAATTACGGTAAGGGGAATGATAATAATGAAAATGATTTTTCGCAAACCCAATTTGACCACTAAGGTTTTCAACCGTTGATTATAGTCCGTAGCATAATCTTTTATGTCGAAAAGAATGCAAAGCATACTGATGAACATAAAGTTTTTTACAAAAAGCAGAAAACCTAATAAGGAAATATGAAAAGGAATTTGTCGAGTAATACAATAGTAAATGATTGGATAGACCGTTACTAAACCAGACCAAGAGAAACCAATGATGAAGGGCTTTAGCCAACCTACATCGCGCAGGCTGAAATGCTTTACAGACTTGTGATTTACACCATAGTATAAAATGGCTGCCAGAGGGAATGTGAAAATTAGCAACCAGACATCCCAAGGTAATACCCACAAATCCCACCAATATTCCTTTAATAAATAAATCCCACCCACAGAAAATAGGATCATCAAAAACAAATGAAGTCGTTTAATGTTTTTCAGGTTAGCTGCATACCAAATGGTACGTGGGTTGTGTGAAATGCCGGGCTTTTCAGTGATATAGGCTACATCGTAGTAAACAACCGTAATGATGAAGGATAAAAGGTAAAATAAAAATCCATTTAGAGGAAGGCTTTGTTGTATATTAGCTTCGATGGACAATGCAATGGCACAAATACCATAAAAAATATTGCCAAAAAATATAAAACGGATAAAGTGGCGCATGAACCATCAAAGTTAACCGATTGGCTTTAGCTATTTGAAAGCTTCGAGCTACATTTGTTTTAGAATCAACCTAAAAATATGCACCACCTACTCATAACAAATATTGGGCTACTCTGCGGCTTAGAAAAGCAAGGGCAGGAGCGCTCTCGTTTTTGCGGCACTGAAATGGCTTCTTTGCATACCATTGAAAATGCGTGGCTCTATATGGAGGATCATAAGATTCACAGCTTTGGCAAAATGGAAAAAATGGACTTTTTTTCTGCAGAAAATGTGTATGATGCCGAGGGAAGGGTCATTCTTCCGGCATGGGTAGATTCTCATACTCATTTGGTATTTGCTTCTTCGCGCGAGGCTGAATTTGTAGATAGAGTCAAAGGGATGAGTTATGAAGAAATAGCTCGCCGTGGCGGCGGTATTCTCAATTCAGCTAAAAAATTGAACGAGATTTCAGAGTCAGAATTATTCGACAAAAGTTTGGAGCGACTACATCAAGTGGTAGCAAAAGGAACAGGTACTATTGAAATTAAAAGTGGCTATGGTTTGACCTTAGAAGCTGAATTAAAAATGCTTCGTGTGATTAGGCGATTGAAAGAAACACACCTAATTCCCATAAAAGCAAGTTTTTTAGCTGCTCATGCTTATCCCTTAGAATTTAAAGAAAATCATGAAGGGTATTTAAACCTCATTATTAACCAAATGATTCCTCAAATCGTAGATGACGGGTTGGCGGATTATATAGATGTATTTTGTGAAAAAGGTTTTTTCTCGGTAGATGAAACTGCTCGATTGTTAGATGCCGGTTGGAAAGCCGGATTAAAACCAAAAATTCATGCCAATCAGCTACATTATTCCGGCGGAGTTCAAGTTGGTGTGAAGCATAACGCCATCAGTGTAGATCATTTGGAGTGTGTAGGCGAAGAAGAAATTGCAGCTTTAAAAAATAGCAATACCATTCCTACTTTGTTGCCCGCAGCCGCATTCTTTTTAGGAATTAACTATCAACCGGCTCGAAAAATGATAGATGCGGGGCTTCCCGTTTGTTTGGCAACAGACTATAATCCGGGGTCTTGCCCTTCGGGAAATGTACCTTTGCTTTTGACCATTGCCTGCACACAATTAAAAATGACACCCGAAGAAGCCATTAATGCCGTAACCATTAATGGAGCAGCAGCCTTGGAAATGAGCCATGAAGTCGGATCCATTGCTGTTGGAAAAAAAGCAAACTTAATTGTCGCCGGAAAAATCCCATCTTATCAATATATTCCTTATAACTTTGGTAATAATCCGGTAGAAAGGATGTTAATAAATGGAGTGTTTTTGTAGAAAAACTTGAAAAGTACCTTTGTTTGGTTTTTAAGGCTAAGGTTTTACTTTTGCCTTCCCGTACAAAAAAAAATTATGGCTACAACAGCAGACATTAGAAATGGAATGATCATCAAGTTGGACGATGGGCTTTATACCGTTGTAGAATTTGGGCAAAACAAAACCGCACGAGCTGCAGCAAAAGTTTGGGCAAAGTTGAAAGGAGTGGATAGCTCACGTTCTATTGAAAAAACATGGAACTCAGGAGATAATATTTTCCCCGTTCGGGTAGAGCGTCGTCTATATCAGTTCTTGTATCGCGATGAAAGCGGTTTTAATTTTATGGACACTTCTACTTTTGAACAAATTTCTCTTGAAGAAAGTAAGATTGATAGAGCAGATTTGTATAAAGATGGACAAGATTGTTTTATTCTTGTCAATACAGAAACCGAACTGCCGATGAGTGTTGAACTACCACCCAATGTAGTATTGCGCGTAACCTATTCGGAACCCGGATTAAAAGGTGATACCGCAACACGTACATTAAAAGCAGCCACTATGGAAACCGGTGCAACAGTTATGGTTCCCTTGTTTGTAGAAACAGACGAATTAATCAAAGTTGATACAAAAACCGGTGCTTATGTTGAGCGCGTAAAAGAATAAAATGAGTATCTGTATTACTTTTGCCTTAAACAGTTGTTATTCAAAAACAGTTTGTTCAAAGGAAATTGTAAAAACAGTTTAGCTTAACCAACAAATTGAACAACATGGAGTTTAAACAAATTCAAGAACTGATCAAGGCAATTAATAAGTCCAACATCAGCGAATTAACCGTAGAAGAAGGCGAATTTAAGATTACCATTAAGCAAGCACAAACAACCGAAACACAGTTTGTAGCTATGCAGGCGGCTCCTATGCCTATGCCTCAAATGCAGGCTCCGCAAGCACCACCGCAAATTGCAGCTCCTTCAGTTGCGCCACCAGCAGCAGCTCCGACCGGCAATAATAATGCGATCAAATCTCCTATGATTGGCACTTTTTATCGTAGTGCTTCTCCTGACAAACCACCTTTCGTAAATGTAGGTGATGAAGTTAAGCAGGGGCAAGTAATTTGTATTATTGAAGCAATGAAGCTTTTTAATGAAATTGAAAGTGAAGTGAGTGGTCGAATCGTAAAAGTATTGGTTGACGATGCTTCTCCGGTTGAATATGACCAACCTTTGTTTTTAGTGGAACCCATTTAGTTGGTAAAAAAATCGGCTTGACTAAAACCAAGTCGGCGGAAATAAAATTACGTGCCGAAATAAATTCGCTACGATTATTTATTCCATTGCTAATCCAAGAACCTGCTAACTGAAAAATATGTTTAAGAAAATTCTGATTGCCAATCGTGGAGAAATCGCTTTGCGGGTCATTCGCACTTGCCGCGAAATGGGTATTAAAACCGTAGCTGTTTACTCTACAGCTGATAAAGATAGCCTTCATGTTCGCTTTGCAGATGAAGCCGTTTGTATCGGCAAAGCACAAAGTGCCGATTCTTATTTGAACATTCCGCACATTATGGCCGCAGCCGAAATTACCAATGCCGATGCCATTCATCCGGGCTATGGTTTTTTAGCGGAAAATGCAGGCTTCTCTGAAATCTGTGCACAATACAACATCAAATTTATCGGACCTACACCGGAAATGATCCGCAAAATGGGCGATAAAATGACCGCTAAAGAAACGATGATAGCGGCGGGTGTTCCGTGTATTCCCGGCTCTGGAGGATTATTGCAAAGCTTGGAAGAAGCTAAAGTTTTAGGTAAGGAAATGGGTTTTCCCATCATCTTAAAAGCAACTGCCGGTGGCGGCGGCAAAGGTATGCGTATCGTGTGGGAAGAAAGCGAAATGGAACATGCCTATAACACCGCAAAAAGAGAAGCCGGCGCTTCGTTTAAAAACGATGGTATCTACATGGAGAAATTTGTAGAAGAACCTCGCCATATCGAAATCCAAATTGCCGGCGATCAGTTTGGCACTGTCTGCCACCTAAGTGAACGCGATTGCTCCATTCAACGACGACATCAAAAATTGGTGGAAGAATCACCTTCTCCATTTATGACACCGGAACTACGCCAAAAAATGGGCGAAGCCGCTATTAAAGCAGCATCAGCTATTAATTATGAAAGCGTAGGAACCATAGAGTTTTTGGTGGATAAGCACCGGAATTTCTACTTTATGGAAATGAATACACGTATTCAAGTCGAACATGGCGTTACCGAAGAGGTCATCAACTATGACCTTATAAAAGAACAAATAAAAATTGCAGCCGGTGTACCTATCAGTGGACGAAATTACGAGCCTACTATGCACGCCATTGAATGTCGGATAAAT
The DNA here is from genome assembly GCA_018267925.1 of Bacteroidota bacterium. Taxonomy (GTDB): domain Bacteria; phylum Bacteroidota; class Bacteroidia; order Chitinophagales; family Chitinophagaceae; genus JAFIGV01. The sequence continues at coordinate 9,021 of JAFDXO010000196.1, read as the reverse complement.
GCAGAAGATCCTTACAACGATTTTCGCCCAAGTCCCGGTACTATTACCGTCCTGCACACACCTGGAGGGCATGGCGTTCGGGTAGATTCGCACATCTATGCCGGTTATACAATTCCACCTTTTTACGATTCTATGATTGCAAAAATTATAGCCGTTGCTCAAACTCGCGAAGAAGCTATTTGCACTATGGAAAGGGCATTGAGCGAATATGTGATTGAAGGTGTGAAAACAACCATTCCTTTTCATCAACAATTGATGCGTAATGAAGATTTTAGAAAAGGGAACTTTACTACTAAATTTATTGAAAGTTTTAAATTGGTTTAAAACGACTAAAAAATAATATTAAATCAGAGAGCAAAGCCGATTAGCTTTGCTCTCTTGCTTTTACTACGTACTCTTTGGGGTACATCGTTTCTTTGCCTCAGTTTAACTTGAAAATATAGCTGAATCTCTTTTTGGCCATTTCTGTTTATTCATTTACAGATACTTCATCTGAGCTGCAAGGTGTATCAGTGCCGCTGTATTCTTAGCGTTAAATTTTTCCAATAAATGCTTTCGATGCGTATCAATAGTTGTAGCACTAACAAAAAGTTTATTGGCCATTTCAGCATTGGTCATGCCTTCTGCTATTAATTGCAGCACTTCTATTTCACGGCGAGTTAAGGTTGGTGCATCGGCTATGCTTGGTTTTTTCATCATGTTTGCTGCCTCTGTACTCAAGTAATTTTTACCTTTCATTACAGTGTTTATAGCCGTAATAATTTCTTGCTTGGTTGCGTTTTTTAAGAGATAGCCCATTGCTCCATGATCCAGCATTTTAGAAATGAAGCTTAATTGGTTGAAAGTGCTTAGCCCAATGATTTTTATAGAAGCATATTTTTCAAACACTTCTTTGCACAGCTCTATGCCACTTTTATCAGGTAGGTTTATATCCATCAAGATGACTTCGGGCTGATGGTATTTCAGGAAGCTAAGGCAAGAATCTGCATTATAAGCATGTCCCAACCAATCTATATCCGGTTCGTCTTGTAGCATAGCTTTTATGCCTTCTATTACCATGAAATGGTCATCTACAATAAATAGTTTAGTTTTCATGCAATAGGAAATTCAATAAATATGGAAGTGCCTTTATGCGGCTCACTCTGTATGTTTATGGTTCCATTGTGATAGGCCACGCGCGACTGAATATTGTCCCAACCTATACCGTTTTTGTTTTTCAAATCGCTTACATCCATTCCTTTCCCATCATCTTCTACCGTTATGGACATGTGATTTTCCATTTTGCTCACTTGAACGATGGCTTGGTTTGCTTCGGCATATTTAATAATGTTGTTCAGCAGCTCTTGTATAATACGATAAGTGGTTACCGAAAGGCTTCGATCTAAAGATGTTTCTTTAATGCCGAAAGATTGATATATCACCTTCAACATACCACTGCGACTCATCTCACTACAAAAATCTTGGAGTGCTGCATCTAACCCAAATTTTAGTAACGATTCCGGCATTAAGTTGTGAGCTACGCGGCGCATTTCGTTAATAGAGCTATCCAACATATTAATGCTGTGCTCAAACGCCTGCACATCGGCAGGCGACATGATTATATTTTCTTTCATGTTGCTAAGTGAGTATTTTACACCGGAAAGCATACCACCCAATCCATCGTGCAAGTCTTTAGCCAATCGGCTACGCTCTTGTTCTTCTCCTTTCAAAATGGCTTCTGTGGCGGAGAGTTGTTTTTCGGTTTCGAGTTCGGAGATTCGTTGTTGTTGTAATCTTTGACGGTGTTTATAATTACGTATTAATAGGAGTGAGATGAGAAGGAGGGCTGCCGCACCACTAATAATCAAGTAATTTAATGTGCTTTTCTGCCTGAGTTGAAGTTGTTGAATTTGCTTTTGGTCTTGCAATAATTTTATTTCTCTGTTTTTTTCGGCAACTTGATATCGCACTTCCATCGTCGAAATTTTTTCTTTGGTTGCAACAGAAGAAATACTGTCTGCAAGGGCAATTTTTTTATTTAAAAATTCAATAGCTGTCTTATAATCGGCTTTATTTTGATGCCATTTAGCCAGCATGGTATATGCATCCAATAGGTAGGTATTGGTTTTATACTCGATAGATTTTTGGAGTAAGGTATCTAAATATAACTTGGCTTTATCCATTTGCCCCGCATCTATCAGGCTTTCTGCCAATGGTCCTAAGATGGCGAGCTGTTGATATACATCCTCATTGAGATGAGCCAATTTATTGGCATTTTCCAAATATTCAATAGCCTCCGGAATTTGATTACTGTGTTGAAGAATAAGCCCTTTACTTTCATAAAATAAAAAGAGTTGTATGGGCTTGTTATCCTTTTTGACTATAGGTTCTACTTTGTTTAAGGCAAGTTCGGCTTCGGTATATTGGTTTCGACTAATAAGGCGTGTGATATAATTTAAGTATCTGCCGGCAACAAAGGATGGCGAACTATACTTTTCAGCAGTGGCAATCGCTTTTTTATCATACTCTTCCGATTTTTCTATTTGTCCTATTTTATCATATACTTCAGCAATACCATCATATACAATACCCACTATTGCGGGTTTCTGTTTCTCAAGTATGAAAGCGGCTTGGGTGTAATGATCTATGGCTCTTTCATAATCTCCCAATTTAAAGCACTCCATAGCCATATTATGATGTAGAAATGCTTTCTCAATGATTGCTACTTTAGACGTATCCCCCTCAAAAGCTTGAAATGCAGAGTCGGCATATAAAAAAGCAGTCGGGAATTCACCCCGATCGGCATAATAAATTTCTTGTGTACTATATGCAATTTGCAGCCCTCTTCGATAATGATGCTCTTTACTGATGCTGATCATATCGTTTACATAAGGCAGCATTTTAGACGTGTTTATGTTTATAGCAACAGAAGTATAGTTTTGAATGAGCCGAATGCGTGTGGTATCTCTCTTAGGATAGGCATCCACTATGGCGCGTAAGCTATCTAATTCTTTGGTTTGCGAAAGTGTTTCCAAAGAATAGAACAGCATTAATACGATTGCTATCAACACTATTTTTTTCATTGTAGAAAATTACAAATTGACACGGACAAAAGAACAATTTGAAATTAAAGAATAATGTCCTCTTTTTCCATGATTTTTTGTGGCAAGAAAAAAATGAAAAATGCTGTTTTTGAAAAAATCCCCTTTTTAAAGGATGGTGTAGCCTCATTTTGCAACCCATTTTTGCTAAGCTAAAAAAATAAAATTTCTCATCTTAAAAACTTATGGTTATGAAAAAAGTTGTATTAGCCGCCGTGATTAGTTTTAGCCTGCATAGTGCCCAGGCTCAGATTGTAATGAATGGCTGTGTGGACAAATATTATTTCAACTCGGGCAGCACGCAAGACCAAGTTGGCACTAATCACCTAACCGGAGAAAATGGTATTCTCACGGGAATAAATCGTTTTGGACATACTAATAGTGCCATGTTGCTGGATGGCGTAGATGATTACTTACATTCTTCAACACCCTTTTTCTATCCCGGAAATCCTTACAGTATTTCCATTTGGTTTAAATCGAATGATTCCTTACAAAGCCATCAGTCTATTTTTAATACCGATCCTCATCGTGAGTTGGCATTTGAATATAATTGGTACGGCGATGGTACGTTTAGTACCGGTATTAGCAGTGATGCAAGCAATTGGGATTTGTGCTATAATTCTCCTATTTACCTGGACACTTTTTTTATTTCAAACGTTAAAGTTACCTCTTGGAATCATGGTGTAATGACTTTTGATGGCTCCACTTGGAAGTTTTATGTAAACAACCAACTACAAAGAACCTGCAACTCCGGTACCCCTTCCAATGTAGTAGCCGACATGCTTTTTGGGGCAATCCACTATGGTTTTTATGGCGAATTTTTTAAAGGCTATTTAGATGATATCCGCATTTACAATCGTGCAATTAACAGCACAGAAGTAGATAGTCTTTACCATGAAGCAGACCCGTTATTATCTATCGGTCATCCTCTAACCATTGAAAACACAGTTGATGTGTTTCCCAATCCAACAACAGAAAAAGCAACTTGCTCCTTTTCCAAACTCTTAAAAAATGCTACTATTGAAGTAGTCAATGGAATGGGTAGCTTGGTAGCAAAATATACAAACATCAATGGTAAAGAATTTTCTTTGGACGTATCAAACCTGCCTTCCGGATTGTACTTAATAATGATAAAAGAAGAAGGGGCTACCCTCAATAAAAAGATAATGAAAAGATAGATAATATTTAATGTTATGATTATTTTGCCCGTATTTAGTTCTTCTATATTTCCTACTCTAAACAAAGAATAGTCATTTTATTTGAGTAGTGGTCTATTTTAGAAAGTTTAAATTTTTCAATGAGAAAATAAAGTATTTGGGTTAATAAAAAGTATAATCGAAAAAGGCCTTATAAAAATACTCCCAACCTTAAGCATATAAGCCACGGGTTGGGAGTAAAAATTTGAGAGATATAGAATAAACTTTCAGAAAGTCGTTAAAAAAAATTAGCGGCTATAATTGGGTGCTTCTTTAGTTATGAAAACATCATGCGGATGACTTTCTGCCATAGATGCGGAGGTTATACGAATAAACTGAGCATTATCGTGCATGGCTTTAATATCTTTTGCACCACATAAACCCATTCCGGCTCTTAATCCACCAACAAATTGTTGCACCACTTCGTTCACCAACCCTTTATAGGGTACACGCCCAACTATACCTTCCGGAACTAATTTTTTAATATCCGTTTCCATATCTTGAAAATACCTGTCTTTTGACCCTTCTTGCATCGCTTCTAAAGAACCCATACCACGGTATGACTTAAACTTTCTACCTTCATAGATAATAGTTTCGCCAGGGCTTTCTTCGGTGCCTGCAAAGATAGAACCCGCCATAATGCAAGATGCGCCGGCTACTATTGCTTTCACCATATCGCCCGTGTATCGAATTCCTCCATCAGCAATCACCGGAATACCTCGACGCTTGAGAGCTTGAGAGGCTTCCATAATGGCTGTTAATTGAGGTGCACCTGCTCCAGTAACAACTCGGGTAGTGCAAATAGAACCGGGTCCTACACCTACTTTAACCGCATCAGCTCCGGCATCAGCTAAAGCTTTGGCACCTTCGGCCGTAGCAATATTCCCAGCTATAATCGGTAAACCTTTAAAACTGTTTTTTATTTTCGAAACCATTTGAGATACGTAAATAGAGTGACCATGTGAACTATCTAATGTAATTACATCAACACCCGCAGCTTTCAATGCTTCTACTCGCTCTAAAGTATTACCGGTAATTCCAACCGCAGCTCCTACTAACAACCGACCCATATTATCTTTGGCTGCATTAGGATGGCTTTTTAGTTGAATGATATCGCGAAATGTGATTAGCCCTATCAGTTTGCCATTTTTTTCAACAATGGGAAGTTTCTCAATCTTATATTTTTCAAGAATAGTTTCGGCTTTTGCCATGCTTGTTCCGGCAGGGGCGGTAACCAGATTTTCACTGGTCATTATTTCTCTAACTTTCTTCTTTAGATTTTTTTCAAACCGCATATCGCGATTGGTCAAAATACCTACTAATTTATTGCTATTGTCAACAATAGGAATGCCGCCAATCTTGTTATCTCGCATCAATTTAAGCGCATCGCCAACAGATGCTTCGGGCGAAAGCGTAATTGGATCAACAATCAATCCATTTTCTGAACGTTTTACTTTGCGGGCTAACTCTGCTTGTCGCTCAATACTCATGTTTTTGTGCAACATCCCAATGCCTCCTTCGCGTGCCAATGCAATAGCAAGACGCGCTTCGGTAACGGTATCCATTGCAGCGGAAACCATGGGAATATTCAGCGTAATATCTTTGGTTAGTTTGGTGGAAATATTTACTTCATGAGGAAGTACATCAGAATAAGCAGGAACCAGAAGAACGTCATCAAATGTAAGTCCCTCTCCGTAAAACTTAGATTTTGCAGCCATGTGCAAAGATAAGGGCGTGTTTTGAAAAAATGAAAATGGATTTTTAAAAAAGTTCTCATAGTCAGAAAAGAGGGGAGTGAATGCCCAGTTTTTTAAATACGCTTTCGTACAATTTTAACGTATCTGATTTCCATAATGGCAAAATCAATGAAAAGACCACAAAGTAAAGTGACAGAAGCAAGAGTTAAAGTTCTCATTTTGAAAATAGGGAAGAGTACACCGGCAATCAATCCTCCTATAAAAAATGAGGTAATAATGACAAAGCGCAATTTGATAGAAGAAAATAATTTTTGGTGTTGAACTTTGGATTTAAAGAAAAAAAGCTGTGATAACTCAATACCTAAATCTGTAAATAGACCGGTTAAATGAGTAGTTCGAACAACAGAATTTGAAATCGTGGTCACTAAGGAATTTTGAAATCCCATTGAAAATAATAGTATACAAGCAATTAGATTCTCATGAACGATAACGAAAGAATATGGAAGGAATGCAACCGAAATCAAAATGGAAGCTTCAATAAATACCGGTATTTGAAATGAAATTCGAGGTGCAAATCCATTCATCATTTCAACGATGAAATTGGAAATAAAAGATCCTAAGAAAAAACAAATAATATATAAGGCATAAAAAAGCGAAAGATGCCAATCAACTTTTATTGCCTCTACCATAAATGCAAAATGTCCTGTAACATTGGTAGTCAATCGTTGAACAGCTAAAAAACCGGCAACATTGACAATACCGGCTACAAATGAAAGTATGGCAGCTAAGCCTAAATTATGTTTGAAGTTTCTACTTTTCCCTTTATGCCGAAACATGAAATGATGACAAATGACTAAATGTAACCCAAGCCCTATCTTTGCTCGGCAAAGTTAAAAAAGGCTTCGAATTGGTTATAGTTTTCAATACCTAAGAAAAGCATTTGATTGAAATTTTCATCTTTTTTGATGTTTTTTCATCTTTTTTAGAAAATGAAAAAGAAAATCCTTACCTTTGCGCTCCAAATTTTTAAGAAACCAATCCGATACATTAAGCTGATGCCTCTTACCAGGCTGACCGGTCGGAAGGGTTTAAACCATTAAAAACATTACAGACAATGTCTCGTATCGGTAAGAAAACCATTACAGTGCCAGCAGGAGTAACCATCTCCGTATCGCCGGCAAACGAAGTAACCGTTAAAGGTCCCAAAGGCGAACTGAAAGAAACGCTGGATCGTGATATCAAAGTAACGGTTGAAAACAACGAAATTTCTGTTGCTCGTCCGACAGATCAAATTCGCCACCGTGCTTTGCATGGCTTATATCGCTCACTGATTTCCAACATGGTTGGCGGTGTTACCAATGGCTTTAAAAAAGAGCTTGAATTAGTCGGTGTGGGTTATCGTGCAGCCGTTGCAGGACAACAAATTGATATGGCACTCGGCTTTTCGCATAATATCATTTTTGAATTACCAAAAGAAATTAAAGCAACAGCTATTTCTGAAAAAGGACAGAATCCACGTATTATCTTGGAATCTATTGACAAGCAATTGCTGGGTCAGGTAGCTGCTAAAATTCGTAGCTTACGCAAGCCTGAACCTTACAAAGGAAAGGGTGTTCGTTATTCTGATGAAATTGTTCGTCGTAAAGCAGGTAAATCTGCAGGTAAGTAAGGTTGTTTGTTGAATAAAGTAAAAGCAATCATTTTTTATTTAACCAGCAATCATTTTTTTCACTAATTAACTTCCGGTAGCTCCTGCCTATATGGTGGGAAGCCCGTACAAAAACAACAAATATATATGGCTCTCGATCCAAAAGTTGTACGCCGCCAAAAACTTCGCTGGCGCGTTCGCAGGAAGGTAAAAGGTACAGCGCAAAAGCCTCGCCTTTCGGTTTTCCGTAGTAACAAAGACATCTATTGTCAGCTGATAGATGATGCAACAGGTACTACTCTGGCAGCTGCTAGTTCTCGTATGAAAGACATTGCTGCCCAAAGCGGTAATAAGGTTGAAAAATCAGCTATGGTTGGAAAAGCATTAGCCGAAAAAGCAAAATCGCTGGGTATTGAAACGTGCATTTTTGATCGAGGTGGGTATCTCTACCACGGTCGTGTAAAAGCAGTAGCAGACGGAGCTCGCGAAGGCGGAATGAATTTCTAAATTTATCGGAACAAAAAATTAAACATTAAAATGAAAACGTCAGCCGATTCATGGCATACGTTTCATCAACTTTAAGATAATGGCGACTAAAAATATCAATCGCGTAAAATCCGGAGATCTCGAACTGCATGAAAAAGTAGTTTCGATCAACCGTGTGGTGAAAACCACAAAAGGCGGCCGTGCATTTAGCTTTTCTGCTTTAGTAGTAGTAGGCAATGGCAACGGTGTAGTAGGTCATGGACTGGGTAAGGCTAAAGAAGTGCAAGAAGCCATTACCAAAGGCATTGACGATGCAAAGAAAAATCTGATTAAAGTTCCTGTAATGAACGGAACTATTCCTCATGATCAGTTGGCAAAAGAAGGTGCTGCAAAGGTGCTGATCAAGCCTGCTGCTTTGGGTACAGGCGTGTTGGCAGGTGGCAGCATGCGTGCTGTGCTGGAAGCTGCCGGATATACAGATGTTTTAGCAAAATCGCAAGGGTCTGCTAATCCTCATAATGTAGTAAAAGCTACATTTGCTGCTCTAAATGCACTTCGTGAACCTATTCAGGTAGCTAAGCAACGCAACATAAGCCTGAAAAAGGTTTTTAATGGCTAAATAATATATAGCACATACCTTTTGATAGGATAGTGCTGTGTTTTATTTTAAAAAAAACAAAATTGCAAGGTGCAATGGGTGTAATACCTATTGCACTTTTTTTGTGTTTTACAACATGTTTTCTAAAAAAAACTATTTTGCATTTCCAATTCATTCTTTTTTACCTTTAGGTTACATTTTTTCCATTAACCCAACAAACAGTATAGAAAATGAGAAAGACATTAATTAAAATTGCCATGTGGGGGGGGGTAATTATGACTACTTCTTCTAATGCACAAGTGTTTGTGAACCCCAC
>JAFDXO010000195.1 GCA_018267925.1 Bacteroidota bacterium | reverse complement strand
CTGCTATCTAAACTGCCATCCGGCAGATACCTCACAACCTGGATAGCATCTTCGGGGGTTTGCCTTATCCCGACCGATACAATTTTACCATCCGGCTGTAAGGCTATGGAATTAATATATTCAGTTCCGGGATAGCCGGTAATTTTTATGCCGTTATTGCCAAAACTGCTGTCTAAATTACCGTCCGTCTTGAGGCGGATTAATAGTAAATCCTTCGTAGTTCCACCCCCTAAAAGTATTCTCCCATCGGGCTGAAGACAAATAGGAATTACGTTACCAAATATTCCTCCCGGAAGGTTGACTATAAAATATCCATTATTGGCAAAAGCATTGTCAATAGTCCCATTTGTATTAAATCTTCTGACTATGCTTTGGTAATTCCAGTTCTGTAGTGTCAAGCCTGTAGTGATAATTTTTTGATTAGGCTGCATAGTGATTTTAGCAAAGCTACTTGTATCTACCCCCAAATAAACACCATTATTAGCAAAAGTAGGATCTAAACCAACCAATGATTGTGCGTACATAGTAACAGCACATAGTAACAGCACAAAAAGTATAAGCAATCTCCTTTTCATAGTCTAAATTTTTAAAGTAAAAAATACCCACAGGAAATGGTGTTCCCCGTGGGTGATTCTCAATATATTATTTTCCAAACATATTGTGATGCTCACATATCACAGCGATAGAAAATATGGCGGGCTAAGAATCTTGCAGGGCATAGAATGTTAAAAAAATAAATGAAAGAGAGAAACAACTCAATAAATCACAATGTAGTATGTGCATAGGTCGTTTTGTAAATATTTTATGATAATTTTTTGTTAAAATAAAAAATGTCAGAGGTGAATTTTCATTTTGGTCATTCATGCAGTTTCGTAAACTATAACATGGAAACAGAATCTAATAACAGATCAAATTGTCCTGATACAAAGAGTGTAGCTTAATGACTTGCATAACACCTATAAAATATTTTAATTAGATACAACTAAAAAAAGGGAAGAAACATTTTCTCTGTAGCCGGCATTTCTTGAGTTTAATTCCCTTATTTTGACACTGGCTAAAAGTTTTTTCCCTCCTCACCATGAGTAAGCATAAACAGGAACGTAGCAATGGGCTTGTCTATTCAACCAACAGTGAATATTTCAACAGCCTTAAAGAAGATGCCCCTTTAGAGGAAACACCCGTGCCGGAAAAGCAAAGACTGCGTGTAAAAACAGACACAAAACAGCGGGCAGGCAAAGTGGTTACCTTAATTGAAGGTTTTATAGGAACAGATGATGATTTGACCTTGTTGGGAAAAAAAATAAAAACAAAATGTGGTTCTGGCGGCAGCGTAAAAGAAGGGCTTATCCTTATTCAGGGCGACTATAAGGATAAGATAATCGGATGGCTAACGGAATGGGGCTATGGGCTATTTAAAAAATAAACTTTCAATTTGACATTTACCCCCTCGAAAGTTTGAATGTATTGGCAACAAAAAAATCAATGCGCTTCCAACCAATTGTTGCCTATACCTACCTCTACCACTACCGGCACCTGATGTGGGAGCGGCATAGCTTCTTGCATTCCCTTTCGGATGATGATAGCTGCTTGGTCTAATTCCTGTTCAGGAACATCGAAAATCAATTCATCATGCACTTGTAAAATCATTTTTGTTTGCAGAGCTGCCGCTTGAAGTTCTTTGTGAACACGAATCATAGCGAGCTTGATCATGTCTGCTGCGGCACCTTGAATCGGCATATTTATAGCATTTCGTTCGGCAAAACCGCGAACGGTTTGGTTGGAGGAACGAATATCTCTCAACCAACGCTTACGCCCAAGCAGTGTCTGTACAAAGCCGGTCTCACGAGCAAGCGTTATTTGGTTGTCCATGTAGCTTTTGATGGCCGGATATTCTGTGAAGTAGTTATCAATCACTTCTTTTGCCTCGGTGCGAGAAATGCCGAGATTTTCTGCCAAGCCAAATGCACTTTGTCCATAGATAATACCAAAGTTCACCGCCTTTGCCGCACGGCGCATTTCTGAAGAAACTTCTGCTTCATTCACACGATATACTTTTGCCGCCGTTGTGGTATGAATGTCTTTGTGTGCACGGAAATCAGCAATCATCCCATCATCGCCACTGATGGCAGCGATGATGCGTAATTCAATTTGTGAATAATCTGCCGAAATCAGCTTCCATCCCTTCCCTCGTGAAATAAATGCCTTTCTGATTTCTCGTCCGCGATCGGTGCGAATAGGAATGTTTTGAAGATTGGGGTTGGTGCTGCTGAGCCTGCCCGTTACTGCCACAGCTTGGTTAAAACTCGTGTGTACTCGACCTGTTTGGGGATGAATCAATTGCGGCAGTGCATCTACATACGTATTTTTCAATTTAGACAATTCGCGAAACACCAAAATGTCTTCAATGATGGGGTGTTTATGTTTCAGCTTTTGCAACACATCTTCGCCCGTAGCAAATTGTCCTGTTTTTGTTTTTTTGGTACTATCTAAATTCATTTTTTCAAACAGCACAACGCCTAATTGCTTAGGCGACCCTAAATTGAAATGAGAACCGGCATGAATGAAAACGCGCTCTTCCGCTTCTTTAATTTCCTTTTCTAATTCAACACTGTATTGATTTAGGAATGGCACATCTATACCCACGCCTTCATATTCCATATCCATCAGGACGGGTATCAGCGGGTTTTCTACCTCATTCAGAATAGTTCCAACTGCGGCTTGCTCAACGATCGGATCAAAACACTTTTTCAATTGCCCAGTTACATCCGCATCTTCAGCTGCATATTCTTTTACCAATTCTATCGAAATATCGCGCATAGATTTTTGTGCCTTCCCGCTTCCAATCAGTGTTTCAATGCTTACTGGCTTATAATTCAGAAATCGCTCACTGAGCAAATCCATATTGCGCCTGCCTTCCGGCTCAATAATATAATGTGCCAACATGGTGTCATACAGCGAGCCTTTTAGGGAAAAACCGTAATGCTTCAACAGCGTGATATCATACTTGATATTATGCCCAACCCAACATACATCAGTGCGCTCAAACAAGGGTTGAAATTTGCCTAACAACTCCTTTACTTCATGCTTTTGGTTGGAGGTGGGTATATAAAAACCAATGCCCTTTTCCCAGCTAAAACTGAATCCGACTAATTCGGCTCGCATAGCATCTATATCCGTAGTTTCTGTATCAAAAGCTATCACCGGTTGTTTCAACAATTCCGAAACTAAAACTTCTATTTCTTTAGGTGTTTGAGCCAATTTATAATCATGCTGTGTGGTTTCGATAGTGGAGAAATTTGTCTCTATTATTTCGGGTAAGTGAAGTTGATTAACTTCATTTGGTTTTTCTTTTGTGCCGACCTGCATTGGATTGCCAAATAAGTCTGTTGAACCTATTTTTGGCTTTACATCGGCGGAAAGCCCTGTGTTTAATACCCTTTTGGCTAAAGCTTTAAATTCTAAGGTTTGAAAAATTTCATTGAGTACTTCTTTGTTTAAGTCTTTTACTCTAAAATTTTCTTCATGAAATTGAATGGGAACATTGGTGATGATAGTGGCCAGTTTCTTACTCATCAACGCATTTTCTTTTCCATTCAAAACTTTTTGTCCCAATGCACCTTTTATTTTTTCTGCATTGTCTAATACATTTTCAAGCGTATCGTATTCAGCAAGAAGTTTAGCGGCAGTTTTTTCACCGACACCCGGAATACCGGGAATATTATCTACGGCATCGCCCATCAGTCCTAACATATCAATCACTTGATCTACCCGTTTGATGTTCCATTTTTGGCAGATTTCAGAAGGACCTAAAATTTCAACTCCACCGCCTTGATAGCCGGGTTTGTAGATAAAAACATTTTCACGAACTATTTGTCCATAATCTTTGTCGGGTGTTACCATGAAAACGGTGTAGCCTAATTCTGCTGCTTCTAATGCCAGTGTACCTATAATGTCATCAGCCTCGTATCCATCAGATTCCAGGCAAGGGAGATTAAATCCGCGCACTATTTCTTTGATGTCGGGGATAGCTGCGGTAATATCTTCGGGTGCTTCCTGACGGTTTGCTTTATAGTCGGCAAAATCTGTATGGCGTTCGGTTGCGGAAGGAGTATCAAATACAACGGCTAAATGAGTTGGTTTTTCCTTGTTTATCAAATCGAGTAAGGTGGTCGTAAATCCAAACTGAGCGTTGGTATTGCGTCCTGTGGAAGTAACACGAGGGCTACGAACGAGTGAATAGTAAGCACGATAAATCAACGCAAATGCATCAAGCAGAAAAAGCTTTTTTTCGGACATTGAGCGAAGGTAACAAAAGGGGTTTAAGTTAACTTTTGTGAAGGATGAACTTAGTACCTTGTTATTCGTTCTATTGGTAAATTTTGTGAAGCAATTTGCCTATATAAAAAACAATTTTTAAATAATTATTCAAGCTGAGATAAAAAAATTATTTTTACTCACAAATCAAAGGTGTGTAACCTGTATATATGGCTGAGAAATCAAAGATCCTAATTATTGAAGACGACCCAACTTTGGGCTTTGTTGTAAAAGACAGCCTGCAAGACAGCGGGTATGATGTGATTCATTGCACAGATGGAGAAAGTGGGTTTCAGCAATTCATGAAGCACAATTTCGACATGATATTGCTGGACGTGATGTTGCCCAAAAAAGATGGTATGGCTATCGCAACACAAATTCGCAAGAAGAATGAAACCGTACCCATTTTGATGCTTACATCCAAGACAATGGATGACGATAAGATAGCCGGTTTCCGTAGCGGGGCGGACGACTACATCACTAAACCTTTCAACATGCAAGAGTTGTTGTTGAGAATTGAGGTGTTTTTGAAACGAACTAAAAAGAAGGAAGATGGTACGCCAACCGGTTTTAGCTTGGGTGATCTCAAGTTCAACTTCGATGATTTGATTTTATACAGCGATAAAGAAAAACACCAACTTACCCAACGTGAAGCTGACCTTTTCCGCTATCTATGTCTCAATGCCAATAAGGTTTTAAAACGCGATGATATCTTGTTGAACGTTTGGGGAAAGGAAGATTATTTTCTTGGGAGAAGTATGGATGTTTTTATCACAAAGATTCGGAAGTACATCAAAAATCACCCGAATGTAGAATTACAAACTATTCACGGAATAGGTTTCAAATTTAATGCGGAGCCTCAACCCTTGAGTTAAACCATAGTTTCTTTTGGCCACACAACCTATATTTCAGATAGCGTGTCTATGCTCTATCTGAAAGCAGGAAGGATCATTGATTCAAAGCGCGGGCATTTGTTTTTATCCTGCGCCCAAGGCCCTTTGCTTAACACGCCACGAGAAAAGATAGATATTTCTGTACCGCCCATTCCATTAGATGCTGTGCGCAAACCCGAATTATTTAAATCATAAGAAACGGTAAAAGAGTAGTTCTTGTAATCTAATTTAACGGTGGGAATGATGGCATCATTGAACCTATAAAAAAGACCGGCATAGAAAACAAAATTGGTTCTTTGTCTTTGATCCATGCTACGCCAACTGGCTAATGCGCCAGCTATGGTTTCTTGATAGGTGCCTTGCCTTGAATAATTAGCGTGGAGCGTAAGCGCGTACTGTTCATCTATCATATATTGAACACCCAGATTACCGTTCCATTTTAAGTTCATCCGCAAAAAAGCTTCATTATCCGAAAAACCGGCTTTGGGTTTGTTGATATGATAAGCCGCAGCACCAACATAATAATTAAGCTGATTGTTTTCTCCGGCAGAACTATTGAAGCTTACACCTGCTCCCAGATCAAAGTATTGTGCTTTTGTTTTGGTGATATTTTCGTTGGAATTGCTGTAAGGATTAAACATTCCATTTTGATATTGATTAGAGAATGTCATCTTTGAAGGATCTATGGAGCGTTGCACATATCCGGCTGCAAAACCTACAGAAAGGTAAGACTGGTGACGATCTTCCAGCGCTTTATTGTAGTTGATAGCCGGATATATTTGAAAGCTGTTGAAGCTAATACTACCGGCTTTATCATAAGTAGCAGTAAGTCCAAAACTAAGATTGTCGCCGGTTTCTGAATTAACCGTTACCCGACTTTCTACAGATGCTAAAACGGTTTGAAAGGGAACGGAGATATTGCTCCATTGTTGACGATAATTGATACCTGCTTTATAATCACCACTAAAAATACCGGTAAGAGCCGGGTTTCGAAGAATAGCGTTTTCATAGAATTGTGAAAAGTGGATGTCTTGAGCTTGGGAAATTAATTGTCCAAACAGGAAACAAACCATTGTGGAAAATCTAATTATTCGATTCATTGTTTTCTCTTCTTTGGTTGTATTTATCTGATTAGTGAAATATCGCCCTTGATTTGCATCGGCGAACCATTATAGCAAACAGCATCTAAAATATATACATACACATCAGGCTTAAGCTGCTCACCTTTAAAAGTGCCGTCCCAACCCTTTGTTTCATCATTTAGCTGAATGTTTTGTGCCTCATAGAGCAATTCCCCCCAACGACTATATATTCTGAATCGTTGCACAACATTGATTCCTTTTCCTTGAGGGTAAAACAAGTCGTTATTACCATCTCCATTTGGCGTGAAGGTATTAGCTAAAAATATTTGACTATTGTCGCAGGTTACATAGATAGTTACATCATCGGATGCCGTACAGCCATATTTGTTTGTAGCTTTTACCTTATAGGTTATAGTTTCTTTTGGTGTAGCAATTGGAGCACTGCAATCAAAGCAATTCAAATCAGTAGCCGGTGTCCACAAATAAAAATCCGTATGGGTTGCCTTCGTGGATAATTGAACCCAAGATCCGGCTATAATGTGTTGATCCGGTCCGGCATTAATTGTTGGTACAGGGTTTACAACAACTGTTACCTTTCCCGTATCACCAAAGCAATCTCCTTGTTTGATCATCACCGTATAGGAAGTTGTTACCACAGGCGATGCAATGGGGCTTGCACTGGTAGAGTCATTAAGTGTTGCGCCCGGCGACCATCTATAACTATCGCCCCCACTCGCCGTCAATTGTGCTGATTCTCCTTGGCAAACACTATCATTTTTCCCAATAGTAATTGGCTTCAATTGCGTAACAGATATTTTCACCTTTCCCGAATCCACACAACCATTGGCATCGGTCCCAACTACGGTATAAGTAATATCATTCGAAGGTTTGGCAATAGGATTAGGACAAGGAATACATGAAAGCGCGTAGGAAGGTGACCAGATGTAAGTCATGGCTCCAGTAGCTTGCAGTTGAGTAGTGGTGCCGAAACAAATTCGTTTGTCAGCTCCGGCACTAACAACGGGTTGAGGAAAAATTCCAACCAGTACTGTATCAGATTTGCTGCAATTATTTCCATCCGTTCCGGTTACTACATAGTTAGTGGCAACGGTAGGTGAAGCAATTGGGTTAGCACAATTAACACAAGACAATCCGGTTGAGGGAGACCAAACATAGGTGTTTGCTCCGGTTGCTTGAAGTTGTGTGCTATTTAATTTACAAATAGAGCGATCGGGTCCTGCATTCACATTTGGCAATGGATTGATAGATACTTTAGTGCGAGCAGTGTCCACACAGCCATTGGCATCTTTGCCAACTACAGTATAAGTTGTAGTAGAGGCTGGAGTAGCAGTAGGCGAGGTGCAATTTGTGCAAGATAGTCCGGTAGATGGGCTCCACACATACGTCTGACCACCGGATGCAGTCAATTGAACCGGTGTTCCATTACAAGCCGTTTGATTTGGGTTTGCTGTGATAACGGGTAGTGGATTTACGGTTATAGTCATTTGGGTATTGCTCACACAACCGGCTGCGCTGGTACCTGTTATTGAGTAGGTGGTTGTATTGGAGATAGTAGCGGTTGGGTTAGCACAATTATTACAAGACAATCCTGTTGATGGTGTCCAAGCATAAGTATTGGCTCCTGAAGCTTGTAGCAAAACAGAACTACCTATACAAACGGACTTATTTGGAACAGACAATACCGGTAAGGGATTGACCACAATAGTTACCATTCCGGTATCTGTACAACCGGCACTATTACTACCAGACACTATGTAAGTTGTGGTTGTCGTTGGATTAGCTGTTGGGTTTGCACAATTAACACAAGAAAGCCCAATGGCTGGCGACCATGAATAATTGCCTCCACCCAAAGCCTGCAGCTTGGATGAATCGCCTACGCAAATGGCATTTTTAGTTGCTGTTGCTGTAACGTTTGGAATGGCAGATACATTGACGGTTATTTGAGCTGTATTGCTACATCCTACTGATGAAGTGCCGGTAATGGTGTAAGTTGTGGTTGTAGCAGGAGAGGCAGTAGGATTATTGCAATTGTTGCAAGAAAGACCTGTTGATGGTGTCCAGCTATAAGTTGTAGCACCAGCAACAGCTAATTGGATAGATCCGCCAGCACAAATAGTTGGGTTGGGGCCTGTTTGAATTGTTGGAAGCGGATTGACCGTAATCGTGACTAAAGATGTATCAGAACAACCATTTGCACCTGTTCCGGTAACTTTATAGGTAGTGGTAACAGTGGGGTTGGCTAATGGGTTAGCACAATTAGTACAAGAGAGTCCACTTGACGGAGTCCAAACATAGCTTACGGCACCAGTGGCCTGAAGTTGAACAGGAATCGTATTTCCTTGACAAATAGAAACGTTATTTCCTGCACTGACAATTGGTTTGGGAAGAATGGTAACTGTTTTAACCACAGAATCTTTACATCCTTGTGTTGAGGTAACAACAAGTTTTACGGTGTATGTACCTGCAGCGGCATAACTGTGAGATGGGTTGTGTGTTGTGGCGGTTCCTCCATCGCCAAATGTCCAAAAGCGAGTAGCAATCGGGTTTACTTGATAAAGAATCGTGTCTATAAAATTGATCAATCCTGAACCACATTGATTATTGGGTGAAAAGGAAAAATCAGCGGTTACTTTATCCACCTTGATTGTGTCGGGTCCTTGAATAGGTACTATACAAGAGTTTCCATCGCTCAGAAGAAGTTTTGGAATATATTTTCCGGGGGAGGTGTATGTATAGGTAGTTGTATTGGTTGATGTAGTTTGCGTTACGCCATTATTCATATCCCAAATTAGAATTTGGGTATTTTGAGTAGTAGCTGTAAAGCTGACTGTAAGCGGCACACAACCATTGATCGGTGCGTAAGAAAAAGTACCGGTAGGGCCAAGAATTGTAATGGTTTTAGAAACAGAATCTTGACATCCTCCATTTACTCCTTTTAGTTTAACTATATAAATACCCGGTAGTGTATATATGGTTGAAGGAGAAGCCAACGACGAGGCGTTTCCGTTTCCAAAAATCCAAGTATAATTACTGGCATTGGTAGATGTGTTTGTAAAGTTGACAGTTAGTGGTGGACAAGTAGCAAAGGTATCGCTGGCAGTAAAACCTAAATTAATTCCTCCAACAGTAATATAAGCTGTTTTGATTAAAGTGTCTATACACATTGTTCCATCCGTCACAATCAGTGTTACTGTATAACTTCCGGTAGCGGCATAGCTATGTGAAGGGCTGGTTGCCGTAGAAGTGCCCCCATCACCAAACGCCCAACTATATGAAAGGTTTGACCCAACCGAACTATTAGTAAACGTAACACTTTGACCCGGGCAAATAGTTGTGTTATTAGCGGTAAAACCGGCAATAGGTTTTGTTGCAGTAACATAGTTGGCTTTAACCATCGAATCTTTACATCCATTACCATTTGTTACAACGAGTGTAACATTGAAGGTGCCCTTTCCGTAAGTGTGTGTAACATTAGCAATATTAGCAGTGCTTATACTTCCGTCACCAAATCGCCAAGTACGTGCAAAAATTCCGGAACCTCCCGAACTGGATTGGTCAATAAATCCGACTAACAAAGGTGCACATCCACTAAGCGGTGCACCACTAAAGTTGGCGGTGGGTCCGTTTACTTGAATGTAGTTGGTTTTTATCAACGTATCAGTACAACCCCGAGTATCCACAACATAAAGTGTTACCGTAAAATTTCCGTTCGTAACATAAGCGTGAGAAACGGTGTTTGTGGTAGTTGTTTGTAGAGCAGAACCGTCACCAAAGTCCCAGATATAACTATTAATATTTGCAGAAGGTGCGGATTGTGAAGTGAATGTTACAGTTTGTCCTTTACAGATAATACTGTCGTTTGCCATAAACAATGCTGGAACATCAAATAGGGAAATGGTCCAAATTTTACTGGAGGTGCAGCCAGTGGCGTTGTTTGTAACAGTTAATACACAATTATAGTTGCCATAAGTGGGATAGGTGTGAACAGGGTTTTGCAAAGTAGAAGTTGCACCATCACCAAAATTCCAACTATAGGAATTAGCACCAATAGAGGCATCCGTAAAATAAACTTTTAGTTTATCGCTACAAAGTATATTAGTAGTGTAATATGCCTTAGGGAGGCTAACAACAATGGTTGCAGTGTAGGTGCTAATACATCCGTTATTATTTAGAGTAAGCGTAATGGTATATGTTCCGGCCCCACCATAGGCATAAGTTGGATTGACTTGTGTGCTTGTGCCTCCGTCTCCAAATGTCCATTGATAAATTGTTCCGAGAGGGGCAGTTGAGGTATTTGTAAAATAAACAGTTTGGTTGGGACAAACCGGATTTGGTGAAAAGGTGAAACTTGCAGTAGGTGGAGGTCCTGCTGTTATAGTTATAGGCGGCGAGGTTATGGTACATCCTAAATTTGTGGTTACGGTCAGTGTTGCTTGATAGCTGCCGGACGTATAAGTATGTAGAATAGTGGGGCCTCCTGTTCCCGAATTGCCATCTCCAAACGTCCAATTATAGTTAGTAATCGTAACACCCGAAGGTATATTTGCGGATAAGCTTACACTAAGAGGTGCACATCCTGTGGCAGGATTTGCAGAAATAGAAATAGTTGGTAAAGTAATATTGATATAGTTTGTTTTAGTCAAAGTATCATTACAGCCATTAGCACCAAAAGCAATCAATTTAACGGTATAAACTCCCATTGCCGTATAAGTATGCGAGGGGCTTGTTGCAGTTGACGTAGTGCCATCTCCAAAAATCCATAAGTAGCTTGATGCGCCCGTTGTTGCATTGGTGAACTGTGTTGTAAAAGGAACTGTACAACCTACTAAATTATTTGCTGAAAAAGCAGTAAGTGGTCCTTGATTTACTACAATTGTTTGTGTAGTAGAATCACTACAATTATTATAGTTCACAACTAATTTTACCGTGAATGTACCTGCCGTAGAATAAGCATGATTGGCATTTGTTCCAGTGAAGCTGGTACCATCTCCGAAATACCAAGTACTGACACCGGGACCTGGAATAGACGTATTTGTAAAAGAAACTGAATTATTTGTGCAAGTAGTAGATGTGCTTTTGGTAAATCCGGCCGTTAATGATCCTATATTGACAAAGGCTACTTTAATCATCGTATCAGAACAGCCGGCTACATTAGTGGTGATTAGTCGAACGGTATATGAACCCGCCGAAGTATAGGTGCATGAAGGGTTTGTAGCCGTTGAAGTAGTGCCATTTCCAAAATCCCATTGATAACTTACACCTCCACTGGAAGCATTCGTAAACGTTACAGACAAAGGAAGGGTGCATGAATTATTATTGGTTGCTGAAAAATTAGCAGTCGGCTTGTTTATCAGCTGAATAAAATTTGACTTAGTTAATATTTTAGAACAACCGGAAGCGTTGGTAACCTTAAGTGTAACATTATATATTCCGTTGGAATTATAAGTATGCGTAGGGTTTTTTAAATTAGAAGTAAATCCATCCCCAAAATCCCATAAATAGTTCACCGTTCCGGTTCCACCGGGTGTAGATAAATCTGTAAATTGAATAGTCTTTGGTGCACAACTAAACGTGTCCGTACCCGTAAAGTTTACTATTGGCGAAGGCACAACTGAAATATAGTTGGTCATCACTTTAGTGTTAGAGCCGGACGCATTGGTTACCGTTAGTGTAATAGTATAAATGCCTGCTGAAATATACGTTGTTGAAGGGTTTTGCAATGTTGAATTGGTACCATTTCCTAAATCCCAATACCAGGAAGTTGGGCTACCACTACTTTGATCCGTAAACTGAACCAATATGGGCGCACATCCGGTAACTATATTTGATGTAAAATTTGCCGTTGGTTGTGCTTGTGCAAACAATGATATACACATTACCATGCACATCCACACAGCAGCATAAACTCTCCTTCTCATACTTTGCTTTTAAATAATAAAGCCTCTTTTACAATAATAAAAATAAATATTCCCACACTTCAATTCCCACATTGACAAAGCATATCTCTCCTTTAGAAATGCTTTAGTTTTCTATGTGAACTCGAAAGTATATCGCCTTCGGCTCAATATTGTTTTTGGAGAATAGGTAAGGAATAGGGCAATAAAAGTATTGTCATTAACAATTCATTTGTAATTCAAAACAGCCATTAACAATCGCTTTACATTCTTGCGTCAAAATGAGAGTTTTCTTCGGTACATCTGAATTGTGTTTTCAAGGCCATAATAGAGTGCATCGCTAATAAGTGCATGACCGATAGAAACCTCCAATAGGTTGGGTATAGACTCTGCAAAAAAACGCAAATTCTGAAGGTCTAAATCATGTCCTGCATTCACACCGAGTTGAAAACTTTGTGCCATAATAGCTGAGGCAAGATAAGGTGCAATAGCCTGATGTTTGTCTTGGTGAAAGTGTTTGGCAAAATCTTCGGTATATAATTCAATCCGTTCGGTTCCAGTGTCTGCGGCGGCTTCAATCATTTTTTCAACAGGGTCAACAAATATAGATACGCGAATACCTGCTTTTTTAAACTCACTAATGATTACTTGTAAATAGGATTGTTCTTTAATCGTATTCCATCCATGATTTGAAGTGAGTTGATTAGGCGAATCCGGAACTAAAGTTACTTGTGTCGGCAATGTGTCCAACACCAATTGAACGAATTTATCTTCCTTGGGATTACCCTCAATATTAAACTCCGTACGAATTACTTTTTTTAGCTCCCGAACATCGTCATAGCGTATGTGTCTTTCATCGGGACGAGGATGAACTGTAATGCCTTCTGCACCAAAAGCCTCACAGTTTATTGCGGCTTGCACAACATCGGGATTATTACCCCCACGACTATTTCGCAAGGTGGCAATCTTGTTGATGTTTACCGAAAGACGTGTACTCATTGTTTGAAAGTCGTCCAAATTTAATGGCATTCTACTAATTTGCACCATGCGTTTTATCCACAGGTTTATAGGGTGTTTTATATTTCTCATTTTGACCATTTCCTGTGGCAAAAAAGCGAACGAAAAAAAGAATGTCTTTTATCTCAATTACTCTGCCGGAACCGTTGAAAGCTTGGATCCCGCTTTTGCTAAAAACCTTTACAATATGTGGACAGACCACATGTTGTATAACACCCTCGTGGAAACAGATGAACATTTAAATATCATTCCCTCATTAGCAAAAAAATGGGAGGTTTCACCCGATGGTCTGACCTATACTTTTTCCTTACGCAGGGATGTTTTTTTTCACGATGATACCATTTTCTCGAACGGGAAAGGCAGAAGAATGGAAGCGCAGGATGTAGTTTATAGTTTCAACCGATTAATAGACCCATCAGTAGCATCTACCGGTGCATGGATTTTCAATGAGCGGATTGCTTCAAAAGAGCCATTCACTGCCCTTAACGATAGTACCGTAGTGGTTCAACTCAAAACTCCTTTTCGCCCACTGTTACAAATTTTCACCATGCCTTATTGTAGCATCGTTCCCAAAGAGGCTGTATTACGTTGGGGAAAAGATTTTGGTCGTCATCCTTTAGGCACCGGTCCCTTTGTTTTTCATTATTGGGATGACGGAAATGTGTTAGCACTAAAAAGAAACGAACACTATTGGGAGCGAGATGCTACTGGCTTACCTCTTCCCAATCTGGATGCTGTTCAGATCAGCTTTGTAGATAGCAAGGCAACTGAATTTTTTCTTTTTCTTCAAGGGAAAATTGATTTTGTAAACAATATAGACGGTTCATTTAAAGATTTGGTCTTAACAAAAGGTGGTGAGCTTCAAAAAGCATTTCAGCATAAAATTGTTCTGACAAAAAGAACTTATCTCAATACAGAGTATATTGGCTTTTTAGTGGACACAACAAATAAGCTTGTTCGTCACTCCCCAACAAGGTTTCAGGCAGTTAGAAAGGCTATCAACTTTGCTATTGACCGAGAACGAATTGCTCGATATTTTAAAAATGGTACGGTTCGCCCTGCTACTGAGGGGTTTATTCCGCGTGGAATGCCGGGTTATGACAGTAATGCACATTTCGGCTATCATTATGATCCTAAAAAGGCATTAAGTCTATTGAAGGAAGCCGGTTTCCCAAATGGACAAGGATTAAGGGCGCTCACTATTTTGGCACCAGACAACTGGGCTGATATAGTCAACTTCATTGCTGTTCAGCTGCAAGAAATAGGCATTCAAGCAAAAGTGGAAATCATTCAAGCTAATATTTTAAGGCAACAAATGAGCAAATCAGAAGCCATTGCTTTTCGAGCACAGTGGATAGCCGATTATCCAGATGCCGAAAGTATGCTTGCCTTTTTTTATGGCAAACTACCTGCCCCTCCCAACTATACAAGATTTCACAATGTTTTGTTTGATAAAATGTATGACGAAAGTATGAACACGCCCGACAGTATTCGCTTTTTGCTTTACCAAAAGATGGATAGTTTGGCTATGTCTGAAGCACCTATTATTCCTTTGTTTTATGATCAAATGCTGCACTTCACACATCCTGATGTACAGGGATTTTCTGCCAATTCAATGAACTTGATAGACTTAAAAAGGGTTCAAAAAAAGCAATAGTGGAATATTTAGAAGCAGTAATATTTTTGCCACATTCAGAGCATGAAAAACAAAGATGGAAATGGCTAACCCCAAGAAGAGTATAGATTTGGATAACCAAAATCAACAAACCCTACGTTCAAAAATTATAATTATAGGATCAGCACATCCATTACGAGGAGGGGGCATTGCAACCTTCAACGAACGCTTGGCGGAAGTGCTTCAGCAACAAGGATATGATGTAACCATTTACTCATTTTCATTACAATATCCTTCTTTTCTTTTTCCGGGAAAATCGCAGTTTACAGATGAACCCGCACCATCCAACCTAAACATTCGTTCTGTTATTAATTCCATCAACCCATTCAATTGGTTGCATGTTGGTAAGGAGCTGAAAAAACTCAAGCCCGATTTGGTGATTGTACGCTATTGGCTTCCGTTTATGGGACCTTGCTTGGGAACTATTTTAAGAATCGTAAAAAAGAACAAGCACACAAAAATTATCTGTATTGCTGACAATATTATTCCGCATGAACATCGTGCTGGAGACAAATTTTTTACTCAATATTTTATCAAGCCCGTAGATGCTTTTATAAGCATGAGTAAAGATGTGTTGAAAGACCTGAAAACCTTGACAGATAAACCATCCGCATATACTCCACATCCTCTGTATGATAATTATGGTGAAGCCTTGACTAAGTTAGAGGCTTGTGCCAAGTTGGGTCTTGATGCAGAGAAAAAATATCTTCTTTTTTTTGGCTTTATCAGAAAATATAAAGGACTTGATTTATTGCTTGAGGCATTACAGGATGATAGGTTAAAACAATTAGAAATTGAGCTAATCATTGCGGGAGAGTTTTATGATAATCCCCATGAGTATGATACGCAAATTCAAGCTTTGTCAAATCGAGTTAAGTTGTTTACCCAATTTATTCCGAACGATGAAGTAAGATATTATTTTGGTGCTGCTGATTTGGTTGTGCAACCTTACAGAACTGCAACCCAAAGCGGCATTACACAAGTAGCTTATCATTTTGAAAAACCAATGATTGTTACCCGAGTGGGCGGATTACAAGAAGTGGTTCCGGAAGGTCAAGTAGGCTTTGTTGCAGAACCTAATCCGTCAAGCATTGCCGATGCTATTGCCAAATTTTTCGAAAACCCAATTCCAAATCTTGAGGAAAACATGGCTATCGAGAAGAAAAAATATAGTTGGGAAGTATTTATAGAAAAGCTATTGAACTTAGCAAAACAATCAAATTAATCTCTTCCTATTAAAAACCAAGTTGAAATCGTTCGGTATGGCTACAATCTCCCTTAGTTGAATCCAATTTTGCTACTTTTGCCGCCCAATTCCTTTTGTTCATGTGGCATCGTGTAGCCGGTATTATTATTAAATTTCGAATTGCCTTATTGGTGCTGCTTCTGGTTGCTACCGGTATAATGGGATATTTTGCATCACAAGTGCAACTGAGTTATGAGTTTACCAGTGCCATCCCAACGGATAATCCCAAATTTATTGCTTATCAACAATTCCGAAAACAATTTGGTGAAGATGGAAACCTCATGGTTATCGGAATGCAAACAGATCGTTTTTTTAAACCCGATTTCTTTCAGTCCTACTGTAAGCTGGTAAAAAAAATTGAAAATGTAAAATCAGTTGAAAATGTATTGAGTATTCCGGGAGCTATCAACCTGATCAAAGACACAGCAAGTGGGAAGCTACGCGTTGTGAAGCTGATACCAGATGACAATAACGTGAATGTAGATAGTGTACAAAAGGTGTTTTTGAACTTACCCTTTTACAAGAACTTCTTATACAATCCTGCTACAGATGCCTACTTAATGGCTGTACGGATTGACAAAAAGGCACTCAACTCCAAAAATCGAACAAAAGTTGTTAAAGCCATTCAAGATGTAAGTGAATCATTTGCTCAAGAACAACACATTACTCTTCACTATTCCGGTTTGCCTTTGATTCGCACCATCATGGCAACACAAGTACAACGCGAAATGCGGTTGTTTTTGCTTATGTCATTTGTACTGACAGCAGTGATTTTAGCCTTATTTTTTCGTTCATTTATGGCTGTTTTGGCTTCCATGCTGGTGGTAGCTGTTGGGGTAGTTTGGTCCTTAGGTACCATCACTCTTTTAGGCTATAAGATCACTTTGCTTACGGCTCTTATTCCACCGTTGATAGTAGTTATAGGTATTCCTAATTGTGTCTATTTGCTAAATAAGTATCATGCGGAATACAACAAGCATGGCAACAAGATGAAAGCCTTAATGCGCACGGTTGACCGTATGGGTATTGTAACGTTGTTTACAAATTTGACGGCAGCCATAGGTTTCGGCGTATTTTATTTTACAAAAAGTACCGTACTAAAAGAATTTGGTTTGGTAGCCGGACTGAATATAATGGCCATCTTTGTCATTTCACTCATTTTTATTCCGGCCTTATTCAGCTTTCTACCTACACCTAAAGGTCGCCATACAAGCTATCTTGAAAGTAGGTGGATGAATAAATTGTTGTCTGTTTTAACTACTTGGGTGTTTGAGCATCGGCGTTGGATTTATGTGTTTAGCATCCTTTTATGTGGGCTTTCGATAGTTGGAATTCTTCGCCTCAATAGTGTCGGTCATATTGTTGATGATTTGCCTAAAGGTGAAGTTGTATATCAGGATCTAAAGTTTTTTGAAAAAAACTTTAGAGGTGTGATGCCTTTAGAAATAGTGATTGATACCCGTAAAAAGAATGGAGCTGTTTCACTTCCTGTTTTAGAAAAAATGGATAAGCTAATTGCTGAGCTTAATCAATTTCCTGAGATAGGTCATGCTTTATCTATTGTGGAAGGAGTGAAATTTGCACGGCAAGCGTATTATGATGGAGACAGCAGTAGCTATTCCGTTCCCAATGTATTTGATGGTGCTTTTATTCAACCCTATCTACGGTCTAAAGGAGACAAAAACAGTATGTTCAATAAACTGGTTGCCTCTTTTATGGACAGCACTAAACAAAAGACACGGATCAGTGTTTCCATGGCTGATGTAGGCAGTGTCCGGCTACCCATTTTACTTGATAGCATACGTCCTAAAACTCTCCAATTATTTGATACGGCACATTATCAAGTAACGTTTACCGGAACCAGTATTGTATTTTTAGAAGGCAGTAAATTTATCATCCATAGCTTGCGCGATAGCTTGATTCTTGCCTTCATCATGATATTTGGTTGCATGATTTTCTTGTTTAGGTCGTGGAAAATTTTACTTATATCCGTTGTTACAAACCTTATCCCCTTGCTAATAACTGCCGGCGTAATGGGCTGGGCAAACATTCCCATAAAGCCCTCAACTGTTTTAGTGTTTAGTGTTGCATTAGGAATAACGATTGATGTAACTATACGATTTCTGGTAAATTTCAAGCAAGAGCTTTCTCGGCATGATGATAATATTGCGGAAACTGTTCGACGTACTATTCATGACACCGGATTAAGTATTATCTACACATCGCTCATTTTGATTGCTGGATTTGGTGTGTTTGCGTTATCGGAGTTCGACGGCACAAAATCTTTAGGTTACTTAACTTCATTGACGCTTTTATTAGCCATGATAACTAACCTCACACTTCAACCTGCTTTACTTTTGTGGATTGATAAAGCAAAGCAAAAGAAAATTGATACGGTGTGGCTTGAAGATGAAGAGTAAACTTCCTAATTTTCAAAGCAGTTGCTAAATTTGGTTATCCACCCTAAGCCAAATACGATGCACTTCGACAAAATAAAGAACAAAGGCCAAGCAAGAATTTTTGAAAATCACTTGTTGGAATCATTGAGCAAGACCCATCCCTTGGTCATTTACAGCATTTATTTTCCCATTATAGCATTTATGCTTTACTATGGTGCCAGTTATAAGGGAATTCACCCTTGGAAAGAGTTTGCATTATTCTGTTTAGGTGTATTAACCTGGTCGCTGTTTGAATACCTGATGCACCGGTATGTATTTCATTGGGCTGCCAAAAGCACTCGTGCCAAGCGATTTGTCTATATAATGCATGGCGTTCATCATGAATTTCCACGCGATAAAGAACGATTATTTATGCCCCCCATACCTAGTTTGTTGTTAGCTATTTTGCTTTCTGTAAGTATGTATTTTTTGATGGGGTGGTTTGCACTGGCTTTCTTCCCCGGCTTTGTTTTTGGCTACATTCTTTATGGCTCCATGCACTATGCTATTCATACTTTTTCACCACCTCATTTTTTAAAAGCCTTATGGCGAAACCACCACTTGCATCATTATAAAGAAGAAGAGAAAGGGTTTGGGGTAAGTTCTGTTTTATGGGATTTGATTTTTGGATCTGTTCCTAATAAAGATAATCGTCACTTTGAGCATCATTAAGCAGAAATAGAATTAGGTTTCCTCTTCCAGTATTGATATAGATTTTGTGTAGTTTTCAATAGAGTTCAATAGTGCTATTCGTCTTTTACTCCTATTTTGGTCAAAACACTTTCCATAAGGCACCATTTCGTAAAGGATGATTGTAAAAGGTTGACTCCAATAAAAGCCGTAAACCAAATCCAGTTTTGATTGACTTTCATAGCAAGTATCAAACTGATTAAAATAAAACTTCCTGCTATTGCTCTAATAAGTCTGTTTTTCATTGATGGACTCAATTTAGTTGGATTGTTCGATAGAAATGACAGCAACATGAATATACGACTGTGAATACTGACGGGCATTAAACGCATTGGAATCATTTAGCACTGTCTGTACTTTTTCTAAAGGTACAAAGGCATAGAAAAGCACTGATT
This sequence comes from Bacteroidota bacterium, assembly GCA_018267925.1. Taxonomy (GTDB): domain Bacteria; phylum Bacteroidota; class Bacteroidia; order Chitinophagales; family Chitinophagaceae; genus JAFIGV01. The sequence continues at coordinate 178,224 of JAFDXO010000195.1, read as the reverse complement.
CGTTTTCAGTCATATTGGTAGCAAACCAGTTGGCTTCGATAGCATCAGCTGCTGCATTTTTAAAACCTGTCACTTCTCGGTAGGAGTATGAATGCACTTCAGCACTTCTAAGTATCTGCTTAATATCATTTTTGTATTCGACAATGGAGGTAATCAGTAAAAGCTTCATGTTTTTTATTGTTTATGAAAAAGTGCAGGCAGATTTTAATGAATAGTCTGGCAGCCTGCACTTTTCCTGATTTATGATTTGGTTTCCCATTTTTTTCTTTCGCTTACATAGTAGATGATCGGCACAACAAGTAAGGTGAGCAGGGTGGAAACAATAGCTCCGAAAACCAGCGAAATAGCCAGTCCCTGAAATATAGGGTCGAATAAAATGATGCTTGCACCTATAACTACCGCACCCGTAGTAAGTAAAATAGGTGTAGTGCGTACGGCACCTGCTTCAATAATTGCCTGTTTTAAAGGAATTCCTTCCTGCAAGCGGATTTCGATAAAATCTATGAGCAAAACCGAATTGCGTACCATGACACCCGCCAGCGCAATCATACCTATAAAAGAAGTAGCAGTGAAATAAGCCCCGAGTATCCAATGCCCAAACACAATACCAATCAATGACAAAGGTATAGCCATCATCATCACTACTGGAGTTTTGAAGTTTTGAAACCAACCCACAATCAACATATAAATGATGATGATTACAACCATGAATGCAACTCCTAAATCACGGAATACCTCTAAGGTTATCTGCCATTCACCATCCCATTTCACAGTAAAATCAGACTCGTTGTCAGGTTGATCCATATACAGTTCGTTGACTTTATAGCCTTTGGGAAGCGACATTTTTTGCAGTTTTTCATTCATTCCTAAAATGGCATAAACGGGGCTTTCCAAAATACCGGCCATGTCGGCGGTTACATAAACCACTCTTTTTTGGTCTTTTCGGTAGATGGTATGCTTTAGGCTATCCTTTACCACTTTTACCAGGTCGGACACAGCTATCATATTCCCTCGGTTTCCTTTGATTTTCAGGTTTTCAATATCCTGAAGGGTGGTTTTATCTTTATCATCTAAAGACAATACAATGCCTACGTTGTCATAAGAATGTTCATCATAAAGATTGGAAATCGGATATTCTTTAAGCAAATAAGTAAGGTTGCCTACTATTTGTTGAGGCGCAATGCCGTTGAGCATAGCTTTTTCTTTGTCCACTTCCAATTTATATTCCGTCTGGTGGTCTTCCGTCATCCAATCAACATCTACAATGTCGGGTGTTGCATTCAGGATAGACTTCACTTGTTGTGCTACTTTTATCTGCGCTTCATAATCAGGTCCGCCATAAACTTCGGCTACCAAAGTTGACAAAACCGGTGGGCCTGGCGGCACTTCAATAATTTTGACATTAGCACCGTAGCGCTTAGCTATTTTTTGCACCTCAGGGCGTACCAACTTGGCAAGTGTATGACTTTGATTACTTCTATCTTCTTTGTGTAATAAATTAACTTGAATATCGGCCATGTTACTGCCTCCACGCAGGTCATAGTGACGAACCAAACCGTTGAAAGTGATAGGTGCCGAAGTACCCACATAATTCTGATAACTTACTACTTCGGGAATAGTGGCAATGTATTGAGCAATTTCTTTGGTAACTGCTGCCGTTCTTTCGAGGGTAGTTCCCTCAGGCATGTCAATCACTACCTGAAATTCATTTTTATTATCAAAAGGAAGCATTTTGACTGCAACCGACTTGGTAAAGAACATCATAACCGAACCTATCAGCATCAAAACGGTTAAACCCACAAGTAATCTTCTTTTCTTACTGCTATTCAATAAAGGACCTTCCAGCATGGCATATATTTTATATACCCGACTTGTTTCCAGTCCATGGGCTGCCTTGTTTTCCTGTTCTTCTTTTTCCTGAAGCAGATGATAACCGAGATAAGGGGTTACGGTTAGTGCTACAAACAACGAGAGCATCATGGCTATTGAAGCACCAATAGGCATAGGACTCATATATGGTCCCATCATTCCTGAAACGAAAGCCATGGGCAAGATTGCTGCAATGACCGTAAAGGTGGCAAGAATAGTAGGGTTGCCCACTTCATTGATGGCATAAATAGCAGCCTGCTTGAAGGGTAGTCTTTTCATCTTGAAGTGCCGGTGCATATTTTCGGCAATAATGATACTATCGTCCACAACGATACCCACCACAAAAACCAGCGCAAAAAGTGTTATGCGATTTAGGGTATATCCTAATAAATAATAGGCAAACAAGGTAAGCGCAAAAGTGAGCGGCACTGAAAAGAAAACGACAAGACCACCACGCCAGCCCATTGCCAGCACCACCAGAAAGGTAACGGCAATAATGGCTATTCCCAAATGCATAAGCAATTCACCTACTTTATCCGAGGCGGTTTCACCATAGTTGCGAGTTACTTCCACATGAACATCATTGGGAATGATGGTTTTCTTGAGTTGTTCTATTCGGGCTAATATCTTTTCGGATATTTTCATAGCATCCGCACCTTTTACCTTACCAACAGAAATGGTAACTGCAGGAAATTCCCCTTTAGAGTGATTAAAAAGTTCATTGGCTTTGCCATATCCAAATGAAACATAATTGGCAGGTGTTGCTGGTCCATCTTCTATTCTGGCAACCTGTTTCAGATAAACCGGCATATTAGCGTTTACACCTACTATCAGATTTTCAACATCTTCGGACGATTGCAGAAACTGACCGGTAGTAACTAAGTATTCCTTGTCATTATTAACAAAAGTACCTGATTGTGAACTACTGTTATTGGACTGAATCATCTGCATAATGCTTAAAGCATCTATGCCGTTTTCTGCCATTTTATCCTTGTCAAGCACTACTTTCAGTACTCTGTTTCTACCGCCAATTTCTTTGGTAATGGCTACGTCTTTTACTTTTTCAATTTCAGAAGTTACCTCCTCGGCTATCTGACGGATTTCAAAGTCATTAAGGTTTTTGCTCCACAGCGTGAGTCCGAGCATCGGCACGTCGTCTATCGAACGGGTTTTGACAACCGGTTTATAAACCCCTTGCGGAAACATGTTTTCATGTTTCTGTAATTCATCGTATAGTTTTACATACGAGCGTTCAATATCCTGTCCTACATAAAACTGAACAATAATCATAGCTTGACCATTCATTGCCATACTATGCACATGTTCTACCCCTTTGATATTGGAAATGATTTTTTCGAGTGGTTTTACGACCCTACTCTCGACTTCGGTAGGATTTGCACCCGGATATCCCACCATCACATCTGCCATCGGCACATTGATTTGTGGTTCTTCTTCTCTGGGTATTAAAAACGAACTATAAATACCGATTATCATCAATGCCACCATGAGCAAAACGGTGAGCTTTGAGTTAATGAAAACATGGGCCAGTTTACCCGATATTCCTTCTTGCATAATGAAAGTTGTTATTGAATTTTAGGGTTATTTAATATTTACTTTCACGCCGTTAAATAATTTGCCGTCTGCCGAAAGAATATATGGCTCATTGGCATTCAAACCCGATAATACCATTACGTGATCGCCTGATGATTTACCTAATCTTACCCATCTGAGAATGGCAGTATTGTTGGCACTTACAGTATAAATGCCTGTTAGTTGACCCTGATGTACCAGACAAGATTCGGGAACCATTACATGTTCTTCGTCATTTACTACTGTGTTCTTTTCTTTTGCTATGGGAAACTGAACATTGACAAACATGCCTGAAAGCACTTTGTTATCCTGGTTTTTAAGATTGATTTTTACGAGGTATTGTCCGCCTGTGTTTTTGGCTGAAGTACTTACTTCCGTCACTTTGCCTTCCAATTCTTCATTGCTTGACTTTACAAGCACTTTTACCGGCATGTCGTTTTTAATGTGTGTAATTTCTGATTCGGGAACCATAGCCGAAACCTGAAAATGTGAGGTGCCTTCAAGGCTTATTAGCGGCATTCCGGGGTTGGCCATATCACCTTCTTTAATAAAAGTATTGGTAACTGTGCCTGCAAAAGGAGCAGAAATATTTGAATATTTAAACTGTGCCTGCACTTCGTTGCGCATTTGTCGGGCTCCTTCCAGCGCAGCTTTTGCCATTTCATAGCGAGTTGTCATATCATCCAGCTCTTTTTGACTGGCACTTTGCTGGCTAAACAGAACAACAAAACGGTCGTAATCCTTTTTAGCACTTGTGTAAGCAGCTTTAGCTTGCAAAATAGAGGCTTCCACTTGTGCTTTTTTAGCTTGCAAGTCGCTGTTGTTCACACTTACTAACAGCTGGCCTGCATCTACTTTTTGTCCCACTTTCACATGTACTTTGGTAACAAAGCCCATCATGCGGGTACTAAGGTTTGCGCTGTTTTCTGCCTCTATCTTGCCACTGGCGGTAATGGTTGTTGACGTATTATCGGCTTTTGTTCCACCAAGCGTTACGGTTACAGCTGGTGCATCGGGTTGCAGTTTTTTCTTATCAGCACCACAGGCACTTAAAAGTAGTGCTAATGCAACTATCGTGGGAATTGAAAATGTATAATTCATCTATGTGGTCGTTATTTTTATATTTGTTTATTTATTTAGAAATTGATTGTATTCAAATGAAGTATTGTATTCAAATATTGCCTTTACATGTTCCAGTTCTTTTTGTAGCATAAGTGTTTCAGATTGTAATAAGTCGGTGGTTTTTTCCAGTCCTTGTGTATATCTGTTTTGAAGGATTCGGTAGGCCTCCTGCGCTTGTTTCCATGCAATTTTTGATAGACTTAGATTTTTATCGGCATCTGCAAACTGCCTGGCAGCTATCTGCACTTCCATTTGACTTTGCTTTTCATATTGTTCAGTTTCGGCGATTGCTTTTTCATAATCTGCTTTTGCTTTGTTGATTTTACCAAAGGATTTGTAACCATCGAAAATATTCCATGATAATTGAGCACCTATCAGGTAGCCATTGGCTTTCATGCCTAAGAATTCTTTATCATAAAGTTGATAATTACCAAATGCGTTCAATCTAGGCATCAGACTCATTTGATTAGATCTATACATGCTTTGGTAGGCTTCTTTGGCTTTATTTATAGCCAATATGTCTTTACGGTTTTCAGGTAATCGGCTGTTGGAAATATAATTATCTGTTATTTGCTCAAGCTGTTCGGTAGGTTGATAGGTAATTCCATTCTGTTCTTCGTTAATTAGAAATGCCAAGTAATCAGAAGCATTCCTGACATTGGACGTAGCACGAAACAATTGGTTGGCAATATCGCTTACATGAACCTGCACATGAAGTAAGTCTGTTTTTTGAACCAACCCTTGTTTAAAATAGTTTTCTACGAGCTTCAGATTAGCTTTCCCTGTTGAATCTGCTTTTGAAAGTACGGTTACAGCTTTGTATGCCAGTTGAAGTTGCATATAAGCTTTACTTAATTCAAATTCCAAATATTCTTTTGTTCTTGATTTTTGAAATTGTGCTGCTTGCATTTTTGCTTTGGCAGCTTTTCTTGCATACAATCCGTCAGCATTTAAAAGTGGCTGCTGAATTTCGAACAGGGTAGCGTAATTATTTGTTCTGTCGGGATTATTAAGTAGGCTCGGATTAAAATCGGCTTGTGTGATGATTGCCTGATTGAGTTTAGAGCCAAAAGCCATAAGAGGATTAGTGGTGGTAATACCCGTATAACTCATATTGATGTTGGGAAGGAAAACGGCATTGGATTGCTGATAGTCTGCCTTAGCTGCTTCATAGTTTTTTTCAGCTATCTGAACTTGCAGGTTTTGGTTTGCCAGCTTTTGCAGTAATGCCGGCTTAGAAATAGGGATGGTTTGCTGACTGAAGGAAGTTGCTGTTAGCAGCATACCTGTGGTCAATAAAAATAAATTTTTTATGTGCATTTTTGCAAAAAATTAGGCGGCGAAATTATTTCCGCCCTATCGTTTACTTGGTAACTTTTGTTACAAACACATTTTTAGTACGTTTTTTTTCTATTGCTCAACTTTTATTGTAGCTCTATTTGCTTTCTGTAAGTATGTATTTTTTGATGAGGTAGTTTGCATTGGCTTTCTTCTCCGGTTTTGATTTTGGCCATATTTTTTACGGATCCATACACTTCTGCTATTCATGCTTTTTCAACACCTCGTTTTTTAAAAACCTTATGGCGAAACCATCATTTGCATCATTATAAAGAAGAAGAAAAAGGGTTTGGGGTAAGTTCAGTTTTGTGGGATTTGATTTTTGGATCTGTTCCTATCGCCATTTTGAGTATCCTGAAGCAGTAGGGCATATTAGGCTAATAGGTGGTGCTATCTACGGCAAGGGTACTACAACAAAAACAACTGTTCCACGCCTATTGGCTCTGGTATCTACTTCAATATTTCCTTGAACAATAGTTAGTCTTGATAAGATATTGCTCCAACCATTGCCAACTGCAGTTTGAAGCGAGGTAGCATCGAATCCCATTCCGTTATCTTCCACCATGAGATTTAATTGCTTATTTTCATGTGTAATTTGTATTTGTACTTCCGAAGCCTCGGCATAGCGAACTATATTGTTTACCAATTCTTGAACTATTCGATACAGATTTACCTCAATCTCTGAAGAATAGCGTTGGTCGGGCAGATCGCTTGATACCCAAATAGAAAGCCGCTTTGAAGTACTCAGATCGTTAGCCATTTGTTGCAAAGCATGTGTAAGTCCTTTTTTAGTTAGGATTGAGGGCATGAGTTGGTGTGAAAGTTGCCGCAACTCTTGATAGGAAATATCTATGAGCTCTAAGGCTTTGTTTAGACAAGGACTTTCCTGTTCGGGTGTTTTGATTTGACTAAGGTTTAGTTTGATGGCAGACAGGATAGGACTAACTCCGTCATGAAGATCTGCCGATATTCGTTTTCTTTCGTCTTCTTGTGTTTTAATCATTTCTTGAAGACGGCTCTTCTCTTGTGCAGCTTTCTCCTCAAGCCGTCTTCTTTTACGCTGCAAAGAAGCAAAAAGAAGATAACCGACTATGGCAGAGAGCATGATTAGCGAAGCTCCCAAAATTTGAAATAGGGTATTTCTATGGTTGATGTCTTGTAACTCATTTTCCTTTTGAAGAAGTTGAATTGCCGCATCTTTTTTTTCAAGGTCATATTTAGCTTCCACTTCAGCCAGCTCTTCTGCTTTGTTTTGCTGATAAATCGTGTCTTTAAGCATCACTGTTTGCATCAAAATGGTAGCAGCGTCTTTATATTTTCCAGCTAACATGTTTACCTGAGCAAGCATAATATTGGCAGCTGCAAGCTTAGTTTTAAGGTTACTTTTTCTTGCTAAATCAGCTGCCTCTGTTGCCGTAACAATAGCTTTCTGCGGCGAAATATAGGAATAGGCATCAGCCAAATTAGTCAAGTCAGAAACAATATAATATGGATCACCAATGTGTTTCCGAATTTCCACAGCATGTTCTACCGATTGAATAGCACCCATTCGATTGTTGTGCATCAGTTGAATATTTGATCGAATGGCCAATGCGTTTGCCATGGTATGAAGATCATCGGTAGCCTCGGAAAAATAAATTGATTTTTGATTGTAGAATTGAGCAGAATCAATTTGCGATAACGCACCCCAGCAAGACGATTTATTTAAATAGATTAACGGTAATAAGGTTAAACGACGATCGCCTTCTGCCAGTTGTGCCGCTTTATCTAACCAGATCAAAGACTCTTGCGGTTGGTTCATTTCAAGATAAGCCCAACCAACTCCATTCAAACAGCGCACTTGCATATTGGTATCCTTATAGGCTTCAGATAATCGAAGTGTATTCAAAAAGGATTTTACCGCATCCTTGTATGCACTGTTTTTGGTAAGAAGATATCCATCAAGATAGGAAAAGTGAAGGTATAGACTTTTGTTAGTTAAAGGTCGTGCAAGAGAGAGATTTTGTCTTATGATTTGATGAGCACTATCCGGTTTTTCGACTCGAGAAAAATAATAAACCCGATATAATTCACTTGTAAGCCTGTTTTCTAAATCCGTACCACCTATTTGGCGCAACATAGCACAATAGTGCCATAACGTGTCATTACTTAATGAGCGATAGTATGATAAAAGATCTCGAATCAGTAAACTTTTTTGAGATGGTTCTTGTGTCAGTAAGATTTGATTTCGTAAGTGGTCAAGCCGTGGTGTTTGCCCCTTCAAGACAATATTTAAAAGACAACAAAAAACAATCAAAGCATATTGACGCATGGGCTAAGAACGTTAGTGGGGCGAGTGGGAAACACTAAGATAATAACTTCTGTAAAAGATACACACAACTTCTAACATACCTCCATAAACATCCAGTGTTATGAATGAATAGCTTGCTACCTACCATTTCTTATTATTGAAACCTTTGTTTATCTTTTCAGCTCAAGCATAATTCTATGCAATTCTTGAACCCATCACGTCCATATTTTTGGGAAACAGCTCCTTTTTTTCGCTTGCTTGTTCCCGTTATAATTGCCATTTTACTGTTTGACAAAGGACTACTCCCTTCCGTTTCATTATTTACCCTAACAAGTGTAGTCATTGGTTCTGCTCTTGTTGGCATTCTTATGCTTATTGGGGCTAACAACCGTAAGTATTTTCCGATTTTACAATTTTCATGGATACAATTAATTTTCTTTTTTCTATCATGGCTTTGTTGTGCGTATTCATCTCCTATTAGCCATTCGAATTGGTATGGAAAGTCACTGAATCAGGCTCAATCTTTTCTGGTACGTGTAGCTGAATCTCCACAGCAAAAAACGAAAACATGGAAATTGCCAGTTGAGGTATTGATGGCATTCGATGGCTCAAAAGTTGTGTCAGTAAGTGGTTCAGCTTTTTTATTTGTGTATAAAAATGATTCTTCATTCCCTATTCAAAAGGGAGATGAAATAATGATTCCAAACAAATGGAAGCCTATCACAAATTCTGGAAACCCATTCGCGTTCGACTATCGTGCATTTTGTGAAAAAAACGGAATTTATCATCAAGCTTTTTTATCTGCTGCTGACATTAGTTTGGTACATCAATCAGTTCACACACCCTCACTGATTGATCGAGTTCATACTTATTCAATGCAAACACTGGAGCATTTTGTAACTGATAAATCTACTTTAGGGCTGATGCAAGCTATGCTACTTGGCGATGAAGTAAACTTTGACACCGAACTCAGGCAAAGTTATGTGGACACCGGCATCATCCATGTTGTAGCTATTTCCGGTTCTCATGTCATTTTGTTTTTTCAAATTATTGCTACCCTTCTTTTCTTTTTACGTGGCAGAAAATACGAAGCTATCAAGTACCTGATAGCCATTCCATTTGTGTGCTTGTATGTAGCTGTTGCCGGTGCGCCGACCTCTGCTATTCGAGCGGCAATCATGTTTTGTTTGGTAGGAATAGGTTTGATTTTTCGACAAGACAAGCAACCCTTGAATTTACTATTTGCAACAGCTTTTTTTATGCTGCTGTATGAGCCTATGTGGCTGTTTTCGGTAGGGTTTCAATTGTCTTTTCTGGCAGTACTTTCACTCATTTTATTTTATAAAAAGCTATCCCGACTTGTTGTTGCTCCAAATGTTTATTTGCAAAAATTATGGGAAGCTGCATCGGCAAGTTTAGCTGCTGAAATATTAATTGCCCCTTTAGTGATTTACTATTTCCACACCTTTCCGCTTACTTTTTTGATTGCTAATATTTTAGCTTATTTGTGTATGGGCGTAGTGCTGATAGGCTCAATGTTGATTATTTTTCTGAGTTATTTTTCTTCAATTGCCGGTTTAATGGCTATTATACTTACCTTTTTAGTCAAGGTTTTTAATAGCACCATTGTTTTCCTGCAATCACTAAATCCTAAGGCTTTCAGCAATTTGTTTTTATCGTTTCCATCCTTGTTATGTGTATATGGGTTCGTTATCGGAATGTCATTATTTTGGTTGCAAAATAGGCGGAAAGGCTTGACCATAGCCATTTCTGCCACTGCTATTCTGTTAATGCTTATGACCGTTAACAGATGGAATTCTATCCATCAGCCACAATTTGTAGTGTATAATATCAACCGAAACTCTTACGCAGAATTCTTGTCGAATGGATACTATTTCCCTTTATTAAATAATGGTTCTATAAAGCCGGAAATTGATTTTGCAACAAAAGAAAATCATATAGCAACCGGAAATTGGAAAAGTGGAAAATCCATTTTGGGAAATGTCTTTCGATTTCAAGGTAAGAAAATCTTGATTTTAGATCGGGCTATTCAGTTCGATACTGCTTCGTTTGCACAATTTGACATAGTGGTGATAGCCTTTCCTGTAAAGCGTTTTGAAGGAGAAACTTTACAAAAAATATTTCGTTTTAATCAACTGGTTGTAACTGGATCACAAAAGAGAAATATTATGGAACAATGGAAAGCTAATTGTCAAACTTTGCAAATTCCAGCTCATTTCACCCTATTGGATGGTGCATTTGTTTTCAAATGAATATTGATGATTTTCTGATTAAAAGTTCGGTGTGTGATATGGTAGTCAATTTAAAAAGAATCTTGCTTAATTTTCAGATAAAATGGACTTACAAGCATTATCTCAGTGGCTTTTTTTAAGATTGAAACAGACCTTACCGGGAAAGGATGCGCACCAAAGGATGTTCGCATCAGTCCGGGAATATCCACAAAAGATTCCCGCCGATGTTCGCTCCAGTGCAGTTTTGAGCTTATTGTTTCCAAAAAATGGAGAACTGAATGTGCTATTAATTAAGCGAGTAGAAGACGGACATGCCCATAGTGGGCAAATCAGTTTTCCGGGCGGCAGGCAAGAGCCCTTTGATGCCGATTTACGGGCTACAGCCTTACGAGAAGCACAAGAAGAAGTAGGCATTGTTTCATCCAAAGTCACTATTATTGGTGCGCTTACAGAATTATATATTCCCGTCAGTAATTTTTTAGTTCATCCTTTCTTAGCTTTTTCTGAAGTAGAGCCTCAATTCAATATCAGCCATGAAGAGGTGGATTATCCCATTGAATGGCCTTTAAAAGAATTATTAGATAAGGAACATAAAACCATTGCACGAGTTACTTCTGCTGCCGATGCGAGCTTTAGCCGATCTGTAAACGCTTATCGAACCACGAACAATTTGATCATTTGGGGAGCCACAGCCATGATGCTTTCAGAGCTTGAGGTGCTGTTGGAAGAGTTTAATACAAATAAATAGGCGATTTCAATCCGTTGAAGGTTGAATTCAAGCAACGGATTTTTACTATTGAATACTATCCGTACAATTCGAGTAGTATGTCTTTTTTGTCATAGCCCATTTTTAAGATGCGTTCCTTCGCTTCATCTATCATATTTCGCCAACCACACAAAAGAAATTGAGCCGGCGGTCTATTGGTGCAAAGGGCTTCATAAACGGAATGAACATAACCTTGATGCCCGGCCCAATGCTCACGAGATAGGGTGGGGTGGTAAAATAAATTTTCTGTTTGCTGCATCAATTGCCTCATCTCGTCAGCATACAAAAGGTCTTGCTGAGTGCGCGTCCCAAAAATTAAGTGGATATTTTGGTGTGCTATTTTTTGGTTCAGAATATGGAGCAGCATACTCCGAAAAGGAGCTATACCGGTACCGGTGCAAATAAAAAATAAATCCTTTTCAATCGGATCAGGAAGTGTAAACACGCCTTGCGGTCCGCGCAAAGTGAGGTTGGTTCCTTCTGAAACCTCATGAAACAAATAGCCGGAACCTGCCCCATTTTCTACCAACACAATAATTAGTTCAATCAGATTTGAGTTATCGGGGGCGGATGCAATGCTGTAACTACGCCAGCGTTTGTTTCGTTGTTCGTGTATCGGTAAATCTAAGGTTACAAATTGTCCGGGTTTGAATGAAAAAGCATTGGAGTTTTGCAACCGAATCCAATAGCGACGAGTATTGTATGTCGTTTGCTCAATTCTTTCTACTACTCCATTTTGCCAAGCGGGAATCATCTGTGCAAGTTAACCAAAAGCAATCTTAATGTTTTGCTACTGAGTCTAATTGAGGATATTGAGGGTTTTTGATCCATACTTTAAAATGTTCTCGAATCCACATTTTTATTTCGAGGTCTGAAGCGGCGCGAGCAAAATCATAAGGCATGGGGTTTGCATTCATAAAATAAGCCACTGTATCACCTCGAAGTGATGTTAGTTGTTTTACCATAGCCGGCGAATAGCGCGACTCAATAAACTTTTCACTTTCCCAGTAGTTGAAGTTTTTTTGAAAGCGATACCGCTGCTTGCTGGTTTTTGAAAGCCTTTCTGCTAAAAAGGTAACAGGCGACATGATGTTTCCGGTTCGGCGTTGAGAAAGCGCATTGGCATAGGTACTTTTCCGCTCCATAGAGTCTAATTGATAGGCAGAATATTTAGGACGATATACAAATTCGTCCAACACATAACTAAGCTTGAATAAATCAATAAACATTTCCGCATTCAGCTCGGCTACAGATTTTGTTTGAATCCGATAACCGCTTAGGCTAAAGCTAATTAAGTCTCCCGGTTTTGCCTCTAAAGAAAAATAGCCCAAAGCATTGGTAAATACATATTGTTGGGTCTTAGCATTATATACAGACACGGTTGGTAAGGGTTTCTTATTGTCGCCGTCTAACACCCTTCCCCGCAATATTTGAGCCTGACCTGCTACGGAAATAAATAGACACCATAAAAGAATGTATTGACTTCTCACTTCGCAAGAATAATTCGCAAGATACGAGGGTGCTTTCAATTGGCTGAAGAAGTACGCTTAAATATAGCACAAAAGAAAAATTATTTTTTAGGTTGACAATACACAAAATGGTGGTTTCTCAAAGCCAATACTTGTCATTAATTTGCACCCCAAAATTTAGCACATGTCCAGCACAACTTTTTATAGCCGTTTGCAACAAGAACTTCAGGAAATTGAATCAGCCGGTTTGCTTAAAAAAGAACGAATCATTGAATCTGAACAAGGTGCAGAAATATTAGTAAACGGAAAAAAAGTTTTGAACTTTTGTGCTAATAATTATTTGGGACTTTCTTCTGATTCTAAAGTGCTGAATGCTGCTAAAAAATCAATTGACGAACGGGGCTATGGTATGAGTTCCGTACGCTTTATTTGCGGCACACAAGATATTCACAAACAGCTTGAAGACAAGCTTTCTAAGTTTTTAGGAACAGAAGATACCATTCTTTATGTTGCCTGCTTTGATGCCAATGGCGGTGTTTTTGAACCTTTGCTTGGCGAAGATGATGTCATCATTTCTGATGAACTAAATCATGCATCTATCATTGATGGTGTACGTCTTTGCAAAAGTAAACGAGCCCGTTATCGCCACAATGATATGGCAGACCTTGAAGCACAACTTCAATCTTTTAAAGATGCTCGAACAAGATTTATCGTTACCGATAGTGTCTTTTCAATGGATGGCACCATTGCCCAGCTTGACAAGATTTGCGACCTCGCTGATAAATATGATGCCATTGTCATGATTGATGAAAGCCATTCCTCTGGATTTATGGGAAAAACCGGACGTGGAGTGCATGAGCTATGTGGCGTCATGGATCGGATAGATATTATTACAGGAACCTTAGGAAAGGCTTTAGGTGGTGCATCGGGTGGATTTACCAGCGGAAAAAAAGAGGTCATTGAAATGCTTCGCCAACGAAGTCGTCCGTATCTTTTTTCAAATACTGTTGCTCCATCCGTTGTGGGTGCTTCGATTGCTGTGCTTGATAGGTTGAGCGAAACTACAGAGCTTCGTGATAAGCTGGAAGAAAACACCATCTATTTCCGAAGCAAGATGACCGAAGCGGGTTTTGATATCAAACCCGGTACACACCCCATCACACCCATCATGTTGTATGATGCCGTTGTGGCTCAACAAATGGCATCGAAGTTATTGACCGAAGGGGTGTATGTCATTGGCTTTTTCTATCCTGTTGTTGCAAAAGGGCAAGCCCGCATCAGGGTTCAAATTTCAGCAGCACACAGCCGCGCACATTTAGATCATGCTATTGCTGCCTTTACAAAGGTGGGGCATGAAATTGGTGTTTTGAAATAACTGAAAGAATATCTATAAAGGGTTATAGCCTGTTTGGTATGTTATTCAGATTTTTTTTGAGCGTAACAAAAGAAAAGAGGGCTTTGTAGTCAAGGCAAAGGTGTTACAGCAAATAAGGAATCAAAGAAGAGATAGCTGAAAAAATTCAACAAACCAAGCTTTGAATGAACCGCAAGTAGGCAATTAGTGACCTGCCCTTATCTGCATGGGCTGCGGGAAAACAGGTTTGCCGACACTAAATTAAAAAAAGCATAGTGTCGGCAAGGCTTTAAAATAAAGGTTATTGACAAATTGAATTTTGTTGTGTAGCTTTACTAAATTATCTTTTCCCACCTTTAAACACCATAGAAAATGAAAAGAATATTTTTACTGCTGCTGATAGTCGCCGCTTGCATTACAAAAGGCAAAGCCCAGTCGGGAAAGGTTGTCGCAATAAATAAAACTGATTGTGAGGTTGTGGTTACAGCCTATTGCTATGACTTATGCAGCCTGGGTATTACATACGGACCTTATGTTTTGGCTCCAAGCGGAGGTAATCAAATTATTCCTGATTGCCCCCAAAGTAGTGCAATCTCTACGTTATACAAAGTGTGTTGGAACGACCCAAATTGTGCTAATGTTTGTGTATATATCTTAGGTCCTGGCAACGGCTCTACTTGCGGACAAACGATTGGTAGTATGTTAAATGCTTGTGGAGATTGTAGAGATGCAAAAGTATCTTTTAATGGTAAACAACTCCTAATACAACCATAACTAAAACTCTCCAAGCATCCAATCTTAGTACGGGTCATTGCGCCTGTTTGCTTGGGGCTTGTATTCTTGGCATATCATCTATTTATATAACAATAACTAAACTTTTTCAGATGAAATACCCATATTTTTTCCGCATAACCATAGGATTCCTCCTGCTACTGCACACCTTTGACTTACCGGCGCAAACCAATACACCATATTGGGCAAAAAGAATATACGAAACGATGTCCAGCTACGGGAGTTCTGGTTATATCCAGAGCCTCACTACGGATAAGCATGGAAATAGTTACGCAATTATCAGTAGAAACAGCAATGCCGGCATCATGGATATTGATGGACACAGTAATACTGACATCTATGCTCGGTACGTATTAGTAAGTTGGGATTGTGATGGGGGGTTCCGATGGATGAAAAAATTTAGTAGCAACAACACCCAGATTAGTAATATCCCCTTGGAGTTGGCAACGGATTCAATGGAAGGGGTTTATATTATTGGCTATACAGCTGCTCTTACTGCTAACAATACGGGAAAGATTTATTGGGATACAGACACAACCATCAATATCTCAAACGGAAACAAGGTACTCTACTTAATGAAGTACAACAGCTTAGGACAAATGCAATGGATTAAATCATCTACGACCCCATTTCAGAACAGTAATAAGTTATACAATATATCTGTTAGTCCAAACGGTGAAATATATTGGTTTGGATTGCTGGATGTGGGTGTGTATGACGGTGGTGCGTTCAACATCAATACCCGAAAATACTATGCTGTTCGCTACAATGCGGCAGGCAGTTGGCAGGCAACCATTCCGCTTGCCATCAGTGCTCCTGCTGCTGCCAATACGGGGTTTGGGGATATGGTTTGTCGGCAAGAACCTACCACCGGCAGGTTTTATTTATCTACCAGTGTTAAGCAGATAGACGGCTATGTCGCCATTGGAAATACGCTTCTTGTGTTGCCTGTATCTGCCACCGGTGCCGTTGCAACTGTGGCGGCTTTCAACTCACAGGGCTATGCTTTGTGGGTGCGACAGGCATCTCCGAGTAGCACCAGCTATGTATTCAGCCCTACAATTAGCAAAACGGGAGGAATGGTCTATTTGTCCATGACAAGTGATACCGGTACGGTCTTCTGCGGTTCAACGACTACGAATGCCTTAGGCTACCGTCAGGCTATTCACCTGATGGCATTAGATTCTACCGGTAGTTTGGTATGGTCAAGATATGCAAAAAGCGGCTGGGATGTTAGCGGCACAAACTTAGATCAGTCGAATAATTTGATAATAATAGCCGGTAATTATTCTGATACGCTTGTTTGGGGGCATAAAACATTGAGTAAACCGATGTTGGGGACTAACCGAGGCTATATCGTACGAATAGATGCCCTTAATGGTATTGTTATAAATTTAGATACCTTGGCCTCTTCAACTACTAATTTTTACCCTCAAATAATTTCTGTTGACAAAAATAATAATCTTTTTTTAGGAGGATACTTCAACGGGTTCATGAGTTTTGGGGCAGATACCTTTTCCTCTATTCCCGCAGGTAATAATTATAATAGCACCTTTATCGCCAAATATAAGAATGCAAACTGTAATTGCAACCTACCACAGCCTGCGTTCACCTTTACGCCCGGATCGCTCAACACTTGCCAGTTCAACTACAGTGGCAGCACGCCATACGCATCCATCCATTGGGATTTTGGCGATGGTAGCCCCGTTGTTTCCGGTGCCAATCCGCAACATACTTATGTCGCTTCCGGCACCTATCCGGCTTGTGTAACTGTTGTCAACGGATGCGGTGGCAACACCTTCTGTCAAAACGTTTCCGTAAGCTTAACAGGCGTGGAAGATATGAAGCCATTGACAACGGATGCCATCTATCCCAATCCCGTAAAGAATAGGTTGTATATCAAGGTTCATGGCAATGGCGAAAGAACTGTTACAGACCTTGCCGGCAAAATATTAATTCGGGAAAAGAACAATAAAGAATATATCAATGTCGAAGCATTAAGCCCTGGGGTTTACTTATTAAGGACTTCAGGCAGGGTGTTTAAATTTGTGAAAGAATAAACTATGTTTAAACAAGTTGATACAGCAATCAAAACACGAGGCTATTGACAAATTATATTTTGTTGTGTAGCTTTACTGAAAGTATCTTTTTTCTACCTTTAAACACCATAGAAAATGAAAAGAATATTTTTAATGCTGCTGATAGCTGCCGCTTGTATTACAAAAGGCAAAGCCCAGTCGGGAAAGGTTGTCGCAATAAATAAAACTGATTGTGAGGTTGAGGTTACAGCCTATTGCTATGATTTATGCAGTGTGGGTATTACATACGGACCATATAAATTGACACCTAATAATCCCCCTCCCTACCAGTACATTCCTGACTGCCCCTCGAGTAGTGCTGTCTCTACGATATACAAAGTGTGTTGGAACGATCCCAATTGCGCTAATGTTTGTGTATATGTCTTAGGTCCCGGCAACGGCTCCACTTGTGGGCTTACTATGGGATCTGTACTAAGTGCTTGTGGTGATTGTGGAGATGCAAAAGTGTCTTTTAATGGTAAACAACTCCTAATACAACCATAACTAAAACCTTCCAATCAACCAATCTTAGTACGGGTCATTGCGCCTGTTTGCTTGGGGCTTGTATTCTTGGCTTATCATCTATTTATATAACAATAACTAAACTTTTTCAGATGAAATACCCATATTTTTTTCGCATCACTATAGGATTCCTCCTACTACTGCACACCTTTGCCTTACCGGCGCAGACCGTTACGCCATATTGGGCAAAAAGGTCGTATGCAACGATACTCAACAACGGCAACATAGGTGGAGGTATTCAGAGCATGACCACAGATAAACATGGAAACAGTTATGCCATCATAGGTATAGGCATCAATAACGGCATCACGAATGTGGATGGACACAACATAACCGACACCAATGCTCGATGGGTATTAGCAAGTTGGGACTGCGACGGCGGTTTCCGATGGATGAGAAGATTAGGCAGCACCAGTACCCAGATTAACAATCTTGTTTTGAGCCTGGCAACAGACACGCTGGAGGGGGTTTATATTATGGGTACTTTATCCTCGCTTAAGTCAACCGATACGGGAAGGGTATATTGGGATGCAGACACCTCTATCAACTTTACAGCCGGTTGCAAAATGCTCTACTTAGTGAAGTACAACAGCTTAGGACAATGGCAATGGCTTAGAACACCTATGGTTGATTGTCAGAAAAAAAGCAGAATATATAATTTTTCTGTCGGACCCACCGGCAACATCCATTGGTTTGGGTTGCTGGATGTGGGTGTGTATGACGGTGGTGCGTTCAACATCAATACCCGAAAATACTATGCTGTTCGCTACAATGCGGCAGGCACTTGGCAGGCAACCATTCCGCTTGCCATCAGCGCTCCTGCTGCTACCAATTCGGGTTTGGCACTCACGTCTTTTCAGCAAGATCCCGCTACCGGCCGGTTTTATGCAAGTGTGGGCCTTGACCAACAATCCGGTATAGTAGCCATAGGAAATACGCTTCTTGTTGCACCTGCTTCTGCCACCGACATTGTTGCAACGCTGGCGGCATTCAACCCACTGGGCTATGCGCTGTGGGTGCGACAGGCATCCCCCGGCGGCACCAGCAATCTGACCGACCCTACCATTAGCAGCAACGGCAGCATGATCTACCTGTCCATGACAAGCGATACCGGCACGGTCTTCTGCGGCTCAACGACTACGAATGCCTTAGGCTACCGCCAGGCTACTCATCTGATGGCATTAGATACTACCGGTAATTTGGTATGGTCAAAATATGCAAAAAGCGGCTGGTATGTTCTTGCATCCAATCCATGTCTGTCGAATAATATGCTGACAATGGTCGGTAGTTATTCCGATACGCTTGTTTGGGGGCATAAAACCTTGATGCCACCGACACCGGGGTCAGGCGGCAACTACATGTTATGGGTAGATGCCGTTACGGGTGGAGTAATAGCCTTAGATACCATAGGTGTAAATGCAAACTTTAGAAACATTACCATGGACAAGAATGCAAATATATATTTAGGCGGATACTTCAACGGGTTCATGAGTTTTGGGGCAGATACCTTCTCCTCTATTCCCGCAGGTAATAATTATTACAGTTCCGTTATCGCCAAATATAAGAATGCGAACTGCAATTGCAACCTGCCACAGCCTGCGTTCACCTTTACGCCCGGGTCGCTCAACACTTGCCAGTTCAACTACAGTGGTAGCACGCCATACGCATCCATCCGTTGGGATTTTGGCGATGGTAGCCCTATTGTTTCCGGTGCCAATCCGCAACATACTTATGCCGCCTCCGGCACCTATCCGGCTTGTGTAACTGTTGTCAACGGATGCGGTGGCAACACCTTCTGTCAAAACGTTTCCGTAAGCTTAACAGGTGTGGAAGACATGAAGCCATTGACAACGGATGCCATCTATCCCAATCCTGTAAAGAATAGGTTGTATATCAAGGTTCATGGTAATAGCGAAAGAACGGTTACAGACCTTGCCGGCAGAATATTAATTCGGGAAAAGAACGATAAAGAATATATCAATGTCGAAGCATTAAGCCCCGGGGTTTACTTATTAAGGACTTCAGGCAGGGTGTTTAAATTTGTGAAAGAATAAAGTTGGGATCAGGCAATCAATTATAGGGTTATGATTGATCCATAATTTATTGCCTGAGTTTTACCTGTTTTTGTTTTTTACAAGGCAGATTTTGAATAAATACGTTGAAAAATGGGCATTCAATTCAAGGTTTTCATGAATTAGTTTCTAAGCTTATCTTATGCTTTTTTATCAGGAAGATTTACATAATTATCAACCGGTAGCCGTCGTGCAATAGATCGGGCGAGTGTCATTTCGTCTGCATATTCTAATTCACCGCCAAAGGAAATGCCTCGAGCAATAGTCGTTAGTTTGGCTTTACTGTTTTGTACTTGGCGAGCAATGTAATAAACGGTTGTATCTCCTTCGATGGTGGGGCTTAATGCCATGATTAATTCATCTGTTTGAGGATTATCAGCTCGCACTACAAGGGAATCAATAGAAAGTTGTTCTGGACCAATACCATCTAAAGGCGAAAGAATGCCACCTAAAACATGATACAGTCCGTTGTATTGTTGTGTGCTTTCAATGGCTATTATATCTCTAATATTTTCTACTACGCAGATTTGACTTCGGTTGCGTCCCGGATTAGCACAAATGGTGCATATTGTTCCGTCAGATACGTTATGGCAAATGCTGCAATATTGTATTTCATGGCACATTCTGCTGATAGCAGAAGTAAATTTATCAGCCTCTTGCGTGCTTTGTTTCATTAAGTGAAGTACCATACGCAAGGCTGTTTTCTTTCCAATTCCCGGCAGCTTAGAAAATTGCTGTACGGCCTCTTCAATCAATTTCGATGAAAAAATCATGCCTTCAATTGTTGTAGTTCTGTATGAAAAGTGATTTTAATTGGGTGGCAACTATTGGGGGCTATTGATTAACTATGTCTTACATCTAAGACTTTTATCTGAAGTTTGTGAACACCATTATATTCACAATCCTCGATCGTGTAAACCATATCAAAAGGTTTTCCCATGCACACCATATCTGCCTTGTCGGCTAACCAAAATCCAATGCCATCAATAGCTTGGCCACCATGTTGGTGTACTACAAATTTCAAGTGTTGATCTTTTACTACTTTAGAAAAGCCTTTATAATCATACACATTTTTGCTTAAAAATACGGGTCGCAGGTTGGTTGGTCCAAAGGGTTCAAATTGTTGAATTATATTAAAGAAAGAGGGTTTAATGTCTGCAATTTTAATTTCAGCATCTATCACAATTTCCGGGATCAACAATTCAGGTGGAATACTTTGGGAAACGACTTCTTCAAACCTGTCTGAAAATTCTTTGACACGTGCCGGATGAAGAGTCATGCCTGCCGCATAAAAATGACCGCCGTAGTTCTCGAGCAAGTCCCTACATTCATGCAAAGCTTCATAAATATTGAAGCCTGATACAGAGCGTGCAGAACCCGATACTTTATCATTTGCTTTGGTCAAGATGATGGTGGGGCGATAGTAATGATCAATCAAACGAGAAGCTACTATGCCTACCACTCCTTTGTGCCAAGTTTCTTTATATAGAACAGTAGATTTTCTTCTCACCATAATTTCATCTTGCTGAATAAGGGTGAGTGCTTCTTCTGTTATGTTTTTATCTACTTCCTTTCTTTCAATATTATCCGATTGGAGTTGTACGGCAAGTTCTTGTAATCGCGAATCATCTGTTTCAATAAAAAGTTCCACTGCTTTTCGGGCATCATCCATTCTGCCGGCTGCATTCACTCTTGGGCCTATTACAAACACGACATCAGAAATGCACATATTTCGATTGATGCCGGCCAATTCTTTGAGAACTTTAATTGAATGGCAGGGGTTTTCATTCACTTTTTTTATTCCATAAAAGGCAAGAATTCTATTTTCTCCATCAATAGGTACGATATCTGCTGCAATACTGGTTGCTACAAGATCTAAATATTGTGTGGTTGCATTTTCTTCTAATTTCCAATGTTTGGCTAAGGCACAAATTAGTTTATACCCTATTCCGCAACCACTTAATTCCTTATAAGGATAAGGACAATCTGTTTGTTTGGGGTTGAGAATGGCATAGGCGGGCGGTAAAATACTGTCGGGCATGTGATGGTCACAAACAATGACATCAATTCCTAAAGATTGTGCATAATTAATTAGTTCAACAGATTTAATACCACAGTCTAAGGCTATCATCAATGTAAAACCATTGGCATGTGCATGGTCAATCCCTTGTTTGGAAATTCCATACCCTTCTTTGTATCGGTGAGGAACATAAAATGCAATTTCCCCATCATAATGCGCACGAAGAAAACTATACATGACGGCTACGGAAGTAGTGCCGTCCACATCATAGTCCCCATAAACCATGATTCGTTCATGCCATTCGATAGCATCTGAAATTCGCTCCACCGCTTGCTTCATTCCTTTCATTAAAAAGGGATCATGCAACTCACTTATTTGTGGTCGAAAAAATAGCTTTGCCGTATCATAATCTGTTACACCACGAACGGCAAGCAGCCTGCATAAAGCGGGATGTATGTGAAGATCTTCGTATAATTGCTGCACATGTTTTTCATTTGCCGGCTTTAATGTCCATCGTTTAGTTACCATCTTCAAAATCCAATTGCTGCACAGTCGAGTGATATTGATTGACCCATTGGGCTATTTTCTCATCCGTACTTTCTTCCTTCATAATTTTTTCTAAAAGCTCATCTTGTGCACGAATACAACCTAAGGCTGTGCGGTAGGGTATGTGGCTAAACGATACCATTTCATAGACTGAGATAAACTGATCAGGATATTTTTTCCCTAATTCTTTTTCTATTTTCTTTCTTTCTAAGAACGAGGGGTCTGCCACCTTATCGCGCATCTCCACAAAGTTAAGTAATGCTAAGGACGCAACCGCATCTCCATTGGGTTTGCGTTTTTGATCATACTCGTTTAAGATGGTTGTCCAATCATCACCATGTTTTTCCATTAAAGAAGAGAGCACGGTACAATCTTCAAAACCTGCATTCATTCCTTGTCCGTAAAAAGGAACAATAGCATGTGCAGCATCGCCTAAAAGGGCACTCTTGTCTTGAAAATGCCATGGTTTTATGTGAGTTGTAATGAGTGATGAGGTGGGGTTCTGAAAAAAGTCTTCTAACAAAGTGGGCATCAGGCTTATGGCATCGGGGAAATGAGTTTCAAAAAAAGTAGTTACTGCTGCCTTTGTTGTAAGTTGAGCAAATGATGTTTCTCCTTCAAAAGGTAAGAACAAGGTGCAGGTAAAAGTGCCGTCCGTATTGGGTAATGCAATCAGCATGAAATTTTTTCGAGGCCAAATATGAAGCGCATTTCGCTCCATGCGCATTGACCCATCAGCATTTGGTGGAATAGATAGTTCTTTATATCCATGTGCCAGATACTGTTGATCGGCATCCACTCTTTCCATCATAGCATAAGAAGAACGTAGAGCAGAAAATGCACCATCTGCCCCCAATAGTAAATCCGCATTGAGTTCCTTCTTTTCACCATTCGGCAATTCAAAATGTACCTCATTTTTGACAACTTGAACATGGGTGCACCTATGCTCGAAATGAATTTTCACACCCTCCTTTTCGGCAAGCGTCATCAACTTTTTATTCAGCTCTCCGCGACTGACCGAAAAGATGGCTTCATTGTTTTTTCCATAAGGCTGGAAAGCTGAAGTGCCATCCGGTTGGTGTAAATAACGCCCATACATGGGTATAGCCAAGGCTTCCATCTCGGGTCTTAACCCCGCCAAATCGAGTGCTTTCCAACCTCTTGCACTCATAGCCAAGTTGATAGATCGCCCTGCGGAAATGGTAGCACTGCGCATATCAGGGCGGCGTTCATACATAGTAACGCGGTATCCCTTCTTAGATAAAATGACTGACATGAGCGATCCTACCAGACCTGCTCCTAATATGGTAATGGAACGAGCCATAAAGCCTTGTCTTTTTTTGTTTCGGCAAAGTAAGGTTAAATACGTTGATTTGCGCTGCTGATTGCTATATCTACTTTTATACTTGCTGACTCAAGGACATTATTGGGGAGTTTGCTATCCGTATTTCTTCATTAATCACATGGTGATTCCGCTTCGTAAAGCCTGCTAAAATCTCAATCAGTAGATTTCTTATTGAAATTTAGGAAGGCAACTTCATTTTTACACAATTCGTTTGCATAAACTACAAAAATTGCAATGCCAAAACTTAGGTTTAGCTTTTATTGACTCATTTCATTAAGAATAAATGTATTTATCTCGCCAATCAAATTGCTATTTTTACATAGAGTTGCATTTTAGCTTAAATTTAGAGAATGATTTTTATTTTATCATGTGTTTAAATTTCAGATCTGATCATTCACAAAACTAAAGATTGACAACGAAGGGGCTAATTGGCAGATCGCCGAATGATTGGGCGATAGATACGACGGCCGGTTCGATAGAATGTTACACTTTCTTTGATATAGGAATATAGTGTGTATTCATTCATGCTCCGTAGTTGTTCGTAGCTTGGGCGATATATTTTCAAATAGCGTTGCAAACTGTCTCCTTGCAATCCGGTCAGGTTACTAACTACCCGATCGCTGAACGTATAGTCCACGTATTTTTGTTGTTCCCAATAGTTGTACTCTTTTTGGAAAGCCCAAATTTGACGATTGGCTTTGCTCATGGCACTAAAGGGATGTCGAATGACATCCAATCCTTCCAATTTTGGAAAATCCAGTTCTGTCTTATATAGCTCATGATATTGTAAGCTATCTCTTTTCCAATCATGCCCTTTGGCTTGTAGTTGATATTCCGGTAATTCCATTGGCCCGTCTTGCATCAACACACGAAAAAAGGGCGGTAAGGATCCCTCCGGAATGCGGATTCGCAAAGTTTTGTAGCCCATTCGACGAAACTCTAACAGTTGGCCACTTTCAGCTACGATTGAAAAATTACCATTTAGATCACTTAGTGTTGCAGCATTGGTATGGATGTTTACAATACTTACGTTAGCTAATAGTTGTAGGGTATGCGCATCTGCAATATTACCAGAAATGTTTGCTGCTTTGGCTACAAGACCAAGCAATAAAAAGAATACAACGAATTGAACACGCATTGCCATGAAGGGCAATAAAGTTAAGTTCCTCTTCCCGATGCTTTTGTTAAAATGAAAAACAACTTTTGAAAGCTGTACTATTCTACTATAATATTGTGTTTAAATGAATGCAAATCAGGTCTTTTCAATTTAGATTAAAAAGCCACCCTAACAATAAGGGCGGCTTTTAAAAACACAATAACCACTATACAGTAAATCAATATTGATTCACCAAATACTTAATTACATCTGTTGTGGTAACAATACCCATCAGTTTTCCATTTTCGACTACCGGTAGTGAATGAAAATCTTCTTCAGCAAATATTTCAGCTACATCTTTGATTGTATCGTCCGGTGATACATGCTTCACGTTTTTTGTCATCACCTGTGGCACCGTCAGCATTTGTAATATAGCTTCATCTGCACCCTCTTGGTTGTCAAACAACCTTCCGAATGTTAGCCTATTAATATCAGAACTACTAATAATACCCCTAATTTCATTTCCACTAACAACCGGTAAATGACGAATCTTATGCTTTCGAATTATGTTTACCGCTTCGGCTAAGGAATCACTCTCGCGAATCGTGTGTGGGTTGCCGGTCATAATGTGACTAATTGGTTCTCTCTTTTTCATATCGGTTATCCTTTTAGGTACTTTTCAAAGTACGCACCATTTATTAGTATAAAACATGAGCCTTCTCATCCGTTGCACTGATTGATTTCATCTGATCCAAATAGGCTTACTGAAACATCAAGAACTAAAGTGATAGTACCTATAAATATTCTTCTATTTTTGCCGCTCAATTTTTTCTGTATGCAATTTGATAGGAGTGGCATTGCCAATGAGCGACTTATTAAACTTTATACTGAGCTGGTTCGTCCCCGCCTGATTGAAGAGAAAATGTTGATCCTGCTTCGTCAGGGAAAAATTAGCAAATGGTTTAGTGGCATTGGTCAAGAGGCAATATCCGTAGGTGCTACTTTGGCTTTGGATGCCGATGAATATATTATGCCTCTTCATCGAAACTTGGGCGTATTCACCGCTCGTAAAATGCCCTTCGATAAATTATTTCTTCAATGGCAAGGTCGAAAAGAAGGGTTTTCTAAAGGCAGAGAACGTTCTTTTCATTTTGGTGCAAATGAATACCATATATGTGGCATGATTTCCCATTTAGGCCCACAGCTTGCCATTGCCGATGGTATTGCCTTGGCTCATAAGCTACGTCAAGAAAATAAAGTGTCACTTGCTTTTTCAGGCGATGGCGGAACCAGCGAAGGAGACTTTCATGAAGCCTTAAACGTAGCTGCCGTTTGGAAATTGCCCGTTATCTTCTTGATTGAAAACAATGGTTATGGATTGAGCACTCCGGTCAACGAACAATTTGCTTGCGCCCAATTGGCAGATCGGGCTGCTGGATATGGGATGAAGGGAATCACAATTGATGGTAACAACATCTTAGAAGTTTACAAAACAATACTGGATGCGCGTAAATATTGCCTTACAGAACAGAAGCCCATTTTGATTGAGTGCATGACCTTTCGGATGCGCGGACACGAAGAAGCCAGTGGCGTTAAATATGTACCTAAAGAGCTTTTTGAAGAATGGGGAAGGAAGGATCCGGTTGCAAATTTTGAAAGTTTTTTATTAGATAAAGCCGTGTTGTCGCAGTTTATCATTAAAGACATTCGAGAAAGCATTCAAAAAGAAATAGAAGAGGGAATTGCTGTTGGTTTTGCAGCACAACCCATTGTCCCTGATACTAAAGAAGAGTTGAGTGATGTATATGCCGGAACACATCATCATTTTGCTCCTAAACAACCCGAACAGGCTACAGAAAAGAAGTTTATTCAGGCAATCAGCGATGGTATGCGGCAATCTATGGAACGGCATCCCAATCTGGTGCTTATGGGTCAAGACATCGCCGAATATGGTGGTGCTTTTAAGGTAACAGAAGGTTTTGTTCAGAAATTTGGCAAAGAAAGAGTACGCAATACACCCTTGTGCGAGAGTGCCATTGTAGGCACGGCTTTAGGGCTTTCTATCAAAGGCTTCAAAAGCATGATGGAAATGCAATTTGCTGATTTTGTTACCGTTGGATTCAACCAAATTATCAACAACTTAGCCAAGATTCATTATCGTTGGGGACAAAACGCCGATGTGGTAGTGAGAATGCCCACCGGCGGCGGAGTAGGTGCCGGACCATTCCATTCACAAAGCAATGAAGCTTGGTTTGTGCATACTCCCGGACTAAAAGTCGTATATCCGTCAACTCCCGAAGATGCAAAAGGCTTGTTGATTGCCGCTTTTGAAGATCCTAATCCTATCATTTTCTTTGAACACAAAGCTTTGTATCGTTCCATAAGCGGAATGGTGCCTGATGAATATTATACCGTCGAAATTGGTAAGGCGCGAATCGTTCAAAAAGGTGAAGACATCAGCATCATTACTTATGGCAGCGGTGTTCATTGGGCAATGAATTATGCAGCCCAACATCCTGATATTTCATTCGACATTTTGGATTTGCGCACACTCTTACCCCTCGATTATGAAGCCATTCGCGCTTCTGTGATGCGAACCGGAAAAGTTTTACTTCTACACGAAGACACGCTAACCGGAGGTATAGGTGGCGAATTATCTGCATGGATAGCGGAGCATTGTTTCGAATATTTGGATGCACCTATTGTAAGATGTGCGAGTTTAGATACTCCTGTTCCCTTTGCCATAGAACTGGAACAAAACTTTCTTGCAAAAAAATGGCTTCAAGATGCCGTAGATAAGCTAATGCAATATTAATTTTGTAAGTAGCGGCTTGGCTGTCTTTGCTGCACCCTATCGAAAAATGCTATTAAATTTTCGAAAGAACTAAAACAATATCATGCTGATGCCATCGCGACTGCTTCTCATTGGGGTTTTCACCATCTTGTTTTCTGCTTGCAGCAATGATTCTAAAAGATCAAACCGTCCTATTGTTTTAGGCGATTCAACTCAGATAGTTACCGAAACAGACAGTAAGTATCTAAGCGATTTTGTTGATGACATTAAGCTACAAACGCCTCAACCCGATACAACTTCTTATACAAAATCCGAAACCCCAACTAAAGATTCTGAAAAAGTTGTCAACCAGATCAAACCTGCAACAGGAAAGGGCTTACAAATTATATTTAAAGATGTAACTGTATTTATAGCCGGCATACAAACCAAAACATATAGAAACCAAGATTTACAAAAAGCAAACGGTGCCAGCTACCAACTATTATCCGGCGACTTGTCTGGAAATGCTATTCAATTGTCCGGTTCTACTATTTCAAAAGTTTCTCAGAGATACACCACCCTTGTAACCGCTACGACCGATTTTGGAAAATTACAACTTACTGACTTAGGCACAACTACAGACTGGACACCCTTGTCAGGAAATGGGAAAAGCTACCGTATATCCGGATTAAATAATCTTGAAACGGAAGAGGCTAATACGGCTACCCTAAGAGCATCTATCATTAAGGCAGCTCGAAATAAAAGAGTTTCGCGCCAAATTCTGCATAAATGGGAAGAAACAGCACATCAGGTAAAAACAATAAATTCTGCTCCGTTAAAAGTATCACTTAGAAGCGTGATGTGGAAAATAGAAGGAAAAGATGCTTCTGGTAAGGCTTTTCAAAAACAAGTTCGCATTGACCTGAACCCATAAGCACCCATCGTCTATTTAATCTATTGTTGCTATACACTTCAATTCAATGGCAATAGCAGAAGGAAGAGAATTGACACTTACCGTAGTTCTGCAAGGTTGATTATCCTTAAAATACTCAGCATAAATACGGTTATAGGTATGGAAATCACGCTTCATATCCACCAAAAAAACGGTTACATCCACAAGTTTATCCCAACTGCTGCCACTGGCTTCCAGCACGTTTTTTACGTTATTAAAAACACTATGACATTGCGCTTCAAAATCAAAAGAATGAAACTGCCCGTGCTTATCAAGAGCCAATCCGGGAATCTCATCTGTTTGTGCGTTTCTGGGGCCAATGCCTGATAAGAAAAGCAAGTTTCCTACACGGCGAGCATGAGGATATAAGCCCATTGGCTTAGGTGCTTTGTCAGTAGATATGATTTCGGACATAGATGTAGTTTGTCAAGCTAAATTAAGTGCAATAGGCTAATTTAATTTCAAAATTAGATCTGAGAAATATTTCAAAGCATTTTGATTACAATGTTCAGAAACATTTTTTCATCATCCTCATTTCTGGATATTTACTTACAAATTCACTGACAAAATTGAACATTCACAGCCCAATTTCTATTGAAGTAATTGAAAAAATATATCCATAGCGCACCCCATTCTAAATTCTTATTTTTGTTCTCTTTTGTTAAAAAAATATTCTTTTGCGTTTAAAGTCGTTAGAAATAAAAGGGTTTAAATCATTTGCTGACAAAACCCATGTATTGCTCGATCATCCGATTACCGGCATTGTCGGCCCAAACGGTTGCGGGAAATCAAATATAGTAGATGCTATTCGCTGGGTAATCGGTGAACATAAGATAAAAGCTCTTCGATCAGACAATCTGGAAGATCTAATTTTCAACGGTTCTCGATCACGCTCAGGAAGCGGAATGGCTGAAGTTTCACTTACTTTTGAAAACACTCGAAACCTGCTCCCCACAGAATTTACAACTGTTACCATCACCAGAAAATTTTACAAGAATGGAGAAAGTGAATATAGACTTAATGATGTAACCTGCAGACTAAAAGACATTCACAATCTCTTTTTAGATACCGGAGTAAGCAACGATTCCTATGCCATCATTGAACTCGGGATGGTAGATGATATTATTAAAGACAAAGACGGCTCACGTCGTAGAATGTTAGAGCAAGCTGCCGGCATTTCTATTTATAAAACCAGAAAAAAAGAAGCCAAACAAAAGCTGGAAGCTACCGAACAAGACATTGCACGCATTGAAGACATCTTGTTTGAAATAGGAAACAATGTTCGCACCCTTGAAAACCAAGCTAAAAAAGCAGAACGCTACTTTCAAATAAAAGGAGAATATAAAGAGATTAGTGTAGAATTGGCAAAAGCTTCATTAGAACAGTTTAACGACCAATATAAAGAACTCCATGACCAACACGAAAAGGAAATAGATAAGAAGGCAGCAATAGAAGCCTTAGTAGCCACCGAAGAAGCAAGTATAGAACAACAAAAGGTAAAACTCATTCAAAAAGAGCAAGAGCTAAACGGATTTCAAAAACAATTTAATGAGTTGATTAATCGAATTCGGCAATTAGAAGGAGAAAAAAAATTAGCAGCTCAAC
This sequence comes from Bacteroidota bacterium, assembly GCA_018267925.1. Lineage (GTDB taxonomy): Bacteria > Bacteroidota > Bacteroidia > Chitinophagales > Chitinophagaceae > JAFIGV01. Next base: position 148,373 of record JAFDXO010000195.1, on the reverse strand, counting down.
GTTTAGATCATTTAAAAGAAAGAGAACGAAGCCTTATAGAGTTTTTATCCAGTGCAGATACACAACTCAAGCAAACAGAAGAATCTATTGGATTTGCCCAAAACCAAATAGCTACTGAAACAGAAAGCCTTGAAGATTTGCGCGACCAATTAGAATCCTTGCGAAGCACCGTTGATGAAAAGCGTGAAGAATTTGATACCAAGAAAAAAATCGTTGAGTCGCTTCGATTAAATTTTCAACAACATCAGCGAAGCCAATTTGATGCTGAAAAAAAAGTAGCTGTTGCCGATTCTTCTGTCATGAACTTGCAACGAAGCAGGCAACAAATTTTGGAAGAAAAATCTCAACGACATACTCAAATTGCACAACTGATTTCAGAAAAAAATGAAACACAACAGCAAGTAGAAGATAAGCAAAATACGCTTGGGGAGCTGATTTCAAAGCATGAAGAAATGAAAGAAAATATTCTTCAGGCACAAGAGCAGTTAGAAATTTATAGAGCCAAATCCGTTGATGAAAACAGAAAGCTGGATGCCCGAAGAAATGAACACGATCTCTTAAAATCCTTAGTAGAAAGCTTAGAAGGCTATCCCGATAGCATTAAATTTCTGAAAAAAAGTAAAGAGTGGAATCATGCAGCGCCACTTTTGTCAGATGTTTTTGTTGTGCAATCAAAATATCGAACAGCCTTAGAAAATGTGTTGGACAGCTATTTGAATTACTATCTTGTTTCTAATCTAAGCGAAGCGGCTCAGGCAATTCATTTATTAGATGCCAACAATAAGGGTAAAGCAAACTTTTTCTTGTTGGATCAATTGTCTGCAAGCAACATGGAAAATAAGCCCAGTTGGCAACACGAAGGAATAAGACCTGCATTGAGTGTCGTTTCGGTAGATGAGCCTTATCGTCCCTTAGCAAAACATCTGCTGGGCAAGGTTTTTATTGCTGATGAAGGCATCAACATGTCTGAGATTAACTTGCCAGAAGGTGTTGTATTAGTGCACCAAAAAGGTGGATTTGTGAGGGGGCAATTTCAATTGAGCGGCGGTTCTATAGGTGCTTTTGAGGGCAACAAAATAGGTCGAGCTAAAAACTTAGAGCGATTGGCCGAAGAAATAGCTTCACTAACCCTCACCACAACCGAGCTGGCACAATTTATTTCCGATACCCAAACTAAAATTTCCGGGTTTAATGCTGCCTTAAACGACCGTGCAATAGAGCAAACAAAAGTAGAGCTAAACAAACTGCAAAACCACATTATCAACCTCGCACATCGTATTGAGCATATAGAACAACTTAACGAAAACGCCGACAAACGACAACTTGATCTTCAAGAACAACTCAATATAACCCAAGACAATATTGCAGATACACGTATTGCTCTGGAACAAATAAATGATACCCTTCACGCCATTCAGGCAACCATTCAACAAGCGGAAACTGAATTTCACACAGTGGAACAAGCTTTTAATTTTGCCTCCCAACAATACAATCAGCAAAACCTTCAATATACCCGTCAACAAAGTAAAATAGAAGGATTAAAACAAGAACTGAGCTTTCGCAATAACCAATTGACTGATCTACAAAAACAGATTGCAAGCAATAAAGAACAATTGCAGCTAACCACCGTGCAACTTGCCGAAACACAAGGAAGACTACATGGCGGCGACAATGAATTGTATGAACTTTTGGCCAAAAAAGAAAAAGATGAACACGAACTGAATGAAAAAGATAGGGTGTATTATGAAGCACGAAACACGATTGCCACACAAGAAGGGCAACTGAATCAAAAACGCCGAGAGAAAGACCAGGCAGAGGTATTGTTGAATGGAATCAAAGACAAACTCAATGAAATGAAGCTGCGCTTATCCGGTTTGAAAGAACGATTGCATGTTGAATTTCGAGTGAACTTGGATGAAATTTTAGATGAAGAAAGAAAAAACAACCTTTCCGTTGAGGAACTAACAGCAGAAAGTGAACGCATGAAAAAGCGACTCGAAAACATGGGCGAAGTAAACCCCACCGCCATCGAAGCTTATACCGAAATGAAAGCCCGTCAAGATTTTATTGTAGAACAAAAAACCGATTTGGTAAAGGCTAAAGAAAGTCTTCTTGCTACAATAGATGAAGTAGAAAACACCGCCAATTCAAAATTTAAAGAAACTTTTGAGCGGGTAAGAGAAAATTTCATCCAAGTATTCAAAGCCTTGTTTACAGAAGAAGATACTTGCGATTTGCGCCTGACCGACCCGGACAATGTAGCCGAAAGTGGCATAGAAATATATGCTCAACCAAAAGGTAAACGCCCAAGTACATTGACACAACTTTCAGGAGGCGAAAAAACCTTGACTTCAACTGCATTTTTGTTTGCAATCTATCTTATCAAACCAGCACCTTTTTGCATTTTAGATGAAGTAGATGCTCCTTTAGATGATGCCAACGTGGGAAAATTCACCAATATGATTCGGAAATTTTCAGATAATTCTCAATTCATTATCGTAACACACAACAAACAAACAATGGCTTCGGTAGATGTGATTTATGGTGTTACCATGCAAGAAGCCGGCGTAAGTAAATTAGTACCGGTTGACTTTAGAAGTTTAAATTAAGCATTACCCATATTTTCAGCTTTTAAAGACTAATAGGCACTTCAAATGCAATGGGTGTTCGATTTATTGTTGATTAGCACTACCAATCATCCTCTACTTTCAACTAATCTTTATCGAACAATTGGAAAACAAGTCTTTAGTTAGATGTGGGGAGTCCTTTTCCAAAGAGGTTGTCTATTCATACACCGAAACAACACCCGCTTTATTATTCGGAAACGAGTAAAGAGAAAAAAGCCTCGCTAACTTAGCGAGGCTTTCTGATGAATATTTCATACAGACTTTAACCGGCTACATTTTCCATTACTTTCGGTGCAGCACTTAATATTTCTTCGTTTGCTTGATCGGCATATTTTGCAAAATTCTTTACAAATAAACCAGCCAGCTCGTTAGCTTTTTTATCGTATGCTTCTTTATCATTCCAAGTATCACGTGGATTTAGAATTTCAGCAGGAACATTAGGGCAAGATTGTGGAACTAAAACAGCAAACACTGGATGGGCATTGTATGTAACATCATTCAATTCACCATTCATAGCCGCAGTAATCATTGCTCGTGTATATTTCAAGCTCATTCTGCTACCGGTTCCATAAGCACCACCACTCCATCCGGTGTTGATCAACCAAACATTAACATCATTATGCTCTTCTAATTTTTTTCCTAACAACTCGGCATATTTTGTAGGGTGCAATGGCAAGAAAACTCTGCCAAAGCAAGCGGAGAAAGTAGTTTGAGGCTCTGTAACACCAACTTCCGTACCCGCCACTTTTGCTGTGTAGCCGGAAATAAAATGATACATAGCTTGCGCCTTAGTCAACTTACTGATAGGAGGTAAAATGCCAAAAGCATCGCAAGTGAGGAAGAAGATATTTTTAGGATCGCCACCATAAGAAGGTTCTTTGGCGTTGGGTATATGGTAAATAGGATAAGCAGCACGTGTATTTTCGGTTATAGTGGCATCCGTATAATCTACCGACTTTGTGCCCTGCTTAAATTTAATGTTTTCAAGCAATGCGTTCGGTTTGATAGCTGCAAAAATTTGCGGTTCTTTTTCTTCAGAAAGATCAATCACTTTGGCATAGCATCCTCCTTCAAAATTAAACACAGAACCATGTGCCCATCCATGTTCATCATCCCCAATCAAAGCGCGATTAGGATCGGCAGAAAGCGTTGTTTTTCCGGTACCGGACAAGCCGAAAAATAATGCTACATCACCATTTTTTCCTTCGTTTGCCGAACAGTGCATGCTCAATACCTTATGGTCATGTGGCAATACAAAATTGAGAACACCAAAAATGCCCTTTTTCATTTCTCCCGTATAAGCACTTCCACCAATAAGAATGATCTTTTTGGTAAAGTTTACGGCTGTAAAATTTCCTTTTCCTTCTGCACGTGTACCCCATTTGCCGGGCGTAGCTATATATCCCGGAGCTTGAAGAATAAGCCATTCAGGATTTTGATTTTCTACTTCTTGAGCGGTTGGTCGCAAAAATAAATCATGGCAAAAAAGGTTAGCCCAAGGCTCTTCATTGACCACGCGAATATTGAGGCGAAACTTAGGATCTGCGCAAGCATAAGCATCACGTACCCACACTTCCTTACCATTCAAATATGCACAAACTTCCTTGTAAAGCCCATCAAAATCTTCTGAAGACATAGGAAAGTTTGGTTCTCCCCAGCTTACGCTATTTTCAGTGATAGCATCCTTAACGGTAAACTTATCCTTTGGTGAACGACCGGTAAATTTGCCCGTACTCACGCAAAGAGCACCGGAATCATTTAATTCTCCCTGACCTAATTCCAGTGTCTTTTTTACTAGATCTTCAGGTGACAAATTCCAATGTGCAATTCCCACATTTAGCCCAATATCTGATAGTTTGGCTGTTGGGTTTTTCTTACCAAATTCCTGCATAAAAGAGTTATTTTAATTGTCAAAATTTGAGGCGGCAAAAATACAAATTAAATAGCGATTGCTTCTACTAAAATTAATTTTTCATTACCATTCTGAAATTTATTGGGTTGCTCAATTAGTTTTCGTTTATACTAAGGCTATACCTTAGCTTGTAGTGAAAATAACTCGCCTAATCAGCCTTAGACGATTTTTAAAGTTATTTATATATTTTTTTAGAACATCTGTATATTACCTACATTTCCCATTTTTGATCAATCTTTACAAAGCTTTTCGTTTAATCATACACTAATTATGAAGCCTTTCTATTTCTTTATGCTCTTGTTTCTTTCTTGCTTTTCTTATGCACAAAGCCCATTAAAAAAGATAGACTTAGAAGAATTTAAAAATAGATTAGTCGGAAATTTTGATAATCAAGAACAAGCGTCTTTAAACAAAGAATTTCCATCACTTTCTCTTCACATTCGTGAAGTTGCGCTGAAGGGTAAAAAAAAGGATGATGGCTATTGGCTATATGCAGAATTTTCTGAAACAGCAAAATCCGACGAACCCTTTCGACAAAGAATATATCATCTTCATAAAAAAGACAACAGCACTTTGGTTCAAGAAGTATATGAATTACCCAATGCTAACCGATATACCGGAGCATGGAACGAACCAGAGAAACTAAAAAAACTTCCTTATGATTCATTAATAGCTCGTACAGGTTGCGCTGTCTTTTTTCAGAAAGACAACGATGGAAATTTTAATGGCAAAACTGAGGGCAATGGCTGCGAAAGTAAAATCGGTGATGCTGTTTACACTACGATAGAAATTGCCTGTTATACAACTTTACAAACCTATTGGGCACGAGGCTTTAACAAAGACGGAAAACAGGTTTGGGGTCCTGAAAAAGGAGGTTACCGTTTTAGAAAATGGACTACGCCCAAAAGGGATGAAGCAGAGTAAAATTTCTTTTACCACACTTTTTTTTTGCTGACTTGATTTAATTCATCAAATGATTAGCTGCTGGATCTTATAGGTCTTGCTCTCTATTGGTATTCCGTTATTACATTCAGCCCCAGTCTAAATTAAGCTAATTTGCACATCGGATAATCTTTCAGATGCACTACGTTTCAGCAGAAAAAATCAGTAAGAATTACGGCGTTAAACCGCTTTTTGACGATATTTCGTTTCACATTAATGAAGGTGACAAAATAGCCCTTGTAGCCAAAAATGGAAGTGGAAAATCAACCTTGTTAAAAATACTATCAGGAGCTGAAACACCTGATAGTGGCAAGGTTTGGATTCACAAAGAAGTGACGGTTGCATTGTTTGAACAAGAACCGAAGTTCAACGAGGCACACACCGTTCTCGACAATATTTTTCACCATAATCATCCCATAATCAATGCTATTAAACACTTTGAATCCGTAAGCGAAACAGAAGATGCAGAAGCCTTAGGTCAAGCTATTGTTCGCATGGACGAATTGAACGCTTGGGATTTTGATGCCAAAGTGAAGCAAATCCTCGGCAAACTCAATATCCATCATTTATACCAACCTATTGCTACACTTTCAGGCGGGCAAAGAAAACGAGTTGCTTTAGCGCAAACCCTTATTGACATTGGTTTTGAGCATAAGCATGTGCTGCTTATTATGGACGAACCGACAAACCATCTTGACGTGGAAATGGTAGAATGGTTAGAGCATTATCTGAATCTGGAAAAGGTAACACTCCTCATGGTTACACACGACAGATATTTTTTAGATGCTGTATGCGAAGAAATTTGGGAACTTGATGGCAACAATCTTTATACTTATAGGGGAGATTATGAAAACTACTTAGAAAAAAAGGCTGCACGCATTGAAAGCCAACAAGCAACCATTGATAAAGCCCGAAATGAATATAGAAAGGAGCTTGAATGGATGCGTAAACAACCCAAAGCACGTACAACAAAAGCTCGAAGTCGCGAGGACAATTTTTACAAAGTAGAAGCGGTAGCCAAACAGCGAATAGTGGACAACCAAGTGTCGCTTCAAATGAAAATGAATAGGCTGGGTGGAAAAATTGCAGAGTTGAAAAAAGTGTATAAAAGCTATGGTGATAAAGTCATTTTAAAAGGCTTTGATTATACTTTTAAAAAGGGAGAACGTATAGGCATTGTAGGAAAAAATGGTGCCGGCAAATCAACATTTTTAGAGCTTTTGCAAGGACATATTCTTGCCGATAGCGGCAAAATAAATATTGGTGATACGGTTGTGTTTGGCAATTTTTCACAACAAGGCTTAGAAATCAAAGAAGACATGCGTGTGATTGAATTTGTTAAAACAATTGCCGAAAGTTTTCCACTTGCAAGCGGTGGAAGCCTAAGTGCCGCACAGTTCTTACAGCTTTTTCTGTTTTCACCCGAACAGCAATATACCTACCTCAGCAAACTGAGCGGGGGCGAAAAAAAACGATTACAAATACTCACCATTTTGTTCAAAAATCCAAACTTTCTTATTCTGGATGAGCCGACAAATGATCTTGATTTACCTACCCTTTCTGTGTTAGAAAATTTTTTGAGCGAGTATCAAGGTTGTATGATAATCGTGTCGCATGATCGCTATTTTATGGATCGCTTAGTTGACCATCTTTTTGTGTTTGAAGGAAACGGTGAAGTGATTGATTTTCCCGGAAATTATTCAGAATACCGGCTACAACAAAAAGCAGATACCCTTAAAATTGAACAAATACCGGAAAAGAAAGCACCCCCTTCTGAAATCACAAAGGCTAAACCCAAAAAACTGAGCTATAAAGAGCAAAGAGAATTTGAGCAATTAGAACAAGAAATACCCGCTTTAGAACAAGAGAAACAACAACTCTCAGAATCTATGAGTCAACCTAATCTGACTTATGAAACATTGCAAAAAACAAGTTCGCGAATCTTAGAAATTACTAACCTACTGGAGGAAAAAGAAATGCGTTGGTTAGAATTAAGTGAATAAAGCTTATAGAAAAGACCAAACGTCTATAAAAATTGCTATCTGCTAATTTCTTCTTTTGGGCAGGGTAATGTTTTTGATTTATTCTGCCATTTTTGACTCATTCTTGAAATCAGTTGTGCTTGTATCAATGGTCAAGTAAGCAACCTTTTTTACTTTTTACAAATTGATTAGAAATATCTGCAAGGCTGAACTTTAGAAACCACATTACTTTAATAAATTCTCCACTTCTTTACACCTTTTAATAAAAAAAACCGGCTCATCGCCGGTTTTCAACTTTTACTTTTCGGTGTTGGTATCCATGTTTTTCCGTGGATTGCGTTCCAGCACTTCGTCCACCATGCCATAGTCTTTGGCTTCGTGTGCGGTCATCCAATAATCGCGATCGCTGTCTTTTTCTACTTTATTGAATTTTTGACCACTGTGATAGGCAATAATTTCATACAATTCCTTTTTCAACTTGCCTATTTCTCGTGCTGTAATTTCTATATCACTGGCTTGCCCTTCAGCCCCACCTAATGGTTGGTGAATCATCACTCGACTATGTTTAAGCGCAGTTCGTTTTCCTTTTGTTCCGGCACACATCAACACCGCAGCCATAGATGCTGCAATACCGGTGCAAATTGTAGATACATCGGGGTTAATTATCTGCATCGTATCATAAATGCCCAATCCGGCATACACGCTTCCACCCGGGCTATTGATATACATCTGCACATCACGATTTCGATCAGTACTTTCTAAAAACAACAATTGGGCTGTAATGATGTTTGCTACTTGGTCATTTACCGGTTCACCCATAAAGATGATACGATCCATCATCAAGCGCGAAAAAACATCCATCTGCGCTACATTTAAGGGTCGTTCTTCTATAATGTATGGCGTAAGTCCAATCGGTGTGCGAAGCGAAGATGTGTAATTGTCGAGTGTTAAACTGCTGATGCCATGATGTTTGATGGCATATTTTCTAAATTCGTTTGGATTCATTTGTTGTGTTTTTCAAATTGTTTTTGTGGGAAATGATATACTCTTAATTCCCAAAAGCACACGCCTGTTTGCCGTACTTTTGATGGATTAAATGGCTACAATCAATTTTGAAACCAAAGATAAATATAGTGCCATATCGGCACTTTGATTAGATAAAAAAACGATAAATTTATTTTTTCAGAAACCAGCTTCACTCAAGGCTTCATAAAAATTGATCCATTCAACAATTTAGGGTTATACATAAGAAAAGCGATTAGATATTGAATATGCAACTGACACTTCCAATACATATTAAGCCATTAGGAAATCCCATTTGCTATGAGCAAAAAATATTGTTGATAGGTTCGTGCTTTACAGAGCATATTTCTGAACGATTACGACAACATAAGTTTGAAATATTGTCCAATCCGAATGGCATTCTATTCAACCCGTTTAGTGTAGCAGATGCACTGAAAAGCTATGCTACCAAACGTATTTATGAAGAAGAGGATCTTTTTTATCTCAATGAACTTTGGAACAGTTGGGATCATCATACACGATTTTCGCACACTGATCGGCAGGAAGCCTTAGCACAAATTAATCATTCACAAAGCGTTTCAGGTTCATTTATAGAAACGGCAGAGTGGATCATAATCACTTTAGGTTCTGCTTTTCAATATTATTTAAGAGAAGGAAACCGTCCGGTTGCCAACAACCATCGAGCACCCAGCCAATGGTTTGAAAAAAAATTATTGAATATTCAATCTGTTGCCGAACAGCTATCTGCCAGTATTTTCACCATTAGAAATATAAATCCACAAGTAAAATTTTTGTTCACCATCAGCCCGGTGAGACATATTCGAGATGGGGTGGTTGAAAACAACAGGAGCAAGGCCCGATTGATTGAAGTAGTGCATCATCTGTGTGAAACAATTTCTGAGGTCTATTATTTTCCGGCTTATGAATTGGTAATTGATGTGCTTCGCGACTATCGGTTTTATGATGTGGATTTAGTTCATCCCAATTATCCAGCTACACAAATGGTGTGGGAGTATTTTTGTGCAAATTGCATAAATCCGGCTTCTCGAAAGTTAATGGAAGAAATTCAAGAAATTACTACGGCTCGTGCACACAAACCCAGATTTCCGAATACCCATGCCCATCTTACTTTTAAGCAGAAATATGCTGCAAAAACGGAAGCTTTAATCAAGAAAAACCCTTGGATAAATTTAGATGAAGAGCTTCTTTTTTTTATGACTTAGTTTTCCTGAAGCACTAAGCCATTTTTTTCTTTAGAAGTAGCAACTTTTTTTCCTGATCCCATTGAGCAATGTCCGTTAAAGGAAGCGTTAGGTTCTATTTGTAAATTTTCAGTTGTCAGATTACCGGAGATGTGGCAGTTAGATTTTAGCGACAACAATTCGCCTACCGATACATTGCCGTTCACCATGCCATGAACATCTAAATTTTGTGCTTGTATATCGCCGTTTACCTTTCCGGTAGAAATAATAACCACTTTTGAATGACAAAATACATTACCATTAATGGTGCCATCAATTCTTATATCTCCCTCTGATTCTACATCACCGGTTACAACCATACCTGCAGCAATAATGCTTACTTTGTCTGCATAAATGGCTGCTTTGTTGTCTTTGTGATTGTTTTTTGAAAACATACGTTCCTATTTGTCAGATTAATGAATATGAGAATAGGGATAGCAAAAATAAGAAAGACTGAATAAAAATGGCATCCCGACCGCCCTCAGCAATTTTACAATACCTTTGCACGCAATTTTTTTATTTTTTCATGGATCGTAATCAGATAATTGGCTTCTCACTGCTTGCAGCATTGCTGATCGCTTATGTAGTGTACAACAACAACGCACAGAAAAATTATGAAGCCGAAAAGCGTGCTGACTCGATTGCTTACGCAAAAGCACACCCCAAACCGGCCATTGATAGTGCAGCCATCCTTCAGGCACAATCGGCGGATACACTAAATGATTCGCTTAGGAATGCAATGCCTTCTGCCTATCATGGAAAAGCTGAAAATGTAACACTTGAAAATGAGAAATTAACTCTTCAGTTTTCTACTAAAGGAGCTTTTCCGGTTAGTGCCTTGCTAAAAGATTTCAAAACCTACGGACAAAAACCTTTGCTTCTTTTCAACGGAAAAGGTAATGAATTGTCTATGGTTTTGCCTATTAATCAGGGTAGTGTTTCAACCGGAGATTTATATTTCACACCGGCTCAAGAAGCCCGCCCCGATGGCGGAAAGGCACTCTCATTTACATCTGATTTAGGCGAAGGAAAAAAAATAATCATCACTTATTCGTTGTTGAAAAACGACTATATGATGCAATGCAATATTCGCACGGTGGGTTTACCGGCTACCAACATGACCTTGAACTGGGAAACGCAAACACTTCATACAGAAAAGGATATTGCAAACGAGCGTACAGCCAGTCAGGTTTACTATCGTTTTATGGATGGCGATCATGATTATTTTACCGTTACTGCAGATAAAAAAGAGAAGTTAGAAAAAAAGACAAATTGGGTAGGCTTTCGAATGCACTTTTTCAATAGCACCCTTATTTCGCAAGATGGGTTTATGTCTGTTGATGTCAATAGTACTACACAACTTGATTCGCAACATGTAGCCCAAAATAAAGCAAGCTTTGTCGTAGCAGCAAAACCAGGCGATGTTCAAACTGTTGATTTGAATTGGTATATCGGTCCTAATAATTACAGTACCCTCAAGTCCTATAAAATGGATTTAGAAAACATGGTTCCTTTAGGCTATGGCATCATGTCGTTTGTGAAGTATATCAACAAATGGCTTATTATCCCAATTTTCAATTTGCTAAGTGGCTTTATTAGTAACTATGGCATCATCATTATGTTGATGACCCTCATTATCCGATTGATACTTTCATTTTTCACTTACAAAAGCTATTTATCGGCTGCAAAGATGCGCGTCTTAAAGCCAGAGATAGATGCACTACGTGCTAAGTATAGTGATGATCAACAGAAGTTTGGTGTGGAGCAAATGAAGCTTTTTCGAACTGCCGGTGTCAATCCGCTTGGTGGCTGTCTGCCAACTCTGTTTCAGTTGCCTATTCTTTTTGCCATGTATTATTTCTTTCCGTCGTCCATTGAGCTTCGTCAACAACCCTTCCTTTGGGCAAATGACCTATCCACTTATGACAGCATTGCACAACTTCCTTTTAATATACCTTTCTATGGCGACCATGTCAGTTTGTTTACGTTACTGATGACAGCATCCAGCTTGTTTTTAGCACTTTACAATAAAAACATGACAGCACAAGACCCTAACAACCCCATGTTGAAATACATGCCTTATGTGTTTCCATTTTTGTTAATTGGCGTATTCAATAAAATGGCTGCGGCACTCACCTTTTACTATTTCTTCTCCAATATGATAAGTATTACACAGCAATTCATCATTCAGAAATACATCATTGACGAAAAGAAAATTCACGCTCAAATTCAGGAAAACAAAAGCAAACCCGTAACACAATCAAAGTGGCAACAGAGAATTGAGGATATGCAAAAAGCCCAAATGGAGCGTGGGAAACAAATGCCAAAGAAAAAATAAAGTTTTTTATAAAACCCTATACTGGCATTGCCTTTGTACTATACTCTTTAATAAAAATGATCTGTAAAAACAGCAATTTTAAAACTGAATTATACTACCTTCGAAGCCTTAAAAAGAAATTTACGAAGCTTTCGTTTCAATAGGGGTAAATGGTTCAATTGCATTCGTGCAAAAAGAACCTGAAATGAAAAAGAGCCTTACATTCTTGTAAGGCTAATTTTTTGTCACTATTTATGTTTAAAAAAAAGCCACCCTCTTGAGAAGGATGACTTAGGGGTAAATGGCTTCAATAGTGCTTTCCTAGTTAAACTTACCGGCAAAATGTCCGTTGCTTAAATTGATAGATGTATTTTCCGTGTCGTTTGTAGCATGTCCACTAAAAGTACCTTCTATTTCTGTAGCGGTTAGTTTAGTTATGACAACATTACCGGTTTCCATACCATAGGCAGGTGTACTTTGTCCGGTATTTGTATTGGAAATGGTTAATACTGCAAAGTTGGTTGAGCTTCCTTTAAACGGTACTGTGATGTTACCACTTGTGGTTGTTGAGTTTTTAGGTACATACATTGCCAATTGAGCTGTTGAAATTTTACCGGTAGAAATATCAACAGAAGTAGCCGTTAAAACAATATTATCATTCACCGAATTGGATGATGATTTGACGGCAGATGTAGTGCTTCCTGGTTTAATATTGATAGAAGTTGTTCCATTGAAATCTTTATCCGTGTTAAAGGAAATAGTTGCTTGTCCTGCGGCAAGGTCGCCCGAACCGGTATAAGCATTTTTTAAGTCATCTACTTTTTTACAAGAGGCAAAAAGGGCAAATCCACCCAAAGCAGCAACGAACAAAACGTTAGTTAGTCTCATTTTTTTGATTTTAAAAGTTAAGTGTGAGATTATAGGACAAAAATACTTTTGACCCCCTGTCTATTAAATACCGATTTAGGTGTATTTTTTATCCGTGCTGGTGGGTATAAAAAACAATGCGATCATGCAAAAGCAGAACCGCATTGTCTCAAGGATCTTAATACTATTTACTGTTCTATGGCTACACCATCTTCTACATCTTTATAACGTTTTACTTGCTCTAAAGCATCTGGAACCACATCGCTGATAATGACAATAAATGAATCTTTTATGGCGTGTTGTAGAGCAAAATCAATAGCTTCTGTTTCCTTTCTAAAGAGTGTAATCTTTTTATTCGGCGATATTTTTCGAATACCTTTTGTCATCAAGTCAATCATTTCATCTTCTGTTCTACCACGCAAATTTTTATCTTGGCGAATAATAATTTCATCAAAAATCTTTGCTGACTCTTCCCCTACTGAAATAATATCTTCATCGCGTCTATCACCAACTCCGGCAACAATACCAACTTTCAAAGGAGATTCAACTGAATTTACAAATGCTCCGATTGCTTGTATGCCGTGAGTGTTGTGTGCATAGTCCAGCATAACGGTAAAGTTCTTGAAGTGGAAAAGATTCATTCTTCCCGGTGTCATAGCCGGCGATGGAATAAATGTTTGCAAAGCCTGGCGAATATCTTCCGTTTTAAATTCACAAACATATACTGCCAACAGAGCACCCAATACATTAGCAATATTGAAAACGGCTTTACCTGAAAAGGTTAGCGGAATGTCTGTAACTTTCTCTATTCTAATTTTCCAACCACCTTTAATGATGGTTACATAGCCATGTTCATAAACAGCGGCCAAACCGCCTTTGGCGCAATGGTCTTTAATCCTTGGATTATTTTCATCTAAAGAAAAAAGTGCCACTTTACAAGATAATCCATCACGCATGGAATAAACATGGTCGTCGTCGGCATTCAAAACAGCATAACCTTCGGGCAAAACGGTTTGTGCGGCTACGGCTTTTACGCGAGCTAACTTTTCAATAGTATCAATTCCCTGAAGCCCTAAATGATCTTCAGCCACGTTGGTAACCACTGCTACATCACAGTTATGAAAACCAAGCCCGGCACGCAAAATTCCGCCTCGGGCACATTCCAGCACCGCAAAATCAACCGTTGGATCTCTTAATACAAATTCTGCTGAAATCGGTCCCGTACAATCGCCCCGCATCATCATTTGATTCTGAATATAAACACCATCCGTAGTCGTAAATCCTACTTTGTGTCCCATTTGTTTTACAATGTGTGCAATCAATCGGGTAGTGGTTGTTTTACCATTTGTTCCGGATACGGCAATGATGGGGATGCGAGCAGATGTGCCTGGAGGATAAAGCATATCTATTACCGGCTCGGCTACATTGCGTGGAAGTCCATCTGTGGGGTCAAGGTGCATTCTGAATCCGGGAGCAGCATTCACTTCTAAAACAGCTCCTCCGTTTTCTGTAATGGGCACAGAAAGATCAGGAGCCATAATGTCAATTCCGCAAATGTCTAAACCGATGATTCGCGCTATACGTTCTGCTAAAAATATATTGTTGGGGTGAACATAGTCTGTAATATCCGTAGCCGTGCCTCCGGTGCTCAGATTGGCTGTGGGCTTGAGCCATAGCTCTTCTTTTGCAGGCAAAACAGTGTCTAATGTATAATTTTTCTTGGCTAAAATATCTTTGGTAAAGTCATCAATTTTTATGGCTGTCAATACTTTTTCATGTCCATAACCGCGTCTTGGATCCGTGTTTACTTGATCTATCAGTTGCTGAATTGTTTGTTTTCCATCGCCTATCACGGCAGCGGGTGTTCGTAAGGCAGCGGCAACAAATTTATAGTTGATTACCAGTACGCGAAAGTCGCGCCCAACAATAAATTTCTCGCAAATCACACCACGAGAATATTTCTTTGCTGCTTGCAATCCGGCAACGGCATCTTCCCAAGTTTTGATATTGGTGGTAGCACCTTTGCCGTGATTACCGTCAACCGGTTTGGTAACTATCGGGTAGCCAATTCGATCAATAGCACTTTTTAGGTCGTCCTCATCATAAATAATGCGACCTCTTGGCACCGGTATTTCTGAGGCTTCAAGTAAGTTTTTTGTTTCTTCTTTATCACACGCCAGTTCTACGGCAATGCTACTGGTGGTGCTGGCAATAGTAGCCTGTATTCGTTTTTGCTTGACACCATAGCCCAATTGTACTAAAGAATGTCGGTTGAGTCGAATATAGGGAATCTTCCTTCTTATCGCCTCTTCTACAATAGATCCTGTGCTGGGGCCTAATCGTTCTTCTTCACGTATTTCGCGTAGGTTTTGAATATCGCGATCCAAATCTATGTCCGTATCATCAATTAAAGCCTGAGATATTTTGACGGCAGCTTTAGCGGTGTAAATGCCGGCTTTAGCTTCTACATAGGAAAACACAACATGATAAACTCCATTCTTGTCCGTTTCTCGAGTTCGTCCAAAACCGGTATCCATTCCAGCAAGAGTTTGCAATTCTAAAGCAATGTGTTCAATGACATGCCCCATCCATGTCCCTTCTTGAACACGATGATAAAAACCACCCGGAACGCCCTCTGAGCAACGATGTTCATAAAGGGAAGGCATTAGCTTTTTCAGTCTGTCTAAAAATCCCGGAATTGTGTTTGTGGGTCTATTTTCCAGCTCTTCTAAGTCGAGAAGCATGACTATGAGCTTGTGTCTTTTAGCTGACCAATAATTAGGTCCGTGCATCACTTTAATATCAAGTATATTCATGAGTCAATCAATTTCAGATTAAGGTATGAATAATTTCAACAAACAAGCAAATTATTGTTTTAATGAAGCTAATCAAAAGCATCCTTGAATAATTGTTGTTCTTACTTTTGCAAAAAATTTCTTCAATGAATTTAGATCCAGCTGTACCGGTTAGATGGTTAGCCCAGTTTATTGGTGCAACACTTGTAGGTGCTGAAGAACAAATGGCAACTGGTCTGAACGAGATTCATAAAGTGCGCAATGGTGATATTTCTTTCGTGGATTTTGAAAAATATTACGAGAAGTGTCTTCATTCTGCTGCAACAATCATCATTATCAACAAAGCTGTTGAATGTCCCAAGGGAAAAACCCTGTTAATTCATGCTGATCCTTTTAGTGCTTATGTCAAGTTAATAAAACATTTTCGAGGTTTTGAACCGGCTATGCAAATGATCAGCCCAAGCGCAACCATAGGCGAAGGCACTCATCTGCAACCCAATGTTTTTGTTGGCAATCATGTGCAGATTGGGAAAAACTGCCTTATTCATCCCAATGTTACGATCTATGACCATTGTATCATTGGAGACAATGTGATTATTCATGCCGGAAGCGTAATTGGTGCTGATGCTTTTTATTTTAAACGTCGTAAGGAGTGTGCTGTGCAATATGACAAGTTAGAAAGTTGTGGACGGGTCATCATCGAAGATTGGGTAGAAATTGGAGCTTGTTGCACAATAGATAAAGGGGTGAGTGGTGATACCATTCTTGGGAAAGGAACCAAACTGGATAATCATATTCACATAGGGCATGGCGCTGTAATAGGCAAGAATTGCTTATTTGCTGCTCAAGTAGGAATTGGCGGGAAAGCAATTATTGAAGATGAGGTTATTCTTTGGGGACAAGTGGGTGTGAGCAAGGATTTGACCATAGGAAAAGGTGCCGTAGTATATGCTCAAAGCGGTGTGCCGGCCAGCATTCCAGGCGGGAAAATATATTTTGGAAGTCCCGTTGAAGATGCTAAAACAAAAATGAAAGAGCTCAATTGGATTAAGCGAATTCCGGAGCTATGGCAACGTATGTTAGAAGAAAAATAGGAGATGGCTAAATATTCAGCGTTTCTGTTTATTGTAGGGGATTATACCACCTTTTGATAAAATATCTTCTGCCCCAAAAAAAGCAAAATACATGAAATGCTGATCTTTGAATCATAGGCATTACAATTAGTCCATTCTGGTGTCCAATTATTCTGTGTTCAGTCAACCCCAATCATATCAAAATAGAATTACAAATGTAAAGATTGGACACTTTTGTTGAGTAAAGATTGGACTGCCGGAACTGAAGGAAACATTAGTAATCTATACTGTAACTGTTGCGTTATGCCCTTTGTTCAGATGATGGCTCTGATTCATCTGGTTTAGGTTTTGATAATTCTTGTATGCGTTGTGTTTTGGCTTCTATTTTATGTTGGGTGCTTTTAATCAATTTGTCAAGATGTGCACGAAGTTCTTTTTCTTTTAGTCCGGGTGTAATATTTTCAAGAGCAATCAACAAGTCGGCCAATTTTTCTTGTTCTTCCTTCAATTCGTTCTGCAAATCGGATAGGAAAGCTTTAGCACGGGCTTCTTTTTCTTTTATTTTTTGTTCAAAAAACTTTTTTCTTTTATCTCGATCTTCATCTTTGCGCTTGAAAAAATATTTTTTGGCTGCAATAAATTCTTCCCAAAGAGTATCGCCATATTCACGCGGTACAGGTCCAATTTTTTTCCATTCAACAAACAATTCATTAAATTCTTCAGTTACCTCGCGCCAATGGTTAGAATCTTTCAGTTCATTTGCTCGTTTAGCCAAGGCGCGTTTGCGGGCAAAATTGTCATCTAATGTTACACGAAGGTTTTGTTGGTGTTGTCGCTTTTCGGTAAAGAAATAATCCTTAGCTGATTGAAGTCTATTCCACAGCTCATTACTTTTTTCCAATGGAACTCTGCCTATTCCTTTCCACTCTTCCATGATGGCTGTGATGGCTTGCGAGGTTTTATTCCAATCACGACTTTCTTTTAATGCTTCAACCTTCTCAACCAAAACAAGTTTACGGCAATAGTTTTCTTCT
The DNA here is from genome assembly GCA_018267925.1 of Bacteroidota bacterium. Classification (GTDB taxonomy): domain Bacteria; phylum Bacteroidota; class Bacteroidia; order Chitinophagales; family Chitinophagaceae; genus JAFIGV01. The sequence goes on along the minus strand of JAFDXO010000195.1, from coordinate 130,560 downwards.
TGTTCGGTTTTTATCGTTTCAAAGTGTGAATTTTTTCTTTCGAAGAATTTGTTTTTAGCGATAATAAATCGAGCCCAAAGTTCTTCATTTTTATCATTCCAAGTAAAGCCTATGGCACGCCATTCTTCCAATAGATTTTTGAATAGATCCGTTGTTTGTTTCCAATCTTCGGATAAGGCCTGATTTTCAGCTTTTTCTACAATCTCAATTTTTAAATCCAGATTTTGCAACATTTCCTTTTCAGCATTTTCGAAATGTTGCCGTTTGCGCTCATAAAATTGGTCTTTTGCTTTTTCTAAGCGTTCCCATAGTTGGTCGTTTCTATGTCTTTCTACATAGCCAATCTGCTTCCATTGTTCTACAAAATCTTTAAACGATTGAGTGTCTTCTTTCCAACGATCACTGGTAAGGGCAAGTTGTTCTGCACGGATAACCAAAGCTTCGCGTTGTTTAAAGTTTTCTTCAATGCGCTTATTTATTTCTAACTCCCAATTTTCTATATGCTTAAATAACTCTTCAAAATTTCCAATTGCAATGGCGTGGTTTAGGTATTCTTTTAAGCGGTTTACTTTTCCGAGTAATTTTACTTTGTCATTTGCTTCATTCCATTCATTTGCAACTTCTTCTACACGTCCTGCAACTTCCGGAAATTTTTCTGTAAGGGCATTTATCAAAGCTTGAGCATTTTCAAGTTTTAAGTTGGCCAACACCCGATCGGAATTTCGATTAAAACTTTTTAGAATTAGGTCGCCATTTTCGTCTAATTTACAAAATTGCTTTGCGGGTAATTCAGCATTTATCCACCAGTCTTGAAGCGTAGGTAATGGGGTAACATCGGCAGTCATGGTCTCATCCAGTTTTAAGAAATAGTAGTATTGGAGTAATAGAATGAACTATTACTTCTTTTGTTTTTGCAAGATACGAATTTGTTTTCTTTAGTGCGCTCCAAAAACCTTTTGTAGTAAATCAGATGCACGAGAAGCGGGGTTCAGGCGAATTTTGTTTTCCTCGTCAGCAATAGTTACAAAAAGTCCGTTGAGTGCGCGTTCTGTAACATATCCGGTTAGGTCTGGGTTGATTTTATTGAAAGTTGTAGGCAGTTGGTTGTAAAATCCAAATAGTTGGCTCCAATAACTGGCAACATTTAGTTTGTTTAAAGAACCTTCTATAACTGGTCTAAACGCGTTGGTAAGTGCTGCTGTTGTTTTGCTTCTCAAATAGGCTGTTGCTGCACCATTTCCACCTTTTAGGATGTTTAGTCCGTCTTGAATAGACATTCCGGTAATGGCATTGATAAAAATAGGTGCTGCTTTCCCGGCTGCATCTTCGGCGGCACGATTCATGGATAAAATAGTTTGGTCAACTAAATCTCCCATTCCAAATTGGCGAAGTGCACTTTCTACTTTTTGTGCTTCGGGTGGCATCAATACTTTAATCAGTGCATTTCCAAAAAATCCGTTTTGCATATTTAGTTTTCCGGCTGCGTTTTTAGCTCCAATTTCAAGTGCTTGACGCAAAGCACCGGTAATATCCGTATTGGTCAAGTTATTGATATTAAACCCTCCGGCATTGTTATTGTTTCCTCCGTTATTTCCACTTCCACCATTATTGTTTGAGCCGCTCCGATCGTTTGTGCCACTACCATCACTACCATTTCTGTTAGCAGTTTCGTTGCTATTATTAGCTCCACTTCTGTCGCTAACGCTGCTGTTGCCGCTTTGGTTTGATGTATTATTATTACCGGCATCAGTGGTGTTTATACGTACTTGACGTTTTGCACCTTTTATGTTGGGTCTCTTGCTTTGTGCTTGCAAGTTTTGAATGGATAGAAATGTTGCTGTTGCTAAAAGAGTCAGTTTCAGTTTATACATACGTTCAATATTTTAGTTTGATTTCCAATTCAAAAATGATACCATTTTTTTTAGTTTCCACTATCGTCGCCGCCTTCACCTTGCTTAATGTTGTCGTGCTCTTTAGATTGTGGTTGCATATTTTTGTCCTTATCTCCACGTCCACGTTTACTGTTTGTTTTTACATCTGATTTTCCAAATCGGTAAGTAAAAGTCAAGTTTCCAATTCTTGTTTCTCGATCTCGATAAATGCTTTGAACAGCACCCGGGAAGTCATAAATGGTTGTGTACTTTCTGGAGTTAAATATATCAGAAATATTGAGAACTAAATTAGCTTTATTATTCCAAAATGTTTTTCGCAAAGCGGCATCAAGCCACCATACATCTTGAATAATACCTTGGGCAGCTACTTTTGGAGCTTGGTAGGTGCCGCTTAGTTGAAAAGAAAAATTGTACGGGAGTTTTATATCTGTATTAAACTTTGTAAACCAACTGACCCCGCTATTATCTAAAGTATTTGTTGCCGTTGCCCCATAAATTTGGTTTTGAAAGAGATTGAAATTAACTGTTGCATTCCATATTGGAAGTATTTGTGCACGTCCGGTTAATTCTGCACCATAGGTAATTCCTTTATTCAAATTTTGAGGTTTGGTAAAGCTGGTTCCATCATTGTAAAAGGTGCTGATACGATCAATCAGATTTTGTGTGTATTGATAGTAGAGACTGGCAATAATCATGTGTCCTTGCTTAAACTGCCTGCTGTAATTCAACTCTATATTATGAATAAACTCCGGTATCAGGTTGGGGTTTCCGGCACTGGTATCCATTGGATTAGAAACATCAATAAAGGGCATCATTTGGAAGAAGCTGGGTCTGTTGATACGGCGCGTATAGCTTAGGTAAACAGCCTGATCTTTGGGTAATTTATAGGATACATAGAGCGAAGGAAATAGGTTAAGGAACTGATTATTATATCGCATCCCTGAAACAATTCTGGAAGATGTCCCGTCGTAGTAAGAGTATTCGCCTCTTAGCCCTATTTGATAACCGAATTTTCCCCGTTGATCACTATAACTGGCATAGGCAGCATGAACTTGTTGTGAGTATTGATAATCGTTTTGCAACACCCTATCGGGAACAAATCCTTTGCCATTGTTTGAGTCAACTCGTGCTTCGTTGTTGCTTTTAAACCAATAGATCTGTGTTTTCCATCCTGCATCAAGTTTTCCATTTTTTGATAGAAATGGTGTGGTAAAATCTACTTGTGCATTTAGGCTGCTACTGGTGCCGCCACCCGGTGCGCGTTGAATGATCGTGCTGCCGATTGGGGCATCCTGTGAATCAAAACGGTTGGTTACATATTCTTGATCGCGGTTTACTCGAGTGTTTACATAGGTTATGCTGGAGTTGAGTTCTTGCTTTGGCTTTTGGAATTTGTGTTTAAAATCAAGCGAGGTTGAACTGGACAAAGGCGAACCGGTATTTACAGTTCCACGAGTGGTTGATGAATCAATAATTGGACCCTGATTATAGGTGTACATTGTATTTCCATTACTAGCCCATAACATTTGGTTTAAGTTTTGTGTGAGGGTTATCGTATTTCTGCTATTAATGGTATATTCTGCGCCTAATGAATTGAACCATCCGCCACGGGTACGAATATTATCTTCATAGCTTGCGGCAGTCAAAGTACCATCCGCCATCATCCTTCGATTAGCGGTATGTTCATAGGTTTTATTATTTCGCCAATTTGAATTGAAGAATATATTCCACTTGTCGTTTTTAAGATTTAGAGCCACTGAGGCATTGTATTTATCTCTTGTTCCAGCACCTAAAGTGGCTGTGCCATTAAAACCGAGCTTGCTGTCTCTTTTTGTAATAATGTTGATAATTCCTGCCATTCCTTGCGCATCATATTTTGCTGAAGGGTTTGTAATTACCTCTACACTTTGAATACTGGATGCCGGCAAAGCTTGCAGAGCCGTTGCTACGTCACCTCCTAACAGTGTGGCGGGTTTTCCGTCTATCAAAATATTTGCGTCCTTTCCGCGTAGCAAAATGGTTCCATCAATGTCCACTTGTAAGGAAGGCACATTTTTTAGGGCATCTGCAGCACTGCCACCACTGGAGGTAATGTTTTTATCAACGTTAAATACTTTTTTATCAACGCTCAATTCCATTAAGGCACGTTCACCGGTAATTTCAACTTCTTTTAGCGTGTGTGCATCGGGACGAATAATGATGTTTCCTAAGCTTTTATTCGGTGCTTCTGGTGTTAGTGAAATATTGTCAATAAACCGTTGTTTGAATCCCAGAATATTAATTCGAAGGATAAGATGCCCAATAGAAAGATTGCTTATAGCAAAAGATCCGTCTTCTTTAGTTAAATCACCACCTACAATGGTTGAGTCCGGCTTTAGTGCTGTAATAGTAGCATAAGGAATGGGTTGATTTTTGTCATCTAAAATTCGACCTGTGATTTTACTTTGGGCTAATGAAAAGGAAACAGTAAGAAAAATTAGGAGTATGGTTATATTTATATGTTTCATGTGCTTGTCATAAAAAATTTAGCAACGCAAAGTTGATCGAAAACAAGGCACAAAGGTTTAATGCTGAAATCTAAAGTAGTGTTAAAGCACGGAGTTTATTTGTGCTTAGGCTAACCCTATTTTTTCTTCGATCAAATAATTATTTCGATCTGCTGCATTTCGTGACACCAATTCAGCAACAAAGCCGGTAAGAAAAAACTGTGTGCCAATAATCATTGCAACTAAGGCAATAAAAAAGGGGGGTCTATTGGTTAGAAATACATCCTCAAAAATAAATCGAGAAACGATTAGATAAATTGTCATCAAAAAGCCAACAAGAAAGGTGATGGTTCCTAATGATCCAAAAAAGTGCATTGGTTTTTTGCTAAATCGCCCCATAAATTGCACTGAAAGTAAGTCGAGGAATCCATTGATAAAGCGATTCCAACCGAACTTTGATACGCCGTATTTTCTAGCACGATGCACCACCACTTTTTCTCCAATTTTTCTAAATCCAGCCCATTTGGCTAAAACTGGAATAAATCTGTGCATTTCTCCATAAACTTCAATGCTTTTAATCACTTTTTTGCGATATGATTTTAGTCCGCAATTCATGTCGTGAAGCTTAACCCCGGATATACGGCGATTTACTGCATTATAAAGTTTACTCGGCAAGTTTTTAGTTAGTGCATTGTCATACCGAATTTTTTTCCAGCCACTGACTAAATCATAACCTTCATCGGCAATCATTCGATATAGCTCCGGAATTTCGTCGGGGCTGTCTTGCAAATCAGCATCCATGGTGATAACCACCTTGCCTTGAGCTGCTTTAAAGCCTTCATTCAGTGCTGCGCTTTTCCCATAGTTTCGTTGAAATCGGATTCCTTTTAGGGAAGCAAACTGTTGTGCTAATTGTTGTGCTACATTCCAGCTATTGTCTGTACTGCCATCGTCCACTAGGATAATTTCATGTTGATAATTTTGTTCGTTACAAACACGCACAATCCAGTCAACCAGTTCAGGTAATGACTCTTCTTCGTTGAATAAAGGAATGATGATGGAAAGGTCCATACAGAGAATCAAATAGGTGTTTCTTCTGGCTTTGCAAGCGGGTTGTCGCCTAATTTTTTAGGAAACGCAGCCGCAATGGCAGAAAGTATTGCACCCACAAACATAGTGGAAAAGATAGTTCCCGCAATCATAAAAGGAACGAAGAATTTTTTCGTCATCTGCAAAGCCTGATCAATCTGTTCGTCACTCATATTGCGCTCAACCAATTTTTCTCTTGCCATTTCCATTCCTTTTTCTCTCATTTCCGGAAACACATACAATGAAATAAAACCCCAAGCTAAGAGTACAATAGCAATAATAGCTGATGCTTTAAATCCGCTGCTCCATATATTTCCAAAGGTTACGCGATGTTCGTTTACTTTAGAATAAGCCTTAGCATTTATCACCAAACCAATCAGAAATGGAATATAAACTACCCACTGCGACCAAGGTTTAAAACCCCATCCAAGCACATATAATAAGACTTGAATAATAATCATGGACAATCCGGTCAGAAAGCCATACATCATGTGCGTTTGTGTTTTTTTCATGTCTTTTATTATGAGTTTGTTGCCACCTGCTTTTTTTAAAATGCAGAATTAGTTTCTTTTGAAATTAAGGTCTATATAAATGTAGCATTCCATTGTTAGCTAATCCTAAAATGCTTCCACGGATAGACTTGCCAATATACGGATTGTTTCTTGAAAGCGATCGTATTGTGTTATCTGACACTACGCTATTGGTTTGAGTTGAAATGAGTGTATAGCAATTGGTTCCAACAGCAATTGGTGAATTTAATAGCCCAAATATTTCTCTGGGTCGAATGCTCAACGCTTCTATAATTCGAGCTAAAGGAACTTGTTTTTCCAAGGTATCATACACTACTTGAAAGGTAATTTCTTGTAGGTTCATTCCATCACCTGAATATTCAAATTCTTTAGTCTTGGCATCCCAGTCTTGTGGGCGATGATGTGAGGCAATACAATCTATCGTGCCATCTTTCAAGCCTGATATAAGTGCTTGTCTATCTTTTTCACTTCTTAAAACCGGAGATACTTTAAATACACTGTCATAATCAACCAGAGATTCATCTGTAAACGCTAAATGATATGGCGTAACAGAGCAAGTTATGTTCATCCCGTCTTTTTTGGCTTGACGAATCATCTCGACACTTTCTTCCGTTGAAATACCCGTAAAATGTATTCGAGATTGAGTATAGCGAAGCAATTCTATATCTCGATACAACTGAATACTTTCTGCCAGCTTTGGAATTCCTGCCATACCTAATCGAGTAGAGGTTTCTCCTTCGTGCATTAGCCCACCCAAAGCAAGGGTAACATCAATCGGCATCTGAATTACCATACCATTGAATGCTCGAACATATTCTAATGCTTTGAGCATTAGACCGGCATTTTGCAATGGTTTCCATCCGTCTGAAAAAGCAATTGCTCCATGGGTGTGCATATCTAGCATTTCAGCTAATGCTTTCCCATCAATTTGTTGGGTTAAAGCACCTATGGGATGAATATTTACTATACTGCCCTTTGCCCTTTGCAAAAGATATTCCACTGAGGCTTTTGTGCAGGTAGGTGGGTTGGTATTGGGTAGTAGAAAAACATCTGTAAAACCGCCGGTGGCTGCGGCTTTCAGTCCTGATGTTATAGTTTCTTTATGTTCTAATCCGGGATCTCGATAGTCGGCAAAAATATCTACAAAACCTCGACTGATACAGACTCCTGATACATCTATCACTTCCTGTTTGTCGGCTGCAATTGATGAAGAAATTGTACTTATTTGCCCATTTTGTTCAATGGCAATATCTACAACCTGATTATGAAATTCAGATTGTGGATCTATAACTGTAACCTGGCGAATGAGCAGGGACATATTTTGAGATTAAGATGCAACTTTTTTGATTGAACTTGTTCGACTGCTCGAAGTAAGCACATAAGTTTCAGCTGCAAGCATCAATAAGGCCAAAATTATACAAACTTTCCATAGTGGAAAAGAGCCTTCGGCATTGCCTTGTACAGAAGTATTCTGGTTAGCAAGCCAATGAATATGAGCATCTTTCCATTGCGATTGTAATTCTGAAATACTCCAAAAAGACAATTGTGACTCTGCAGGATTTTGATTGAGGGCTATGAGGATTGTGTCGTTTGACTTCGAGGTTAAAGAATAAAATCCCGAACGATGCAAAACTTGTCCGACAAATATTTGCAAACCTGCACCTAATGGGCGTTGAGGCGGTATGATGTCTATCCCGTTTCCGATCAAATGCACCATATTGCGTTCGTCTTTTTGTTGTAGAGAAATGAAAATAGGTTGTTGCTGATCGGCACGTAAGGCATACACATCTGCCGTGGTGGCAAGTGATGCCATTTGATATAAAAACGGAACAAAAAAATAGCTGGACGAAAAGTTGCCAGATGCTTCATCTAATCCTGAACTGAAAAAATAAAGTTTCCCTATGTTGGGTGTGTATTGTGCCAAAAGCGGGTCACCATTTCTAAAGCTTAAAATAGATTGTTGGTTTGCGGTAAGTCCTGCTGAAATTTTGTAGTGCCAGACTGCTTGTGGAAGTTGAACATCCGGCGGAATCCGATCAAATAAATCGCGAACTAAATCACTTCCTTGCTGTAAGCCGGTTGCTTGTTGAATAGACGTATCCAACTGGTCAATATGAATGCCGGCAACCTTTTGTAATCCATTATTTAGAGATGTAAGATCTGAAACTTTTGAGGGGAAAATGCAAATGCTCTGTCCTTGTTGCAAGGAACTAGCAATTCTTTTAGTCAACCCATCCGTAAAGCCGGATATTCCATTTAGCACAACTAAATTATAGGGCTTCCAATCAATGTCATCATCTATGTTGTGTTGGTCTGCTTGAAAGCCGGAATAGGCTTTAAATCCGGCGAGAATAAAGGGGTTTACTTGATGTTCATTTAATACTAAAACAGACAAATGAGATGCACTTCGTGCTGCAATTCTAAAGGTGTCATCATATCGAATGGAGGCATCATTTAGGGTAAGTAATAATTGTTGCCACCCTGTTGTGTTAACCTGAAAACTGAGCGTGTCTCGACTTAATCCATCTGCATCAAAATGTAGTGTGGTTGCGCTTCTGGGTTGGTTGTTTATATTCAATTGCAACACCGGCATTTCCGATTTGTCTTTCCCCATTTTATGACAGATCACCACTATTTGATTGGGCTGATTGGTTTGTAGTCTTGGCTGTGCTAAAAATGCTGTGTCTATGGAAATGTTTGCAACTTCAGTATTTTGAATAGGTACACCAAAAAAATGAATTGATGAATTAGCAATGCTGACATTAGAGGGGAAACTATTTTTTTGAAAATCAGAATAGAAATATAAATCTGCTCCTTCAGTTGATTCATTTTGTAGCAATTGTTGAACCCTCGAAACGACTTGTTCGGAAGACAACCTCAAAGAATTAGGGTAAATATTGCTTAATGCGGCTAATGCTTTTTCTGAAGAGGACGGCTGATAAGAAGCTATATTATCATTTGATAAAATCACAAACTGCGCATTGGGAGTATTGGCAATTTGTTTGCGAGCAGTTTCTAAAGCTATATCCAGCAAAGTTCTTGTCCCTTTCTGCAAGGTCATGGATGCAGAGTTGTCAATATATACAATCTGCAATCTTTTATTTTTTTTATGATGGCTATTTGTAAAAAAAGGTTGAGCAAATGCCAATACAACAAAAAGTAAAAAGGCAATTCTACAAGCCAATAACCATTTATATTTTACTTGAGATTGCTTTCTGGAATGAAGTTGAACTGTTCTTAAAAATCGGCTATGAGGAAAATATACCGTTTTGTACCTGCGCAAATTAAATAAATGAATAGCAATAGGTATAGCAACAGTTAATCCTGCAACAAGAAATAGCGGAAATAGAAAACTCACCAAACAAATATAAGCGAATGAGGTTGACACGCTAATGGCAATATCATGGTATCTTTGATTTTTTAAGAATTCTGTCCATTTATTCTTCCATGAAACAATAAAAACATTGATAACTGAAATGAATAGAATCTTTATTTTAATCCCTTTATTTTTACTTCTGTTGTCTTGTCGGCAAGATGCTGTCGTGGTTAGCCCAACTGCCGGTTTTCTGCTTTCTATTTCACATCAAGTAGATGGGAAGCCCCTTCTGTTTGACACCTTAGCCTATCAAAATGCTGCCGGAGAAAAGTATAGCGTTTCAAGATTGCAATATTATTTAAGTGATATTCGTTTCTATGCTCAAGGCAAATTATTGTTTTACTCGGACACTATTTTATATGTAGATGCTACCCAATCCGCTTCCTTAAGATGGACCAATATTCCGATTGCCCACTATGATTCCATATCTTATTTGATAGGTATTGACTCCACACATAATGTTCATGATAAACTTTGGCCAACAATGCAAAACGTAGCTATGGAATGGCCTCAAACAATGGGCGGAGGCTATCATTTTTTAAAACTTGAGGGGCATTGGCAAGATGTCAGTTCATTATCCGGTTTTGCAGCCCATTTAGGCACTAATCCATATTTAGTACATGGCAATTTATCTTGTTCATTAGATGCAAGGGCAGGCATTGATTTAAAAATAAATTTTGTAATGAACGTAAACGAATGGTTTACTCACCCTTTTATTTTCAGTTTTAATTCAGATGGAGTCTATACAATGGGCAATGCCAAACTAATGCAAAAATTAGCTGAAAATGGAGCGGATGTTTTTTCTATTGTACCATAGGTTCTTGCACCGAATAGTAATGGTTGGGTTGATTACTTTTCTGGCAGGAGTCTCAACCTTGTCTGCTTGTAAAAAAAATAGTGAAGATAACCCGCCTTCCACAGACTCAACGGTAGTATTAACGCCCTATGAAATCATTCCACCAGCTCATTTTCCCGTTTTAAAAATCCCAGATGATAACAAGCCTTCTGTGGAAAGAATAAAACTGGGTCGGATGTTGTATTATGACACCCTACTTTCTAACGATGGCAAAGCTTGTGCAGGATGTCATTTGCAATCAAAAGGGTTTACAACAGATTTGCTATATCAAGGTGTTACCGTTTTACCGCATGAAAACCTTGCATGGAATACCAATTTTATGTGGAACGCTTCTATACAAGGAACATTGGAAGACGCGATGCTTTTTGAAGTGCAAACCTTTTTTGCTACTAACTTAGAAAAGGTAAACCAAAACTCAACCTATCTTCAATTAGTGAAAAAATATTTTGGTGTCAATAAAATCACCTACAAAGAGCTTTCCTATTCACTCGCTCAATTTGTCAGAACACTCATCTCACGAGATACGAAATACGATCGTTTTATTCGGGGTGAAATAGAGTTAAGCTATGATGAATTACAAGGCCGAAATCTCTTTTTTTCTGAACGTGGCGATTGCTTTCATTGTCATATAAACCCCGTTATGACCGACAATCAGCTTCATAATATTGGGTTAGACAGTCTTTATTCAAAAGAATTAGACAAAGGCTTCTTTAACCTTAGTGGCAAGGTCAGTGATTTAGGTAAATTTCGCACACCTAATCTTCGAAATGTTGCACTCAGAAAGCATTTGATGCATGATGGCAGATTTGGTTCGCTGGAAGAAGTCGTAGAGTTTTACAATAGCGGCGTTCATAAAGTATCTAATGTAGATCCCATCATGACCAAACCGGGAAAAGAAAACGGGCTTAACCTTTCTTCACAAGAAAAAATGCAAATTGTTGCCTTTCTTCAAACACTGACTGACCTCACCTTGCTTGCAGATACAACACTTTCCACTCCTAATTAAGGGAAGAAAATTCTTATATCCATAAACTGGATAAAGTCGGCTGATTATCTTTGCACACTTATTTTATTTCTATGCTCACGGCCAACGAAATCCGCCAGCAGTTTCTTGACTTTTTCAAAAGCAAATTGCACCAAATAGTTCCTTCAGCTCCTATTGTTGAAAAAAACGATCCTACCCTACTATTTACGAACGCGGGCATGAATCAGTTTAAAGATTATTTTTTGGGGAATACGCAACCGCAAGACAAACGTGTAGCCGATACACAAAAATGCCTTCGTGTAAGCGGTAAACATAACGATCTTGAAGAAGTGGGTGTTGACACATACCATCATACCATGTTTGAAATGTTGGGAAACTGGAGCTTCGGCGACTATTTTAAAGAAGAAGCAATCGCATGGAGTTGGGAATTGCTGACCGAGGTGTATAAAATACCCAAAGACCGATTGTATGTAACCGTATTTGAAGGCGACACAAAAGAAAACCTACCTAAAGATGAAGAAGCTTTCGGTTTTTGGAAACAACATATTGATGAGGCTCGTATCCTTTTGGGCAACAAGAAAGATAATTTTTGGGAGATGGGAGATACCGGACCTTGTGGACCCTGCTCAGAAATACATGTAGATTGCCGATCAGAAGAAGAACGAAAAACAATTGACGGAAAAGCCTTAGTCAATGCTGACCATCCGCAAGTGATAGAAATTTGGAACAATGTCTTCATGCAGTTTAATCGGCTAAAAGATGGATCACTACAACTTCTTCCAGCAAAACATGTGGATACAGGAATGGGATTGGAAAGATTGGTGCGTGTGTTGCAAGAAAAACAAAGTAATTATGATACCGATCTATTTACCGGAACCATTGCCCTGACTGAAAAATTAACGGGTGAAAAGTATGAATATGGAGATAGCAAAAAAGATATTTCCTTTCGTGTATTAGCCGATCATATTCGCGCTATCGGATTTACGATTGCAGATGGACAACTACCATCTAATACCGGTGCCGGCTATGTAATTCGTCGAATTCTTCGCCGAGCTGTTCGCTATTACTATACTTATCTCAATTATAAACAACCTCTTTTGCATTTATTGATGCCTCAATTAGGGCAGCAGTTTGCTCATGTGTTTAGTGAATTACAACAGCAAATGGATTTGGTTTGTAAGGTTATAAAAGAAGAGGAAGAGGCTTTTTTGCGCACACTTGAAAAGGGATTAAAAAAGATTGATGAAATCATCACCGACACCAAAACGGCAAACCATACCCTTATTAATGGACATGCCGCGTTTGAGCTTTATGATACTTATGGTTTTCCCATTGATCTAACTCGTTTGATAGGCAGCGAACAAGGACTACAAGTTGATGAAGTTGCTTTTGAAAATGAAATGAAGCAGCAAAAAGATCGCTCGAGAGCAGCAACAGCTTTAGATACCGATGATTGGGTAACCATACGTGAAGGTGTAAATAAATTTGTGGGCTACCATCAATTTCAATTAGAAACCAACATTCTAAAGTATAGAAAAGCAAAATCAAAAGGTAAAGAAAGCTTCCAAATAGTGCTTGACACCACACCGTTTTATGCTGAAAGTGGTGGTCAGGTAGGCGATTCCGGCGAATTAATTTTCCCCGATCAAAAAATTCAAATCACAGATACCAAAAAAGAAAATGATCTGATTATTCATTTTGCCGAAACCCTTCCCATTGATCCTTCCGCTACCTTGTTGGCACAAATTAATTTAGAAAAGCGAACATTCACTACCGTTCATCATAGTGCCACTCACTTGCTGCATGCTGCACTCAGAAAGGTTTTAGGAACACATGTAGCTCAGAAAGGTTCATTAGTAAATGAAGAGAATCTACGTTTCGATTTTTCACATTTTTCAAAAGTAACTACCGATGAACTGAGCCAAGTCGAAACCTTAGTAAATGAGAAAATAAGAGAAAATGTGCCGGTGATTATCCGAGAAATGGATAAAGAAGAAGCGGTAAAAATGGGTGCTATGGCATTATTTGGTGAAAAGTATGGCGATAAAGTACGTGTTGTAATCATGGATCCTACTTATTCTATTGAGTTGTGCGGCGGAACACATGTAGGCACTACCGGCCAGCTTGGCTTATTTAAAATTGCAAATGAATCTGCTGTGGCAGCAGGTGTTAGGCGTATTGAAGCCATTAGTGGTAAAGTAGCTACCGATTTCGTAAACGAGAAATTAGACACCCTTTTTAGAGTGAAAGAAACGCTGAAGAATGCGAAAGATCCGGTGAAGGCAATTGAAAAGCTACAAGAAGAAAAAGCGCAATTAGAAAAGCATGTAGAGATGCTTGAAGCTCGTCAGTTAGTTGCTATACGCAATGAAATTTTGAAGAAAGATGAGATTATTAATGATGTTGCCTTTATTGGTGCCATTGTTGAAGTTGGCTCCGCTGATTCGCTCAAAAAGCTTTGTGTAGATCTAAAGCATCATATCAACGATCATGTTATCGTTCTAGGTGCCAACATTGACGGCAAACCTTTTATAGCCTTAGGTATTGATGATAAAGTAGTTTCTGCCAAAGGATTAGATGCCGGAAAGATTATTAAAGAACATATTGCACCTTTAATTAAAGGTGGTGGTGGTGGTCAAAAATCTTTAGCTACAGCAGGTGGTCAATTGGTAGAAAATCTATTGCCGGCCATTAATTCGGTCAGAGGTTTACTATAAAGCCTGTGTTTTTCGTCTTAAAACAACAAATTGCTTTCCTTAAAAAGTAAAAAACGCATTGCATTATCCTAATTCGTACCTTTGCGCCCCAAAACCAAGCCCTTCCACGGAGGAAGGGCATTTTAGGTAAGGTTATTTATGCAGATAAGGAATATTGCCATCATCGCCCACGTTGACCATGGCAAGACTACATTGGTGGATAAAATCATCCACGCTACTAAAGTTTTTCGGGATAATCAAGAAACAGGAGAACTGCTTCTTGACAATAATGATTTAGAGCGCGAACGAGGAATTACAATTCTGGCAAAAAATATTGCCGTAAACTACAAAGGAGTTAAAATCAACGTGATTGACACACCGGGTCACGCCGATTTTGGCGGTGAAGTAGAACGTGTGCTAAAAATGGCAGATGGCGTTTTGCTTTTGGTTGATGCTTTTGAAGGTCCCATGCCGCAAACCAGATTCGTGTTACAAAAAGCATTAAATCTGGGTCTGCATCCAATCGTTGTTATCAATAAGGTTGACAAACCCAACTGCCGACCGGAAGAAGTACACGACGGTGTTTTCGAACTTTTTTTCCAGTTAGATGCTACAGAAGAACAATTAAACTTCCCTACACTTTACGGTTCTTCAAAACAAGGTTGGTTCAACACTTCTCTGACACCCTCTGAAGACATCACCCCTTTGCTCGATATGATTTTAGAGAAAGTACCTGAACCCAAAATTTCAGAAGGTACCCTTCAAATGCAAATCACATCGCTCGACTATTCCTCATTTTTAGGTCGAATAGCCATCGGAAAAGTAACCCGTGGCAGCATCAGTGAGAACCAGCCCATTCAATTGTGCAAACTCGATGGCAGCTTTCAAAAGAGCCGAGTAAAAGAACTTTACACATTTGAAGGAATGGGTAAGAAAAAAGTAACTCAAGTGATGGCCGGTGATATTTGTGCTGTTGTAGGACTGGAAGATTTTCAAATTGGAGAAACTATCGCTGATTTTGAAAACCCAGAACCACTTGCCATTATTTCTATTGATGAGCCAACAATGAACATGCAGTTCTCCATCAATAACTCTCCATTCTTTGGACGAGAGGGCAAGTTTGTTACCAGTCGAAATATTCGCGACCGTCTTTACAAAGAATTAGAAAAAAATTTAGCTCTACGTGTACAAGACACAGAAGATGCAGATAAATTTTTAGTATATGGACGAGGTATTTTACACCTCTCTGTTTTGGTGGAAACCATGCGTCGCGAGGGATATGAGCTTACGGTTGGACAACCTCAAGTTATCGTTAAAGAAGTAAACGGGCAAAAAAGCGAACCATACGAAACCTTAGTGGTGGATGTTCCGGGCGATTTTTCCGGCAAAGTCATTGATCTGGTTACGCAGCGCAAGGGTGAAATGTTGGTGATGGAAAGCAAGGGTGAAATGCAACACCTTGAATTTGAAATCCCATCGCGTGGGCTGATTGGGCTTCGCTCTCAAATGCTGACGGCTACACAAGGAGAAGCCGTTATGGCACATCGCTTCAGCGAATATAAACCATGGAAAGGTACTATTCCGGGACGGAGCAACGGCGTTCTTGTAAGCAAGTTTACCGGATCCACTACCGCTTATTCTATTGACAAATTGCAAGACCGCGGACGCTTTTTTGTAGATCCCGGAGAAGAGGTCTATGCAGGGCAAATTCTTGCAGAACACATCAAGCCGGGCGATTTGAATGTCAATGCCATAGAAGGAAAGAAATTGACCAATATGCGTGCCAGTGGCTCGGATGGAACGGTACACATAACCCCTAAAGTTCAAATGACTTTAGAAGAATGTATGGAATATATCCAGCAAGATGAATGTATTGAAGTTACCCCTAAAAGCATTCGCTTGCGCAAAATTATGCTTGATGAAAACGATCGAGCTAAATATGCCAAAACATTAAAAATGGAAGCATAAAAAATTTCCAATAGACCTTTTTCAAAGCCGGAGCAATCGCGTTCCGGTTTTTTCTTTTAAGTAGCTACTTTTATTTCAAATGATTTGTTTCTTCTAATAAAACTTTCGATTGTCTTTCTTTTTCCAAAGCTTGAAACAAGCCCACAGTTATGGACTAATGAATTTCTAACCTCATAAAGTCCAACTATGTCTTGCCAAAGCGTTCTTTGAAAGTTGAAGTCTGACTGCAATAGTTTGGAAGTAAGTATTTTGAATTTGTCAAGCAAGTCGCCTTGTCATTTGGTTTTGGAATTATTTCAATAACCAATCTATCACATTATATTTTTGTATGCCTTCAATGTTCGTGTTGTCAAAATCTAACGTAAGCAAGTATTTCGGATAATTGTCTCGGATATTTCTAAAAGCCGAAATTTCACGCTCAAATGTTTTTTCGTCATTAAGAGTAAATGCTACTTGGTAGTATTCACGTTCGTTATTCGGCTTTTGCACAACAAAATCAATTTCTTTGTCGTTGATTTTTCCTGCATAAATTTTTCCGCCTCTGCGAAGCAATTCAAAATACACTACATTTTCCAATTTATGTCCCAAATCAGCATCGTGCTTGATGGTAGCTACCATGTTTTTTAAGCCCAAATCAACCAAGTAATATTTTTGATTTACGGTAAGCAACTCTTTGCCTTTGATGTCGTATCGTGCTGCAGGATACAGCACATACGATTTTACCAAAAAGTCCAAGTATTTGTTGATGGTGTTGTGCGAAATGGTTTTCTGCGAATTCTTGTTGAGTGCAGCCGCAATGTTAGTAGGCGAAATGTAAGAGCCAACACTATCGAACACAAAACTGATAACACGATGCAAATTGTGTAAGTTTCGTAGTTTATAGCGTTGTGCAATGTCTTTACCAATAACGGTGTCGTAGATAGATTGTAGATAATCGTTCACTAACGTTTCATTGCTCTGTGCCAATGTAACTGCTTCTGGAAAACTGCTTGCGTTGATATATTGGCGAAAAAGTCGGTCTGTGTTTTTTTCTTTGCTGTAAGCCAAAGCATATTCGGCAAAAGAATACGGTTGTACATTTATGGCGATGTAACGTCCTGTGAGCAATGTTGCCAATTCGCTTGATAGCAAATAGGCATTTGAGCCTGTAACGTACAAGTCAATATTTTTCTTGGTAAACAAAGCATTTACGAGTTTTTCAAAATCGTTTACGAGTTGAACTTCGTCTAAAAACACATAGTATTTCTTGTCTCTTGTTACGGTTTTTATGATTTCGTCATAGAGCGTTGTCCATTGGATAAGATGCAAGTTTTCACGTTCTTCAAAATTGAGGAAGATGATATTTTTCTTAGCAACACCGTATTCAATCAGTTCGTTTTTAAAAGCCTCCAACAGCGTAGATTTTCCCGAACGTCTGATACCCGTAACCACTTTGATGAGGTTTTGGCCTTTCATCTGTCGTAATTTTTCAAGATATGTTTCGCGGCTTATCATTTGTTTTTGCTTTACTGTCTCGTCCAAGATACGAAAACTTATTGACGAAAAAATAAGAAAAGTAGGATTTTTGTCAATTAAAAGGATTGGGCGAGAGTGATTTCTTTCCAACGGTCAGTAATCGTGGCCCTTCTTTTCGGAGAAACACTTACATAAATCATGCACCTGCAAACAACCATCGTTGTGGAAATATTCAACGATGGCATGTCATATTTACGGTAACGAATGATGTTTCGTTAATCACATTTTTTTATTTGCCCATGTTTTCATGAATTCCTGTGTATTTTCTTGCAATTTTCTCATAAAGTCTAACACCTGTGAAAAAATATTCTGGTATTGAAGGTTGTCTGATGGGGTTGTTGACGTGGCAGTGTCTTGAAATATATCTTCAAGGCGACATGACTCGTCCTGAAAAAAAATTAACCCTTAAAAGAGCGATTGATTGAAACCTTTGCCGCTACTACCTTTCAACAAAAAAAGGAGCAGCATAACACCACTCCTTTTCAATTATTAGTCGGGACGACTGGATTCGAACCAGCGACCCCCAGCACCCCATGCTGATGCGCTACCGGGCTGCGCTACGTCCCGAATCGTAGATGTTTTTGAGGGAGTGCAAAGATAGTCGTTTCAAATTAAGAAGGAAATTTTGACTTAATAAAGATCTGAGGTAATCAGTTTTAAAAACTCAGAACGGGTTTCATTTGCTTCAAATTGTCCACTAAAAGCCGATGTGGTGGTTATGCTATTTTGCTTGGAAACACCCCGCATCATCATGCACAAATGTTTGGCTTCTATCACCACTGCAACGCCTAAGGGATTGAGTGCTTCTTGAACCACATCCAATATTTGATGAGTTAGTCGCTCTTGAACTTGTAAGCGTCGAGAAAAACTATCTACCACTCTGGCAATCTTACTTAATCCGGTAATCCATCCATTGGGAATATAGGCTACATGTGCCTTTCCAAAAAAGGGTAGCATGTGGTGCTCACACATGGAATATAGCTCAATGTTTTTCACGATTACCATTTCGCTACGTCCCTCTTGAAATTTGGCTGAATTTAGAATGGCTTTTGCATCCATTTCATAGCCTTGTGTAAGATATTGCATTGCCTTTGCCACACG
Organism: Bacteroidota bacterium; assembly: GCA_018267925.1. Taxonomy (GTDB): domain Bacteria; phylum Bacteroidota; class Bacteroidia; order Chitinophagales; family Chitinophagaceae; genus JAFIGV01. The sequence continues at coordinate 112,066 of JAFDXO010000195.1, read as the reverse complement.
TTCGGGTGTTTTTAACAACCCTTCCCGATAAGGGTCTTCCCCAATATGCTCAATAATAGAACGATAGTGAGTGCTCAAAGACTCTGTAATTTCTAAATCGTAATGTTCAGTTTTTTTATACGCCACAGTGGTCAATTTACTTTTCTGTCAAAAAAAAGGATAAACTATAAATTTTTCAAGACACAATCACTACCCGAAATACTCAACATAAATGCGTGGTGTTTCATACAATTTTACAGCATGAAGTTGAGCACCCTTTGCTAAAATAAATGGTTGGAGTGCCTCCCAAATAGACATAGCAAATTGTTCAGCACTGGTAAACTTCCCCTTCATAAAATCTACATCCAAATTGAGGTTTTTATGATCTACCTTATCTGAAATTTGCTCCGTAATTAAGGTGCTTAAAGTTTTTGCATTAAATACAAATCCGGTTTGCGGATCCGGTTCTCCTTTGACGGTAACATGCAGTTCATAATTATGGCCATGCCAATTGGGGTTGGCACATTTACCAAAAATCGAATTGTTTTTTTCGTCAGACCATTCAGGATTAAACAGTCGGTGTGCTGCATTAAAATGCTCAACCCTTGTTAGATAAACCATTTTGAAGTGTGCAATTAGAAATCAAATATAGTCTTGGTGAAGGGTTTAGCAAAATGGTATAGATCTCAAGATCAGGTATAGTTTGATCAATGTCTTTTTGCAAAACTTTACCGTGGCAACTTCCCACAGCGACCATTTAATTACTAAACTTGTAAAAAGCAAGTAAGCCAATGCAAACCCCATTTGACTCAAAAAATAAACCTATTGAAAATATAGTTTGCGAATTAGTTTCTCAGATTGAAACAGTGATTCGTGGTAAACGTCATCAGATTGAACAAGTAATTACTTGCTTAGTTGCCGGAGGGCATATATTGATGGAAGATAACCCGGGTACAGGAAAGACCGTGCTTGCTAAAACTCTTGCCCAGTGCGTTAGTTCGAGCAATCCTGAACAATTACATCATGCACTTTTCAAGCGCATACAATTTACACCGGATTTGTTGCCAATGGATCTCATAGGCACGCACATTTTCGATGATCGTACTCATGAATTTGTATTTAAAAAGGGTCCTATTTTTTGTAATGTTCTTTTAGCTGATGAAATTAATCGAGCATCTCCCAAAGTGCAAAGTGCTTTGTTGGAAGCTATGGCAGAGCATCAAGTAACTATTGGTGATTCAACCTTACCCTTAGAAAAAATCTTTTTCACAATCGCTACTCAAAATCCTATAGAAATGGAAGGAACCTATCCTTTACCGGCTGCTCAATTAGATCGGTTTTTTATGAAAATTAACTTTGGCTATGTGGATGAAGAAGTAGAGTTAAATATTTATCGCCAATACGCAAACATTGCACAAAACCTTGAAGATATTCACCCATCGCTTAGTTTAGCTGACTTAGCACTTTTACAACAGAAGGCTAAAATGGTTTTTTTGCACGATGAAATCATAAGAAGTGTTACACGAATCGTAAGGGAAACCCGCGCTCATAGCGATATTTCGCTGGGTGCATCTACCCGTGCAGGCATTTCATTTTTAAAGTGCTTACGAGCATTTGCTCTTGTAAAAGAAAGAGACTTTGTGATAGAAGATGATGTTTTAGCTTTAGCAAAAGCAGTATTAGATCATCGGCTCATTTATCGAAATAAAGAAGGTAAAACGAAAGCCTTAGACAATATTGTACACAAAGAAATGGATCGCTTGATGCGCTTGAAAATTCATGTCTAACCAACTTATCAACTATGGTGCGGCAAAAATTTTCATTCTCCTTGTTACTTATTCTTTTAGGTTGTGTGTTGGTGCATACATCGAAGGGACAATCTTTGGCAAACATAAAGGCAGCACAGCGATATGAAATAGATGCAAAACGTATGGGAGTGGATGTTAATAGTGATGATGCGCTTCCTCGATCGCGAGAATTTAAGAGAATAGATAGCACCTATTATGTCGGGTGGATGTTTGAAGGAGCCTATAAATACAATCATGCTGCCGATTTTTTAGGATTTAAAAATGCCTCCTATCCGTTAGAGCGTACACTGGGCCTGATGGAGCGAGATTATTATCAACAACTGGCAACTCGTACTTCAGATCTGTTGACTTATATGCGCGTGTATAAATTTCAACTTGACTATACCCTGTCTGCCTATTATCTGATGAACTGTTACAGCAATATGGAACAGCCTGAAAAAGTATATAGTCTTTTACGACGAGTTTTACGCTTTAATTTTCAGCGCGACTTTTATATGGACGCATGGAACTATTTAGGTTGGACTGTGCATAGAAACCGATTTTATACTACCTCAAAATATCCCTTTTTACAAAACTCAATTGACGGAAACGAGCGACTGGCCAACAACTTGCTCGATTCGGGAATGCGTAAAATCAATCGAGACATACCACTAAACAGTAAAATATTTCAGCCCGGTTATGAACGACAAGATAAGGCTGCTGTATATCATTATAAAGCCATGCTGTATAGTTATAATTTTAAAATTGACTCTGCTAATTACTATTACAACCTCCTAAAAAAAGAACCTATTTTTTCACATAATAATTACGGAACTTTTTGTGCGATATGTGGTAACTTTCAAGAAGCCGCTCATCAATATCAACTTGAAAGCGCTAACCATCAACCGGATAAACGACTACAAGAATGGGCTTATTATTTATCCATACTCGACATCTATAAAGGCTTTCCACAAAACGGAATCGAACTAATGAAAGGAATGATTCAGGCAAATGGATCAACCCCCGGATTTGGTTGGTACAACATAGCTTTGGCTCGTTGCGAACTCTATAACGGTCAGCTCCAAGAAGCCCTTCGCCATACCAATAAGGCTGCTGATTTTAAGGAATTACATATTGGCACCACACTTGGACAAACACATTATGATTTCAGTATCCAACTGCTGCGTTTGCTTCAAAAGATAAACGATATTGAAGCTCAAAAATTTGAAAGAAAAGATTGGTGGTATCATCTTCCTTCTCTGGCTGCTTTGGCTCAACTCACCTCTGAAAAATATGTACAACAATTTCTTACCATCAACCAATTTGCTCAAAACCCCGAACGCGATCGGGTAGTGTATAAATTATTCTCTACCGAAAGCACCGTAAGTTGGGATGAAATTTGGTTTTTAATTCGCGATTTTACAACCGATTTTTTTCTGCAGCGATTTCGACAGGAGTTGCAAACCGACGAGCGTAAAGCAATCCATAAATACTTCCGCTATTTTTTAGCCCGATTAAACCTTCAAAAAGGGAACATCAACCTTGCCGAAAAACTATTGAATGAAGTGCTGACAGATGCCGCTACAAACAGTGAATATGAACAATTACTGATTGCTCGAACACTACAAGCACAAGCAGAAATTGCACTTCAAAAAAAAGATGCTAAAGGTTATCAAAATCGAATGAATCAATTATTTGCTTACTATCCCCAACTCATTCCATTTACCGCTCTGACAATGCCCATGCAGCTTCAAATTTCGGGTAGCGCACCCGATGGATTTCTACAACGTTTGAATCAATGCAATATCAACTTTACCAACCCGTCTTCATCACCTAAAGCTCATTTACACTTTTACACCCTATCTCAAAAAGTACTTGTTCAATTTTGGGTGGAAGATGCACAAGGACGAAAGCGTGTTCCACAACAATCAATGGTGATAAAAACATCGGAAGATGCGGTGAAACTTGCCTATCGCTTGTTTGGCATTAGTGAAAATCAAAGCCAATTGAAAACGAAATAAAAACGAAATAGAATTTCGACTACAAGTATTTTTCAATTGTAGCTTTAAAATTTTGTTTAGTTTTATCAAAGGCAAAAAGTAATTCAGCTATGTTCGTTGCTTCACTTTACAATCTGAAAGGAGGCGTAGGCAAAACAGCCTCTTGCGTGAACTTTGCATACATGGCGGCTCGCGATGGATTTCGAACACTCCTTTGGGATCTTGACCCACAAGGAGCTTCCAGTTTTTATTTTAATGCCTCGCCCGCATTTAAAGCAATAGCCAAAAAAATTATTTCGCAAGAAGTACCATTACATGAAGCGGCGCTACATACTGATTATGATAATCTTGACATAATACCGGCAGATATTTCTGCTCGTAAACTTGATTTATTACTACAAGAAAACAATGGATCAAAAAAACAAATTGCTCATTTATTACGTCCCATAGCAGCATTGTATGATTTTGTTTTCATTGATTGTCCGCCCGGCTTTTCTACACTTGCTGATAATGTATTTTTCGCATCAGATGCAGTGTTGATGCCTGTTATTCCAACCACTTTATCTATACGCACCTATGAGATTGTCAAACAGTATTTTGAAGAAAAAATGTTTGGTGTTGAAAAACTGATGTGCTTTTTTACCTTAGTTGATATGCGCAAAAAAATGCACAGCGAAGTCATGCAAGAATTATACAAGGACAAAAGATTTTTCGAATACTACATTCCTTATCTTTCAGACGTTGAAAAAATGGGCAGTTTTCGGGCACCGGTAGAATCTTTCTCTCCTTCCAGCTATGCTACTATTTGCTATCGCGCACTTTGGAATGAAATAAAAGAAGGAATACTGACTTAAAAGCCTTCTATTTTTATTTCCGAATAAAGTTTGTAACAAAATAATTTGGATAACTGATGTACAACATTAATTTTGTTTCCGCAAACTAAATTTTTGAATTGTGGCGTACGATAATAAAAACTACAACGAAAGCCGAAACAACGAAAGTCTTTACAGTAAAAGAATAAAGGCTGGTAAAAGAAGAACTTATTTCTTTGATGTTCGTTCTACTCGTGGTAATGACTATTTCATTACTATTACAGAAAGCAAAAAACGCTTTGATGACAATGGATATGATCGCCATAAAATGTTCTTGTACAAAGAAGATTTCAATAAATTTTTGAATGCCCTGACCGAAACGGTTAATTATGTAAAAACAGACCTAATGCCGGATTTTGATTTTGATGCCTTTAATCATGATCAAGAAGCGGAAGGTGAAAATATGGTTGCCGACACTGAAATAAACAGCAGTATTGATGATTGGAAAATGTAAACTTTACTACTTTTTCTAAATAAAAAATCTCGCTAAAAGGCGAGATTTTTTATTTAGGATTATTGTTGCCAGTCGGCATACTCGGCATTCCAATGAGCCTTTTCTCCGGCATCACCTAAATGGAAAAGCTTATTCATGGAAAAATTTAATCCAATTTCATTATATGCTCCAGCAATGGAATAATAAGAACGTGCATAGTGTATCTGGAATTTATTGAGATAGATGCTTGCTCCGAATGAAAAGCCTGCTAAAGCCGGTTTATCTTTCAATGCCAATTCTCCGCGCCGTAAATGACTATATCCAGCTATGATTGCCAAGCGTTTGCCTAACGTCAATTCAGCAGAAAAGTTGAGATGCCGAAAAAGCTTGTCAGCAAAATAGGATTTTGAAGCGGTGTTTGTGTCTTGTGTACCAAAAAGATTAGTGGATTCAATATCTGCAGGATTATTGTACCGAACATCCCATGTATAAAGATGGTGTGCAGTAGCCATTATTCTTAGGGGTAGATGTTTAAATCTTTTTGAAATGCCTAATTGCAAATCAAAAGGGAGAGGTTCGGCAGAGTTAGATGGATTATATTTCTTAGCCATCACACCCATATTTTTAGCAACTACCCCAATAGTTAAGAGGTTTGCCGTATCTTGATAAACCACTCCCACATCAGCCACAATAGCTGCGGCCGACTTGTCATACAAAGTTGAATGAGCCCATTTCAAAGCAGCACCATAACGCCAACGTTCACCATATTGTCTTGAAGCACCTACGGTAATGGCATAATCCGAAGCCCGAAAACTTCCATATTGATTTCCGATGGCATCGGTCTGTTCAAAACTTCCATAATTGAGGTATTGAATGCCAAACAAAAAGGAGGTTTTTATTTTATCAAAATGATACCCATAATTCAGGTTCATGACTTTGATACCGGCATAATAACCATTATAGTTCAATCCTAATTGATTATGTAAGCCCGGGCGCATAAGTGCGGGGTTTTGAAGTGTAAAAGCGATATCGGGTTCGGGGTTTGCAACCATAATGCCACCCAAAGCAGAGATATGAGGAGAGTTTGGCAATCGCAAAAATGCCATTGCTGAATTTCCACCTATTACTTGTGCCTGAGAAGCTTGACAGTAAAGGCTTATCGCACAAAGCGCAATCCACTTTTTAACTTGCATATTCACTGAAACGTAAGCATTGCTTATTTATTGCCAACCTTCCTAAAGTTGACAAGTATTTATTCATAAATCTTTGCCAGATCTTCAACTAATGCCTGACTGACTCCGGTGTAAGAGAACCCACCATCGTGAAACAAGTTTTGCATCGTAACCATTCGTGTATAATCACTAAACATCATGGTACAAAATTCTGCACATTGATCTGCTGTTGCATTTCCCAATGGCGATAATTTTTCCGCATAATGGAAAAACGCATCAAAACCGGATACACCAGATCCCGCCGTAGTGATGGTTGGTGATTGAGACACCGTATTGACACGTACTTTTTTGGCAAAACCATAGTGGTAACCAAAACTCCGAGCAATACTTTCCATCAAGGCTTTGGCTTCTGCCATATCATTATATCCCGGAAACGTGCGTTGGGCAGCTATATAAGTTAAGGCAACAACTGAAGACCATTCATTAAGGGCATCCATTTTCATGGCCGTTTGCAATACTTTATGAAGCGACAAAGCAGAAATATCCAGCGTTTTCAAAAAGTTATCGTAATTGGTGTCTGTATAAGGAATTCCCTTACGCACGTTTGGCGACATACCAATAGAATGCAAAACAAAATCAAGCTTTCCGCCAAGAGCATCCATGCTTTTTTCCATCAAGGATTCAAGATCGGATAATGAAGTTGCATCTGCTGCAATAACCGGAGCGTTGCATGCTTCTGCCAATTCGTTAATCTTTCCCATTCGCAAAGCTATTGGTGCATTTGAAAGGACAATTTGTCCTCCTTCTGCAACCACGCTTTGTGCGGTTTTCCAAGCTATGGAACGCTCGTCGAGTGCACCAAAAATAATTCCCTTTTTCCCTTGTAATAGTTGATGAGCCATTGACAATGAATCAAATTTAATTTGCGGTAAAAATAACAAAAAGCAAATAGCAATGAACCGCTATCTTAAATCCTATTATTTTGCAGCTATTACGCTAATTTCTACTTGTACTCCTTTGGGCAATCCGGCCACTTGAATGGTTTCGCGAGCAGGTGCTGTTTCATTTTCAAAATAGCGTCCATAAACTTCATTTACTTCAGCAAACTTGCCCATGTCCATCAAAAAAATAGAAGTTTTTACAACGTTTCTAAAATCCATTCCGGCTGCTTGTAAAATAGCGTGCAAGTTTTTCATAACAATTTCTGTTTCTGATTTTACATCGCCTTCATGTAAGCTGCCATCTGTGGGATCAAGTGCAATTTGACCGGATACAAAAAGCATATTTCCAACTTGCACGGCCTGATTATATGGACCAATGGGTGCTGGAGCTTTGTCTGTTCTTATAATGTTCTTTTCCATGCCCCAAAGGTAATATGCCCTTACCTTTGCACACAATAATGAATACAATTTTACATATTGATACTTCTACCGACTTGGCTATTATAGTTTTGGCTAAAGATGGCATAGTGGTAGCTCAGGCTATCAGCAACGAAGGACGAAATCATGCGGCTCATATCAATAAAATGATGGAACAAGTGTGTGGAGATGTCGGTTTAACTTTTAAAGATTTATGTGCTGTTTCTGTGGTGGCAGGCCCAGGCTCCTATACTGGATTACGAATCGGGTTAGCTGCTGCCAAGGGGTTGTGTTATGCTCTTGATTTGCCTTTGATCATGCACAATAAACTTACCCTATTGGCACTTGAAGCAAAACAAAAAGCAAAAGGCCTTTTTAGTCATTATTTGTCTGTAATAATGGCTCGTGAAAAAGAATATTTTGTTAGTCTGTATAATAATGATGGCTTGTGTATTGAATCTCCTAAACACTTAACTGAGGATGATTTACTTGATTTAATTTCTAAACATTCAGCTACTCAAATTATTGGAAATATTCCTTCAACGCTCACTTCAACTTTATCACTGAAATCTTTTATTGACAACATTCAAGTATCAAATAGTTTTCGTGCTTATTATGATTTTGTATGCTTTAGCAACAAAGACTTTGCTGATTTACATCATGCAGAACCTTTTTATTTAAAAGGAGTTTTTATCCACAAAGCAAGATAGGACTGCCTTATACTATTTTTTTTTCAAAAGAAAAAATATATTCGCTTATCTATTATTTAACAAAATTTATTGAGAAGTATTTGTTTCATATCTTGAGGCTACGTATGTTTGCATTCTGAAATGATTTTCGTTTTTACGTTTTTCATTTTTTCGATCTTTTTTTATTATATTAATTAACCTCCGAAATTTTTTAAATTAAATGGAAACAACAATGTCAGCTAACACGCTGGTTATCCGGAAAGATGAAAGTTCAAACGAACAAATTAAGCTGGATTACGTTGCCGTTAAAAGTGCAGCAATGACTTTGCGTGCAATTAATCACAAATTGCGTCAGCAAATCGTGAAATTGCTTGAAGAGAACAAACGCATGAATGTTACAGACATTTATGTAAAATTGCGTTTAGAGCAGTCGGTAGCTTCTCAACATTTAGCTATTCTTCGTCGTGCAAACATCGTAATTACAGAGCGTGATGGTAAGTTTATTCACTATTCTTTAAACCACCAACGTATTGCTGCAATTGCAAAATTTGTAAGTGATTTAGTAACTGCAGAAGAAACTACTAACGCTTAATCATTCTAATAATATTAGAAAAATTTTTGAGGTTGTCGAAAAGACAGCCTCAATTTTTTTTATTGATTTGTTTTCTATAATTTTTCAGAATAGAAAAATTTACATAGACTACAATTGTTTGTGTGCGTAGTTTTGCAACTTAGTTTATGAACCGAAAGAAGCTTCTTATACTAAGAATTTTGGGTTTAATTTTCATTGGGGGGATTAGTATTTTGGGAATATTTGCTTACAGTTATATTCATCCATCTTCTCAAATCATAAATCGAGCACATAATATCCAAAACTATCAGGCTATTGATTCCGCTATTCTTTTGCTGCGCGATGGCGATATTGTGCTTCGCACCGGAGCAGATGCTACCAGCTATATTTTCACTCAGTTTAATCAAAAAGATAAAACCTATTCACATTGCGGTATTGTGGTTATTGAACAAGGATACCCATTTATTTATCATAGTATAGGTGGCGAAGATAATCCTGATCAAATTTTAAAACGAGACTCAGCATCATTTTGGTTTTCTCCGGTTCACAATCTTGGAATGGCTATAGTGCGATTTGCATTAGATTCAATGAATCGAGCATCTATAGTTGAAGAAGCAAAGAAAATTTATACACAAAAACCAAAATTCGATATGCAGTTTGACCTCCTTACAGATGATAGGATGTATTGTGCTGAATATGTCTATAAGGTTCTCAACAAAGCAATGAAAGACTCTAATTATATATCTGCGTCTAAAAAATTTGGTGTTTTGTATGTAGCAACCGAAAACCTGTTTCTGAATCCTCATGCACATTTCGTTTGCCGCCTTCGATATAAATAATACCTTTGCATGAATTTTTCAAAAAAACAATACATGAAAAAAGTTTTGTTCGCACTCACTACCACATTAATATTGGCAATCGGCCTCACGAGCTGCTCTACCAATTCTCCTAAAGCATCTGCTGAAAAGTTTTTGACAGGCTTGCTACATTATGACTATGATGCGGCTAAAAGTGTTTCTACTGAAGACACCAAAAAAATGATAGACCTTATGGCTCAATTTTCAGCCATGATGCCAGACTCAATCAAACAAGCTGCAAAAAAAGTAAAAGTAAATATTGTAGATGTAAAAGAAGAAGGTGATAAGGCAACTGTTACTTATACTACTTCAGACGATCCTAAGGCTGACAAACCTGAAGAGAAAAAATTGAATCTTGTAAAGAAAGACAATAAATGGTTGGTTCAATACAGCAAGATGGATGGCATGAATGAAGGGGATAATCCTGAGATTACCAATCCATCTGCCGATAGTACTGCAACAACAGATACTACTATTGCTCCACCAGCCGATGCTCCAGCAGTAGATACGAGCAAGCACTAAGGTTTATTTGTATTTTATTTGTAAGACAAGTTTTGTATTTTTAGTCAAATTGCCGCTATAAAGCGGCAATTTTGCCATTTAGAAAACGATGAAAGCAACTGCAATTTGCATTCTCCTATTCGCACTACAACTGTTTTTAACGTTGAAAGGGGTAGAACATTGGGGAAAATTTGTCAATCCATTTTTACTTTTTATTTCCTTTATTGCTCTTTTTATCTACTATTTCAAAAGTATTTTAAAGACCCCTTCCACTCTTCGCCCTTCCATCCTTTTTAGTTTCCTTTGGTTCGTTATTGGCATGGCAGTAATTGTAGTATGCTTCCCTCTATTTAATCAACTTTTTCATCAATTCAACCATCCGGTTGATATATCTGATGTGTTGCCACAGCTTGAGTTTCAATTTGATACATTCCAACAGGGTGATTTGCCATATCAAAAGATAAACTTACCACATTCTAAACCTTTTCCAGTTTACATGCCCTTTCATTGGCTTCCTTTAGCCCTTACGAAAGGTTTAGGTATAGATGCACGTTGGTCTGGGCTGATCTTATTGGCGGTTGCTGGTGGATTATTTGCCTCATTAGTAATAAAACAAGAGGGAAATATTTTTGCAAATTGGGTGTTGTTATTGATGCCAACCACCGTCTTATTTGCTTTTCTTTATTGGGATAGGCAATCTATTGCCGTTTCTTTAGAAACTACGATTGCTGCTTATTATTGGATACTGGCAATGGGCTTATTCAGCCGAAATTTTGCACTTACTTCTTTGGGTATTCTCCTTTGCCTTTTGTCAAGATATACCATAATATTTTGGCTGCCTTTGTTTTTTCTCATGCTCTTCTGGAAAGAAGGACGGAAGAAGCCAATCGAGCTTGGTTTTATAATATTGATTTCTCTTTGCGTTTTTTATATTGTTCCATTTCTACTTCGTGAACCTTCTATTTTTTTAACCGGTTTAGCCTATCATAATGGAGCGGCAGAATATGAATGGGAATATGGAGCCTGGAGTTTTGAAACCGGTATCTATTTTGCTCCACATATTAATGCACTGACGACAGGTAGCTTTGCCCACAAGGTATTGATAGCTCGAATTTTTCAAGCAACCACTTTGTTACTCATATTTTTGGGTGGTTCTTGGTTTTTTAGAATGCAGAAAAACAAAATAAACCACTATGATTTTGCTTTGGGGATATTGTATTTAACCATTGTTTGCTTTTATATGATTGGACCGCTCACCTATCGCTATTACATGATTACTCCGTTATTTTTGTCCACCGTTCTCTGTGCAAGGATTATCAATGAGTCAAAAAACAAGGGCGGCGTACAGGATTAATACTTCAAACAATTGATTATTACTGCTGCTAAATGCTATTACCAAAAAATAAGTACGCTAAAATAATTGATGTAACAATGCCTACCATATCTGCTAACAACATAGACCCAACTGCATAGCGGGTGTTTTTTACCGAAACAGCACCAAAATAAACGGCAACAACATAGAATGTGGTATCAGATGAACCCTGTAATATAGAAGATAAACGTCCAGCAAATGAATCGGCACCAAAGTTTTTCATCGTATCAATCATCATACCTCTGGCACCACTACCGCTCAGTGGTTTTATTAATGCAGTAGGCAATCCGTCAACAAACCGCGTGTCTGCTCCCAAAGCTGAAAAGAGTGATTTCATTCCGTTGATTACCACATCAAAACTGCCACTGGTACGCAACATGCTAATAGCCACCAACATACCTACTAAATAAGGAATGATACGGACAGCGGTTTCAAATCCGCCTTTAGCACCTGCAACAAAAGCATCAAAAACATCTATTTTTTTATAGAGGGCTCCTAAGATTATGATGAAAAAAATAAAGAGAATAAGTCCGTTGCTTAATAATGATGAAAAATTTTGTACACCCTTAGAGTCAAGCTGTGATAAGGAAAGTACCATTAAAGCAATGATGGCTGAAAGCCCCCCAACCCAAGCAAGAATCACCGGTTGAAAAAGATTTATTTTTTGGCGTATGGCAACAATGCTCATTGCTGCGATAGTGGCAACAAAGGTGGCAATCATGCAGGGTATAAAAATATCGGTGGGGTTTGCTGATTTCAAAGCTGCACGAGCAGCTATTATACTTACCGGAATTAACGTTAAGCCTGAAGCATGCAGGCATAAGAACATAATTTGTGAATTAGAAGCCGTATCTTTTTGGGGGTTTAATTCTTGTAAGCTTTCCATAGCCTTCAAGCCAAAAGGAGTGGCTGCATTATCAAGCCCTAAAAGATTAGCTGAAAAATTCATCATCATGTGTCCCATTGCCGGATGGTCTTTAGGTAAATCCGGAAATAGCTTAGAAAAAAAGGGACCAATCATTCGGGACAATAGCCGAATACCGCCTGCACGTTCTGCAATACTCATCAAGCCCATAAACAATGCCATGATGCCAATGAGAGCAATACAAATATTAACTGCTACTTTACAAGTTTCAATGATGCCATCAGCCTTTTTTACCAATAGTTTTTGAATACCAGAATAAGTATAGCATTTTGCAGAAGGGAACAAAGAAGTTAACAATCGGGCTGAGTCATCTGAAGGATGGGGTGCTAATAAAATTGAAGGTGGATGTACTAAGGTTGCCTTAGAATATCCGTAGCTGCTTATATAACTTTCAAAATTGGTTTTCGACATATTGGCAGGAGCGCCGGTAGTAGCGTAATATACTGTATCATACGCATCATCAGCCTTTCCGGTAACCATTCTGGAGAAAATAGCATTGTCTCCATACATAAAATGAAATGCTGCCATTAAAATAGCAATCATAATAAATGCTGACCAAATTCTGCTTAGAGCCATATTTTAACGGTTGGCTAAGTTGTTTTTTCTGTTATCCATTTTGGTAATTCCGGCGGTTCATAACGCTGCATTTGCACAAGCAATTCATTGAGATCATAACCTACCATGACCATACTTCTATATGATTCTTTTGAAAAACCTTCCATAACCATTGTATCTAACAAGGCAAGAAGGGGTTCATAAAAACCATTTATATTAAGCAATCCAATAGGCTTTTGATGTAATCCTAATTGTGCCCAAGTCATCATTTCAAATAGCTCCTCCATAGTTCCCCAACCGCCCGGCAAAGCAATGATTGCATCGCTTAGTTCGTGCATTTTCATCTTACGCTCGTGCATAGTATGGGTAATAATGCACTCCGTCAGATTTTCGTGTGCTACTTCCTTTGTTTGTAAAAAAGAAGGTATAACCCCGATAACTTGACCATTAATTTGTAAAGCACCATCTGCCAAAGCACCCATTAATCCAACCTTTGCACCGCCATAAATCAACTTAATTCCACGAGTCGCCAACTCGGCACCCACTTCATAAGCCACTTCTTTATAAAGATCCGAATAACCATCGCTCGATCCGCAAAAAACTGCTATTGATTTCATGTTTTGTGTGTGTATTTTTTTAAAACCCTGAAGTTATGATCCCTACTTCTTTACACACGCAACTAAGGTACAGTACACCGGCATTTCAGGAAAGTCTGTTTCTAAATAATTTATTTTGACAAAGGGAAGGTATTATCTTCTTTTCTTTTTTTCGGTTGGCTTTTTCCCAAATAAATAAACAGAGCGCATGGCTATATCGGTATTGGGTCGGTCAGCCTGATTTCGTGGCATATTGACAATCTTATCTACTACATCCATTCCTTCTACTACTATACCAAAAATCGTATAATTTCCATCTAATCCGGGAGTTCCGCCTATCGTTTTATAGACTTCTCTTTGGTAGGATGAAAACTGTCGTCCGGTTCGTTGAGAAATCTTGTCCAATTCTGCATCGGAATATACTTTTCCGACAACTATATAAAACTGCGATGCGGAAGAAGCCTTTTCAGGATTGGCATCACGAGCCATTCCAAGCGCACCACGTTGATGAAAATTACTATCATTTATTTCAGCCGGAATACGGTAACCCAGCTCACCTTCACCTAATAATACACCTGGTGCAGCATGTTTAGAATCGGGATCGCCACCTTGAATAACGAAATTTGGAATTACCCGATGAAATAAGGTACTGTCAAAAAATTTATCCTTTACAAGCTTCAATATATTGTCCCGATGCAATGGCGTATTATAAAACAGCTCCATCACAATTTTACCGGAATCGGTTTCTATCACAATTTTAGATGATTGTGCATTTGCGCTTACATTCAAGAAAAAGAAACATAAAAAGACTCCTAATCGCGAGAGAAAACTGGTTTGCTGTTTCATAAAATTGGTAGCAAATTTCTACCCTAATTCTTTAGTTTAATAATCAAGCTGCTTCATTAGGGTTGTGTGAACAAAGGGGCTAAATTAGCCGTTTCAAGTCAATATATTTATGGCTTTTACTACTCGTGCTAAACGTTTAACTTCTATTTTGCCTGAATGGACATGGAACCATAAAAAAAGGCAACCCTTAACTTCTTTTAACCCAACCAGAGAGTGGCATAGAAAGCCCGATGTAAAGCCTACATACACTCTTTTTCGATACAGTAATTCATCTTTTGAAGAGAGCATGCTTAGTGCTTCTCAAGCCTGCCAAACAAGTGCTGAAGATGGCGTTGTAAAATGGATGAATATAGATGGGTTAAATAAAAACGAAGTAGAAGCGATAGCTGAATGTTATGGAATTCACAACTTGATTGTGGAAGACATTTTGAGTGTAGGGCAACGCGCCAAAATGGATGAAATAGATAATGTACTTTTTTGTTTGATGCCCATGCTTTATTACAATGAGGCGACCGGTCAAATAGAAATGGAACAAGTAAGCATCATCTTAGGGTTTGGATATGTGTTATCCTTTCAGGAAGATGCATTTCGAGATGTTTTCGGCCCAATTCGAGATAAATTACGTACCGCAAACTCTAAGCTGCGACAACGTACTGCAGACTATTTGTGCTATGGTCTTATAGATGTCATTGTGGACAGCTATTTTGGAGTGATTGAAAAGTTGAATGAACGAATTGAACGATTAGAAGATGCTCTTTTACTACAAAAAGAAAAAGATGCCCTTTCAAAAATCAGTATGCTGCGTCGTGAAATCATGCTACTAAGGCGATCCATTCAACCTGTTCGAGAAGTTGTAAACGGCTTTCTAAAAAGTGAAAATGAAATGTTGGAAGATCGGCATGACAAATACTATAAAGATATACTTGACCACATTACACAAGCCAATGAATTTGTAGAAAACCAGCGTGATATGCTCATGAATTTACAAGACTTATCTATGAGCCAAATTAACCTGAAAATGAATGAAGTAATGAAGCTATTTACTATGGTAGCAACCTTACTGGCTCCGGCTACCGTAGTGGGTGGCATATTTGGGATGAACTTTGATATCATTCCCCTTTCGCACCATGCCTTTGGTTTTTACATTGCCGTGTTTGTTATGATAGTTGTACCTCTTTTTATGCTTTTGTGGTTTAGGCGAAAGGGTTGGTTCTAAAGAATCTATTCTACTATTTCTTGGCACAATTCTATCAGCATACCATTGGTTGTTTTAGGATGCAAAAAACAAATAAGTTTATTATCGGCACCTCGCTTTGGTTTTTCTTGAATCACTTCAAAACCTAATGCTGTCAACCTTTTCATTTCTGCTTCAATATTTTCTACTTCAAAAGCCACATGGTGAATACCCTCACCTTTTTTCTCTATGAATTTTGCTATTGCACTATCCGGTTTATTAGCTTGTAACAGTTCTATTTTGTTTACACCTGTTGCAAAGAAAGCCGTTTCTACCCCTTCATGTTCAACCATTTCTTGTTTGTAGCAAGGCGTATTCAACAATTGCTCAAATAGGGGAATAGAATTCGACAAGTTTTTAACAGCAATTCCAAGGTGTTCAATTTTCAACATAAGGAAATAGTTTTTAAATATGGGAATATATACAGTGCAAATGCGTAGCAGACAACGAAAGTAGCAGCTTTACCGTAATTTTGCCTATCATTTTTGACCCAACTGATTATGAGTTTAAAACTTCCAATCTATCTCGATAATAACGCCACTACGCCAGTGGATCCTCGAGTGCTTGAAGCAATGCTTCCATACTTCACCGAAAAATTTGGAAATGCTTCCAGCCGAAATCATCCATTTGGGTGGGTAGCAGAAGAAGCTGTTGATTATGCCCGTGAAAAAATTGCCAAACTGATAGGTGCTGATCCTAAGGAAATCATTTTTACCTCCGGAGCTACAGAAGCTGACAACCTCGCGCTCAAAGGTGTATTTGAAATGTATGCTTCTAAAGGTAATCACATCATAACTTGTACCACAGAACACAAAGCAGTATTAGACACTTGTAAGCACATTGAAAAACTGGGTGGACAAGTTACCTATCTTCCTGTTCAAGCCGATGGTTTGGTAGATCTTGTAGAATTAGAAAAAGCTATTACTGACAAGACCATTCTTATTGCCATTATGTATGGGAATAATGAAATCGGTGTGATTCAACCGGTGCAAGAAATCAGTAAAATAGCACGAAAACATGGTGTACTATTCTTTTCTGATGCAACCCAAGCTGTTGGAAAAGTTCCAGTAGATGTCAATAAAGATGGCATTGATTTGATGGCATTTAGTGCGCATAAAATGTATGGACCTAAAGGAGTAGGTGCATTATATGTGCGACGCAAATCACCTCGTGTGAAGGTAACTGCCCAAATGGACGGCGGAGGTCACGAGCGTGGAATGCGAAGTGGAACTATGAATGTTCCGGCCATTGTAGGTTTTGGTAAAGCAGCTGAAATCTGCCAATATGAAATGGAAGATGAGGCTAAGCGGCTTAGTACGATGCGTAATCGTTTAGAACATTCTTTGCTTGAGCTTGAAGAGGCTTATGTAAACGGAAATATTGAACACCGCTTACCCCATGTGTGCAACATATCATTCAAATATGTAGAAGGCGAAGGCTTGATGATGGGCTTCAATAAAGATATTGCTGTTTCCAGCGGTTCTGCTTGTACTTCAGCCTCCTTAGAGCCTTCTTATGTATTGAAAGCACTTGGATTAGGCGATGACTTGGCACATAGCTCACTTCGTTTCGGTTTAGGACGTTTCACTACCGATGAACAAATTGACTATACCATCAAAGCCATAAAAAACACGGTTCTAAAGTTGCGCGAAATGAGCCCGCTTTGGGAAATGTATAAAGAAGGTATTGACTTAAATAGTATAGAGTGGGCACACCATTAATAAAATGGCTCCCTTATTAACAGCAAAATTTTTTTGCAACAAAACATTAATCTTAAAAACAAAAATTCAACTACTATGGCATATTCAGAAAAAGTAATTGACCACTATCAAAATCCTAAAAACGTTGGAACACTTGACAAGAGTAAAACCAATGTGGGCACGGGTTTGGTAGGTGCGCCTGAGTGTGGTGATGTGATGCGGCTGCAAATTGAAGTGGATGAAACAAGCGGTATTATTCGAGATGCAAAGTTTAAAACATTTGGATGTGGATCGGCTATTGCTTCCTCTTCTTTGGCTACCGAATGGCTAAAAGGTAAAACAGTGAATCAAGCGATGGAAATTGATAACATGGATATTGTTGAAGAACTAAATCTACCACCGGTTAAAATTCATTGCTCTGTTCTAGCAGAAGATGCCATTAAGGCAGCCATCAATGATTATCGTTTAAAAAACGGTATGGAAGTATTGGAGCTTGATGAGAAAAAACACTAAAAAAAGTATTCATGATTTTTATTAGTGAGAAGGCAAAAGAAAAAGTTGCTCTTTTAAAACAAGGAAGTGGTTTGGGTGACGATTATTTCCTTCGCGTCAGCGTGGTAGGAGGTGGTTGTTCAGGATTGTCCTATAAGTTAGATTTTGATAACGAAACTCAACCCAACGATCAAGTATTTGAAGATCAAGGCGTGAAAATGGTTACCGACTTAAAAAGCTTTCTCTATCTCTGCGATACAACTCTTGAGTTTTCAGATGGTTTAAATGGAAAAGGCTTCCACTTCGTTAATCCAAATGCAAGCCGTAGTTGTGGCTGTGGCGACAGCTTTGCAGTCTAAACAAACTATAAAAATTTGTCCACCCAAAAGTTTTGGGTGGACTTTTTCTTTACAGATTTACAGAATCTATTTTCCTGCCTCTATAAAATAATACTATTTTGGGAATTGACTCATGGAATCTGAATTTACCGTAAACACCAAAGAGCTTCTATCTATCCTACATCAGATGAACAAAATCGGACCTGCTTTTCGATCAGATACTTGTTTGAAAATTGCTGTTCTTCCGAATCTAATAGAACTTTCTCGCCAAGGCATGAGTAAAAATATTTCTGCACAAACAAAGGGACTGGCAGACATTGTTGTTCCGGCATTGATGATGTTTGGGTTTGCCAAAACAATGAAGGGAGATAGTATTTGCTTTAAAATTTCAGATGGTCAATTGCAATGCAGAAATGTTATACTTTCCTCTCGGCATATCAAATTAGAAACCTTATTCAATATACCCGAAAATCCACTGCCTGTTAATGCTACCAAAATCCAACTGTTGCGACAGTTTCGTTGCTGGACTAATGATGAAATTGATCGGCTTGGTTTGCGCTCTGTTGTAGATAAAGAACACGCTTTATTAGATGATCGGATTTTGAAAGCTGTAACACTCCTGAAAGACTATGAGGTCAGTTTTTCAGACCTTTTGAAAGTTATTTTAGACAAAACAAAACCTCGATCTTAATTTTAAGTACCGATAGATTAAGAGAGCTAAACCGAAGCTAATTCCGGCAATCTTCGGGGTTTATACTGAGCTATTTCTTGAACGATAGCACGAATATGATCCGGCGTTGTGCCACAGCACCCGCCAACAATATTTAACCAGCCTTCGCGTGCAAATTCCCCAACCGTTTTGGCCATTGCTTCCGGCGTTTCATCATATTCTCCCATAGCATTGGGCAATCCGGCATTCGGATAACAACTTACAAAATGAGAAGTTAAGTTAGCCAGTTCTTCAATGTGTGGACGCATCTGTTGTGCGCCCAGCGCACAATTCAATCCGATGCTTATAGGATCAACATGTTCTACTGAAATGCAAAAGGCTTCTAATGTTTGTCCGCTTAATGTTCTTCCAGACGCATCTGTAATGGTTCCGGAAATCATAACGGGAATAGACGTGTTATGCTCTCGAAAATATTTCTTTATTGCAAAAATTGCTGCTTTGGCATTTAGTGTATCAAAAATAGTTTCAACCAAAAGTAGATCAACACCTCCATCAATCAGTCCTTTCACTTGCTCATAATAGGCAATCATTACTTCATCAAAATTCACTGCTCGAAATCCGGGACGATTTACATCTGGCGAAAGGGAAAGTGTTTTATTCATTGGCCCGATAGCTCCTGCTACATACCTTGAGGCATTAGAATTTTGAATGGCAAATTCATTTACAGCTTCTTTTGCCAACTTAGCTGCCTCTACATTGATTTCATACGCTAAGGATTGCATTCCATAATCCTCCAATGAAATAGCTTGAGCATTAAACGTGTTTGTTTCGATGATGTCTGCTCCTGCTTCAAGATATTGCCGGTGAATTTCCTTAATGATTTCGGGGCGTGAAAGACAAAGTAAATCGTTATTACCCTTTACATCAGATTGCCAATCCTTAAAACGCTTGCCTCGATAATCCTCCTCCTTCAATTTGTAGCGTTGCACCATTGTTCCCATGGCGCCGTCCAGAATCACGATCCTTTCTTCTAAAAGCTTTTGTAGTGAATTTACCTTGTTCATGTAGCCAAAAAGATTTGATTGTGCAAAGCTAAGTTTATCTCAGCAGTGTCAATTCACCCTTCTTTTCAATCTTATCATCTCTATCGCACGAATACCGCAAATAGTAAAAATAAGTTCCCACTTCTTGAGGTACTCCATTGAATGTTCCATCCCATCCTGCACGTTCATCGGTAGTATGAAATACAATTTGCCCCCATCGGTTGAAAATTCTAAAAGAATGTAACTGATGGTGTCCTTGTGTAATGATTCGGAATACATCATTTTTACCATCGCCATTTGGAGTAAAGGCTTCCGGTAGAGCTATGGTACAACAAGGTTTTGTTTGTACCAAAATACTGTCTGTGTTTGAGCATCCAAATAAATCTGTAACTCGCAACTGAACGATGCCCGTATTGAAAATGGTTCCTGTTTCTTCTGCTCGTCCATTTAAAGTAAACCACTGTTCCGGCAACCAAATATATTGAACTGTTTGTGGATTTTCGGTTGCAGTTAAGGTCAGTGTATCTCCTGCACAAAGACCATTTCTATTGGGTGGGTTTATTTGTGCTATCGGATAGTTATGCACATTGACCGTTGTGGATTGCACTTCAGACCGGCAACCATCTCTTGATACTTGAAGCTGAATTGAATACACACCGGAAGAATGCCACTGAATTTTGTATGGACCAAAACCTGTACCGGATAGCACGTCTGCATGATTAAATGTCCAATAAAATAAAGCACCACCCGAATTGCTACCTACTGATCGAACACTTATCACTTCATCAATACAAGCATCCTGCTTTACTTCAATAATAGCATCCGGAGATTGTCGCACATAAACATTTCCGTTTGCCTTTGCAGAACAAACTCCATTTGTTACCACCAATTGAATGTTTTTTGTGCCAATATTCTTCCAAATAACTTGATAAGGTCCGGCACCGCTTCCACTGAGCACAATTCCACCATCAAAGTTCCAAGAATAAGTTGCACTAATATTGTTTGAGTCGGCTAAAATAATTACCGTATCAAATTGGCAAACAGTTGTAGGTGCAAAAATTAACGCTTGAACCGGCTTGTAAATAACTACTTGAATGTGCGCCCGTGGACTTTCGCAAGCACCCGGACTTTGAGAAACGTAATAGTCAAAAGTTCCAATTTGTGTAGTTCCGGGCGTTGGTGCAATTGGCTGACCCACACCTCCTACTGAAGAATTGTACCATAACAAGTTTTGTCCTTGTGCTGTAAGTGGTTGAGCAAGATCACCTTTACAATACTGTATTGTAGCAGTAACTATCGGTGCCGGCGGGGCGGCACTGATTGCAACCGAAATTGTTGCTCTCGGGCTTTCACATCCGTTTATTGTTTGAGACACAAAATATGTGAAGTTTCCGGCTGAAGTAGTAGGTGGTATTGGTGAAATAGAGTTTCCTATACCTCCTTTTAAAGTTGTGTACCAAAGTAAATTTTGTCCGGTTGCTGATAAAGGTGTAGCAACCTCTCCTTCACAATAATTGATGGGTGTTATTACTGTTGGAACACTGGGTTGAGGCTTGACAGTAGCAACCAATGGCGTTCGAGGGCTTTCACATCCATTCACCATTTGTGAAACATACCATGTAGTTACTCCGGGTATAGCTGTGTTTACTGTTGGAGCTATGATAGAACCAATTCCACCGGTTGATACAGAATACCAAAGAATATTTTGACCAATAGCAGTTAACGGGAATGCTGTATCAAATTGGCAATAAGTCATGTTTGAAACTATCGGTACGGAGGGTATGGGGTTCACTACAACCGTTGTATTTGAGGATGCAGAAACACAATTGTTTGCTGTTGCGGTAACAGAATATGTACCACTGTTTATGCTTTGTACATTGGCAATTATTGGGTTTTGAGTTGTAGAATTAAAACCATTTGGGCCGGTCCAAGTATAGGTTGTGGCACTTGGTGATGCAGCATTTAATTGAAGTGTATTTCCTACACAAATCGGGCTGTTGGATGTAACTATCGGTGCATTGGGCGGTGAGGGGTTTGATAAGGTTATCGGCCCAACGGATGAGGAGGAACAACCATTTGCTGAAAGGGATATTGATGAATAAACTCCGGCTCCCAAATTAATAATGACAACACTACCGGTTGCTGAAGAAGTTACAGAAAGGGTAGATACAACTGTGTTTAAGGTATAGCTTAATGTATAGTTTGAATTAGGTAGTAGTCCATTTAGTGTTATCGTTCCATTTGTTCCTCCACATGTAGTTGGATTTGCAAAAGAAGTGGTGCTTATAGTAGGGAGTGGATTTACGATTACTGTCAAGTTTGTTGTGGGAGAGGTGCAGCCATTAACAGTAACAGATAAGTTATAAACTCCACTATTTGCGATTGTACAATTATTTATCGAAGGGTTTTGGTTTGAAGAATTAAAATTTGATGGGCCACTCCAATTGTAGGTAGCACCTGCTACAGCAGGGGTATTCAACAATAAAGTTGAACCTTGGCATAATGGTGAATTGCTCGAAATAGTTGGTGCGGCAGGGCTTGAAGGGTCGCTTAATGTAATAGGTCCTATGGTGTTACTTTGACAACCATTTATCGTAACCTGAATATTAGAATAAACACCGGCAGTTAATCCCAAAATGACAACTACCCCTGTTCCGGTTGAAGTCTGACTAACAACAATCGGCATTCCACCATTTTTAGAATAACTAATTGTCAAAGCTTGATTAGATGGAAGCCCCGTCAATGTTATTGTTCCGTTGCTACCTCCACAAGAAGTAGGATTTGTACTGCTAAAATTCGAAATGATAGGAGTAGGATTAATCACTACCGAAACGGTTGAAACAACTGAAGTACAATTATTAACGGTAGCAGAAACACTATAAATCCCCGAATGAATAATCTGAGCATTGGCAATAACCGGATTTTGAGAAGAAGAAGAAAAGTTGTTTGGCCCCGTCCAAGAATAAATAGCTCCGGCTATTGATGAAGCAGTTAGATTTATTGGATTGCCGGTACAAATCGGGCTATTGCTTCCTGCAATGGGTGCGGCAGGAGGTAAAGGATTCGACAGTGTGATTGAAGTTAATGGAGCGGAGTTGCAACCGTTTGCTGTGACTATTAAATTACTATAAATTCCGCTTGACAATCCGCTTATTTGAACAGTTCCGGTTGAAGAGGCAGTTAATGTTATTACAATGGTTGAACCTCCATTAAAAGAATAACTGATTGTATAGACTTGGTTTGGAATTAATCCGTTAAGTGTTATGCTACCATCCATACCACCACAAGTTGTGGGATTTATCAAAGTGGTTGATGCAATAACCGGTGTAGGATGTATAATAACGTTTGTTGTCGCTGAAGTTGAAATGCAATTATTAACTGTAACTGTTACAGCATAAATACCTGCTTGAAGTGTGGAAACGTTTACTAAAGTAGGATTTTGGGATGTGGAGGAAAAAGAATTAGGACCAACCCAATTATATGTAGCTCCTGATATATTAGAGGCAAGCAGGTTCAGTGTTGCACCAGAACATAATGGGCTATTGCTTGAAACATTGGGTGGAAGCGGGTTTGGTGGGTTTGATAAAACAATTGGACCTGCCGATAAAGAGGTACAACCATTTAAGGTTACGGTAATGACTGAATAAGTAGCAGATGAAAGATTAGAAATGGTAAGTGTTCCTGTTGCACTTGAAGTAGCTGTAAGGGTGGTTGCAATGCCATTTTTTTGATAGTTGATGGTATATGTTGTACTATTAGATAGTCCCAAAATCGTGATGCTTCCATCGTTTCCTCCACAAGTAGTAGGATCTGTAAAAGTAATAGAAGTAATAACAGGTTTGGGATGAACTACAACAAGGGTGGTTGCAGGTAAAGAGGTACAACCATTTACTACTGTCGTAAGCGTGTATGTTCCACCAGCTGCCGTTGTGGCGGAAACTATCGTTGGGTTTTGATTAATGCTTGAAAAATTATTTGGACCGATCCAAGTATAACCGGCACCAGAAACATTATTGGCATTTAACGTTAAGGTGTTGCCTTCACACAAAGGTGAATTAGTTGAAATGATTGGCGTAGCTGGAATTAGATGAACTACTATGACAATGGAAGCTAAAGAAGACGTGCAATTATTAGCAGTGACATAAGCACTATAAGTTCCGGCAGTCAATATGGTGGCATTTGGAATTATTGGGTTTTGTAAATTAGAAGAAAAGCTATTAGGTCCTGTCCAAGAATAGTTTACTCCTGCTGAAGCAGTTGCATTCAACCTTAGTGTGTCTCCTACACAAATAGGGCTATTGCTCATTAAGATAGGAGCATTAGGTGGTAATGGATCTACTAAAGTTACTGGGCCAACCGATGTAGATGTACAATTGTTTGCTGTTGCAGTAATGGAAGTAAAGGTTCCGGCAGTTAAATTAGCAATTGTGGCTATTCCGGAAGCATTAGATATAACAACAATCGGGGTTTGAGCAATTCCATTTTTTGAATATTGAATTGTATAAGTACTATTGGGCAATAATCCGGACAACTGAATACTGCCATTTGCTCCCAAACAAGTGGAAGGGTTTACCCCAATTAATCCTGTAATAGTTGGTACTGGATTTACGATCACTGTGGTGGTTGCTCCACTGGATGTACAGTTATTTACAGTAATACTTACAGAATAAACGCCTGCATTCACCACTTGTGCGTTTGTAATGGATGGGTTTTGAATTAACGAAGAAAAACCATTTGGTCCTGACCAAGAATAAGTAGCATTACTAACTGGCAGAGCATTAAGATTCAATGTAGAACCGGCACACAAAGGTCCATTATTAGAAACGATAGGTGGCAGAGGTGCACTGGGATCTGTCAAGGCAATCGAATTTGCATATTGAGTTGTGCATCCATTTAGGGTTACTGAAATGTTCGCATAAGTTCCGGCGGTTAATCCGGGAAGTATTATTGTGCCTGCTGAGGCAACAAACGTAATAGGTCCTTGTGGTATGCTATTTTTGGTATAATTAACAGTATAAGTTGTGCCGGTTGTAAGACCTGAAATAGTAATCGTACCATTATTTCCACCACAACTTGTTGGATTAGTTCCTATAACTGTTGTAATTACTGGCTTAGGATTAATGAGCGCAATTAAAGAATCTGATGTACTACAATTTCCAATGGTAGTTGTTATTTTATACGTTCCGGATTGATTTGGCTGAGCATTTAAAATAATTGGGCTTGATAAAGCAGAAGTAAAAGCATTGGGTCCAATCCATGTGTAAGATGCACCGGAAAATGGTGTAGAAAACAACTTTAGAGTATCTCCTTGACAAACCGGACTATTGCTTGTGGCATTTGGGATAGGCTTAGGTGCAATATTTACCACAATAGAATCTCGATTGCTTTCACAACCATTGATTGTTTGAGTCAGATAAAATTTTTGTGTCCCTACGTTTGTGGTTGTGGGTGTTGGAGTAGTAGATGAGCCTGTACCACCCGTTGCTGTTGTGTACCACAAAATATTTTGTCCAGTAGCCGAAAGAGGTACAGCAATGTCAAATTGACAATAATTTACCGGTGAGGTTTTGGTAGGTGATGGAGGAACGGGTAATCGCTTAACTTTTATTGTGTCTGATACTGATAGATTAGAACAAGCATAAACGACCTTAGCAATATAATATGCGCTATCCGTTGTTAGACAAACATTAGGAAAGGTTGCAGTTAATAATGAGGGGTTTCCCGAAACAAGCGATGTAGCAGCAGTAGCGATTGTTGAACCCGTTGCTGATAATAATTGAACAGTTGGTGAGGTGCCGGATGGAGTAAACCGATATGCTTTATTCATTCCCGTACTACCCCATTGAGTTGCATTTTTTCCGGGTACAGCATAAGCTTGAGTGCTGCTTCCAAAAATACCACAAATTGCTTTCCCATTACTGGTACTTGCGCTGCAAAAAGGCTTATCCTGAAGATAAAACTCAATCACATTGGTTCCTTCGTAAAGAACTAATTGAAAAGTGGAATAGGTTGTTGTACAACTATATTGAGGTACTTGACTCCAATTCACAATAAATTTTCTTGTTGGTGCTGTACCGGATGTAAAATAATTTATAACACCACCAACCGGATTGTATAAATCATGGAAAGCAGGCAAAATGCTGGGGGGTTCATAATAAGTTCCATAAGAACTCGTCGTTGAAGTGGGAATTGTAGGCGAAACTCCCCAATAAGATGTTTGATTTGCTTTTGTAACATCAAAGCTGATGTGTCCATTCGTGCTAATTACTATTTGGGAATAGTTTACACCATAAAAACAAAAACTAAAAGGTAAGTTTATCAGGCTACTAAATTTATCATCAATAATCGGAATACCGGTTGTGCTTCCCCCAGTATAAGCATAGTGTCCTGAATAAGGTAAGGAGCTGTCAAGAGTATAGGATGTAGAATTGCTAATATTACTCAGCGTTGCTGAAAGATTTAAACAATTTACACCACATGGAAGTGTCGTGTCTTTACCTGAGTTTAATAATATGGTTTGTGCTGAAACGTTGAGAGATTCTCCCATCCAAAAGAACACAATCACTATCAGAGATTGCGCAAAAGCTCTATTCATATTCTTTAATGTAAAAAGAAAAACAGATAGTGATGAGCGATTGTAAATTAAATCCTTTTTTTCGATTTTTTTATTTTAAGAGTAAATTATTTGTCCATTCTCTTTTTAAGATACCGGCAATAACTAAATCTTCCAAACGTCCGTTCATCCAATAACTTTCACGCAAAACACCTTCAATCCGAGCACCAATGCGTTGTGCTACTGCGGCACTTCTATCGTTTTCAGCAATAAAATGGATTTCAATTTTGTTTAAATCTAATGATTGGAATAAGTATGAAATAAACACTTTAAGGCAACGAAAGACAATGCCTTTTCCTTCAAAAGGCTTGGCAATCCAATAGCCCACTTGTGCTTTTTTTAAGTTCGTTTTCCACTCAAGCATCCCAACACCTCCTATCAAGGTGTTATGGTGAAAAATGCCTAAAGCCATACCCTCTTGAGCATCTAATGCTGCCTGAGCTTGTTGAATAAATGCCAAGGAATGTTTTTCTTTAGTTGTACTATCTACCCAATAAAACCAACGACGAAGGTGAGCACGGTTTTCATTGATAACACTAAACAATGCCGGTGCATCATCTATTGTGTAAGTTCGCAAATGTAATTGTTCGTCAACAGATAGCTTGAGCATGAATAAGCACAAAATAAGCTGCAACGATGTAGAAACAAAGAGATTTTAATTCTTGTCTTTCTACAATTAATGTTTAAAATGCCTTACACCGGTAAGGACTAAAGCAATGCCATTATCTTTACAATAAGAAATAGTATCATTATCTCGAACAGATCCTCCCGGTTGAATAATAGCTGAAATACCTGCCTGATGTGCCATCTTCGCACAATCATCAAAAGGGAAAAAGGCATCAGAAGCCAATACGGCATCTTTTAAATCAAAGCCAAATTGCTTTGCTTTTTCTAAGGCGTGACGCAGGGCATCAATTCTGCTTGTTTGCCCACAACCTTTTCCTATCAACGTTTTGTCTTTAACTAATGCTATGGCATTTGATTTTAAATGCTTGCAGACAAGATTGGCAAATAATAAATTTTCTCTTTCTGCAGATGTGCATTCGCGTGCACCTTGCTCTTTCCATTCAGCAAAGTTGAGGGTGTCCGATTCTTGCACCAATGCACCATTTAAGATGCGCTTATATTCCTGATTAGGAACAAAAGTTTGAGTTTGTTTCAATAAAATACGATTCTTTTTAGTTTTGAGCAACGCCAAAGCATCGGCTTCAAATTCAGGAGCGATCAGCACTTCAAAGAAAAGCTCATTTATTTTTTCAGCTACCTCTTTGTTAATTGTTTGATTTGAAATCAATACACCGCCAAACGCGCTTTCTGGATCACCAGACAATGCCTTTTCCCAAGTATCTGTAACACTTGTGCCAAGAGCGATTCCACAAACATTCGTGTGCTTGATAATGGCAAACACCGGCTGATCAAATTCAGAAATGATTTGACATGCGGCATCTACATCCACCAAATTATTATAGGAAAGTTCTTTGCCATTCAGCTTTTCAAATAATTCATCAAGCGATCCATAGAATGCTCCCGGTTGATGTGGGTTTTCTCCATAACGTAACGATTGTTTATTGCCCAATGAAATTTGAAAGGAGCTTTCTTCTAAATCATTTTTAAAATATGCAGCAATGGCTACATCATAATGAGCTACTACATCAAAGGCTTTTGCTGCAAATCTTCTACGCTGTGCCAGATTTAGTACTCCTTTTTGTTGAGTTAAATGTTGTACTAATTCAGCATAATCGTTTTTTGATGAAATTACAGCTACGTCTTTATAGTTTTTGGCTGCAGCACGAATCATGGATGGTCCGCCAATATCAATTTTTTCAATGATTTTTTGCTCCTCATCCGTGCTTTTAACCGTTTCTTCAAATGGATATAAATCCACAATCACTAAATCAAACAACGGAATTTCATACTCCTTCACATGTTGTTGATCTTCCTCAAACTCTCTTCGAGCAAGGATTCCACCAAATACTTTAGGATGCAATGTCTTTACCCGCCCTCCAAGGATCGAAGGATATCCTGTAACACTTTCAACCGGCACGCAGGGAATACCTAATTCCTCTATAAACACTTGTGTTCCTCCTGTTGAAAAAATAGTTGCCCCTTCGTGATACAGCTGACGCACAACCGGCTCCAAACCATCTTTATAAAAAACAGAAATCAAAGCAGACTCAATTTTGCGATCCATGAGTGTATTTTTTGAAAATTGGCGCGAAGATACGAGTTGCGTGGTTGAGGTTAACTATTCATCTAAAAGCAATTCTAATCAATAAGGGTTTAGTTGGGCACTCTAAATGCCTTAATTTGCACCCAAGAAATATTTTTTGTGTACATGAAAATTGTTCCCGGCGAGGTTAAAACAGCTTTGCTTCACAGCTATTTATTAGGTTCTATTGCCCCACGACCAATTTGTTTTGCCAGTACAATGGATGAAAATGGCAACCCCAATCTTTCTCCTTTCAGCTTTTTTAATGTTTTTGGAAGTAAACCGCCCATTTGCATTTTTTCGCCTGCCAGAAGAGTTCGCGACAACACAATTAAGCACACATTAGAAAACGTAAAGGCAACAAAAGAAGTGGTTATCAACGTGGTGAATTATGCTATGGTGCAGCAAACCAGCCTTGCCAGCTGTGAATATCCTCGAGGTATAAATGAATTTGAAAAGTCAGGGTTTACCCCCATTTCTTCAGATATGGTAAAACCTTTTCGGGTAAAAGAATCGCCGGTGAATATAGAATGTAGAGTGAATGAAGTGGTTGAAACTGGGCAAGAAGGTGGAGCCGGAAATCTGATTATTTGTGAGGTGCTTTGTGTTCATATAAATGAAAAAATCTTGGATGAAGACGGTAAAATAAATCCGCATAAAATAGACCTTGTTGCTCGAATGGGTGGCGATTTTTATTGTCGTGCATCGGGAAATGCTGTATTTGAAGTGCCTAAACCCAATATTCAACTTGGTATAGGAATGGATGCTCTTCCCAAAGCTATTCGTAATAGCTCCATTTTATCTGGAAACAACTTAGGCATGTTGGCTAACTCTACCTTTGTGCCGGTTATCGGAGATGTCTTGTATGATGATCGCCTAAATCAAATCATTCAAGAATTTGCTGATAATTTGACGGCAAAACAAAATGCCAAACATCACTATGCTAAAGAACTTTTAGAGATTGGACAAGTAGAAAAGGCATGGCAAGTACTCTTGTCTGAAAGCTAATTCAATTTAAAATAGTAGTTCGATTTTATTTCCAAACTCAGTTTTGTATTTATGAATCTTCAGGCACCGGCAATGATTGCCAATTTTATAGGAGGGAAATTTTGTACTCCGAAAAATAACAAATATCTAAACAACGTAAATCCTGCTACTGGAGAGGTTTACAGCCAAATTCCCGACAGTGATGCACAAGATGTTGAAATGGCTGTTGCAGCAGCAGAGCAAGCTTTTGCAGGTTGGAGTAATACTCCTTCTGAAGAAAGGTTTAAAGTGCTGAATAGGATTGCTGAATTGATAGACGAAAATTTAGATGCCCTTGCATTAGCCGAAACAAACGATAACGGGAAACCATTATGGTTATCTAAAAAAGTAGATATTCCTCGTGCTTCTAGTAATTTTCGATTCTTTGCTACCGGATTAATGCACTTTAGTACCGACAGCCATAGTATGGAAGGTCGAGCTATAAATTATACCCTTCGTCAACCAATAGGTATTGTCGGCTGTATTTCACCTTGGAATTTACCCTTGTATTTATTTACCTGGAAAATTGCACCAGCCTTAGCTGTTGGAAATTGCGTTGTAGCAAAGCCCAGCGAGGTAACACCTATGACCGGCTATCTTTTAGCGCATATATGCCAAAAAGCAGGTTTGCCTGATGGTGTTCTCAACATCCTTCATGGCACCGGACTTTCGTGTGGTAGCGAAATCGTAAAGCATCCGAAAATTAAAGCAGTTTCCTTTACAGGAAGCACCCGTGCAGGCCGAGATATTGCGGCTATTGCAGCTCCTATGTTTAAAAAGACTTCACTTGAGTTAGGGGGGAAAAACCCAAACATCATTTTTGCCGATTGTGATTGGGATAAGATGATCCGTACTACTGTGCAAAGTTCATTTTCGAACCAAGGGCAAATTTGTCTATGTGGTTCAAGAATATTGATTGAAGACAGCATTTACGATCGTTTTAAAACTGAATTTATTAGTCGCGCTAAAAAACTTTTTGTAGGAGATCCGCTTGATGATTCTTCTCGTCAAGGTGCAGTGGTTAGTGAATTACATTTTAATAAAGTGTTAGATTGTATAGAACTGGCAAAACAAGAAGGCGGAAAAATATTACTTGGTGGAAATGCAGTACGCCTTACAGGACGTTGTGCAAATGGTTTTTTCATTGAACCTACTATTATCGAGGGGTTGGATGCCAATTGTCGAACCAATATGGAAGAGATTTTTGGTCCTGTTGTAACGCTTCAACGATTTTCAAACGAAGCAGAGGCTTTGACTCTGGCAAACACATCAGACTATGGATTAAGTGCTACCATTTGGACACAAGATCTTACTCGCGCTCATAGAATGGCAGCTCATGTAAATAGTGGAATAATTTGGGTAAATTGTTGGTTACTTCGCGATCTTCGCACGCCATTTGGTGGTTTTAAAAATAGCGGTATAGGTCGTGAAGGTGGCTGGGAGGCTCTTCGTTTTTTTACGGAACCAAAAAACATTTGTGTTGAACTATAAGCTTATTTTATTTTAACACAAAAAATAACTGTTGTTCAAATTGAGCAACAGTTATTTTTTTCTGATTATCGCCCACCACGCCTAACACCGCCTCTTCCCTCATTAAAATTCATTCTGGGCGTTTCTCTTTCTATACGTTCCATTCCGCTCCATGTACCTCTTTGCCCATTGTTGCGTGGAATATCTTGAAATCTTGTAGAGGTACGGGGCTGTATTTCTCTTTGCACCGGCGTATGAGTAATAGCCGGACGATATAAATGAAGTTCGCTCTTATTTTCATCAAATCTGCTGCCTTGCGGTGCATGGTTTTCACGAATGGAAATTGGACGAATCGTTTGTCCCGAATATTTTTCAACTTCCGTACGTGAAGGTCCTGACGCAAAGGAAACACGTCTATCTGTGATATTTATGTTGTTGATGATAGTGGTTTGATGATACACTGCTTCAATCCTATTGGCTGGAAGTAAATAAGTACTAAAATTTCTCGCTCCTAAATAGCGGTGATCAACAAAACACCAATGTTCATAAGGTATTCCAAACGATACACCAATACCAATTCCCGGAGGTAATGGTGCCCAACCATAATATTCGCCTCCGGTTCGCCACATCACCCATGCAGGTGCCCAACTATATCCCGGAACCCAACACCAACCATAACCGGTTTCATAAAACCAACGTCCATAGTGAAATGGAGCCCAACCCCAAGTATAACCGCTATTCCATCCCCAACCCCAATTAGTATATACCCAATATCCGTTTGAGCTATAAGGAATAAAGCCGTCATCATTGGGTGACCAAACATAGCCATAACCCGGATATTCAATCCATCGCCCATAAGGACTTAGTTGATCATAAAACTGTTGATAAGTTACCGTATCGGATGGTGGTGTTATTACTGTTTGCTGAGCAGTGGTTTTGCAAGATTGAAATAGCCCAGAAAGCAGAAAAAAAACTAAGGCAAAACATAATCTTTTCATAACAAAGAACATTTTTGGTGAATCAATGTGCCCAGTTACGCGCAGTTGAAGAACAAAATTTGAATGAACTGTTTCTCTGAACGCTCAAGTATTTTGTACATCAATTTCTATGCCCCATTTCATGAACAGTTGCCATCTAAATTGCACAGAGAAAAATGAAAACCTTTTTAAGAAGGCCAAAACATTTCTCTTAATGCAAGAAAAGGATAAAAAAATTACTCAAAACCAAGCCGGTAACGAATTCCGATGGTTGTAGGAATATACCAAAGGTTATAATAGTTATTAGCTCCCCCTTGGCGAACATCATTCGTATGTACCCAAGTAGCTTTAGGAGCAATATCTAAATTTATACCTAATCGAGAGTTGAAATAATAACTATACCCTATCTGGAAACCAAGCAACATGCCAAAACCCGATTCAAAATTGTATTGAGAGGCATAAGTGTATTCAGCCGGTGTATTGGGATTCACTCGACTATAATTTACTTTTCCATCATTGCCTACAATCACCGCTCCGGCAGAAACACCAAGGTAAATTGCGGAACGAACAAAATCTTCATACCGTTCGTAGAATGGAATTACATGATTTGCTTGTAATGAAAAACTGGTTGCACTTTGAGCGATTAACAATTTTACTTCTTGCTTGCCCAAGCTTTGATTATTGGTGTTATCTAATGCCCATTGGTCTTTCCTTTGCCATTTGGTAAGCCCTAATTCGCCACCTATTTGCCAACGTTCATTTATATTGTACTGCACCTTGAAATTTGTAGCATAGTTATACACATTATCACCACCCTTGTATAAGCTTTTATGGGGTTTTGAAGTTGTACTCACTCCGGCATTGAGGCCCACTTCAAATTTCTGAGCAGATACAGTAAAAACCATAGTCAGAAGACTAAATGATAGAAGGATTTTTTTCATTGTTCGGTGATTTTTTTCAAATCAAATAAATTTGCTAAAAACAAAGACTACTCCATCAATGTACGTTATTTGATGTCGAAATGTCTTGTTAAAAAAGCTATAACGCGCTACTAAGTTAATATATTTTATTGCGAAAGCAAATTGTAATTCTATTTTAAGCTAAATTTGATTGCTGACCCACTCTGTTTTCAAAAAATAATTTTACTTTGTTTCATAATGCAGCCAACGGTTGTCCTTACATTGTTTGGTGAGGAATACATTATACCTCATTCACCTAAACCGGTAAAAAAAGAGCGTATTCAAAAGGCTCCAGCTCCGATTGCCAAAAAGCCACGAAAAAAGCTTAAAGTCGTTGAGGGTGATGTTTTAGAGGGTTGGAAATCAGATAAACAATATCATAGTATTGGAGAAGTTGCTACTCTTTTTAATGCAAACGTTTCATTAATCCGATTTTGGACTATTGAGTTTGAACTTAAAGTACGTACAACAGCCAAAGGAAATAGGCTATACACAGTAGAAAACATCTTTGAGCTTCGATCTATATATCGTTTGGTAAAGCAGTTAGGGTATAAGTTAAATGGAGCAAAAGCAAAAATTAAAGAAGACAAAAAACGAACTTTAGAGCGTGTGAATCTTGAGCTTTCTCTTAGAAAACTTAAAAAGCAACTGAATCAAATTCGAAAATCACTTCAATGAAATCGTTATTATTATACAGTATTTGTTTTATTTTTCCCTTTTTTATGCACGTACAAAATAGTATTATTATATCTGTTGATTCAACAACTGGAAGTAAAATTTTTCGCGGTACTTTCTCTTTTGATAGTCTAATAAAGGAGCCTACATTTACATGGTTTAATACAGGAGTTTCTGACTATACTCCAAACAATGAAATGATTCAGAAACTTTCTCCAATTCTGAACAAATGTAAATTGGTTGTAGTAATGGGTACTTGGTGTGAAGATTCTCACCTTTTAATTCCCAAGCTCTACAAAACATTATTAGCCTGCCATTTTCCTTTTAGAGAATTAGAGCTAATTGGTGTTGATAGAGAAAAACAATCAGTAGGAAATGAAAGGGAAAAATTTGAAATTCAGTTAGTTCCAACCATTATTGTTTTTAAAGAAGGAAAAGAATTGGGAAGAATAGTCGAAACGATAAAAACATCTATTGAAAGCGACCTTTTGAAATTGGTAGTTGGTCACTAATTATTCTTAAATGGAGCAATTAATTGAAACTCGGGAATATGAATGGTAAGCAAACGTTTGTTATACAGATTTTCCATTTGATAGGATCCAAACATTTTCCCCATATCGCTTCGTAAATTTGCTGCTGAAGCATATTGATAATTACCTCCAGGTTCAATAATTGGCTGTTGTCCAACTACACCTTCACCTTCTACCTCGCGATAAGATCCGTTGCTATCAATAATATGCCAATGACGGCGTAATAACTTGATGGGAAATTCACTAAGGTTTTCAATAACTACACGGTAGGCAAAAAGATATTCCGAACTAAGCGGATTAGACTGATGTGCTTGATAAAAGGTCTCTACTGTTACGCTAACGCCTTCAGTTACTTGTTGTACCATGGACGGAGTAATTATGAATTGTAAATTTACGATAAATTTATTGAACAAACTTTATTCAGCGTGTATAATTTCTGAAAGACAATCCTTTATAAGATCTGATTCAAACCCTCGTTGGAGTAGAAATCTTACTAATTTTTCTTTTCGGATTAGAGGTTGCTTTTCGCCTTTTAGTAGGATCCATTTTTTTGCAGCCAAATTTTTCAGAACAGATAGATATTCTGTTTCAATAATTTCTTGCATTGCTGATTTTACGCAGTAGTCAGATATTTGATGTTGCTTTAGTTGCATCTTGATCTTTACACGTCCCCATTGCTTTATTCTAAATTTTCCTCGAACTAAGGAATGAGCAAAGCGATTTTCATTTAATAAATCTAATTCTATTAATTCTGCAAGCAGGTTATTTACTTCATCAGAATGACAGCCCAATTCATACAGTTTTGATCGTACTTCTTTGTGGCTTCGTTCCTGATAATTACAGAAATGATGAATCTTTGATCGTGCATCCATTTTATTCTTTCTTAACGCCCCATATAAACCATTAGAATTTGTACATCACTTGGATTAACTCCACTTATTCTACTGGCTTGTCCTAAAGTTCTGGGTCGAATCTTGTCTAATTTTTGCCGTGCTTCCATACTTAATGAACTAAGTTTGTGATAATCAAAGCTATCTGGAATTACTTGGTCTTCTAATGTAGCCATTTTTTTCACTAACTCTCTTTCCTTTTCTATATAGACTTCATACTTTATCTGTATTTCGGCTTGTTCTAATTCTATTGGGGTATATTTTTTAAGTGATGCCAATGCTGGTAACTGAGCAATTAAATCTTGAATTCCAATTTCCGGGCGTAATAATAGTTTTGAAATTTTGGTTCTTTCAGTAAGATTGTTATTTCCTTTTTGCTCTAATAATGACTTAATTTCATCGGGTGAGGCAGAAATTTGTTTAACCGCTTCTTTAATAGCTTTAACGGCTACTATTTTATTTCGAGTTAAATCCATTCTTTCCTCTGAGGCAAGACCGATTTTATATCCGATCTCAGTTAGTCTGAGGTCTGCATTGTCTTGTCGAAGAAGGGTTCTATACTCTGCTCTGCTTGTAAACATTCTATACGGCTCATCAGTACCTTTATTGATTAAATCATCAATTAGAACACCTATATACGCTTCATTTCTTGAAAGGGTAAAGGGTTCTTTCTCGTGTGCCTTTTGATGTGCATTTATTCCGGCCACAATGCCTTGGCAAGCTGCTTCTTCATATCCAGTTGTGCCATTTATTTGTCCAGCAAAGAAAAGATTAGCTATCTGTTTTGTTTCTAAGGTAAAATGTAATTGAGTAGGCGGAAAATAATCGTATTCAATAGCGTATCCCGGTCTAAAAAACTTACAGTTTTCAAAACCCGGAACAGTTGATAATGCTTTAAACTGTACATCTTCAGGCAATGATGTACTAAATCCATTAACGTATATTTCGACTGTATTCCACCCTTCGGGTTCTACAAACAATTGATGTCTATCCTTTTCTGCAAACCTGTTTATTTTATCTTCAATACTTGGGCAATATCTTGGTCCACTTCCTTTAATTCGCCCTTGGTACATGGGTGATTTTTCAAAACCTGTACGAAGTATATCATGAACTTTTTGACTGGTATATGTAATCCAACAATTTCTTTGTTGTTCTGGTTTTATTCTTTCAATGGGCAGGTATGAAAAGCCAACAATTTCTGAATCGCCTTCTTGAATTTCCATTTTTGAATAGTCAAGGCTTCTTCCATCTATTCGAGGCGGTGTTCCTGTTTTTAGTCGAGCGCTTTGAAATCCAAGAGAAACTAATTGTTCTGTAATTCCTGTTGCTTTATTTTCTCCGATTCTTCCTCCGCCAAACTGCTTTTCACCAATATGTATAACTCCATTTAGAAATGTTCCATTAGTCAATACTACCGTTTTACTAAAAATTTCTTGCCCCATTCCTGTCCTTACGCCAATAACTGTTCCACGTGAAACAATTATTCCGGTAACCATGTCTTGCCAAATATCTATATTGCTATTATTTTCGATTGCTTCTCTCCAATAATTGGCAAATAAAGAACGATCATTTTGTGTTCTTGGACTCCACATCCCTGGTCCTTTTGATTTATTAAGCATTCTGAACTGAATTAAACTCTTATCACTTATAATCCCACTCATTCCGCCCAAAGCATCAATTTCACGAACTATTTGTCCTTTAGCAATTCCACCCATAGCCGGATTACAACTCATTTGAGCTATGGTTTGCATATTCATAGTAATAAGTAAAACTCGGGATCCCATTTTAGCAGCAGCAAAAGCAGCCTCACATCCAGCATGTCCAGCACCTACAACTATAGTATGATAGTTTGAAAACATTTTGCAAAAATATTGTGTTGTTCCACGTGGAACAAAAATGCCGCTCACAAAAATGAGCGGCATAAATAAAAATTAAAAATTAAATTAATCAGCTTTTACAAAAGACTTAATAATTCCCCTATTTTCACCAATAACAACCAAGTAATAATTGCCATTAGCTAAAGAAGAAATATTTACATTAATGTTCTTGTTTTGAGTTTTACCAATATGCTCGAGCATTACTTGCTTTCCCATAGCATCCATAACCTTTACATAAACATCCTCTTCTCTATCTAAAGCTATACGAACATTTAGATTGTTAATAGCAGGATTAGGATACAATTGTACATACTGATCATTAGTTACAGGCTTTACATTCGCAGTCCACATACTGGTTATAAAAGCTAAAGCAGGTACTGCACTTTGTTGATCAAAAGTAGATGAATCAATGCTACCTGAGTTTTGAGTAGTAACACCAAAAGGTATAGCTTTAATCGTATCAGAAGGTGTTAAGTCTTCCTTACGAATCATTACACCGGGACCCCAAAAATCTTTACTTGGATTGGTACCATGAGCAGCAGAATACGCCCGCATATAGTAATTTTGATTTCCATCATTACTAAGCATAAATTGAGTACCCAAATTTACTGCGATCCAATAATAACTTGAATCTTCAGTTAGAA
Source organism: Bacteroidota bacterium (assembly GCA_018267925.1). Lineage (GTDB taxonomy): Bacteria > Bacteroidota > Bacteroidia > Chitinophagales > Chitinophagaceae > JAFIGV01. The sequence goes on along the minus strand of JAFDXO010000195.1, from coordinate 74,206 downwards.
CTTGTAAACTATTGCCAATTGTATCACCAATTTGAACATTCATCATTTTCTTTGTAGAATCAGAAGTAGTAAATGTTTTAAATGCACCAGCTTTTAAGGACAATTCATTCTTTTCTATCAAACCATCGTTATTTAAGTCTTTCCATTTGAAAATGTAAGCATCAATAAATTGACCTGCTGCACTCGTAACTAATGAATGTTTAGAAGTATCTTGATCTGCTAATGCAAATTGAAGTGTTTGCATAATATAGTTACCCTTGTTTACATAAATCATAGGACCCCAAGTCCAAGGATTACTAGTTGTATTTACTCTTGAATATCCAGTAACAATAGGCGTTTGATTTACGATATCATAACGACCACGTGAGAAAACATTATTAGTCACAGAAAATGAAAATTGATCATGGTTATCGTACAAAAACTGATCTGGGGCAGATGCAGAAACATTGTATTGGAAATTGTATGTACCTGTTTGTGTAGGCATAAAGTTAAAACTACGTGGAGAACTCATTAAATCAATTGAATCACCGGGAGCAAATGTTGCAAGCGTAGCAGAGTCAGAATAAAAAGGTGTGCTTGTACCTCCAGATGCTGGGGTAAAGTTAACTTTACATGATAACTTTACATTGTTTTGAGTTTGAGTTCCTGTATTAGCTACAGCAGCTCCTACATAACCACGATATGCAGCTGAAGTAGCTCCAGAAAGTTGATTTAAAGGAACAGCCATACCAGGTGAAGCAGCTGTTGTACCTAAAATTATAGCTAAATCATTGGCATAACCAAATCCCCAATTTGTAAGTGAAATAAAAACTTGTTGGCCATTGTTTAGTTGATTGTTCATATCAGTACCATCCTTCTTCGTAACAAAAAGTACTGGAATGGTAACATTATTACCAACTGAACCAGCTGCCATATTTATCAATTCATTATCTGTATGATTCCAAATAATTACTCCGATTGCACCTGCATTCTGGGCATTTAATGCCTTTTGTCCAAATTCGCAATTGCCTCTATAAACTAATGCCCATTTTCCTGTAACACCAGATATGGTGCTACATCCTAAAGAATCCGAAAATTTTGCAACTTCTTCATGCGTTCGTGGAGTAATTGCTCCACCCCATGGACTAGTACCATTACTAGAATAAGTGAAGTCTTTTTGTCCCGAAATAGAAGATGGTGATTCTACAATTAAGCGTGCCCCTAAAATAGCTGCATTTGTTTGTGCAGAGGCTGCTCCAAAACTAAATAACATAACAGCCACGGCACTTAGTCGTGTAAAGGTTGATTTCAACATACTTTTTATAGTTTTAAACTTAAAAGAATAGGCCGAATTTAGGCCTATTCTTCAAGTGAACAAATTATTACTAAAATTTTTTTCTTTAAAAAATACTATAACCCAAATTTTGCCGATAATTCAAGCATTCTATCTATTGGCAATTTAGCCGATAAACGTAAATCCTCTTCCATAGTTACCTCTGGTAATTCATATTTCATACATAAATATAGTTTCTCTAATGTATTTAATTTCATGTGTGGACAATCATTACACGCACAAGCATTATCAGGTGGTGCAGGTATTAGCGTTTTGCCGGGTGCCTTTTGTTGCATTTGATAAATAATGCCAGCTTCTGTACCTACAATAAAAGTTTGACCTTTTTCTTCTGACACATACTTTATAAGCTGTGAGGTAGAACCGATAAAATCTGCTAATCTTAAAACAGCTTCTTCACATTCGGGATGAGCTATAAACTTAGCTTCAGGATGTCTTTCTTTTAACCGCATAATTTTTTCCATTGAAAAAATTTCATGCACTATACAAGCACCATTCCATAAAACCATATTTCTACCCGTAATCTTATTTATATAACTTCCTAAATTTTTATCTGGTGCAAAAATTATTTTTTGATCCAATGGTAGGCTTTCTACAATTTTCATAGCATTGGATGAGGTACAAATGATATCACTTAATGCTTTCATTCCTGCAGAACAATTAATATAGGTGATAACAATGTGATCTGGGTGTTTTTCTTTAAAAGCTTTAAATAAAGCAGGCGGACAACTGTCACTAAGAGAACAACCTGCCTTCAAATCAGGTAATAAGACTTTTTTATTCGGATTCAATATTTTTGCCGTTTCAGCCATAAAATGTACTCCAGCAAAAACAATCATATCTGCTTTTGTATTTTGTGCTTGTTGCGCTAAACCTAAACTATCTCCAATAAAATCAGCTACATCTTGAATATCCGGTTCTTGATAATAATGTGCTAATAAAACAGCATTCTTTTCCTTTTTTAATTTCTTTATTTCTTCAAATAAATCTAAGGTAGGATCAATTGTTAAGTCCAAATATCCTATTTCGTTTAGTCGAGATTTTGCACTTTCGAATTCCACAGTCATTTTAATAAAAATAAAAAGAGTTTTTAAAAAAAAGCTATCACTATAAGCCTTGTGAACTTGGGGAAAGAAAACTGCTTTCCACATTGCAAATGTACATCAAAACAATCCCTCCTATCAAAACATTACTTAGTACACATGTAAGCATATAGGCCAGATGCGTAACTAACATAAAATTGTGAGTAAGTGGATAAACGCAGATTGTAAAACTTTTTGGCTGTTGATTATAGGAAACGATGGGTATAAACAAGTATTGAAATGGAAAAGAGCAATCGAAAAAGGGAAAAAAATTGTGGACATGTGAACTAAGTACAATTTTCACATTCCTTTCTAACACTAATCCACATACATCCAACATGCTTTAAAAAAACGATAGAATAGAGAATCAAAAAATCTTGTCAATTTAAATTATAGGGCAATAAAGTATTTGTAATCACAATTTTTCTGATAAATTTGCCAACCTTAGAAAAATCAATACACAACCGCTCATGGCTGTAATTCAGAAAATCAGAGATAAATACGCGAAACTCGCAGGTTTTATTATTGCTTTAGCACTAGTAGGATTCATTCTTATGGATGCTGCAAGTGGAAGGTTTGGTGATCTTTTTGGTCGCGATACCAGTATTGCAAAAGTTAATGGTGACAAAATAGATTATAAAGATTACACAGAACGAGTACAGGAATACGAATCGTTATACTCGTTGATGAATAACAACAAGTCTATTGATGATAATACACGTGCTCAAATTCACGATCAAGTATTGCGTGAAATGATTTTTGAAAACCTTATTGGAAACGATGCTGAAAAATTAGGTATTAGTGTAACTAAAGAAGAAGAGAAAGAAATGATTAGTGGTCCGAACCCTGATCCATTAGTGATGCAGTTTCCATATTTTAAAAACCAAGAAACCGGTCAGTTTGATCCTAACTATTTGATGCAATTTGAGAAAAATCAATTAGATCTTTCTCGTCCCGAAGCTCAAAAAGCAATGGAACAATGGCAAGAATTGAAGCACTATGTAATTCGGTCACGTGTTTCTCAAAAATACATGAATCTCTTTGCAGGCATGGCATTCACGCTGAAGTTTATAACAGATCGCACTATTAAGGATCAGAATACTTTGGGTAGTATTAGTTATGTAAAAGTACCTTTTACTTCTGTAAATGATAATGAAGTAAAAGTTTCTGATGCTGATTTGAAAGCATACATAGAAAAACACAAAGCTCAATATACTATTGATGAGCCAAACCGTAGTATGGACTATGTATCATTTGATGTACACCCTTCATCTGCTGATACTGCAACGGTTTTAAATAATCTAAACCAATTGAAAAATGAGTTTACCACTACAAACGATGCAGAAAGTTTTGTAAACAAAAATTCTGACGATCAATTCCGTGATATGTTTTTAACTAAAAAAACCTATCCGTCACAGTTTGCAGATTCATTGTTCAATTTACCCGTTGGTGCAGTTTATGGACCTTACTTTGAAAACGGTTCTTACAAAATGGCTCGTGTACTTGAAAAACGTTCATTACCAGATTCTGTAAGTGCACAACACATACTCATAGCGATCAATCAAACTCGCGATGATAGTGCAGCTAAAAAGACAGCTGACAGCATTTTAGCAGCTATTAAATCAGGTGCAAATTTTGATTCTTTAGCAGTAAAGTTTTCGGATGACCCAGGAAGTAAAACAAAAGGAGGAGATCTCGGTTTTTTCCCTTATGGAGCCATGGTTCATGAATTTAACGATGCTGCTTTCTTAGGTAACACAGGCGATCTGAAGGAAGTTAAAACTCAATTTGGTTATCATATCATTAAGGTAAAAGAGCAACGTAATTTTTCACCCGCAGCAAAAATTGCCATCATAACTAAAGAATTAGAACCAAGCCAAGAAACAGACCAAACCAGCTTTGCTAAAGCAAATGAATTTGCAGGAAAAAATACAACCGGAAAAGCTTTTGATGAAGCAGTTAAAAAGCAAGGACTAAACAAACTACAAGCTCAAAATATAAAACTGAATGATTTTGTAATGCAGGGATTAGGATCTGCACGCGATATTATTCGGTGGATGTATGAAGCTAAGGTTGGCGATGTATCTCCGGTTTTTAATCTTGATGGTCGTTATGTAATTGCTCGCCTTACTAATATTCAGGAAAAAGGCTTGTTACAAATAGATGACAACAACAAGCCAATGTTTGAAAATATGGTGAAAGCGGAAAAGAAAGCGGAAATAATAAAGAGCAAATACAAATCTGCAACTTCTTTGGCAGCTATTGCACAAGGAAGTGCACAGCAAATACAAAATGTTGATTCCTTTAATGCCGCTAGTGCCTACCTTCCTAATTTAGGATATGAGCCGAAAGTAGTAGGATATACTTTTTATGATGGCTTCAAACCAAACACCATGTCGCCCGGTATTCAAGGACAAGACGGTGTATTTTATATTTCTTTGAAAGAAAAATTTACTCGTCAGGCAACTCAAGATCCAATGATGCAACAACAAATGGCAATGCAAAACTCTCAGCTTAAAAATGCTATCATGAGCTCATTGCAAGAATCAATGAAACGAAATGCAAACATTAAGTACAGCGCGAAAAACCTTTATTGATAATTCTTACGCTACTATTGATAAAAACAGCCTATTCAATCAGGCTGTTTTTTTTTGGCTACAAGCTATGCCCTTAACTTTGCTCTATGGAAATGATTGTAAATAAAGTTGCAGAGAGTGGAATTATTACACTTGATCTTTCTCAATACATTCCTAAGGACGAGAAGATTGGTGCTTTTGACTTAAAACCTTTTTTATTCAAAGAAATGATTCTTCGGGAAAAAGATTTTCGAGCAGCTCTATTAAACTTTGACTGGCAACAATATTCTGAAAAACAAGTTGCTATTTTTTGTAGTGTTGATGCCATAATTCCTATCTGGGCTTACATGTTGGTAGCTTCTTATCTGCAACCGGTTTCTACATCAGTCTTTTTAGGAACTACAGATTTATTGAAAAAAGAAAAGCTATTGGAAAATTTGCGCCAAATAGAAACACAACAATTTCTGGATAAAAGAGTGGTCATAAAGGGTTGTGGCGAAATATCAATTCCTGACGAAGCTTATGTAGAAATAACAGCTAAACTTCGCCCTTTCGTCAAGTCATTAATGTATGGCGAACCCTGTTCTACAGTTCCAATATTTAAACGACGGTAATAAATTTTAATAGTAGTTTAGTGAAAAAGATGTTAGCTTCGTTTGTTTCCTAAGGGGCTACTATGTTTTACAAAATTTTTTTTCACAAACTCACTTTGCGTAGCCTATTCTTAGGATATTTTTTTCTTTGTGTTCTTTCTGTTTCTGCTCAACCCGAAGAAAAGAAAATGCCACCTATTCGCAATTTAAAAATTATTAGCGAAGAGCCGGATGGAAAAGGAAATATTGTGCGTGTTGTACAATACAATCAAGGGTTGATGCGAATTACTGAAACAACCATTACACCCAAAGTTCTACCGATTGGAAATACAAATTTTAAATTTAGGGCAGATACATTGCTCAAAGATTCTGTTCGATTGGTTGTAGATAAATCAAAACGGTGTTTAATGGTATATTATCGAAGACGTTTGATTCGGGTATATAAAGCAACTTTTGGTCCTTCTCCCTTGTTAGATAAATGTATGGAAGGTGACCGCTGTACGCCTGAAGGTGATTTTCAAATTGCTAACCTAAATCCACGATCTCGTTATAATAAATTTTTACTCCTTAATTATCCAAATGATGCTTCTAAGTCAAAGTTTAATAAACTAAAAGATGCCGGAACAATACCCAAAACAGCCAAAATTGGTGGAGATATAGGTATTCATGGAATCTGGCCGGGAGGCGATGATATGATTGAATTGGGCGTTGGATGGACAGATGGTTGCGTTGCTTTGAAAAATAAGGATATTGAAGAGCTTTATACTATTGTTGGTATTGGCACAAAAGTTATTATTGTTCGGGAATTAAAATCACAAATGGCTAAACTGTAATTACACCTTCTAAAAATTTTTGGTAGGCTTCCGGCCAACCTTTCCATTGAGGATCACTTCCTAATGAAAAGTTGTGAAAAACGGTTACAAATTCACTTTGGGTGTCTATTAAGTACTGTTTCATTTTTTCTAATCGCTCAAACGCTTCGCTAACATTAAGTTTCAGCTCCCAATGTGCTGTACTGTCCATAAAGCAAAAGGGATGTACCCTAAGTTGAGTAGTCGCTTCTTTTTCCAAATCATACCAAAGAAAAGATCGTCCCGTACCGGCTCGAAAACCTAATTGACTTCCATAACCCATAGTCCAATCATCGGTAATGCCATGAGAAAGTAATCTACGATAAGTTAGTGGTAATGCCATGCGTAGATAATGTTGCCTTGATTGGGTAATCTTACTTTTTGAAATGGTTTCTAAAATTGATTTTTCGCTTTTAAAAATATCGTCTGAAGTAGAAAAATAGGAAGGATGAATACCTAATATGCCGGATGCAGAAAAATGAACAATAAGTTTTTTCATGGCAGAAATCTTAGGTAAATTGTTTTTGTCAAATTGGGTTGTTTGAAGGGCAGCAAGTACAAAAACAAAAGGATGTAATCCAAGTTTTTTGTGAACGAAATCTAACCAATCAAAACAATCAAAAGGATCTTTAGCATTGAGTGTAAGTACAGATAAACGAGATAAGACAGAAGAGAAATTGCCAACCCATAAATCTTTAGCCCAAGCACCCATAGACCGCATGAAACCTTTGTGTAGAAAAGAGTAAGCAATGTCTATATCATAGCTTGGATAAAAGCGAAAATGATTTTTATGTATCCCAATACCATTCGTTTGAAGGATGGTACTGAATAATTTTACCCATTCATCAACAATCGGTCGTTCCAGTATATTTTTTTTAAAGCATACAGATTCTTCTGCGGGAAAACGTCCATGCTTATCCGGTATAAAAGGGAGATATTCTTCATAACGACTGAGAAAGAAAAAAATAGCCGAAAACAAATCGAAAGGAAGAGAATAATTGGATTGTTTAAGAAAAAAGATAGGAACCTGTTGCCATTCACCTTCACTAAAGGAAAAAGAACTTGCACCCTGTTGCCACAAAAGCCCTTCGTCTGGAATTGTAATACATCCGGGTATATTTTTTCCATAAGAAATAGCAGGAATATCCGGCTTTACAACAAGAGTATCAACTACAATTTGATAATCTAATTGAAAAACTTCTTTCAGTAGCCAATCCAGCACAAACACCAAACGAGGTGAATGAGCCTTACTATAGACTATGAGCGTAGTTATTGACGTTTTTTGTTGTTCTCCTTCCAAAGTTGGTTAAACGATTTTTCAGCAAATGCTAACTTTCCCCGATGCTCACCCCAAGATTTTTGAAATAGTTTATTTACCACAGCAGCTTTTAAACTCCCGCCTACAATGTTCATCATAGACCGATTCATCATAGCTCTTTTCCATAGTTTCCAACTTATGTTTTCACTAAACGAATTGAGATTTGCCTTTGTAGCTAAATGTCGGTTTTCTAATAACATTCCGTGGATGTTGATTTTTACCGGACAAACTTCAGAGCATTTTCCGCATAGACTCGATGCATAACTCAAGTGTTTGAAGTCGCTCATTTCATTTAGGTGAGGTGAAATAACGGAGCCTATTGGTCCGCTATAAGTAGTGCCATAAGAATGTCCACCAATATTTTTATACACCGGACAAGCATTTAGACAACTGCCACACCGAATGCAATACAGGCTTTCTCTAATTTCTGGTGTTTTGATCAAATTAGTTCTACCGTTGTCTAAAAGAATCACATACATTTCCTCCGGCCCATCAGTCTCTCCGGCTTGTCGCCCACCCGTAAAAATTGTATTGTAAACGGTTACTTTTTGCCCGGTGCCATAGGTGGCAAGTAAGGGCCAAAAAAGATGAAGATCGTGAATAGAAGGAAGCATTTTTTCAATTCCAACAATGGCGATATGGGTTTTGGGAAAAGCAGTTGACAAGCGACCGTTTCCTTCGTTTTCACTTACAGCAACGCCACCAATATCCGCAATCAAAAAATTTCCACCGGTAATGCCTACCTCGGCACTAATATATTTTTCACGGAGATTTTTTCGTGCAACTTGCGTTAGTTGTGAAGGTGTTAGATTGGGCGGAACGCCTAATTTTTCATGAAATAATTTGGCAACATCTTCTTTGCTTTTGTGCATGGCGGGCGTAACAATATGATAAGGTGGTTCGCCATCTAATTGTTGAATATATTCGCCAAGGTCTGTTTCTATAGATTCAATTTGGTGTGATGCTAAAAAATCATTGAGATGAAGCTCTTCCGTTACCATGCTTTTGCTCTTCACGACCTGTTTGGTTTTCTTTGCTTTGCATATCTGTAAAACAGCATCCAGCGCATCTTCCTTTGATTCTGCCCAAATCACTTTCCCCCCTCGTGCTGTAAAGTTTCTTTCAAATTCTTCTAAATAACGATCCAAATGCTCGATAGCTTTCCACTTTACATTCTTAGCCCGACGGCGAGCTAATTCAAGATCGGAAAACTGCTGCAGTCCCTTTTCAACAGCTTGATTATATTTCTCAATATTAAAGGAAAGCTTTCGCTTATGTTCTAAGTCATGTGCTTTGACTGCACTTTTTGCAAGAAAGATTGACTGATGATTGGTCATAAATGTTTTCTACCGATTTGCTGAAAGATTGTTTTTTCAAAAACGACCAGTACACTTTGTTCGTAAAATATCCATCCAAAATTACAAAACAGATTCTTGCTTAAAGAAAGCGTTCTTACGAAGTGATAAGATAGTTAAATAAAACAAAAAGAAGAGAAGCAATAAAATTTTGGCATGGTCTTTTGTATAGAATGATAACACTTTAATCACTCAAAAGCATTTCGAAATGACAAGAAGAAATAAAACATACCTAAGCAGACAAAAATCCCTTCGTAGAATGACTAATCTATCCGATTTAACCAGTTTTCTAATGGCCGGATTTGGTGCAAGCAGAAGCATGGTGGTGAAAAAAGACATCCTGAATATGCTGATTACTTTGCGTCAGCCACTCTCTTATTTAGCAGTTGCCTCATAATTGAAAGAAATACTGTTTCTTTCTAAGGAATTTTTTCCACTCTCCAACATAAAAACGCCCTACTCAATTATGTAGTAGGGCGTAATTTTTTAAAGCATCTTAAGTTGTCAAACATTTTCTTGCGTGGGCAAAACGATTGGCATATTTTTTACGGATTTAATTTGAGACCATCCGCCTAACACATTCCTGAGATTGTGAAACCCATGCCGCTTTAGCAAGGAGGCCGCAATAACGGAACGATACCCACCGGCACAATGAATGTACAGGTTTTTATCGTCTTCAATGCTTGCAACAGTTAAGGTGTCGGTTAGTGTACTTAAAGGAATATTTATAGCACCTTGAATATGCCCATTATCAAACTCACTGCATTTTCGAACATCTATTACTTCTAATTTTTTATCGTTAGGTATGTCCATTGCTAATTCATCTGCTTCAACATCTATGATCAGATCAATAGGCTCGTTAGCAGAAGTCCAGGTTTCAAAGCCGCCATTAAGATAGCCCTGCACATTGTCAATGCCTACACGAGCCAAACGGATAATACTTTCTTTTTCCTGCCCCTTTTCTGTAACTAAAATAAGGGGTTGATTGAATGGTAACAAGCTGCCTGCCCATTCAGCGAAGCGGCCATCTAACCCAATATTGATGGAACCGGGAATAAAAGAAGCTGTGAAAATTGTCGAAGTCCTTGTGTCGAGAATCCAGGCCCCATCATTTATCTTTTGTTTGAATTCAGCAACAGATAAGGGTTTAGCGGTTTCTATTACTTTATCAAGTGAATCATAACCCTCTTTATTTATTTTAGCATTAATAGGGAAATAGGCCGGTGGTGTAGTTAGTCCGGTTGTTACGGCAGTAATAAATTCATCTTTAGAAAGGTCTTGCAAAGCATAATTGGTTTGCTTTTGTTCCCCTATAGTGCTGAAGGTTTCTTTTCCCAAATTTTTGCCACATGCAGAGCCCGGTCCATGTGCCGGATATACAATTACGTGGTCAGGAAGCGTTTTAATTTTCGATTGCAATGAGTCAAATAGATAACTCGCCAGTTCTTCTTTGCTAAGGTTGCCGGAAAATAAATCAGGTCGCCCAACATCGCCAACAAAAAGTGTATCGCCAGTAAAAATACAATGTGGTTCACCAGATTCATTTAACAATAAATAGCTTGTGCTTTCTAATGTATGCCCGGGTGTATGAATAGCTTTCAACTGTAATTTTCCAATTTGAAAAATCTCTCCGTCTTTAGCTTCATGAATGGGAAATGAGGCTTTAGTTGTGGGTCCATAAACGATAGGTGCACCAGTTTTTTGAGCAAGTTCTAAATGACCGCTCACAAAGTCTGCATGAAAATGAGTTTCAAAAATGTACTTTATTTGTACTCCTTTTTCGGCTGCCAATTTAATATACACATCCACATCACGAAGCGGATCAATTACTGCGGCTTCACCCTCATTTGAAATAAAATAGGCGGCTTCACTAAGGCAGTTTGTATAAAGCTGTTGAATATCCATCAGGTTCAAAAAAAATTAAAGTGCAAAGTTAGGCTTTTGACGATGCTAATCATCTCGGCGATTCATGAAGATCATTATGTAATAGACCAATGTTGCAATAGATGAAACAGCCGCTACTACATAAGTTCTGGCTGCCCATTTTAAGGCATCGGCTGCTTTATCGTGTTCTTGCATGGTAGTGATATGAGCGGTTTCCATCCATCGTAAAGCACGGGCACTGGCATCATATTCTACCGGCAATGTAATAATAGAAAATAAAGTAGAAGCAGCAAATAGTGTAATACCAATAAGCAGCAACATTTGGCTACCGCCACCAAACCCCATCCAACCCAAACCAGCAAGAATAACCCATTGTGATAAGTTACTACTGATTTGCACAACCGGAACTAAGCGACTTCGTAGCATAAGCATTTGATAGGCGGTAGCATGTTGCACCGCATGTCCACATTCATGAGCCGCAACAGCAGCAGACGAAATACTGCGCCCTTCAAAAACTTCTGGACTAAGGTTTACTGTTTTGTCGCTTGGATTATAATGATCTGATAAAAAGCCCGGAACTGAAATGACTTGTACATCATAAATACCATTCTCATGCAGCATTTTTTCAGCTACCTCTTTACCACTCATGCCATTAGAAAGGGGTATCTGACTATATTCTGAAAACTTACTTTTAAGCCGACTATTTACAGCCATGCCTATTAAAAATAAAATGCCCGCTAACAAAAAATATCCACCCATGTTCTACAGAAGATTTTTAAAAAGATTGAATAATCCGTACTTATTCTTTCCAGCAAAGTAATGACCAATGTAAGAATGGCAGAAAAAGTGTAGATGCTTTCTGTCGAAACGATCAATGGATTGTCATTATAGCAGATTCACTTTTTAACTTGATGCTATTTCCGGCTCTTGATTCTATTGTGTAGAGGACAATGTTTTATCTCATCTTTTAACTTCATACCTTCACACTTCTAAAAAATGAAAGTGAACAGAATGCGGTCAATCAAACATGAATTTGTTATTGGCTTGCATAGATTTTAAACAGCTACAATTAAATAGTATGAAGTACTTACCAATCACTTCGAAATTATACACACAAAATAGACAACGGTTCATCAAAAAAATGAAACCGAATAGTATAGCCATTTTTACAGCCAACCCTGTTTTCCCGGAAAATGGCGATGCGGTTTATTCCTATAAAGCAAACTCAGATGTTGTATGGCTTTCTGGTATAGTACAAGAGAAAACAATGGTCATTCTTTATCCTGACAATGCGGATGAAAATGCACGTGAAATATTGGTCGTTCAACGTCCCAACGAACACATGGAAAAATGGAATGGTCATTTGTTGAGAAAAGAAGAAGCAACAACCATTTCAGGTATTTCAAATGTACAGTATGTGGATAGTATTGATGCCATGTTGCATGTATGGATGCACCATGCAGATAGAGTATATTTAAACACGAACGAAAACGATCGTCTAAATTTAGAGAATCCACGTCTTGATTTATTATTTGTCCATCACTTTATGCGGCAATATCCGCTTCATCGTTATGAGCGTGCTGCTCGAATTATGAAAGAGTTGCGAGCCATAAAGACAAAGGAAGAAATTGAAATAACAAATGTAGCCATTGACATTACCCATAAAGCATTGAATAGAGTGTTGCGCTTTGTGAAACCGGGTGTGATGGAATATGAAATTGAAGCAGAAATTACACATGAATTTTTATGCAACAGAGCTACCCGTCATGCTTATGGCTGCATCATAGCTTCGGGCGATAGTGCAAGAGTCCTACACTATGTCGAAAACAACAGACCCTGTAAAGAGGGTGATCTACTATTGATGGATTTTGGTGCAGAATACGGGAATTACAATGCTGATTTAACCAGAACAATACCCGTCAACGGAAAATTTACTAAGCGGCAAAAAGAAGTTTATGATGTTTGCCTTGCTGTTCACCTCTACTGTGCATCAATTCTAAAACCCGGTATCAATTATGCAGAATATATTGAGAAGGTAAACATTGAAATGGAAAGGCAGCTATTGAAAATCGGTCTTTTAACTAAAGCAGATATCAAAAATCAAGACCCGTTAAATCCAGCATACCGCAAATATTTCTATCATGGTATCGGACATCATTTGGGCTTAGATGTGCATGATGTAGGTACTCGAAATGAGCCGGTAAAAGAAGGAATGCTCTTCACAATAGAACCCGGAATTTACATAGAAGAAGAACAAATGGGCATCCGAATAGAAAACAACTATTGGCTAACAAAATCAGGAAATATTGACCTTTTTAAAGGTATTGCTCTAACTACGGAAGAAATAGAATCTGCTATGCGAGCAGGGAAGAAAAAATAACGGTAATGAGTAAATAAAAGACGGTGCGCATGAATAAATTGAAAATGCGCACCGTTTCTGATTTTGTAATAACCATTTATTATCGAAGCCGATCCATAGACTTCACTAATTTCTCGTCTTTATATATTGCCCGAGCAGCCATAAACAAAAGGAAAAGACCAATCACCGGAATAACAGACCCAATTTGATAACTTCCATGAATGGGTGTGGGTGCAGTAGATACAGTAAAAGCATTTATCCGCATCAAGTTAACGGATAAAAATGCAATGTTGACAAACATACCCATACTTGCTAAATTGCGCTGCCGACGGCGGTTTCGAAATGAAAAAATTGCAATTAACGGCACTGCTATCATTACCACAACAATGATTAAACTGGGAAAATGCTCAACAATAGTTAAACGCTTAACCGTTAAACCAAAACCCTCAGGAATATCCGCTTTATACACATAACCGGTGTACCAATCCAGCAACATGCTGGCACTGAGCAGTGAAGCGAGAAAAAGCCATAGTGTTTGTATTCGCTGAATCATAAAAAGTAGATTGTTTGTTGTTTCTAAGTAGCAAATAAGTGAAAATTAATTGAGAATCTTGTTTCCAAAATAAGGCTGCAAAGATTCAGGAATGTTTATACCATCCAGCGTTTGGTGGTTTTCAAGAATACATGCAACAATGCGAGGCAGGGCTAATGAACTCCCGTTTAATGAGTGTGCTAATTGTGTTTTGCCACTACCATCTTTAAAACGAATTTTCATTCTGTTCGTTTGAAAAGTTTCAAAGTTAGAAACGGAACTAACTTCCAACCAACGCTCTTGAGCAGCGCTATATACTTCAAAATCATAAGTAAGAGCCGATGCAAAGCTCATGTCGCCCCCACAAAGCCGAAGAATTCGATATTGTAAACCCAGCGACTGGAGCAGCTTTTCAACATGTAGCACCATACCTTCTAACACTTCATAGCTTTTGTCGGGATGTGCCAATTGCACAATTTCTACTTTATCAAATTGATGTACACGATTTAGCCCTCTTACATCTTTTCCATAAGATCCTGCTTCACGTCTGAAGCAGGGACTATAGGCAGTCATCTTGATGGGCAAGGATGCTTCTTGAATAATTTCATCTCTGTAAATATTGGTAACAGGAACCTCGGCTGTAGGAATTAAGAAAAAGCCATCAATTTGAGCATGATACATTTGGCCCTCTTTATCGGGAAGTTGACCGGTACCAAAAGCAGATGCTTCATTCACCATATAGGGTGGATAATATTCCTTATACCCGGCAGCTATATTGTAATCGAGAAAATAACTGATTAAGGCACGTTGCAGTTTAGCTCCTTTGCCTATATACACCGGAAAGCCGCTACCGGTAAGCTTATTGCCCAGTTCAAAATCTATTAATTCATATTTAGCTGCCAAATCCCAATGAGCTAATTTTTGTGCAGATAAATCAGGTGTTTTTCCACCTTGACGAACTACTTCATTTTCTTCGGGAGTACTGCCCTTAGGAACGGTTGAATGTGGCAAGTTGGGCAATCGAACCATCATGTCTTGTAGCGAATTTTCTAATTCAGACAGTTGTGATGTCAGTTCTTTACTTTGTTCTTTATGTTGTGCCACAGTAACTTTCAGCATTTCGGCTTCTTCCTTTTTGCCTTGAGCCATCAGCTGTCCAATATTTTTGGAAGCACTGTTTACCATTGCGGCAAGACCATCATTTTCGGCTTGTATTTTCCTTCGATGTTCATCAATAGCCAATATTTTATCAACTAATTCCGGTTCTTTAAAATTCTTTTTTTGAAGACCGCTCAACACACGTTCTTTTTCTTGCCGTAGCAAATGAATAGGAAGCATAAACTAATTACTTGTAAGTGGCAAATATAAGGGGATGCGATGGATGTGGCTTAGGATTAATTCTTGCAGCTTTGTAAGTAAATCAGAAAATGAAATAGCCATTACAACAGTAAAAAGAGGCTTTCTTGAAAAAAAATTTGATACCTCGAAAACTTATGTATCTTTGTCTTTGGTAAAATAAATTATCATGTCATTTTCAACGGAATTAATCAAAGGTACTTTACGCACCATCATCTTAAAGCTATTGTCAGATCATGGGAAGTTATATGGCTATGAGCTGACACAAAAAGCGAAGGAAATGACTGGAGGGAAAATTCAAATAACGGAAGGGGCATTATATCCCACTTTGCACGCATTAGAAAGAGAAGGATTACTTGTTACGGAGGTTGAGTACATCGGTAAAAGAGTTCGAAAATATTACTATCTAAGCGAATCGGGCTCTGCGGCCAGTAGCCAAAAAATATCAGAATTACAGGATTTTATCAATACAATCGGATTATTGTTAGACCTTAAAACATTCACTGTTTGATGTACCCATTATCGGATCAGCAAATCGAGTATATCCTTAATGATATCCAGTCGCGCGGGATTGGGGATGAAAGCCTTCGGCACAATTTGCTGGATCATGTATGCTGTATTATCGAGCAAAATCTCGAAGAAAAAGGCGACTTCGAGAGCTTTTATCAAAAGACGATCGCTACATTTTATGAAGTGAGCTTAAAAGAGATAGAAGAAGAATCCGCCATTCTTTCAATATTTAAACATTATTACAAGATGAAAAAAGCAATGATTTATGCAGGTGTATTTTCAACTGTATTTTTAACTATTGGTGCATTATTAAAAATACTTTTCCTTCCGGGTGCCAGTCTATTTATTATGTTGGGTATAATAGGGATAAGCGTATTGTTTCTCCCCATTTTGGCGATAGTCAAGATAAAAGAAATTCCGGAAAGACGAGACAAATGGGTACTTACATTGGGGATCATGGCAGGATGTGGTTATTTTTTATCCATGCTATTTTTGTTGTTTCAGTTTCCCGGTGCACGGTCACTATGGATTGTAACACTTTCATTGTCTTTTTTTGGATTCTTGCCCATGTATTTCTTTACCGGTATTCGTAGGGCAGAAACTAGGGTTAATACGATTGTTACTTCAATTTTACTCTTTTGTGTGTTGGGTACCCAATTTGCTTTAACACCAAGAAGTGTTCATAAATCCAAATCACAAACAATGGTTTCAGCCATTGCAAACCGCTAAATAAAAACGGGGTTTTGAAGCCATCTCTTCAAAACCCCGTTTATTTATTTTCCCATGTAAATCACTATGGCACTTCAACTACGTTCAAAATATCATTGATAATTTGTTCACTGGTAATATTTTCCGCTTCTGCTTCATAAGTAACCCCAATCCGATGCCGAAGAACATCATGGCAAACGGCACGAATATCCTCAGGGATTACATATCCCCGATGCTTAATAAAGGCATAAGCTTTAGCTGCATGAGCTAAACTGATACTGGCACGAGGCGATGCACCATAATTGATTAAAGGCTTTAATTTAGCCAGTTTATACTCCTCTGGAAAACGAGTAGCAAAAACAATATCAAGTATATACTGTTCTATTTTCTCATCCATATAAACTTCTCTCACTAATTGACGAGCACGCAAAATATCTTCTGATGAAACGACCGGATTTATTTTAGATATTCCTTGAGGGTTCAGGTTAAAACGAATGATATTTCGCTCTTCTTCTTTTTTAGGATAAGAAATAACCACCTTCAACATAAAGCGATCTACTTGTGCTTCAGGCAATTCATAAGTTCCTTCTTGCTCAATAGGGTTTTGAGTAGCTAACACCAGAAAAGGCTCTTCTAATTTATACGTGCTATCACCAATTGTAACTTGTCTTTCTTGCATGGCTTCTAACAAGGCACTTTGCACTTTTGCCGGAGCTCTGTTGATTTCATCAGCCAAAATAAAATTGGCAAAAATGGGACCTTTACGAACGGCAAATTCGTGTGCTTGAGGGTTATAAACCATAGTCCCCAAAACGTCTGCAGGCAACAAATCCGGGGTGAACTGAATGCGGGCAAAACGCGCATGAATAGCAGAAGCCAACGACTTGATGGCTAATGTTTTTGCTAATCCGGGAACACCTTCCAGTAACACATGTCCATTAGCTAAAAGCCCTATCAGCAGGCGTTCCACCATGTGCTTTTGGCCTACTAATGCTTTATTCAGCTCTATGGTGAGCAAGTCTATAAAGGCACTTTGTTGTTGAATTTTTTCGTTCAGTTCACGTATGTCCACAGAGGAATTAAGTTGCTCCATGCTTCAGAAAGATTTTTGTTTGAGTGTCAAATGTAAAACGTGCTTCAATGTCATAACTATCTGATCCTTTGTTTTAACTTTTTACTAAGCGATATTTGAATGTTCAGGTTGCTTATATCCGCTTCTGTGCAGCTTTTACATTTTCTTTGATAAATAAACTGTTGGCTGGAAAAAAGTAGAATAATATGAAAATATAAGGCTTCAAAAATTTCTGTGTTGTTCAAATGTCATAGCCCTTGTTTATTTTCACAGCAAAAAAGAACATTATCATGAATCAGCCCAGCGAACTTTCAAATAATATCGAGCCGTTAGTGGACTTTAGTTATGTGGAAGAATTGGGTGGTGGTAAACCGGATTTTGTCAAACAAGTGCTTTCGATTTTTATGGAAAACACACCACCCGGATTAAAAGAATTAGAAGCCTTTGTTCAAAGTGGTCGCAGTTGGGATAAAATATCAAAACAAGCCCATTTTCTAAAATCAAGTGTTGGTATAGTGAAGGTGCGCGATATGCACAAACGACTACAACAGATAGAAAGTTTAGCAAGAGAGAAAAAAGAAAAGGATACGATTAAAAAAGTGCTTGCGGAAATAGTAGAAACATTTTCAGAAGCTGAAAAAATAATCCTCGCTCGAATGGAACAATAGCTTGATTTTAGCCTCTGTTATAAAAAGAAAAAGTTTCAAAAATTAGTAAGGGAGAAAAAATTATTCCAAAGCGAAAAATGGAAACCAATTATTACTTTCCTTTCGCTCGAATGAGTTTGATTATAGAGAACAAACGATAACATGCACAAGTTTTCCTTTTTCACAACTTGTTGTTCTCTGTTTTTATATTTGTGTTATGCTCGTTAAACTCTATGGCAGCGCAGTATATGGCGTTGATGCGATAACTATAACCATTGAAGTAGATACACCCGGCGGAACACAAGCTAATACCATAGTCGGATTGCCCGATAATGCAGTAAAGGAAAGTTTAGAACGGGTTACTTCAGCATTAAAAAACAATGGTTATGAACGTCCTCGAATGCGCTTAGTCGTAAATATGGCACCGGCAGATATTCGAAAAGCAGGTGCAGCCTACGATTTGCCTATAGCCATAGGTTTTCTTGCTGCCTCAGGACAATTACCTGTGGGTGAGGAATTGAGTCAATATGTGTTGATGGGCGAACTTTCTTTAGACGGATCATTACAACCTATAAAAGGAGCTTTACCTATTGCCATTCAAGCCCGTGCAGAAAAATTTAAAGGATTGATTTTACCGGCACAAAATGCGCGAGAAGCCGCTATGGTCAACAATTTAGAGGTTTATGGCGTTACTCATTTGCAAGAAGTAGCAGATTTTTTTTCCGGCGAAAAGCAATTATCTCCTATTACAGTCAACACTAGAGAAGAGTTCTTCCAATCTCAATATGATTTTGAACTGGACTTCAATGATGTGAAAGGACAAGAAAACGTAAAGCGAGCTTTGGAAATAGCAGCAGCAGGAAGCCACAACGCTATATTGATAGGGCCGCCCGGTGCAGGAAAAACCATGTTGGCAAAGCGAATTCCCACAATTTTACCACCCCTCTCTTTACAAGAAGCCCTTGAAACAACGAAAATACATTCAGTTGCCGGTAAATTGGGTGCACATACTTCCCTGATTTCCAAACGCCCTTTTCGATCTCCACATCACACCATTAGTGATGTTGCCTTAGTGGGTGGAGGCGGTATTCCACAGCCCGGCGAAATTTCATTGGCGCACAATGGTGTTTTGTTTTTAGATGAATTACCGGAGTTTAAACGAACCGTTCTTGAAGTGATGCGTCAACCTATTGAAGAAAGAAGGGTTTCTATTTCACGTGCAAAGGTGAGCATTGATTTCCCAGCCAGCTTTATGTTGATTGCTTCCATGAATCCATGTCCATGCGGATATTTTAATCATCCGGAAAAAGATTGTACCTGCTCTCCTGTGATGGTACAACGCTATCTCAATAAGATTTCCGGACCCTTGTTAGACCGAATAGATTTACATGTGGAAGTAACGCCAGTAGCTTTTAATGAGCTTTCTTCACAACGTAAATCAGAAGATAGCAACGCTATTCGTGAACGTGTGATTAAAGCTAGAGATAAACAAGCAGAACGTTTTAAGGATTTTCCAGGAATATATTCCAATGCCCAAATGAGTAGCAAATTGTTGAAAGAAGTGTGTCAGATAAATACGTTAGGGCAAAATTTATTAAAGGCAGCTATGGATCGCCTCAATCTATCAGCCAGAGCCTATGATCGAATATTAAAAGTTTCGCGTACCATAGCAGATTTAAGTGATAGTGAAAACATTTTACCCGAACATCTTGCCGAGGCTATTCAATACAGAAGCCTCGATCGGGAAGGTTGGGGCGGATGATCTTTTTTTCTGAATTCAAAAAAGTTGTTGTGAAAAATCAGGCAATTTGTATCTTTTTAAAAAGCGCATGTAAAAACTGCTAAGTTTGCATTCCGTATGAGTTTAGAAGAAAAACACAGAAACCACGGCACACAAAGAATTCAGGCAATAATGCACATTGGCATGGGTGTGTTTTATATTATTATCGGCATATTGGTCATCTATGTCAAATACTTTGGAACAATGGGCTTACCTACCGGTGTTGCTTATGTTTTAGGTACATTGATGTTGGCTTATGGAATATTTCGTATTTGGAGAGGAAGTACTTGGTTGAAAATGTTGAAACGCCAACGCTAATTTCCTTTTTAGATTGCTGTTAAATTCGTGTTACATCAGTCATTTGTCTACTGTCATCTTACTAACATTACATAAACTTGCGCTTCGTGCAACGATTGAAACAAATATCTGTATCGCTTCTGTTGGCATCTTTCCTTGCTGCATGTAGTAACAATGAACCAATGAAACCAACAGACACGTTAAGTTCCGGTAATATTCACATATCGGTAGATGAAAGCTATCGCCCTATCATAGAAGATGAAATAAACGTGTTTGACAGTAGTTTTCCTGAAGCACATATAAAAGTTTCCTACAAACCTGAATCAGAGTGTATTAAAGACTTTTTAAACGATAGTGTGCGCCTTGTCTTAGTTACTCGAGAATTACTTCCCGATGAAAAAAAATATTTAGCCGACAAAAAAGTTGTTCCTACTTCTTTAGCCGTTGCAAAAGATGCAGTAGCTATTGTTGTCAATACGTCCTCTATGGACACCTCTTTGAGCAAGGAGCAATTGGTTGGCATTCTTACCGGAAAATATGAACGTCCATATACAGTAGTGTTCGATAATCAAGGCTCCAGCACACTTCGTTATATACTTGACTCATTGATTCCCGGACAAAAATTAGGAACAAATGTCTATGCTGCCAAGAGCAGCGATTCGGTGATAGATTATGTAGCTAAGAATCCCAAAGCTATGGGCTTTGTTGGCGTAAGTTATGTATCTGATTTCTCAGACCCGCAAGGATTGGCATTTATTAAAAAGGTAAAAGTTTGTGAAGTACTGAATGAAAAAATGGGAAAGACATACAAACCTTATCAGGCTTATATAGCCCCTAATTGGTATCCTTTGACACGAAATCTATATTATATTCATCGAGAAACCTATCCCGGACTTGGCACGGGCTTTGCAAACTTCTTGACAAGAGAACGTGGGCAACTCATTTTTAAACAATCTCGTCTTTTTCCGCTTCGTGCTGATGTGATTATTAGAAATGCAAGCATCAATCCATAGAAAAATATTCCTTTAAAATAAACGTTACAGACAAATACACAATGACTGTGCTCAATATGAATATCAAACAACCAATTGCCGCCATTGCTTTTTTTGCCTTTAGTTTTCAGGCACAAGCACAAACCGTTGAGGAAGGCATAAAAATGTACCAATACGAAAGGTTTGAATCAGCAAAGAAAATCTTAACTCCGTTGGCTGCCGGTAGCTCAATTGCCAACTACTATCTTGGATTAGCCCAGCTTTCAACAGAAAACAAAAGTGAGGCTAAAAGTACTTTTGAACACTATCCTGAAGACAATGCAAACTTGTCGGGCTTAGCACGAATTGCCTATCTGAATAATGATATAACAGAAGGAAATAGGATTACGACCCTATTGGCTTCAAAAGCAGGAAAAAAAGCTTGGGAGCCTTTAAAATTAGCCGCTGATGCCATTACTTATACAAAAGGTGGAAATGTGCAACAAGCCATTGATTGGTATAAAGATGCCATCAAACGAAACGATAATAATGAAACTCGTCTTGCTTTAGGTGATGCTTACCAACAAATTCATGGCGGTGGCGGCGAAGCCATGAACAACTATGAAAAAGTAACCGGTCGTGATCCTAAAAACTCTTTGGCTTTTTCTAAAATTGGTGCATTGTGGTATGCTGCTAAAAACTACAACCTTGCCCTTGAAAACTATAATAAAGCTAAGGAAGCAGATCCAGCTAATCCATTACCTTATCAGGATTTAGCCAATGCCTATTTCTGGACAGGTAAATATGAAATTGCCCGTCAGAACATTGAAAAGTACCTAAGCTTATCCGACAAAACATCTGAAGATATGACTCGTTACGCCAACATACTTTATCTAAGTAAAGATTATGCAGGTGCTATCAAAACGATTCAAGAGTTAATCGCTAAAGGTGTTAATAAGCCCGGACTTTATGGTATCCTTGGTTTCAGCCAATATGAAACGAAAGACTACGCTAATGCACTGAACAATGTACGTATATACATCACCAAACAAGAAGCTGATAAGATCACGCCTTTTGACCTGATTGAGTATGGAAAAATATTAGCCGTAAACAATCAATCAGACTCTGCAGATGTCTATTTCACTAAAGCCATAAACAAAGACACATCAAGCAATAAAAGCGATGTTTATAGACAAATTGCAGAAGGATTTAAAGCAGGAAAAGATTATGCTAAAGCAGCAGTTTGGTATGATAAGATGATTAAAAACAGCAAGGACATTCCGGCTATTGATTATTTCTGGCGTGGAGCAATGTACTATTACAGCAAAAACTATCAGCCAGCAGCCAAAGCTTTTGAAGAAATGGAAACAAAATTTGCCGATCAACCCTCTGCAACATATTGGCGCGGACGCGTAGCTGCAGCTATGGATGAAGAAGCCAAAACTTGTGAAGCAAGCCCCTTTTATCAAAAATGGTTGGAAAAAGTAGGACCGGAATACGATAAGAAAAGTGACCTGATGTATGCCTATCAATATTTGGCTCTGTGTGCCTACAACAAAAATGATAAGACAACGATGAACACTTATTTAGATAAGATTGCCACTATAGATGCAAACAACAGTTTTTTGAAACAATTGCGCGATGCAGGTGCAAAACCAGCACCAACAAAAGGAAAAAAATAAGAAATGATTATTTTAATGAAAATGAATAAGGCTCTGCTTTCATGGCAGGGCTTTATTTTTGTCCGCTTAAAAAAATGTTTTGAACGCCTTTCGCATGTCTTTGGTTGATCACTACAAAGTATTAGGTGTAGCACCCAATGCAACTTTGACAGATATTAAAAATGCATACCGCTCCTTGGCTTTACAATATCATCCAGATAAAGCACAAGAAAATCCTCATGCACAGGTTCGCTTTCAGGACATTGCTGAAGCATATCGCATCCTATCAAATATTCAAATGCGAAAACGATATGATGAACAACGATATCTTGCCGGTCTAACAGTAAATGCACAACCTGAAACAATTTCAGGTAAATATCTTTTACAACAGGCAGTGAAAATGAAAAACCATCTTACACGAGTAGATTCAGACAGCATAAACCAAAAGTCTTTGTTTGAATTTCTATCACTGATTTTTTCAGATGCGCATCTGGCAGTGCTAAATCATGAACACAACAGCAATCAAAACCACCAACTACTTCACGAAACCTTACAATCGGCTCAAAAGCTCGACCAGTCTTATTTGTCCATGCTGATTCCTCGTTTATTTTTGTTTTCGGTCAATGATTTATGGATGCAATCGGAACTCAAAAAATTTCAGCAAGCACATAAACAACAAAGTAGAAATAAGTTATTGCGCCCTATTGTTTGGGCAGTAGCAACCATACTGATTTGCCTAATGATGGTTTGGTATGTTAAGCATTTTTAAAAATGAATACACACTTAATGATTAGCCAATGCAGAAAATAGAAACAACTTTATCCACTTTGATTTTAATAGTTTTACTTCTCAGATCTCAGTTCAATAATCATTTAGATGCAAAAACTTAAAATTCTCAATACCCAATTTCTTACGCATAACGTAAAGCAATTTATTCTTGAAAAGCCCACAGGATTCGTATATCGTCCCGGACAGTCTGGTCATTTTTCTATAAATCTGCCCGGATGGGAAGATAAAACTCGACCGTTTAGCTTCACTTCATTAAACGATTGGCCTTACTTAGAACTGATTGTAAAACTATATGATAACCCCCAAGGAGTAACCTATCAACTGAATAAAATAAATGCAGGAAATGAATTGCTATTGCACGATGTGTTTGGCACTATAGAATATAAAGGCCCCGGAATTTTTATTGCTGGCGGAACGGGTATAACTCCATTTATTTCCATTTTTCGAGCATTATTTTATTCTCGCAATTTGCGCAATATTGGTTTGATTTATTCTAATCACAGCGATAGTGATGTTATAATGGGTGAAGAGTTGTTTAAAATGCTCGGTGCTGCTTATGTCAATGTTTTTACAAGGCAAGGTGTCATCGGTTTTCGTGAAAGACGCATTGACAAACGCTTTCTTGTAGAGACAATACGAGATTTCGACACCAGATTTTATGTGTGCGGACCAAAAGATTTTACGGAAGAAATTAGCACCGATTTAATCAGTTTAGGAACCAACCCTCAGTCACTTGTAGTATAAGAGAAGAATTGTTCAAAACTCTTTCTGTTATAGCCGATTGGCTGATTCCTTAAAATATTGATAAGCTAATTTCAATCCGTCTTGAAGCAATGTTTGGTGATGCCAACCAAGCTTGTGGATCAATGAAGAGTCCATCAATTTTCGAGGTGTACCATCGGGCTTTGTTGTGTCAAAAACAATATCGCCTGTAAAGCCTACTACTTCTTTAACCAACTTTGCTAAATCATGAATGCTGAGTTCTTGTCCGGTACCTATGTTTACAAATTGGCGATCATTATAGTTTTTCATTAAAAAAACACAACCATCGGCTAAATCATCTACAAACATAAATTCACGCAGTGGAGTACCGGTTCCCCAAATCTCAACGGTATTTTTTCTGCTTGTTTTTGCTTCATCAAATTTTCGTAACAAAGCCGGAATAACGTGTGAATTTTGAAGATGATAATTATCGCCTTTGCCATATAAGTTAGTAGGCATGGCAGCTATAAAGTTGCAACCATATTGATCTCTAAAAGCCTCGCACAATTTTATTCCAGCAATTTTAGCAATTGCATAAGGCTCATTGGTTGGCTCTAATAAACCGGTAAGTAAATGCTCTTCTTTTATGGGTTGGGGAGCCAGTTTTGGATAAATACAAGAGCTTCCCAAAAACAACAATTTTTTTACACCCTGCTGATAGGAAGCATGAATCACATTGGTTTCCATCATTAGGTTATCATACAAAAAATCTGCACGATATGTATTATTGGCAATAATGCCACCCACTTTAGCAGCCGCCAAGAAAACATAAGCCGGTTTTTCCTTTTCAAAAAAAGCATTAACGGCGACTTGATTTCTTAAATCTAATTCTTTAGAAGAGCGTACAATGATTTGTTGAAATCCATCTGCTTTCAATCGCCGAACAATGGCTGAACCAACCATTCCATTGTGTCCGGCAACATAAATTTTATCTTGCAGTTGCATTTATTCGTATTGATTTAGGGTGCGATATCCGGAAGCGCGAAGCAATATATTTTGTTTGAATAGTGCGATGTCAGCCTCTACCATTTCTTTTGCTAATTGATCTAAAGTATAGGTTGCTTTCCATCCTAATTTTTGTTGTGCTTTGGTAGGATCACCTAATAACAAATCAACCTCAGTAGGTCGAAAATATCTTTTATCCACTTCTACAACCACATCACCTGAATTCAACTTTATGTCAGGGTTAGAAACACGGTCAACATAGGCTACTTCTGTTGCACCTTCTCCCTTAAAACCCACTTTTACTCCGGCATGTTCAAAGGCAAGACGTACAAAATCGCGAACCGTAGTAGTGATTCCTGTAGCTATGACAAAATCTTCTGGTTCTGGTTGTTGTAAGATACGCCACATAGCTTCTACATAGTCTTTAGCATGTCCCCAATCTCGTTTAGCATCAAGATTTCCGAGAAAAAGTTTCTTTTTCAAACCCAACACAATTTCTGCTACACCGCGCGTTATTTTTCGAGTAACGAAGGTTTCTCCGCGTAAAGGACTTTCATGGTTAAATAAAATACCATTGCAAGCATACATACCATAAGCCTCACGATAGTTTACGGTAATCCAATATCCATACAATTTTGCAACGGCATAAGGAGATCGAGGGTAAAATGGCGTTGTTTCAGATTGGGGCACAGCTTGCACTAATCCGTATAATTCAGATGTTGAAGCTTGATAGATTTTAGTCTTTTTTTCCAACCCTAAAATACGAACAGCCTCCAAAATTCGTAATGTTCCTATACCATCTACTTGTGCTGAATATTCCGGCTCTTCAAAACTTACTTGTACATGGCTCATAGCACCGAGATTGTAAATTTCATCGGGCTGTACTTGCTGAATGATGCGAATGATGTTGGTAGAGTCCGACAAATCACCATAATGCAATCGAAGCCTCACATTGGTATCGTGGGGATCTTGATAAAATGAATCAATTCGCTGTGTGTTGATCAATGATGATCGCCTTTTAATACCATGAACTTCATAGCCCTTAGACAGCAACAATTCGGTAAGATAGGCACCATCTTGTCCGGTGATGCCTGTGATGAGTGCTTTTTTCACTTGAATAAAAAGAAATGAAAGAAGAAAAAATGAGTTGCAAATGTAAGATTGCTTATTCAGAAAAAAGGAAAATACACATTGCATCTCCCGTCTCGTTTCCTTTATCTGCTTTTAGAAAGCGGAATCTTAATGGATATATGAGCCTTGGTCATTTCTATTTTCGGGAAAAATTAAGTTATTTAAACGGTATAATAATATACATCCCTTAGCTATTGGTAACTTTGCGCCCTCATTTTCATGCATCCTGTTTATAAGATAGCGCTCGTAGGTAATCCCAATAGTGGTAAAAGCTCATTATTTAATGCGCTTACCGGATTAAATCAAAAGGTGGGAAATTTTCCGGGTGTTACGGTAGATAAAAAAACCGGTACTTGCGCCATAAATGAAAACCTTACGGCTCGAATCATAGACTTGCCCGGCACATATAGTCTATATCCTAAAAGTGCGGATGAGCAAGTGACGTATGAAGTTTTGATGAACCCTGCCGGTCTTGACCGTCCGGATTTGATAGTGGTGATTGCCGATGCCTCTAATTTAAAAAGGAATTTGCTTTTTTGTTCTCAAATCATGGATCTGAATGTGCCGGTCATCATAGCACTTACCATGAATGATATTGCTCGACAAAAGGGCATCACAATTGATATAGCCGGCTTGGAAAGAATGATGGGAGTTCCCGTAATAGCTATAAATCCAAGAAAAAACAAAGGCATTCCACAACTGAAAAAGTCTATTGGCAACCTCTTTACACAGCAATCGGTCAATCGCACTCCTTTTATCCAAATTGAAGAAATTACCGGCAATTGGATACAGGAAATTGCTGAAATCTGTAAAGCACAAAGCACCTATCAAGCACTACATATTGCCTGTAATTACAAGGATTTAAGTTATTTACAAGCAGCGCAAAGAATACAAATTGCTGCCTCGTTGGATATTCATGGGTTTCACAAGGCAAAAGTGCAAGCAGAAGAAGTGATGCAACGATATAAACGCATTGGTGTTGTGATGAAACAATGTGTAGCTGAAGAAAGCCCGGTAAAAAAGGCTGTCATGAGCGAGCGTCTGGATAAAATATTACTGCATCCGCTCTATGGCAATCTCGTATTGTTGGGTGTTTTGTTTATGATTTTTCAAAGTATTTTTTGGTTTGCTTCCTTTCCCATGAGTTGGGTTGAATTACTTTTTAGTAGCACCGGCAGTTGGTTAAATGGACTATTGCCTGATAGCTTTTTTAAAGATCTTTTGATCAATGGAGTGTTAGCAGGAATTAGTGGTATTGCTGTGTTCATTCCGCAAATCATGATTCTATTTGGCTTTATCACTTTGTTGGAAGATAGTGGTTATATGGCACGTATAAGTTTTTTAACTGACAGGCTGATGCGTAGCGTGGGCTTGAATGGAAGGTCTGTAATGCCATTAATCAGCGGGATGGCATGCGCAGTACCGGCTATCATGGCTGCTCGCACGATTCAAAACCGTAAAGAAAGATTTATCACAATCATGGTAACGCCTTTGATGAGTTGTTCTGCCCGACTTCCGGTCTATACAATTTTGATTGGCTTAGTTATTCCCAATCGAAACCTTGGTTTTTTTAATTTACAGGGATTGGTATTGATGGGCTTATATCTGCTGGGCTTTGTCATGGCATTGGTAGTGTCTAAAGTGATGGATTTATTTGTGCGGGTAAAAGAGAAAACCTTTTTTCTAATGGAGCTTCCGGTATATAGAATGCCACGTTGGAAAAATGTAGGGATCACGATGGTGGAAAAGGCAAAAGTCTTCGTGATGGATGCCGGAAAAGTCATCATGATTATATCAGTTATTTTATGGGCTTTGGCCACTTTTGGACCACCACAAAAAATGCACGAAGTCACGAATCGGTATGAAGCAGCAATCAAACAAAACCCTTCTCAAAAAGCTATTCTAACCGCAGAAATGAATACGGAAAAATTGGAACATTCTTATGCCGGTATGATGGGAAAAGCCTTTGAACCTATGATCCGCCCATTGGGTTATGACTGGAAAATTGGAATTGCTCTTATCACTTCTTTTGCTGCAAGAGAAGTGTTTGTCAGCACCATGGCGACACTTTATAGTGTAGGAGAAAACAATAGTGATTTGACACTCCGTGAAAAAATGCGTGCTGCTCATCGGATGGATGGAAAGCCAGTCTATACTTTGGCTACCGGCGTTTCGTTGCTTGTCTTTTATGTCTTTGCCATGCAGTGTATGAGCACGATGGTAATTGTTAAACGAGAAACCAGAAGTTGGAAATATCCGTTGCTGCAATTCAGCTATATGTTTATGCTCGCTTATGTAGGAGCATGGATTGCTTATACACTGCTGTCATAAGTTCGGTTGTTTTGTATATTTGTTACAGTTCTACACTACTTTTTGCATCCATTTTGCTAAAATAAGTTTGATAAGAAATGAAGCAATTTTTACTCATTATTTCTCTTGTTTGCTCGTTGACAAGCTGTATTAAAAAAGCACCCCTCAATCCGGAAGCAGATATTGAAACCTTCACAGTTGATAAAACATTTCTAACGGGTGATGTAGTCATAGATCAAGCGAATAGGAAAATCTTGCTGTATTTACAGCCGGAAGCATACAAAAATGGTATTGTCCCAAAAATTGTTGTTTCAAACGGAGCAACCCTATCACCGGCATCCGGCGATTCACTCAAGTTTGGTTCTCCTATTTCTTATACGGTTACTTCTCAATCAGGTGTTAATAGAAAAAAATATGATGTAGTTGTCGTGATGGTAGGATCTTGGACTTTCAACTTTGAATGGTGGGGGATAAACGATCCAAATCAATATGAATTTCCTTATGGTGATGATGGTGCC
The DNA here is from genome assembly GCA_018267925.1 of Bacteroidota bacterium. Lineage (GTDB taxonomy): Bacteria > Bacteroidota > Bacteroidia > Chitinophagales > Chitinophagaceae > JAFIGV01. Next base: position 44,869 of record JAFDXO010000195.1, on the reverse strand, counting down.
CAAGTATGGACTTCAGGTAATCCGGGTATTGCCATAACAGGCGTTGATAAACGACCGGATGCCTATCCCATGCGCTCTACAACAGATGGTTATTTAGGGACAAAGGCTGCAGAGATTGTTACTCTTCCCGGAAATGATATTTCTAAAATGATTGGTATCAAAATATTTCCCGGCTCTCTTTTTTTAGGAAATTTCAATTCAAGTTCTGCAATGACTAATCCACCGGCAGCAACAGAGTTTGGGCAACCCATTGTTGGCCATCCGGTTCGTTTTACAGGCTATTATAAATATGCACCCGGGCCTTTGTTTCAAGATAGTGATGGAAACACGGTTAATTCTATGACTGATCGTTGTGCCGTGTATGCAATACTGTTCAATGGCCCACAACGATTGAATGGTAGTAATATTCAAACCGCTAACACCATTGTTGCTCGTGCCGTATTGCCTGATCAGTCTGCAAAAAGCGATTTTACTCGATTCGATATTCCATTTGATTATACAGGAGGATCAATGCCGGGCAATCAACTTATGTTGGCCATTGTGGCATCTTCCAGTGCAGAAGGAGCCTCCTATCGTGGTGCCATCGGAAGCCGCCTTGTTGTGGATAGCCTTAGAATTATTATGCAATAAACCATGAATAAAAGATTTCTGCTTGCCGCCTTATTATTCTTATTTACCGGTACTATGTTTGCCCAAGATCGTAAACAAGATGATGGCTCCATTCATCGTGTTTCTATTGGTTTAAATCTTGGTGCCGTCACACCAACTTCTTTACCCAACACTATTCGTCGGATAGACGCATATAATCCTTTGCTTTGCCCGTCAATTGGGTATTCAGCTCTGTTTGCCGCCAAGCAGCATTGGTGGATAGGCACAGGATTATTATTAGACTACAAAGGAATGTGGGTAAAAGATAGTGTAGCCTATTTCCACACCATGATTCAAGGAAATAATGGATCAGCATCAGGGTTTGAAGGCAGCTTTACCGGCACAAATACAACTACTGTACGAAATGTTTACTTAACCTTACCCCTTTATGCGCAATGGACACCCGGTAAAAATTGGTCTTTTCAAATTGGGGGATATTTTGCCTTTTTACTTCGACCTAAATTTGAAGGGCATGTTTCTAATGGATATATCAGAAATGGAGGTCCACTTGGCGAAAAAGTAATAGTAGATTATGCTGAGTTTGATTTTTCTAATAAAATAAGACGCTATGATTATGGTTTACATGCGGGAATCGAAAAAAGCTTAAGTAGTAAATGGTCTGCTTCCATTCATTGGCAATGGGGTTTGTGCCGCTTATTTCCTGCTTCTTTTTCGGGTGTTGATGTCCCTTTGAAAAACATGTATGTAAACGTAAGCCTAAGTTATCGTTTGCCTAGATTATAAATAGGTGGTAAATATAAAAAGTCCAACACCTTCCATGAGCGATAATTTCCTACTTTTGAACACTTATGAGGCATCTTCCCAATCTGCTGACGCTGGCTAATCTTTTTTGCGGATGTATAGCCATCAGCTATATTCTCGGTGCACAAAACTTTACAACCAACTTTAGCTTTAATGAATACATTGAAGTGCCAGCAATTGAACAACCCTATTGGGGAAGTGTGTTTATTTTGTTAGCAGCTGTGTTCGATATGTTGGATGGTTTTGCCGCTCGTGCGCTTCAAATTTTTTCGCCTATTGGCAAAGATTTAGATAGTTTGGCAGATTTGGTTTCCTTTGGTGTTGCCCCGTCTATGATTTTATTTAAGCTTTTGTGGTATAGCTATATTGTATTGCCGGAAGCTATGGATGTCAGCCTATGGCTAATGAGTCCTGCTTTTTTAGTTGCCTGTTTTGCCGCCCTTCGATTGGCTCGTTTTAATGTTTCTACTTCTCAGCCAGATTCATCATTTTCAGGATTGCCGGTACCGGCAGTAGGAATTTTTGTAGCCACCCTACCACTTATTCAATGGCAAAACCCAATGGGAATTGGTTCACAACTCTATAATACATGGCTGTTATATGCTTTAATTGCTTTGCTATCTTGGTTAATGGTATCAAAAATCAGGTTCTTTAAATTCTTGCCTTCTACTTTTAATTTTAAAAGTATTTGGCCACAATTAATCATAATAGGGGTGGCAGCGGGGCTTTTCCCTTTGATAAAATCTGCTGCGCTTGCTTTAGCTTTTATTATCTACATTTTGCTTTCTTTTGTTTACCATCCAAATATTGATAAGAAATGACATTTACTGCACACATCAACATTATGCCCCTTAAAGAATTGCTTGACCCACAGGGAAAAGCTGTAAATAGCAGTCTTCACAACCTCGGTCTTACCGGAGTGCAAGATGTTCGTGTAGGTAAGCATATAACACTAAAAGTAGAAGCAGCCGACAAACAAAGTGCAGAAAACATAACCAATGAAGCCTGTAAAAAACTATTGGTAAATCAGGTGATGGAAGGCTACGATTTCACTATTGTTGAAGGTTAGTTTTTACTTATGCGGCTCTACTTAATTCCTTCACCTATTGGCAATCTTGGCGATATTACCTATCGAGCAGTAGAAGTATTGAAATCGGTAGATGGGATTTTATGTGAAGATACCCGTACCAGTGGAATTTTGTTAAAACACTATCAAATTCAAAAATCACTAACGCCTTATCATCAGCATAACGAGCATAAAATTCTTCCTCATCTCATTGCACAGCTTCACAGCGGTAAAACCTATGCCTTGCTGACCGATGCCGGAACACCCGGAATTTCAGATCCCGGATTTTTGCTGGTTCGTGAATGTATGCGAGAGCAAATTCCGGTTGAGTGTTTACCGGGTGCCACGGCCTTTGTTCCTGCACTTGTACAATCCGGTATTCCGTCAAATCGTTTTGTGTTTGAGGGTTTTTTACCGGTAAAAAAAGGAAGGCAAACAGCACTTAAAATCATAGCATCAGAAGAGCGTACTACAATTTTATATGAATCCCCACATCGTTTAGTAAAAACTTTATCAGAGCTGATTGCCTATTGTGGTGCCGAACGCGAGGCCGCGGTTTGTCGTGAGCTTACCAAAATGTTTGAAGAAACAAAAACCGGCAGCCTGCTCTCTTTACAAGCACATTTTGAAAAAGCGACACCCAAAGGAGAGATTGTAATCATTGTTTCCGGAAAAGTATAGAAAAAACAAAACCCGCTCAAGAGCGGGCTTTGATAAAATTTTAGTTGTTGATTAGTGCTTCTTTGCAGTGTCAGCAGCTGGAGTAGCAGCAGCTGCTGGAGCAGCAGTTGCAGCAGCAGCACTATCAGCTGGAGCTGGAGCTGGAGTAGCAGCTGGAGTAGCTTCAGGAGCTGGAGCAGCAGTTGCAGTGCTATCAGTTGTAGCAGCAGCTTCTTCAGAAGAGTTACCGCAAGATGCTACAAAAAGACCCATTGAAAGTGCGAAGATGCTCAATTTTACGAATTTCATTTTTTATTTTTTTGAGTGGTTATTTACAGTTTATACGAGAAAGAAAAAAAAGTAACCCGCAACAAGAGTATTTTTTTAAAAATAATTATTCGTCAAGTGTAAGGCACATATAAAGAGGTAGATATTTAATTTTAGGCTATTCCTATTTTTTAGATTGAAAAGTTACACGAATAGGTTCAGGTAATTTTTTTCAATCTATTCAATCCAGAATTGTTTTGAAATTCGTATTGAGTTGAAGTGCTTTTATTTTTAATGAATTTGGATAAAAGTCCTAATCTTTTTCCTAAAACAGATTTAAGTTTGCGATTAGAACCCATTTTTTAAAAGTTATTGAAAACAGGGTTACTTTTCTTCAAAAACAGGATTAATAAGTGTACAATCCAATAGATACAGAAGCGTCGTTGTTGGCAGGATTGGCTCAGGGCAACCGAAAGGCAACCGAGGCTATCTATAAACAACATATCCGTCCTATTAAGAGTTGGATTGGTCAGCATGGCGGTGATGAAGATGATGTGGCAGATATTTTTCAAGAAGCCATGGTGGTGCTATATGAAAAGGCACAAAAAGATGATTTTAGACTGAGTTGTAAGATCGGAACATACCTTTTTGCCATCTGCAAACATTTGTGGTATAAAAAGCTACAAAAAGATCAAAAAGCACCCGATATATTATCAACAGATGCAGGGTTGGATGAAGGAAAAGATTGGGCTTATGAAGATGATTTGAATGCACACACCGAACGAGAAACACATTATCAATTGCTTCATGACGCAATGGAACAGTTGGGTGAGCCGTGTAGTTCTTTATTAAAAGCTTTTTATCACAATGATAAAAGCATGCAAGAAATAGCCGCAGAATTTGGATATACCAATCCAGACAATGCCAAAACGCAAAAGTATAAGTGCTTGACCAGGCTACGTAAGATTTTTTATGTAGCTAAGGCAAAATGGTAATTTAAAATGATAGGACAAGATTTCAATAATTGGGAATTAGCAGAGGCTTATGTGGCTAACAAACTTTCTGCTTCCGAGTTAGCTAATTTGCATAAAAGACTCTCTTCAGAAACTGATTTTGCTTCCGATTTTAATGAATGTGTGAGCATGTTGCTTTCCTTAGACCAGAGTAAGAAACAAAGACAGTTTCGCAATATGTTGGTGCATATTCATCATGAAAATGAAACGAATGCATCCAATTGGCGCGTAAGAACTATTCCGCTTCGCACACATTATTTGCGAACTGGAGCTATTGCAGCGGGAATAGCCATTCTTACTACAATTTCTACTTTTTCAATCATCTCTCACAACGAAAAAAAGAGATCATCCCAATATAGTTTATTACGCCGCGAATTAGAAACCATTAAACGTTCTCAATCCGCACTAATAAAAAATATCAACGAAACAGCTACTACACCTGTTACTCCGGCAAACTATTCCGGCACCGGGGTGGCATTGAGTAATGACGGATATTTTGTTACAAACTACCACGTAGTAGCCGGTGCAGACTCTATTTACATCCAACGAAAAGATGGCCATTATTATAAAGCCGTTTTGTCCACCTTTGATGAAAAATCTGATGTAGCTATCATAAAAGTTGAGGATAAAAACTTTAAAATAGGAAAGGGTGAATTGCCATATAGATTTGCAACTACTAAAAATCCTTTAGGGTCAAAAGTTTTTACACTGGGCTATCCACAAGATGAAATTGTGTATAATGAAGGCTACATCAGTGCTAAAAACGGCTACTTGGGCGACTCCTTACAATATAGACTTGAACTGCCGGCCAGCCCCGGCCAAAGCGGTGCTCCGGTTACAGATAACAATGGTAATATCATTGCATTGGTGACCGGTAAAGAATCAGAATCGGAGGGAACAACTTATGCGGTTGGTGCTAAGGCAATAGTGAAACTAATTTCCAATTCTGATCTCAGCCTCAGATTACCCCAAAGTAATAAACTCGGGAAAATGAGTAGAGAACAGCAAATTCAAAGTATGGAACAATATACTTGTTCTGTAAAAGTCTATAAAAAATAGCCTTTAGCTTTTTAAATGATCATACACCCAGCAACACCCACCTTAGTGTTGCTTTTTGTTTCTTTGCTTTTCTACATTTGAATACCCAATTCGCCAATATTTTAAAGGTTAACAAGATGAAGAGTGTTTGGTTTTTGATTCTTACTTTTTTATTTTTTCAAGCCTCTGCTCAAAACATTGCTAAACGTGAATTTCGTGCTGCATGGATTGCCACCGTTTCTAACATTGACTTTCCATCAAAGCCCGGACTGCCTTCTGTTTCACAACAACAAGAATTTATCCAAAGGCTTGACCAACTAAAATACATGGGTTGCAATGCTGTGATAGTTCAAATCCGACCCGCAGCAGATGCTTTTTATCCTTCAACCTTAGAGCCCTGGAGCCGCTACCTGACCGGCAAACAAGGTCAACCGCCCTTCCCGTTTTACGATCCACTTATGTTTATGATTGAACAAACACATCTCCGTAATATGGAGTTTCATGCTTGGTTCAATCCCTTTAGAGCACTAACAGATAATAAGAAGAATCCCAATCCCCCCAATCATGTAACTCGCACTCACCCGGAATGGATTGTGAATTATGATGGGAAAGCTCTCCTCAATCCGGGCATACCGGATGCCCGTAGCTATGTTCAAAGTGTAATATTGGATGTTGTGCGGCGATATGATATTGATGCTGTTCATCTTGATGATTACTTTTATCCGTATCGAGTTGCCGGAATGGATTTTAATGATGGAGCAGCATTTATTCGTTTTGGTGAAAGCTTTGCAAACCGCGATGACTGGCGACGAAACAATGTAAATCAATTTGTATCTTCATTGTCTTCAGCTATAAAAAAGGAGAAGCCTTATGTGAAATTTGGCATCAGCCCATTTGGTGTGTGGAGAAATCAAACAAAAGATCCAGCAGGCTCACCTACACGAGGAGGTCAAACAAACTATGATGACCTTTATGCAGATATCGTTTTGTGGATGAAGCAGGGTTGGATAGATTACTGTTTACCTCAATTATATTGGGAACACGGTCATAGATTAGTTGCCTTTGATGTGCTATTGCCATGGTGGGAAATGCACAGTTATGACCGGCATGTTTATTACGGATTAGGTGTTTATCGTATGCTGGGAAATCCACGTGCACCATGGCATAACGTCAACGAGCTTATGTGGCAATTGCGTGATGTACGAAACAATACAAGAAATAGAGGCTTTTCTTTGTATAGTGCCAGCAATTTTGATAAAATATCATCTTCAATAACCGATAGCATTCACCGCTTCGACCAATTTATTGCCTTTCCTCCGGTTATGAAATGGATAGATAGCATTCCGCCGACAGCACCAGTCGTAAAGGCCATTCCTTCGTCTCAAGGCACCTTATTGAGGTGGGAGCAACCAACTGGTTTTAATCCAAAAGGAGAAATAATTCGCTTTGCCGTTTATCGTTTTGTAAATGGAGAACAAATTGATCTTCGTAGGAATGATAAAATTATCAACTTAACCACTTCAAGAGAATTTTTAGATGTTGATGCCAATAAATTCAATAAGTGTAGTTATGTAATTACCGCACTCGATCGGTTGTGGAATGAAAGTGTTCCCAGCAATATTGTTTACACACAGATTCCTTAGTCGAGCTGTATGAAAACAAAATAGAAAATCATAAGAAAAAAGCAACGGCTCATTCAAAATTGTTGATAGGCTGTGCATTTTGGCGACTACTTAACAAAATCCTATTGTTAGTACTTGTTTTTTTGATTATTTTTGATTGAAATCGAAGGACTATGTTTGATGATGATGATTTTTTTGATGATGAAGAAAATTCCCTCGAATACCTACTGAAACGGTATGAAAGCGTAAAAAGCGGACAAACGGGCGGAATGATGGATGAGGAAGAATTTGAAAGGGTAATAGAACATTATTTTCATTGCGGAAATGAAGAACAGGCACTCTTAGCTTGCGACATTGCCCGAACGTATTACCCGTTTTCTGCTTCAATTCTCTTGCTAAGAGCTGAGATATTAACACAATCGCAAAAGTTTGGGCAGGCTCTAAAAGTATTAGATGACTTGGAGCAATATGATCAAAATAATATTGATGCTGTATTGTTGAGGTCTGATATATTGGTCAGTCAATTCAAATATGATCAAGCCGCAGCTTTATTAGAACAAAAGGCTGAACACTTTGCCGGTCGTGATTTAATAGATTTATTGCTCGAGCTTTCAGATGTATATGACGAGTGTGAAGAATTTGATGCGGTGTTTGAAACGCTTAAGCGTATAGTAAAAATTGATAAACGAAATGATGAAGCATTGCAAAAACTTTGCTTTTGGGCTGATTTTACCGAAAGAAACGAAGAAAGTGTTGCTCTTCATACCGCACTTACAGACGAAGATCCTTACAATTCCTTAGCTTGGTTTAATTTGGGAGCAGCCTATCAGGGTTTGAAAATGTATGAAAAAGCTATTGATGCCTACGAATATTGTGTAGTCATTGATGAAACTTTTGAATTTGCTTATCGAAACATGGCAGATGCTTATATGCGGCTAAGGTGGTATGAAAAAGCTATTGAAGTGCTGGAGAAGCATTTAGAAATTGCCAAAGGCGAAGATTTAATTTTTGAAGCAATAGGATATTGTTGGGAAAAGAAGAAAAATTTTACTAAAGCTCGGCACTATTATAGACAAGCATCGCAACTAAACCCCAAAGACGATATTATTTTCTTTAAAATAGGGGAAACCTACGCTCGAGAACAACAATGGGAAAAAGCTGTCAAATCATATTCGGTTGCTTTGCACCTCAACAAGGATAATGCAGCATATTGTGTCGCTATTGGCAATTGTTTGATGGAACTCAATGTAACTAAAGAGGCGTTGGTTTGCTATTTGAATGCAGTGCGTTTAAAGCCAGGAAATAAATCAACATGGATATCGCTTGTTCGAGGACTATATTTAGTTGGTTATTATGATGAGGCATTGACACAAATTGAAGTTGCCCGTGAACATTGTGGTGATAAACCCGATTTTAGATATATCCAAGCTGCAGCCTTAATGGAATTGGGAAAAACAAAAGAAGCAACGTTGCAATTGGAACATGCTTTGAAGGAAGCTCCAACTAAATTGAAACTTTTCAGTGAACTAAACCCGGAATATATACGTAGAGCAGCAGTAGCAGAACTAATTTCAAAACATAAAAAACGATAGCAGATGTTTTATTTTTGAAGATTATGAATAAAAAACGGTAAGAAGCAAATATGTTAGTGTGTGAAAGGATTTCCTCGTTTTTTTAAAAATGATAGCACCTAAATGATTCGTCTATTGTTGCAACAACACCTTCCGCTTATTATCCTCATTGTACTGTTTGTTATTTTTAAAGTACCTCATTTGTTTTTGCCTCACTATTGGGATCGGTATATTGTTTTGTAACACATCTCAGGTTGAGTATTATGGATGGCAGATATGTACATGAGTATTAAGTTGCGTTATTCCGCCTCTTAGGAGTTATGCAAATTCTGTTGTTTCTTCGTCTGTATGCTCGTCTAAAATCTTTTTTGATTCGTTAGTTGGTAATTCCTGAACGTGTCGAAGTTTGCGTTCAATAGTCCTCGTTCTTTCTCCGGTGTTGTCTAATTCTTTGGTTGCAGCAATAAGCTTATCCCTTGTTTTCTCAATGATTCCACCAAATTTCCCAAATTCTGTTTTCACTGCTCCAAGCAAATCCCAAACTTCGCTGCTGCGTTTTTCGATAGCCAAGGTTCTAAAGCCCATTTGCAAACTGTTCAGCAAGGCACTCAATGTTGTTGGTCCGGTAATCGTGATTTTATAATCTTTCTGTATTTGCTCAAAAAGTCCGGGTACTCGCAATACTTCGCCAAACAAGCTTTCATAAGGCAAAAACATGATACCGTATTCAGTAGTATTCGGTGGGTCAATGTATTTTTCTTTGATGTCTTTGGCATTCTTCTTAATACCGTTGATAAAAGCTTTTCGGCATTCTTCAATTTTATCTACATTGCCTTTTTCATAAGCATCAATCAAAGCTTCATAATCTTCTTTAGGAAACTTGGAATCTATTGGCAACCACAAAGTTTTTTCAAGATTTTTGCCGTGTGGCATTTTGATGGCAAATTCCACCACTGCACCACTTCCTGCTTTTGTTTTTACATTCTTCTCGTATTGCTCATTGGTCAGCAAATCCTCAATGATGTTTTGCAATTGATATTCACCCAAAACGCCTCTTGATTTTACATTGCTCATTACCTTTTTTAAATCGCCAACACTCACCGCCAGCGTTTGCATTTCGCCTAAGCCTTTGTGAACGGCTTCCAATCTGTCGCTTACTTGTTTGAATGATTCACCAAGGCGTTTTTCCAAGGTTTCATTCAATTTTTCATCAACGGTTTTGCGCATCTCTTCCAATTTCTTCTCGTTGCCTTCCTGCATGGTTTTTACTGATTTTTCCAAACTCAGTTTGAGTTCAGAAATTTTCTCGCTGTTGGCTACATTCTGTGTTTTCTGATTTTTTTCAAAATCAGAAAACTGTTCTCTCATGCGTTCTTTGTAATCTTTCAAAGCATCGTTCAATTCCTTTTTAAATGCTTCCAGATTTTCTTTTAATTCGGTTCTACTCTCTTTGCTATTAGTATCAATGCTTTTTTGAAAGTCCGCCAATTTTTCTTCAAAGGTTTTGCGTATAGCTTCTAATTTTTCTTCATTGGATTTGGTAAGGTTGCCTAATTGCTCTGAAAATGTTTGGATAAACTTGTTAAGCTGATTGCCAATTTCAATTCTTAAACCTGTTGCTGTTTCTGCACTTTCCTTTCTGTTGGTTGCAAATTCATCTTTTAGATTCCTCTCGGTGTCTTTCAAATTTGATGTAAGTGTTGCAATGGAAGATTTTATTTCCATCAATTCATTGCCCGATTCTTTCTTACTTGCTTTGAGGGTGAGAATGATGTTTACGATTAAGAGAATCGCAAGGATGGATAGGAGTATATAAATGATAATCATTGTTTAACTATATTTTTCGAATTGCAATTCAGGAAGAACAATTTTTACTTCTTGTTCTTTGTCTTCAGATTTCCAGTGAACAATAAAGTTCACTTTTGCTTCTTTTAACTCAAAGCCATTGTTTTTTATTTCCACTAACCTATCAAGGAATTTCTTTGAGAACTTCAAAACCAATTCTCCTTTTTCATTCTTACAACCTTCTTCCGAAATAGAAATTGAATCTCCGCTTGTCAAGGCATTAACTCGATGCTGAATATACTCAAAGTAACCTAAGTATAAATCTTTGTGTGATAAATGAAGTGTCAAACTGTTTGGCGGTTCAAAAGTGTCATAGTTTTCAATTCTCTCTAATCCTTCGGTTCTTAATTTATCAAGATAACTCCCATTTAAGTGAATGGTTAAATTTTGTTTTGCTCTTGTCATTGCAACATAAAGTTGTCGTTTCTGATCATCTTTTACAACATCAAAATTTTCTAGAAGTAAAAACACATTGTCAAATTCTCTACCCTTTGCTTTATGAATGGTTGAGACGAAAATTGTTTCACCAATTGTGTTGATGAAATCTTCCAATTTTGATTCTCGTATAAAAACTTCTAAATCTGATTTGTATTTCTTCTTGGTGTTAGTTCCTTCAAAATCTTTGATAAGATTGTTACAGATTTCAAACTTTGAACTCATCTTGTATCTGTCAATCAGTTTTCGTTTTGCATTTCCCCAAACATCATCACTGATAATAAATACATCATCATTCAATTGTAGCGCATCCAAAAAATAACGAACTTCTGCAAGATTATACAAGCTAAAACTATCATTACTCTGAATCAACTTTGCTTGATGTCCACGTTTTGTCAATAGTCCGGCAACTTGAAATGCTTCTTCGTTTTTATGTGTTAAAATGCAAGTAGTACCTGAGAGTCCGGTTGAAAGTATGTCGTTAATTAATGGAGTGATGAGGTTCCCATTTTTGTAGTGCACTATTTTTATTTTTCCATTGTCAATTTGTTTGGCTTCTATCGGTATCTCTTTAAGTCTTTCAGAAATTGTTTTTACAAACTGGTTAGAGAATGAAACTAAATTGTTTTTGCTTCTGTAATTTGTAATGAGTTCGTATTTCGTTGCTTTTTTTTCTGTGATAAAACTTAATAAGTATTTTGAATCTGCTCCTCGCCATTGATAAATGTTCTGGTCATCATCTCCAACAGCAATAACCCTCATCTCTTCGTTTTTATCCATTAGCACCTTTATCAATTCAAATTCTTCTTTGTCCATGTCTTGAGCCTCATCAATTACTAAAACAGTTTTTGTAATTCTACTTAGCTCAACTTCGTTGTTCTTTACTTTCTCAACCGTAGATTTAATGATTGTATCAGCTCTGTCAATGGTTCCAACTTTTCCCATTAGGTCAAAGCAGTAGGAATGAAATGTTTTTATGTCAATGAAGTTCGCAGCGTTACCAATCAACTCAATCAATCGTTTTTTAAACTCTATTGCTGCTGCTCTTGAAAAAGATATCATTAGCAATTGTTCATGCTTAACATCTTCCATTAAAAGCAAGGAAGCCAGTTTGTGAACTAAAACTTTCGTCTTACCACTTCCCGGTCCTGCTGCAACAACAATGTATCTTGAAGTCTTATCGTCTATAATTTTTCGCTGAACTTCTGATAAAGAATCAAATAGCTGTTTGTACTTTTTTGGTGTTATATTTCTTTTTATTTCAAATTCTCTTGCTCCTTTAAAATACTTACTAAGAAAGGAGGGAAAGTTCAATTGGAAATAATCGTCAACAAATTTTAAAGCTCCAGTTGAATCATCAATCATCTTTTTTGCATACTCACCTACGATATGAATTTGCTGTATTTTATGGTCATAATACTGACTTAGTTTTTGATAATCCTGTTCTTTGTACTGAACACGGTTGTTTTTCTCTGTTCTATCAATTGTTAGCTTGTTGTAAACCACAAGAAAGCCACCTTCAATTTTGATAGCTTCAATACGAGAGAGGTAAAACAAAGTATCTTCAATGTCCTCAAGGGTTGCTTTGAAAGTAAATAGTCCTTGATGATGTTTTTGAAATGCGTCTTGTAACTCAAGCACAGAAAATTCAACTAAAGACTCATCTTTTACTGTTTTGCCTTCTTCAATAATTTTATTGCTCTTGTCATACATGTAGTTGACAACAAACTCAGCTAAAATATGTCGTTTCTCTAAACGTTCTTTTAGTTCATCTTTGGGTTGACAACTAATTGCCACAATATGATTCTTTGAATAATCTTTATTGTATCGCTTAATCCAGTTCTTGATAGCCCAAAAGTTGAGAACTGTTTTTATCTTGGATGGAGTAACATCCTGACATCCTTTTTCTTCTGCTTCTTCATTCAGTTCTTTAATGTGAAATGATTTTTCTTGTTCGTCAAACAAAGAGCAAAGAAAATTTTCTATCATTCTATAACTCTGAGTTATTGCAAGTGAGCGATTTTTATACTCCCCTTTCTTGATGAATGCTGTTAAATCTTTTGCATCTGCTAAGATCTTTTCATCACGCAAAAGATTAACAACAGAAATAACATTTCTAATGTCAATGCCCAAATTATCTGAGATATAATCTACTCTTGATTCTGCTTCATCAGCGTTTGATTGCTTTCTACTCTTACTTGAAAAAAGGTTTTTAATAATTCTTGTTGCTGTAATTTTTTGCTCTGCACTAATTTTTTGAGAGTGCATTATTTTACCAATTGCTTCTTGTGCTGTTTTTGATAATATGCTATTAGCAAAAACTCTTGGCATGTTTTGTTTTCGTTTTACATAACCTGCTTCTTCCAATGCTGCGATTGCAGTCGTTACTCTCGTTTCAATTTCTTTTACATTCTCGTCCCAGCCTGCTGCTCTGGCAATTTCTAAAGCAGATTTTTGAACACTTGATTTGGATTTCGTTAAAAATTTTATTGCATTCCAAATTTGCTTTATCTCATGTATGTTGATTTTGGTTTGATTTAACAAAATGAAATGTTTACCAAGATCTTCCTCGTTAAACAAAACATAGCAATCGGCTGTGATGTTTTCATCTCGTCCAGCTCTACCTGCTTCCTGCACATAGTTTTCAAGCGAGTCAGAAATTTCGTAATGTATTACCATCCCAACGTCTTTCTTATCAACTCCCATCCCGAAAGCCGAAGTAGCAACCATTATTTGAACTTCACCAGATATAAAAGCATTTTGATTTTCTGTTTTTTCTTGACTTTCCATTTTGCCATGAAATGCCTTTGCATTAAACCCATCTTCTTTTAATCGCTCTGCAAGTTGTCTGGCTCGTTTGGTTCGTGAAACATAAATGATAGTCGGGCAATCCTTTTCTGTAATCAAATCACGAACCGCATTATATTTTTCTTCATCATCCGCTTTCTCAAAAACCTCATATTGAAGATTTGTTCGAGTAGCTTTGGATGGAAATATTTCCAACTTGATTCCCAGCTTCTCTTTGAAGTAAGCGCAAATGTCTTCAATGACTTTTTGTTTTGCCGTTGCGGTAAAACAAGAAACCGGAATTTGCTCTTCAAGGTTTTTGGTTTCTTGAAGCGATTTGATAAAATCTCCAATGTATAAATAGTCAACCCTAAAATCTTGTCCCCACGAAGAAAAGCAGTGGGCTTCGTCAATCACAAAGCGAACTATTTTTCTGCCTAAAAGCAATTTTTCAATTGTCTTTGAACGAAGTGATTCAGGAGAAATATAGAGTATGGATGCTCTGCCGTCTTGAATTCTTTCAATAGATTTTGCTTTTTCAATAGGGTCAAGTAATCCATTTATTGTAACTGCTTCTGTAATTTGGTTTTTTTCAAGATTGTCAACTTGGTCCTTCATTAATGATTGTAATGGTGATATCACAACGGACAAACCCTTTGTATTTTCACCTGCCATCAATGCTGGCACTTGAAAAGTAATTGACTTCCCACCGCCTGTAGGAAATATTGCCAATAGAGATTTATTGTCAACTGCTGCTTGAACTGCATTCTCTTGAAGTGGCTCGCCGGCATAAGTTCTGTAAGAATTAAAACCAAAATAAGATTTTAATCCCTTGTGTATGTCTAATGCTTGATTGCAATAGTCGCAACCGGTTAAACAAGGTTTACTTCTAAGAAGAAACATAATCCTTTCGACCTTGGGGAAATTTTTTAAAACCCAAGGTGGTGTTATAGAATATCGGTTGTTACAATTAATCAGAGCTAAGCAGTAAGCTAATTCAATCGGATGGTCTGAAATTATTTTTGGAAGGTCTGCATGTTCGCAAATAGCAATAGTAAATTTTTCATGAATCAACTTTTCGATGTCGGTGTTTGCGCTTGTATATGATATGAAACGGAAAAAGGAGTGAAACTCCCTCTTGTCTTTCAAAAGCAAATAGAAAATCTGTTTTAGCTTTTTGTCAGTTTGGTTGAAAACAGAAACTTCGTCAAAAAAGAGATCTTTGGCTTTAATTGAATCATTAAACGGATTATTGGCATCTTCAGTTTGTAGCTTATCGTCTTTGAGCAAAGCATGATATGGCTTTGTCGGGAATAAAAGAGGAGAGAGAAATAGAGTGTCAATTATGTTATTAGAATCTACTTTGGCATCTATGATAGCTCTCTGAATATATTGTATGTCGTGATTTAAAATGTTGTGCCCGCAAATAAACTTAGTTCCAGTAAGAAATTTTATGAAATCACTTATAGAATTGGAATGAAAGATAGTTCCATCATCCTTGATACTTCCTATGTCAAGAATCTTTTTGCTTATTGGATCAATTTCGGTATCTATAAATGCAATTGAGTTCATTTAAATACTTTCTTTCTATGCCAAAAAATTCTCCATTAGCCTTTCCCTTTAACACATCACAGACTATAAATTCTTTCATTTTCTTCGAAAGATTTTGAAACAATTATCTAAATAATTTTCTACGAAGCTATAAAGTGTATAAAGGATTGGATAGTTATTAAAACAGAGTTCCTTCGCTTGCCGGTTTTGATCGTTTGAGGTGTTGATAAGCCTTATCTGTGGCTTCTCGGCCACGAGGTGTTCGTACTATATATCCTTCCTGTATCAGAAAGGGTTCATACACTTCTTCTATGGTTCCGGATTCTTCTCCAACGGCAGTTGCAATATTATTAATGCCGGTAGGTCCGCCTTTAAATTTATCTATTAGTGTGGTTAGGATTTTATTATCCATTTCATCTAATCCACTTTCGTCCACATGCAATGCTTTTAGTCCATGTTCTACAATCGCCATGTCAATTACACCATTTCCAAGTACTTGAGCAAAGTCACGCATACGGCGCAATAGTCCATTTGCTATACGAGGTGTGCCTCTACTTCTTCCTGCAATTTCCATAGCTGCATCGGATGTTACTTTTACATTTAACAGATTTCCGGCTCGTAAAATAATTCGCTGCAGCACTTCGCGGGTGTAATAATCTAAACGAGATTTAATTCCAAATCGGCTGAGGAGAGGCGCTGTAAGCAAGCCTGAGCGGGTCGTTGCACCCACTAATGTAAAAGGATTGATGCTAAGCTGAATGGAACGAGCGGCTGGGCCGCTATCAATCATTATGTCAATCTTAAAATCTTCCATTGCTGCATACAAATATTCTTCAACCACCGTGCTGAGTCTATGTATTTCGTCTATGAATAAAACATCACGTGGATCAAGACTGGTAAGTAATCCGGCAAGATCAGCAGGTTTTTCAATTACCGGGCCGCTGGTTTCTTTTATTGATACACCCAACTCATTGGCAACAATTCGAGATAAGGTAGTCTTTCCTAATCCCGGTGGTCCATGAAAAAGAATATGGTCGAGTGGCTCTCCGCGCATGTTTGCTGCCTTGATGAAGATACGCAGGTTTTCTATAAGTTGAGGTTGCCCCGAAAACTCGTCAATACTTTGTGGACGAATGCTGTTTTCGTATTCCTTCTCTTGTGGGTTTAAGGAATCTGACGGGCGCACGTGCGACTTTTCCATGCCTAAAGATACAACGTCATTCTTGTAGTTTGGCTGTACCTTTGCACGCGCAAACATAGCAACATGCAAAGCAACAATCTAAAACTATCTACCAGATTAATTCATGCAGGCGTAAGCCCAGATCCTACTACCGGTGCTATCATGACTCCTATTTACCAAACATCAACCTACGTGCAGGAAGCACCCGGAAAGCACAAGGGTTATGAATATGCTCGTACGCAAAATCCAACTCGCACTGCTCTTCAAAACGCATTGGCAAGTATTGAAAACGGAAAATTTGGTTTGTGTTTTAGTAGTGGTATGGCTGCTACAGATGCCGTTATGAAGCTATTGATGCCGGGTGATGAAGTGATTGTCGCAAATGATTTATACGGAGGAACTTTTCGTGTTTTCACAAAAGTATTTGCAAATTATGGTATTCGGTTTCATTTTATAAACATGAGCCATGCCGAAAATATTAGGGGCTATGTAAACAAAAACACAAAGATGATATGGGCGGAAACACCAACCAATCCTTTGTTGAACATTGTGGACATTGAGGCTTGCGCTAAGATTGCCAAAGAGCACAAGTTGACTTTAGTTGTGGATAATACGTTTGCTTCACCCTATTTGCAAAACCCTCTTGATTGGGGTGCAGATATAGTGGTGCATTCGGCAACGAAATATTTGGGAGGACATTCTGATGTGGTTCATGGTGCCTTAATTATGAATGATGCTGAATTAGAAGAACGTTTGCGTTTTATACAAAATAGTTGCGGAGCAGTGCCCGGCCCGCATGATGCGTGGTTAGTATTGCGCGGAATCAAAACGCTGCATGTGCGGATGCAACGCCATTGTGAAAATGGAAGAGCCATTGCTACTTTTTTGCGTCATCATCCAAAGGTTGAAAAGGTTTATTGGTGTGGATTTCCAGATCATCCAAACCATGATATTGCTAAGAAGCAGATGCGCGATTTTGGAGGTATGCTTTCTTTTACATTGAAAGATGATAGTATAGAAGCGGCAAATCGTGTTCTAAGTAAAACGGAATTGTTTTCTCTTGCAGAATCTTTAGGCGGCGTAGAATCGTTGATTGGTCATCCGGCAACCATGACACATGGATCCATTCCGCGTGAGCAACGTATAGCAAACGGACTTTCAGATTCGTTGATAAGGCTGAGTGTGGGAATTGAAGATGTAGAAGATTTGATTGCAGACCTGCGTCAGGCAATTGGATAGGTTATTTTCTTAGACCATCATTTTCGTTTGAGCGCGAGTTAAGTCATCCACTTCGTGAATCATCTTGTCTAATTGTTGTGACTGTTCTTTAATGCTGTTTATGATTTCAGCATTCATGGGATCATTAGGATCGTCATGATTGAACAATTCTGTAAGTCCAAGAATGGTCGCAACAGGGCTTCGCATTTTATGCGATTGAACCCAAGCTATTTTCTTAAGTTTTTTGTTTTGCAGTTCTATTCTTTGCAGGTGTGTACGAATTTCTGTAACATCTTGAAGGGTTCCTTTTATGCCAATTGCTTGACCCAATGAATTTCTAAGCACTTCTCCCCGTACTAAAACATGTCGAATCATCATTCTATCGGTAAGCACTCGGAAATAAAAAGGCTTGAAGGAGTCGGAGCGTAAGTTTTTTTGAATACAATCCTCTACAAAACGAATATCAGCAGGATGGATTTGCTGAGTAAGTTTTTGATAGTTTACAATAGCTCCGGGTGTTAAGCCTAAAATAGAAGAAGCCATTTCGGAAAGATCAACTTGACGACGAAGAATATCCCAAGCACCATATCCTAATTTAGCGGTACGTTCAGCTTCTATCAATTGTTCATTCTTAATTTTCAACGTACGCTCAACATCCATTCTTCTGTCAACTTCTTTTTCTAACTCAATAGGTGATTTAAGTGTAAAGGCAGTAGGCAGTATTCTAATTATATGGTAAATAGTGATCCAACTAACAAGGGCAGTTGCTAAGCGCATAGCAGCACTAAAGCGGAAAATAGGTTTCCAAAACATGATGGCATCTATCAAATAAGTTGCCCCACTAATCAGGATAAAAAGGGCAAAGAGAAGGTATATGCCATTGAAGTGAACCTTGTTACCCTGCTTTCGAATGTATAGAAAAATGAGCAGTGGAATAATGCAATAGGCACCGGCTACCAGCAGATCGCTAATAACATAGAGCCAGCCGTGAAAGGCAGTCCAGTTGCCATTTTGCCATAATGATTTAAAGTCAGAATAGCGGAAGAGGTGGCTAAAAAAATCTATTACCTGTTTCATGTGTTGAAGTGTATGGAATTGTTAAACAAATAAATTAACCATACTCCTTTCTCTCTCTATAAATAAATGTACGAATGTTAGAACGAAGATATTATGAAGGGTAAAGACAGGGTGTATTTTAAAGTCAGATTAACAAGCGATTCGCAAAAAAGACAAGATTTGACATTAGGTGAAAGTAGTAGTTTAATAAAAGAAAAAGGCTGTCCTAAATGGACAGCCTCTCTTTGTAGCAATGATATTATTTTGAATTGAAACAGAGGATTAACGACGAGTATTGCCACCAGCACCCATACGGCTACGACCTTGTCCGCCGCCAGCACCTGAACGACCGCGTCCACCGCGCCCACCCGGAGCACGTTGTTCACCTTTGTCTTTATTCTTTGTTGCTTCGTCTTCATCAGTAATATCTAATCCACGCATTCTTTCAACATTTTCTTCGTTAGCATCTTCTTCTTTAATCTCACTACGCTCTTGAAGTCCTTCCATGATGGCAGCAGTAAGATAGTTTGTGATGATTGCAATAGATTTAGTAGCATCATCATTAGATGGTACGGCGAAGTCCACTTTGGTTGGATCGCTGTTTGTATCTACCATAGCAAAGGTTGTGATGCCTAAGCGTTTAGCTTCTGCCAGAGCAATGTGTTCATGGCTAATATCAACCATAAACAAAGCAGCCGGAGTGCGTCCCATGTTAGAGATACCGCCCAACACTTTTTCCATTTTTTCTTTGCTACGGCTTAATGTAAGGCGTTCTTTTTTTGTTACGCTATCTAAAGTACCGTCGCCAAGCATTTTTTCGATGCTTTGCATCTTTTTCACACTTTTGCGAATTGTTTGGAAGTTGGTAAGCATACCGCCCAACCAGCGTTCTGTAACAAAAGGCATGTTTACTTTAGCCGCAGCTTCTGCAACGATTTCTTTAGCTTGCTTTTTAGTTGCTACAAACATGATTTTCTTGCCGCTTTTAGCGATAGATTTCAAGGCAGCAGCTGCTTCATCGAGACCTTCAATGGTTTTATTGAGGTCAATGATATGGATACCATTTTTTTCTGTAAAGATGTATGGTAGCATCTTAGGATTCCACTTTTTCTTTAAGTGGCCGAAATGCACACCAGCTTCGAGTAATTGCTGATGTAAGCTTTTATTTTCTTCCATTTTTCGTTTTTCTTGTTGGTTAAGAATAATAAGACTATCAGCAGATTAACGTTTAGAGAATTGGAAGCTACGACGAGCTTTGCGCTTACCAAACTTCTTGCGCTCTACCGATCTTGGATCGCGCGTCATCAAACCTTCTTTTTTCAAAGCAGGGCGATATTCAGGATTTACTTCGCATAAGGTGCGTGCAATACCCATTTTAATAGCTTCTGCCTGACCTTTTGGTCCACCACCTGCTACATTTACAACTATATCGAATGCTTCTAAAGATTCGATGGTTTTAAGTGGCAGTTCTACCTGATTTTGCAGGTACATCAGTGGAAAATAGTTTTTGTATTCTTTGCCATTAACGGTGATGCTACCTGTGCCTTTACTCAAATATACCCGAGCAACTGCTTCTTTACGGCGACCAACGGCGTTTTTTTGCTTTTCCATTTATAATCTGGCGTTTTCCTTTTTTGTTAAATAGAATGTTAGAACTTCAGCTCTTTAGGTTGCTGTGCTTTGTGTGGATGTTCTGCACCATCATACACAAATAGTTTTTTGTACATCGCACGACCCATGCGGTTTTTAGGCAACATACCTTTTACGGCGCGTTCAATTACCACATTAGGCCGATTATTGATCATAATCTTGGCAGTTGCAGACTTTTGCCCTCCGGGATAGCCGGAATAAGTAAGGTACTCCTTGTCTTCTAATTTGTTGCCCGTAAGCACAACTTTGCTTGAATTGACTACAATCACATAATCTCCACAATCAAAGTGTGGAGTGTAGTAAGCTTTGTGTTTGCCACGAAGGATGGTAGCAATTCTTGAAGACATACGTCCCAAGGTTTGGTTTGTAGCATCAGCCACATACCAATCGCGCTTGACGATTTTTTCGTTGGCAGACTGAGTTTTAAAACTAAGATGTTTCATTGTCTGTTTATTCTTTTGTTATGTGGCTACTCTCTTTGTTATAAGGAACGAAAAGGGTACGCCAGTTTTTTAAAGGAGGGCAAAGGTAGTAAGTGGTATCGGATGCTCCAAAAAAATTATTAAGAAATTTTTTGTGTAGTCTGCAAGTGATTGAAAAACAATAGAAAAGCAGACAAAAAAAATTAGTCCTTCGAAATTGACCGACAGTACTAAAATATTTTTTTCAAAGCTAAACGCAAATTCTTTTGGTGAGTAGCTCGAGAAAATCGAGCCCAATATTGTTCTCTTAATTGTTGACCAATAGGAAGATAGGTTTCAGATTTGGAAATCATTGTTTCTAAATGCTGAATGAACAATGCTGAATCTCCAACTGAAAAAAGAAAAGGATAATCTAAAGGTAAGATTTCACTGATGAACCCAACATTTGTAGAAATAATAGGTAATCCGGCAAACATAGCTTCAAGAATTACCAGCGGCTTTCCTTCATTTTCTGAAACAAAGAGAAAGCAGTCTGCTTTTCTATATTCAGTAAATTTTGCATCTCCGGAAATGCGTTCGTTTATGATGATTTGCGATGATTGATAAGATAGTATTTGGTTTTTGATTTTTGGATCCGTAAATTTTCCAAAGCATTTTAAACGACAATGAGGATACTTTTTGCTCCAATTTTCAAATGTTGCTAATAGGGTTAGAATCCCTTTTTCTTCTCGGTAATCTGAAAGATACAAAAAGGTAAATACATTATTTTCATTACCGTACTTTAGATCTGTTGGCTCTTCATCAATTGTATTATCTAATACAAACAATTGATTTCTTTTAATTTTTAAAGTATTTTCAAAATAATTGACAACGGATTCTGAAAGTACAAAACAAACAGTAGCTTTTTGTAAAAGATTAGAAACCAACCAATAATGAACAGAATTTCGAGAAACAAACTTAATAACATCGCCTCGATGCAAATGAAGGATATAATGACTTCGGGAATTTAATTTTGAAAAACATTTTGCCATCAGGTATGTTTTTAATATACCGGCAGAAGACAGAGAAATATTTAGATATAAAACATCGTATTTCCTACTTAAATTTAAACCTAAGAAGTGTATTAGGCTTTTTAAAAAATGAAATCCTTTGCTAATTGGATTGTTTGGGGTTGAATCATGATGTAGTGTTTCCGCATTAAGATCAATTTCAAAATCTTCTCTTAATATGTCTATGTTTATTTTGTTTGATACACTTACACCATGCACAGTATTAGGGGCAATAACACCTGTAAAAAGTAATCGTTTCTTATTTGTCTTTTGGGGCATAACAGTTTCACAATCTGTGTTTTTGCAAATAAACAGATGTAAATTCAAAAAATAAACTATTGCAACAAATTCCTTTTGAGAAAATACTTTACATGGTTAAATTTCCAATTTCCTTCAAAGTGACGGCGATTTATAAAAGGATAATCTTTGAAGGAATAATAGTCCTTACTATTTGTTTGTGTAAAGTTGTATAAAAAATGTTGTGAAGCTATTTTTCTTCCCATACTTTCTATGTCTGCTAATTGACCATAGGGATAGGCAAAATATTCGCAAGATGTTTCTAACTTTTCTTCAATTCGTTTTTTGCAACCAACAATCTGATGGTATAATTTATCAAAGTCTTTTCCAACCAAACGATCATGGTCAATTGTATGTGCACCAATAATGTGTCCCTCTGCTCTCAACGTAATGATTTGCTCCCAAGTCATGGGTTCTTTAGTCGTGGATAATCTAACTTTGGTTTGCAGGAATTTTTTTTTGTAGTCTTTATTTCCATCAATAAATCCGGTGTTAACAAAAAAACCTGCTTTAATGCCTTCAGCATTTAAAACGGGTCTAATTTTTAAGAAACATTCTTCAAATCCATCATCAAAAGTAAACGCCACTAATCTTTCCTTTTCAGGAATTTTTCCATTGGCAATCATATTTGTAGCCTCATCAAAATTAATAAGCTGTGCTTTCTTTTTTATTTGTGAAAGTAGATTAGCAAAAATTGAATCGGGTAAATTATTAATACCAATATAATGCCCATTTAGTAAATGAACACCCGTAGAAATTTCACCTTTTAGGGATAAAAAATCTAAAGCTAAATGTCGCAATAAACGACGGGAGTTTTTAATCATAATGCACGAGCTAATATAATAGTGTTATGATAAAGCGTTTGTTTGTTTTTTCTGTTGGGTAATGCAAAATTTATTATGATTCCCAAGATGTTTAGAGGTGCAATAATAACCACAGTAAACAGAAACTTTAATAACTTCCATTGTGTGAAGGGATTTTCATAGATAAAAGATAAAAAGCATTGCCAAATAGTAGCAAAATGGCTGGGCGTTTTTTCTTCCTCAAAAACCTCAAAGCCATTTCGTTCAAGTATTTTTCTAAGCCCATTTGATGTATAGCGACAAAAATCATACTGAGTCCAGTTTTCTTCCCATAAAAATGGGGCAGATATTAAAAGCAGCCCATTTTTTTTAATAACTCTACATAGCTCTGAAATTATTTCGTCCGGCTTTTCAATCAAATAAATTACTTCGGAAGAAAAACAATGATCAAACTTTTCTGACTCAAAAGGAAGGGTCTGTTTGTCGTATAATACTTCTGCATTGACGTACTTGTCAAAATAAGTGTCATTATGATTTATGTCAACCCCTAAGTAGGATTGGGCGTTTGTAAATAGGGTTTCATAAGGTTTTCTGCCGCATCCAAAATCAAGTATATTTCCTTTTAACAAGGGGGCTTTTTTTCTAAAACTTACAAATAATCCCCTTCTAATAATAAAAAAAGGGTTGATAATACAATCAATAATTCTGGGTCTATATTGCGCTCTAAAATAATAAGATTTAAGCTTCTTTAGTACATAAAACTTCATATTTCCCTAATCAATTAAACAGTCTATAAAATGGGGTGTATGTATGATTACTTTTTGAAAGCTCTAATTAGTGAATGACATTTGAAAAACTATGCAATAATACACTTTATTTAAAAAGTTTAATTCAATTTTAATTTTGAAAAAATTACTCGAATATCCTAAATTAATTTGTTAGAAACACCAGTTCAAGGTTAAAAGGCTGTTTCGTAGTTAAATCAAATCTCGTAACATTCACCTTCCTTAGAAACACGAACGTTTGAAAATATTTCGGATGCCTCCTCCTGAAAAGGTTGAAGATCTTTGTATTTGGAAGAAAAATGACCTAATAATAATTTTTTTGCACCGGCAACTTTTGCAATTTTTGCTGCTTGTTTTGAGGTGCTGTGAAATCGTTGTGCAGCTTTTTCCGCCTCTTCATCAAGATAAGTGGATTCGTGATAAAGTAGGTCTGTGTGTAGGATATGCTGAATGAAACTTTCGGTATAGCGTGTATCGGCACAATAAGCGTATTTTTTGCCGGGCAATGCAGGGATTGTTACCCATTCAGATTTTACTGTAAAGCCGTCGTTTCTTTCATAATCTTCGCCATTTTTAATTCGATGATAGAAATAGGTAGGAACCTGATATTCACGACATTTTTCCGGCAACAATTTCCTACCATGAGGAGATTTTTCTTCAACCAAAAATCCGTGGCAATCTATTCTATGTTCAACAGGAAAACTCTTGACTGAGAACGATTTATTTTCTACTAACAGAGAAGCTTCGCCGGCAGTTAGGGGATGAAAATGTAGGCTATAATTCAATTGGCTATCTGCCGCCAACATCATTTGATCTAAAATAGCTTGAAGTGCAATGGGCGCATATAAATTCAGAGGTTGAGTTCTCCCTAAAAGACTCATACTATTGAGCAAGCCCGGTAATCCAAAATAATGATCTCCATGAAGGTGGCTGATAAAAATATGGTTGAGTTTTCGCCATTTTTGACCATACAATTGCATCTGTATTTGGGTTCCTTCACCACAGTCTATGAGTATGACCTCAGATCCAACGGACACTATCTGTGCAGTTGGATGCCTGTCGAATGCCGGTAGTGCTGAATTATTTCCAAGAATGGTTAAAGTCATTTTTCAAAGTTCTGTCAGTCAAGCTTCTTCATCAAAAAGTTCACGCTCCAAAATTTCCATACTGATAATATCAATAGCTTCTTGCATAGTGGGTGCTATATTTAAGGTTAGTTCAGCACCTGCATTTTTGATATTTTTCAGTAAGGATGGCTGTAAATCCACACATACCAACGAATGTTTGGAGCTATAAACTATTTCATGAAGTTCTATCAATGCTTCTATTGCCTTCTCTTCACTTGTCATACAATATTGAAGGTTTAAAACCACATTATGATAGCCTTTCTCAGCCAATTCTATCCAATTATTTCGAAGTGCGGCTGTCAATTTTTCATCTAACGTGTCATATAAAGGTTCCCAAATAATAAAATTTGGTTTGGTATCAATTTTGATGTCCATGAGTAAAATAAATAAGCGGGAGAATAAACTATTGTTGAAAATGCTTTTCCAAGTTAAGCAATCTTATTTAGTTTCCTTTATAAAAATTAAATTAGGGAGAAATTGAAGAATGTAGCTTGATTTTTACGAAGTTAGATGCAGCAATAAGTAAACTCAATAATTGAAACATCATTCTTATTGCTAACTTTATTCAGATTAACCACAAGAAATACAGACGAAATGGACTCGAATTTCTCTCCGAAAGTTAAGGAAATTATATCTTATAGCCGCGAAGAAGCACTTCGATTAGGAAATGATTTCATTGGTACCGAACACCTATTACTAGGGATGATACGGGAAGGCGAAGGCTTAGCTGTTCACGTACTTCAACAAATGAATGTTGACCTCTTTGACCTGAGAAAGGAATTGGAGTTAGCCATCAAAGACAAGAATAATAAACCACTTGCCAACATCAATAGTTTGCCACTTACCAAGCAGGCTGAAAAGGTGATTCGAATAACTGTCTTAGAAGCAAAAGCACTGAAAAGCTCAACTGTTGAAACCGAACATCTTCTGCTATCTATCCTTAAAAACAAAGAAAACGTTGCAACTCAAATTTTGCATCAATTTGAAGTAGATTATGATCGTTTCAAACAAGAATTAAGTGCCATCAAAGGCGATATTCCCTCTGCTGATTACAGCGGTGATCCGGGCGAAGAGTTTGAAGAAGATGACCCAAAACAATTTCAACCCAAAAAACCGATTGGCAATTCAAAATCAAAGACTCCCGTATTAGACAATTTTGGTCGAGATATCACCAAACTTGCAGAAATGGATAACCTTGACCCCATTGTTGGTCGTGAAGAAGAAATTGAAAGAGTATCGCAAATTTTATCAAGAAGAAAGAAAAATAATCCAATTCTGATTGGTGAACCGGGAGTAGGTAAATCCGCCATTGTAGAGGGTTTGGCACTACGTATTGTGCAAAGAAAGGTGTCAAGAGTGCTTTTTGATAAGCGGGTTATCAGCTTGGATTTAGCCGCTTTGGTAGCCGGCACAAAATATCGCGGACAGTTTGAAGAGCGCATGAAAGCCATCATGAATGAACTGGAAAAAAACCGCGATGTCATCCTTTTTATAGATGAAATACATACCATTGTAGGTGCCGGTGGCGCATCCGGTTCCTTAGACGCATCTAATATTTTTAAGCCTGCTTTAGCCAGAGGAGATCTGCAATGTATTGGGGCTTCAACCTTGGATGAATATCGCATGTACATTGAAAAAGATGGTGCACTTGATCGTCGTTTTCAAAAAGTATTAGTAGAACCACCTACTGTAGAAGAAACCATAACCATCTTATCAAACATTCAACCTAAATACGAAGAGTTTCATAATGTTGCTTACGACAAGGAAGCTATTGAAGCTTGTGTAAAATTGAGCGATCGTTACATGACCGATCGCTTGTTGCCCGATAAAGCCATAGATGTGCTGGATGAAGTGGGAGCCAGAGTACACCTAAAAAACATCAATGTTCCACAAAATATTCTCGATCTTGAAAAGAAAATTGAGGAAATAAAACTGGAAAAAAATAAGGTAGTAAAAAGCCAACGCTTTGAAGAAGCAGCAGCATTGAGAGATAAAGAAAAGCGGTTGGGTGAAGACTTAGAGCGCGCTAAGGCAGAATGGGAAGAAGATGCTAAAAACAAACGCTATCCTATTCATGAAGAAGACATTGCCGAAGTGGTCAGTATGATGACAGGTATCCCTCTGATGCGAATGGTGGAAGCCGAAAGTCAAAAGCTTCGAAGAATGGGCGAAGACTTAAAAGGTATGGTGGTTGGACAAGATGAAGCTATTCAAAAAGTAGTAAAAGCTATTCAACGTAATCGCGTAGGTCTGAAGGATCCCAAAAAACCAATCGGATCATTTATTTTCTTAGGACCAACCGGAGTTGGTAAAACCGAATTGGCTCGCGCTCTCGCTCGGTATATGTTCGATAGCGAAGACGCGCTTATTCGTGTGGACATGAGTGAGTATATGGAAAAATTTTCACTCAGCCGACTCATTGGTGCACCTCCGGGCTATGTAGGATATGAAGAAGGTGGACAGCTGACGGAGAAAGTACGCCGAAAGCCTTATTCAGTCGTGTTGTTAGACGAAATTGAAAAAGCTCATCCCGATATTTTCAACATTATGCTTCAGGTGCTTGATGATGGACAATTAACCGATGGCTTAGGTAGAAAGGTAGATTTTAAAAACACCCTGATCATCATGACCTCCAACATTGGGGTTCGTCAGCTAAAAGATTTTGGCACCGGCGTAGGCTTTGCCACCACCGCTACAAGCAGCTCTACCGAAGATGTAAGCAAGGGGATTATTGAAAAAGCTTTGAAACGTACATTTTCGCCAGAGTTTTTGAACCGAATAGATGATGTAGTAATTTTCAACACACTTGAACAAGAGCACATTAACGTTATCATTGACATCATTATGAAAGATGTGATGAAACGCCTCAAC
This sequence comes from Bacteroidota bacterium, assembly GCA_018267925.1. GTDB lineage: Bacteria > Bacteroidota > Bacteroidia > Chitinophagales > Chitinophagaceae > JAFIGV01. The sequence goes on along the minus strand of JAFDXO010000195.1, from coordinate 17,146 downwards.
ACATTAGGGTTCATTTTGGAACTTACGGACAATGCTAAAAAGTTTATTGCCGAAAAAGGATATGACCAACAGTTTGGTGCACGTCCTTTGCATAGAGCAATTCAAAAGTATCTTGAAGATCCGTTGGCTGAAGAAATCTTAGCACAAAACATAAAAGAAGGAGATAAGGTAACAGCAGACTATAGCGAAACGGAAAAGAAAATTGTTTTTTCGATAGATAAGCAATCCACCAAAAAGGAAACTCCAACTTCTTAACTTCACTTTTTAAATGCAACCCAACGAGCGATAGGTACAATTCCTTTCGCTCGTTTTATTTTAATCATAATCCATATTGGAAGATTTCAGCCGTTTTTAAATATTCCAATTGCCCATTTACCTTTGCAATTAATGGGCGTTGTATTCCGGCAATCAGTAAAATCTTCACTTGCCACCTTTGCCGGTGCCTTTTTGGGTGCTGCTATCATTTACCTTTCTACCTATTATCTTCCTAAGCAAGAGTTAGGTTTTCGAAATATCTTGACGAATTACGCAGTTTTGTGTGGACAAATATTAGTGCTGGGTTTGCATAACACTATGGCTGTTTATATTCATCGCTATCCACCCGGACACGAAAAGTCGAGAGCCTTAGTTTCTATCAGTTTGGTTTTACCCGCATTTTTCACGGTGGTAGCCAGCCTATTCTACTTCTTGTTGAAAAGCCCCATTATTTCCTTCTTCAAACCCGAAGACATTCCCTTTATTCAACAATATTTTTTATGGTTGCCTATTTTTACCCTACTTTTTGCTTACAGCACCTTGTTAGAAACCTATTTGGTGTCGCAACTGAAAGTAGCAAAGGCAACTTTTATTCGGGAGGTTTTACTTCGAATTTTCAATATAGTCTTAATCCTGCTGTATGGTTTTAATTATATCAGTTTCAGTGTGTTGATATATGGAACCGTAATGGTGTATTTAATCCCCATTGTTTTACTGCTCAGCATAGCGTGGAAAACAGAAGCCTTTCAATTTTCAAGCCGATGGAATGTGTTTCCAAAAGAAGAAAAAAAGGAAATTGTACACTTTACTTGGTATCATTCCCTTTTAGGTGCTACTACTATTTTCATGGGTATGTTGGATACTTTGATGATCCCAACTTTGTCCATTAATGGACTAAGATCGGTACCGGTTTATGTAGTTTCTGTTTTTTTAATTTCCTTTTTGATGATTCCATATAAGGCAATGGCAAACAGCACTTTTGCCTTGCTGGCTCAGGCTTTCCAAGTAAACGACAAACCTAAAATCTACGATATTTTTATGCGCTCTTCTGCCAATATCTTTATTGCTACGGGAGCTATGTTTTTGATGATTGTATGCAATTTGCACAATGCAGCAAAAATATTGCCGGCAGGGTATGAAGGTATTGAAACCATTGTCGTAATCCTTGCCTTGGGGCGAATGATAGATATGGTAACAGGCATGAATGACCATGTACTCAGTTTGTCTAAGTACTATAAAATGAGCTTTTACATTTCCGTCTTATTGGTCATAATGATGGTGGCTTTTAATTGGTGGCTAATTCCCATTTATGATGCAAACGGTGCTGCCATCGGAACTACATTGGCATTAATCATTTACAATTTATTAAAACTAATTTTGGTAAAAAGGCATCTTCAAATTCAACCAATTAATCGAAATACCGGATTGATTGTTCTGGCAGGATTGGTTGCTTTTATAGTCGGATATTTATTGCCGCACAACCCAAATCCCTTTGTAGATGCAGCTTATAGAAGTTTGTCAATATTGCTTGTTTATGCTGTACTATTGATGTTTTTAAAGCCTTCTGAAGACTTGAATAAATACCTGAAATCCATTCGCCAAAACAAACGATTGTTTTAAAACAAACGAAGGGTGTTTGAAATTCGCCAAAACTATTATTTTTGCTCCCCTTCAAACACGTGTATGGACTACAGAGAAATTGTTTCGGTTACCGGTATTGGTGGTTTGTTTCAGTTGATGGCAACCAAAAGTGATGGTGCAATTGTGCGCAATCTTGCGGACAAGGCCACCAAATTTATTCCCGCTCGTTTACACAATGTAACCCCATTGGAAAGCATTGAGGTTTATACTACCGGAGATAATGTGCGTTTGCATCACGTTTTTGAACAAATGAAGCAAAACAGCAGCGTTCCTATGCCTGATCCCAAAAAGGCTGATAACGGCTCTATTAAGGCTTATTTCAAAGAAGTGTTTCCGCAAATGGATGAAGATCGTGTTTATGTTAGCGATCAAAAGAAAATGCTGAAATGGTTTGAAATCCTAAAAGCCAATGATTTATTGAATTTTGATTTCTACAATCAGCCGGAGGCAGAAGCTGAATCTACAGAACCATCCGTAGTGGAAGAGCCTGTGGCTGATGAAAAGCCGGCTAAAAAATCGCGCACCAAAAAAGCAGCAGAAGAAATTTCAACAACCGAAGGCGAAGAAAAGCCCAAGAAAGCAGCCCGTAAAAAGAAATCGGAAGATTCAGAAGCCTTAGCGGAAGAAAAGCCTGCTAAAAAAACAGCAAAGAAAAAAACGAGCGAAGAATAGTTCTCTTGAAAAGGTAAATATTTAGGGAAGCCTCGCTGTGAAAGGGTTTCGTAAGCCTTCAACAGATAACATATCTACTTTGATACTGCCAATGAGAATAGGGCTATCAATTCGAACCGGTATGCGATTTTGATCATCGGTTACCCAAACCGTCATTCGCTCACCACCACTAAAAATTGTACCCTCTATCAGCAAGGGTCTGATTTTTATGGCTTGAAAGCTACCGTGTTTTGTTTTGATTCGTTCTATACCTAAGTAGCGGATATACAAGGAATAAACCTGATTGTCTAAAAACAAGGTAAAGGGTATTTTATCGCCTACAACATATTTTCGATAGTCAATATTCCGGGCATAATAAATGCTAGAAAGCACATCCTGAATGCACTTAGGAACCGTATATGTTTTGTTGTCGGATATTGCTTTACCTTTTGCATGATCAAAGGCTACGCTATTAATTTTTTTAGTATTTCCTTCCTGCACATTTCTCACAAACTTAAGCGGGAGAAGTGTTTCAGCATCAAGATAACTTTCGTATCTGTCGCGAACTCGATAAAGCCAGTCGTAGGAAGAATAAGTTCTTCCATCACCAATAAGGTGCATCGCTTGTCGGTTTCCTATTTGCGCAGATGTAATGCTGAATATGGCTTCACCGGCTCCTACCCAAATACTTCCCATATTGTAATACACTTTAAAAGTGATTTTTTCCCCTACTTGAAATGCCGTGTTTTGAAGTCCACAAAAAGTGTTTTGAGCAACTGTTTTTTTTAAAACAAAAAGATGAAAAACAAGGAGAAAAATAAATGATTTACGCAAAGGATGAATTATTTAAAAAATCGAATCCTAATCAATAAAACACTACCAATTAGTGCCGGCAAAATAAGATTGATAGCCCAAAGCCCTAAAGAAGCAATAAGAACTCCAATAACGTTGCCGGTTGAAGATTGAAAAATAAACAAACTGACTTGCCCGCGTATGCCCAATTCAGCAAAGGCAATAGAGGGAATCACTGCAATACACCAAAAATACAAAGTAGTCAACAGCCAACCTTTTATGGTCAACAACGGAATATTCATCCAGGCTAACAATAATAAAAACTGAACAGAATAAATAAGAAACCGCAACATGGACAAACCAAGAACAATAAGCTGTTCCGACATACTAAAACGATGAATTAAGCTACGATAAGTGTGTAGGCGACGAAGCCAAGGAAAATTTTCAATCCATGAAGCCCACTGCTCAAATAGAAAAAAAGCCACCAAAAGTAAGGCAAGCACTATAAAAGAAATTCCCAAAGCAATTTGTTGCCAATACCCCGGAAAGGCAAAATTGTAGTAGCATAAGCCGATAATGCCGTAAAAAAATAGAGTAACAAATTGGGTAAAAGCTCCAAGAATCGAAACGCTGACAAGCCGAACCGTGTTTTTTCTTTTCAAATATAAAAGCCGACCCGGATATTCACCTATTCTATTTGGTGTAATCAAGGAAAGAGCAATTCCGGCAAAATAGCTTTTCCAAGCATCAGCAAGAGTAGTTGGCTGTGCCGCATTAGAAAGAAATTTCCATTTTAACACCTCAATCGCCATGTTGAATGGCATCAGGATAAGGCAAAGAAATAAATATCGGGTTGATAATCCACTAAAAGAATAGTTGGGAAATCGAACCAGTTGTGTATGTATTTGATGATAAATACTGAATAACAACAAGACGGATATGGCTAATCCTACCAACGCATTGAGCCATATTTTGGTACTTTTGTTCAAATCTACTTTTTTGTTGCAACAAAACCCACAAATTATCCTTGGCATTGATCCCGGCACCTTAGTGATGGGATATGGTTTAATTCGGGTGGACAAAAATAGTATTTCACTGTTGGAAATGGGGGTTTTACAATTAGCCAAACGACAAGACCACGCCGAAAGGCTCGAAATGATTTTCCGAAAGATGGAAATGTTGATTAAAACACATCAACCCTCTTCCGTAGCCATTGAGGCTCCTTTTTTTGGGAAAAATGTTCAAAGCATGTTGAAGTTAGGACGGGCACAAGGGGTTGCCATAGCAGCCGCTATGATGCACGGATTAGCCGCACAGGAATATGCTCCTCGAAAAATCAAACAGTCTATTACCGGAAAAGGAAACGCAACCAAAGAGCAAGTGTGGCAAATGCTGCAACATACATTGAAGCTTGAAGAAGACCCTCGTTTTTTTGATGCTACGGATGCCGTAGCCGTAGCACTTTGTCACCATTACCAAAATAGATTGCCTACCCCCAAAACAGAAGGACCTACTCGAATTTCTACGGCAAAAACGCGCAACAGTTGGGAAACCTTTTTATCCGAAAATCCTCAAAGAATCCGAAAATCTTGAACCGGTACTGATCAGACGAAATATATTCAAAGTGCTTAGTCAGTTTTCAGCCTTGTTCCGATACACATACAAAGCAGGCAAAAGCACCATCAGCAACACCGGTTGAATCAACAGACGGCGTACATAAAATCCTAAGTTGCCACCCACCTCAAAATGATGATGTACTAAAAAAGCATAACTCGGTAACAACAAAAAAAGAAAAGCAGCATAAACTATCACACTAAAATGAATCAACTTTTGCTTCACAAATACGAGTTGTAAAATACCAATAGACAAAAGTGAATTTAAGGTATATCGAAACACGATATGAAGCAATGCCGGCACCATTTTATAAGCCGGAAAATGTACTCGATCTAAAGGCCCATGAAAATACTTTAGAAAAGGATCATAAAACAATACCGTCTCAAATTTTCGTATCGCAACCAAACCCAAAAGGCAAAGTGTCAGACCACCAAACCTAAACCACCACCGCATCAGCCCTCATTTTAGATTGCTTCACACCGATTTTTACCCAAGCAACCAATAATAAAAATACCGTTCCATAAACAGCTAATGGAAAAAGATAGTCATGTGCATTTTTCGACCATTCGGGGTGTTGCAAATAGATCAAGCATAGCAAAAAAATACGGGCAATATTCATGATGTGAATCAGCAGTGTGCCCAAAACTAAAAAGCCAATGGTTCTCCGCCAACCTTTGGCAAAAGCAACAATAAATGCTATAAAAATGAGCATGACTGAAATGGCATTACATCCTTCATTGACATAAGCAACCTGATTGCCTGATATGGAAATCCATGTCCATGGTTGAACCGTGTCATCATAAAAGGAAGCTTCCATTTGCCATAATCGAACTATAAATGCAGACGAAGCTGCCACACTTCGACTAAAAGGGTCTTGGCGGCCTGCATCGTGATAATGAGCGAGATATTGGTTGTAAGCAAAAACAAAAATGAAATAGATGCCGAAAAAGCGAACCATAAACCACACAACAGGACTGAATTTTTGCATCGTCGAAAAGGATGAACGGGTAGTTTTTATGGAGAAAGAAAAGAATAATGAAATTACCGTAAGCCAAATTATCTTAACGTCTAATAATAAGCTTTGACGATGATAATAGTCTAAATTCATTTGTAGCTTATCAGGAAACAATACGCAATCATTATACCCTAACGGATCTTCTTGGGAAGCTAACCATTCTTCTTCATTTTTATATTTCAGAGCTGCCTCTGAAGTCATTCCGGGTTTCAGCCGGCAAATTTTGTCAAAGGGAGCCGGTACTTGATCATAATATCCGGCTATATCCGGTCGAGGTCCAACTAAAGACATGTCGCCAATTAGTACATTCACTAATTGTGGAAGTTCATCCAGCTTATGTTTTCGAAGCCATTTACCAATTGTAGAAATCTGTCCATTGGCTTGATAAGTTCGCAATTTGATAATAGAAAACAGCTTCCCGAACTGCCCTACTCTGGATTGAAAAAAAAGTCCAGAACTACGGGTATCCCAAGCAGATAAAAACCAACAGGTCACGATCAAAGGACTTAAAAAAATAAGTCCGATTGTGCTTCCAATGATATCAAAAATGCGTTTGATAAAAAGATCAGTTTTTTGCAAAATAGAATAATTCAGACTAAAATGGACTACCCACTTTCAAGAAATTTAAAAATTAGAAAAAGCATTATAGTATAGTATGTTCAAGGAATAATTTTGAATTGTTACATCGGAGGGGTTTTTAAGCCCAAATAAAAAAAGGAGAAAACACCCGCTCCCGATTTAAGAATTGTTTCTATTTTTGCATTTTTAAAAACGAGTAATTTTTCTACTCATTTATGTTAGTTTCATATTGGGACTGACAAAAGCGAAGCTATGGGTATATGCTTTGCCTATCATTCTCTTATTAAATATATGCTGGATACATTAATTTCATCCAAAACAAGGCTCAAACTTTTAGTTAAGCTGTTTCTCAATCCGAATAATCGAGCACATTTGCGTGGCTTAGCCGATGAATTTGAGGAAAGCACCAATGCAGTACGTGTAGAACTGAATCGTTTTGAAGAAGCCGGAATGTTGACCTCTGAAACAAAGGGGAATAGAAAATTGTATCGTGCAAATGCAAAGCACGCATTGTTTGACTCAATCAATAACCTATTGCTGCAATATATTGGAGCAGATCGAATCATTGAAAGTATTCTGAATAGAATGGGTACTTTAGAAATGGCCTATCTGACCGGAGATTACGCTAATGGACGCGATTCAGGCATCATAGATTTAATCTTAATCGGCGACATTGACAAATCTTATTTATCCGATAAAGTTTCCAAAGCAGAAGTGCTTATAAAGAAAAAAATCCGCTACTTGATTTATTCTTTAGATGAATGGAACCAACGCGCCATAAACACCTCTGAAATTCCGGATCTTTTACTCTGGCAACGCAAATAATCCAATATTTTGATATCGCTATGCCTTGGTATGTACTCTACACCAAACCACGTAATGAAAAGAAAACGACCGATCGCCTTCAAGCAAAGGGAATAGAAGTTTATTGCCCTTTACAAGAAACAATCAAGCAATGGAGCGATCGTAAAAAGAAAGTTTCCGTACCGTTATTTCGGTCTTATATTTTTGTTCACCTATCCGAATATGCTAAGGAGCAGGTGACCGTTTTGGAAACACCCGGTGCTGTACGCTTTCTGTGGTGGCTCGGAAAACCAGGCATTGTGCAAGACTACGAAATTGTGCAAATACGCCGGTTTCTCAACGATTATCAAGGGGCTAACCTTGTTGTGGACTTTTCGGAGGGGGACACCGTGCATATTTCGGAAGGCGCCCTAAGAGATAAGATGGGAAAAATCATTCGCATCAAAGGAAATAAAGCGTTCTTAAAAATCCCCTCATTAGGCTGGAATGTAGTTGCCGAAATCCCAATCAATAGTTTGAAAAGTTGAAGAAATCTATGAAGCAAAACACGCTTGTAAAACTCCTTAACGAGAGAAAATAATGATAAAATAAAGACAAACACGCTATCAATTTTGAAAGAAAAATGAACAATATCAAACAATATTCTCACCTTTGCACGCTCAAAAGAAGCCTAATGACTAAATATCTATCCATTGTTTTGGTTAGTTTGTTATTTGCCAGTTGTGCCACCACAAGAAACACAACCTACGTGCGCGATATCCCCGATTCGCTCAAAGCACCTGTTGAAAGCAACATGGCCAGCTTTACAGAGCCATTGATTCAAGCCAACGACCTCTTGCTCATCTCTATTCAAACCCTCGACCCACAATCCGGAAATGCCATCACTGGAAGCAATAATACAGGCATTTTTGCCGCACAAGCCGCCTCCGGAAATGGACAAGGAACATCCAATATTCCGGGCTATTTAGTGGACAAAAACGGCAATATTGAATTGCCGCTTGTGGGCAAAATAAAAGTATCTGGATTTAACACGACCGATGCAAAAGAGTTGATTCGGAAGCAAGCATCCGTATATTACAAAACTCCGGTGGTGAATGTGCGCTTTGCTAATTTCAATATTTCTGTGCTGGGAGAAGTCAATAAACCGGCGCAATATACCGTTCCTACCGAGCGTGTAACACTGTTGGACGCTTTAGCTATGGCCGGGGATTTGACAATTTATGGCAAACGAAACAATGTTCTGTTGATTCGAGAAGAAGGCGGTTCTAAGAAATATGTACGATTTGATTTGACAAATTCGGACTTTATGAAGTCGCCCTATTTTTATTTGAAGCAAAACGATGTGATATATGTAGAACCTACCCGTTCTAAAGTAGCATCAAGCGACTACGTACGCGATAGAAATACTGGTTACGCTATTTCTATCATTACTTCTTTAGCCTCATTAATAGCCATTATAGCCACCAGAATTCGATAAAAACCTTTATGAGCACAATATCAGAACAAATAGCCACGACCGGTACCCCACAAGCCGGTGAAGAAGGAATAGACATTAGGAAGATTATTGGCTTGGTGCGCTTCCATTGGAAATGGTTTGCCATCAGCGTTGCCGTGTGTTTGATAGTAGCCTTTTTATATCTTCGATACTCCACTCCGGTCTATAAAATCAATGCTACCATATTGGTAAAAGACGAAAAAAAAGGAGCAGACTTAGGTAATGCAGACATCTTGCAAGGATTAGGCGGGCTTGGCATGAAAAGTAACGTGGACAATGAGATGGAAATCTTTAAGAGCCGTACCCTCATGGAACGCACTGTGCGCGACATGGAGCTGAACGTGAGCTATTGGACCAAAGGCCGGGTAAAGCTTACCGAAACCTTTGCTCGAATTCCTTTCAGACTTAATTACGTTCCACTCAATGACGACTCCATTCATGCAACCGTCACTTACAAATTGAACCTTCAAAAAAACGGCACTTTTACCCTCCATGATGAGCAACTGAATCACGATTTCAATGGAAAGTTGGGCGACACACTAAAACTGGGAACCGGACGTGTGGTGATTGAAGACACCTACTATCCCATCAGCGAACCTCAAGAATATACCATTCGCGTAGGAAATTATGCCGGTGCGGTAACAAAATATGCGGGATTGCTAACCGTGGCTACACCCAGTAAGCAGACCAGTACAATGAATATCTCCATCAACGAAACGGTGCCTGAAAAGGGAGAAGCCATTATTAATAAGTTGATTGAAGTGTATCTGAGAGCCAACTTAGACGACCGCAATCGCATAGCTGACAGCACCATGTCCTTTATTGATGAACGTTTAGCTTTAGTAGGTCAAGAGCTTACCGGTATTGAAAAAAATATTCAGGATTTTAAACAAAGCAACGACATTACCGATATATCAGCTCAATCCAAGGAGCTAATTAAAAATACCAGTGACTACATGAAACAACTCACAGATCAACAAGTTCAGTTGAGTGTGATAGAATCATTAGAAAAATACCTACAAGACCAGGGAAACAGCAGTCGTGTGGTTCCGGCATCCTTAATTGTGCAAGACCCGACATTCACCAGTCTGATAGAGCGATATAATTCGTTACAATTGGAAAGGTCACGCATGTTGATGAGCACAACAGAAGAAAACCCACTTGTAAAAACCATGGATCAGCAACTGAACACCCTTCGTGGCGATATTCGGAGTAGCCTTTCATCGGTTAAGCGTGGCGTGCTTGCCGGCATTAATCAGTTGCAAAGTTATACCGGAAATTTAGATAGTCGTATTAAGCAATTGCCACGTCAGGAGCGTATTTCCATTGATTTCGCTCGTCAGCAGGCTATTAAGCAAGAGTTGTTTTTATACCTTTTGAAGAAAAGAGAAGAAACAGCCATTACCAAATCTTCTACCATTGCCAATGCCCGTATTGTGGATGCCGCTAAGGCGCAACCTAACCCCATAAGCCCAAAGAAATCATTGATTGCGCTGAGTGCTTTGTTGTTGGGGCTTCTGATTCCTTCAGCTGCTATCTATATCAAGGATTTGATGAACAATAAAGTTGGTTCGAAAGAAGATATTACCAGTCGCACCCAGCTTCCTGTAATTGGTGAAATCAGCCATAGCAGTGGTAATGAGCAAGTGGTGGTAAAATCAGGCAGCAAAAGTCAGATTGCAGAGCAGTTTCGTGCCTTACGTACAAACTTACAGTTTATGCTTACCGGCGATCAAAAGACGATTTTGCTTACTTCCAGCATGAGTGGTGAGGGAAAATCCTTTGTTGCGGTAAACCTTGCCTGCTCCTTAGGTTTATCCGGGAAAAAAGTAGTGTTGTTAGAATTAGACCTACGTAAGCCTAAAATTTCCAAAGCCTTAGGCTTAAACAATAGTAAGGGCTTCTCTACCCTAATGACTCGTCAAAGTCAACTGAACGAAGTCATCCTTAATTCCGGTGTGATGGATAATTTGTTTGTGATTCCATCCGGACCGGTACCGCCCAATCCTGCAGAATTATTGTTGATGCCTGAGTTATCCGAGTTTTTTGCGGTATTACGTCAAAATTTTGATTATATTGTAATAGACACCGCACCTGTAGGTTTAGTAACCGATGCACAACTTTTGTCGGCACATAGCGATGTCAATATATTCCTCACTCGTCAGGGATATACCTTTAAGCGGCAGTTGGAAATACCCAAAGAATTACAAGCCAGCCAAAAGATGAAGCGCATTTGCATTGTACTCAATGATGTGCAAGCAGGTGGAGGTTATGGTTATGGTTATGGTTATGGTTATGGTTATGGTTATGGCGGTTATGGAGCAGACAGTGGCTATTTTGAAGAAGGAAAACAAAAGAAGACACATAAAAAGGGGTAATTTGGGTTGTTTGTTATGGGTTTTGTGGGATTAATCTTTAGGTTAGAACGGATCAATTTTGAAAAATTGGTGGATTGTTATATGTAATCACGTAGCTAAACTGCCGACTGTCAAGTTTATTCCTTTGCCTCATTCCGATAAATGGAAAATAGAAATAGTTGATAAAACATCGCATTATAGAAGAAAATTTGCTTTGTAGGTTGAATTCAGCCTTTCGCCCCAATAAAAAACCTTTGTCAAGACTATGTATATGTTAGATAACTATTTGCAACTTATTTTTTGAACGTTCTCAACCTAAAAAATGTCTAACTTTTATAGTCAAATATGCCCTTTATTATTACCCGATGGACTACGCGCTTATCGTTTCAGATTACACCCCTTTGGGGCTGCACGGTAAAGCCCTGAAAGGGCGAAATCTAACAGCGAGGCGGTAATGCCCCTCGCTATTATGGCGAAGCAGCAAAACCAAGCCCTGAAAGGGCGAAATACTATGCGATATGAACATACCTACAAATACTGTTTAGTAACTCTGAAGCCCTATTGGAGTCGAACGAAAAGAATGCCATTACTCTATGAATAGAGTACCCCGTAGGAGTATAAAATAGATTACGGATAGCCATAGTTATTTTGTACTTTGTTATAAATTAAATATGCGATATTTTTAATGGTCAGTGTAATGTTATTGTTTTGCACTAAGCAAGTATTTTAAAAATATTAAAAAAACATATAAATAAAGTACTTGATGAAAATTCTAACAATTATTGGTGCTCGTCCACAGTTTGTAAAAGCAGCTGTACTCTCTCGGTGTATTGTCAATACCCCGAATGTAGAAGAGGTTTTGGTGCATACGGGTCAACATTATGATAAAAATATGTCCGATATTTTTTTTGAAGAAATGGAAATCCCCGAACCTAAATATAATTTGCAAATTCATAGTAAGTTTCATGGAGAAATGACCGGGAAGATGATGACTGAAATTGAAAAAATTGCTCTTTTCGAAAATCCGGACTGGATATTGGTCTATGGAGATACTAATTCCACCTTGGCAGGTGCCTTGGTTGCCGCTAAATTGCATGTCAAATTAGCCCATGTGGAAGCCGGCCTTCGATCTTTTAATAACAATATGCCGGAAGAAATCAATAGGATACTGACCGATCGGTTGAGTAGTCTTTTGTTTTGCCCTACGGATAATGCCATTAGAAATTTAGCCAATGAGGGTTTTAATCACTTTCACGAAAAAATAGTAGTAAAAACCGGCGATATTATGCTGGATGCTTCCCTTTATTATTCCGCTAAAAATAAACCAACCCATCTACAGCTCCCTTCAGAATTTAACCTCTGTACCGTTCATAGAGCTGAAAATACGGATGACTCTAAAAACCTCAATACCATTTTTGAATCATTAAATGCAATAGGTGCGGAAACAAAAGTTATTCTTCCTGTTCATCCCCGTACACTATCTAAAATACAAGAAATCCACCCAGACTACGAAAAGACATTTTCCAATATTGTTTTTTGTGAACCATTCAGCTATTTCGAAATGATATGGTGCTTACAAAACTGCAAATTTGTTATTACCGACAGTGGCGGACTTCAAAAAGAAGCCTATTTTTTCAAAAAATATTGCCTAACCTTACGAGATCAAACAGAATGGACAGAGTTGGTAGAGCACGGCTATAATCTTCTTTCACCAATTGATAGCGAGCAAATAATTAACAATTATAATGTATTGACTAGCCTTCAAAAATCATTTGATGAAGAATTGTATGGAGATGGCCATACCGGAGAATTTATTTTAAACAAACTTATAAAATATTGCTAATGAGATTTGTTCACATTGAAGATTTTGTGCATCCTGATGCCGGATACCAATTGAATTTGCTGGGTCGGTTACAGGTGAAACAAGGGCATGAAGTTATTATTGTAACCGCAGAATTAACCCATGTTCCGGATTATCTGGTAAGTTTTTTCGGACGCGACCACATCGAAGAAAAAGACGAACAATATTATAAAGCTACGGGTGTTCGGATATTGAGGTATCCCACATACAACTGGTACAGCAGTAGAGCCATATTCAAACAGGGACTAAAAAATTTTTTGAAATCTTTGAAACCAGATGTGTTGTTTATTCATGGTGAAAATTCATTCACTGGAATGCAGCTACTGTGGAGTTACAAAAAAATGAAACTTCCCTATGTTTTAGACAGCCACATGCTGGAAATGGCATCTCAAAACCAATTTAGGGGTTTTTTTAGAAAATTTTTTAGAAAATTTATTACTCCAATTATTATAAAAAATAATATTCCACTAATCCGTGTGGTAGATTCAGATTTTGTAGAGAAGTATTTTAATATTCCAATAGAAAGGACCCATCTTCTTTCTTTTGGAACGGATACAGACTTGTTTAAACCGGACGAGGAGGCAAAGAAAATATACAGATCTGAATTTGGGATTTCAGAGGATGATTTTGTAGTCCTCTATGCAGGGAAATTAGACAATCAAAAAGGAGGACAGTTTTTGGCAGATGCACTAAAAAATAAGCTTCAACCTAAGAATGCCAAAAATATAAAAGTTTTAGTAGTGGGAAATGCATCTAAAAATGTTTATGGACAAAATGTTGAAAAAACACTTTCTCAATCTGAAAACACAATTCTGAGATTTCCTACCCAAATCTACTCTAAACTTGAAAAATTTTATAAAATAGCAGATGTAGCTATTTTCCCCAAACAATGCAGTATGAGCTATTTTGAGGTTCAATCTTGTGGTGTTCCGGTAGTATTGGAAGAAAACGAAATCAATATACAACGTGCCTCCAATAAAAAAGGCCTAATTTTCAAACAAGCAGACAAAAATGATTTTAGATCTAAAATATTGGAATTTACCTATATGTCAGCATCTGAAATTGGTGAGTATAAGAAAAATGCAAGAGCCAATATTTTAGAAAACTATGATTATGTTCCTATTGCTCAAAAATTTACCGATGTGATGATAGATGAGTACAAGCGATTTCATAAAAATGAGAAATAAAAAACCGGTCATTTTCCAAATTAGCAGTCAATTGAACGTGGGTTCTGTTGGGAGAATTGCAGAACAAATTGGTGAAAAAATTATTGAGCAGGGCTGGGAAAGTTATATCGTTTATGGAAGAAAAGCCCTCAATAGCCAATCCCAAAATTTTAAAATTGGAAATAATATAGACGTTTATAAACACGTTATATATACCAGACTAACAGATAAGCACGGATTAGCTTCCCAAAAAGCAACTCGCCACTTGGTTGAAAAAATAAAGAAATTAAACCCAGATATTATTCACCTACAACTTATACATGGGTATTACATTAATATAGAAATTCTTTTTGATTATTTACAGGCTGCTAATAAACCCGTTGTATGGACTTTTCACGATTGTTGGGCATTTACAGGGCATTGCATCTATTTTGATTTCGTGAATTGTCAGAAATGGCAAACTCATTGCTCGAATTGTCCACAATCTCATGAATACCCAAAGTCCTTTGTGGATCGTTCTTATGAAAACTTCGAGTTGAAAAAACGAATATTTAATTCCTTAAATAACCTCACCATTGTTCCTGTTTCTAACTGGTTGGCTGAAGAAACCAAGAAATCTTTTTTGAAACATCATAATCTGAAAGTGATTCATAATGGAATTGATTTGCAAAAATTTACACACAAAGAACACCAATCTTTGATAGATTTACACGACATTCAAGGGGAACTTGTAATCTTAGGAGTGGCAAACCCTTGGACTGATAGAAAGGGATTGAAATACTTTGTAGAACTTTCTACAAAATTAAGTAAGGAGTATAAAATTATTTTAATTGGTTTAAGCCAATTACAAATAAAGGAATTGCCCAGCACAATTATAGGAATCGAAAGAACACAAAATGTTGATAAATTAGCAGAATATTATTCCTTAGCCGATGTTTTTATGAATCCTACCTTAGAAGATACTTTTCCAACTACCAACCTTGAAGCACTTGCCTGCGGTACGCCTGTAATAACCTTCAACACTGGCGGCTCGCCGGAAGCTATTGATGATAATACCGGATTTGTCGTAGAAAAATATAATACCGAAAAACTGATTTCCGCCATACAAACACTTAAAGATAACGGAAAAAGCCGGTATTCTAAAGCCTGTAGAGAAAGAGCTGAAATGCTGTTCGATAAAAAGAAGTCGTTTTCTAAATATATAGAAATATACCAAAAATTATTGGGTGAATAGAGGTGATATTTGACTAATCCCTTTTCGACCGTAAGGAGAAACCTCCTGATGAGAAGCGACAACGCCCCATCGAGCAAAACCCACCACCCATGTCCTTTCGACCAAAGGGAGAAACCTCCTGAGGTGTAGTGGCAACGCCCTATCGAGCAAAACCCACCACCCGTGTCCTTTCGACCAAAGGGAGAAACCCCCTGATGTGTAGTGACAATGCCCCATCGAGCAAAACCCAACCCAATCAACTTTTTTTTAAACCCGTTAAAACACCCTTTGAAAATGCCATTATTGTTTCTATATTTGCAACTTCAAAAATGAGTAGTTTTTTTACTCATTCTTGTCATTCTCTCAAAGGGATTGACTGTGGCGAAGCCATTTTGACTAAGCATGTGAATATTTGTTTATTAAACCGCACAGATTTTTCCGAGCGATAAAAATATTCACAAACGTTGGAAGTAACTGAGCAATAATGCTTTTCAAGTTCAGTTAAAATTACTTCCTAATATACAAGAACTCTATTACTCTTGCCTATTCGCTCTCTTTTGTTAGTGAAAAGAAAAACACAATTCTAAATATAGAACTTTTATTCCGGGCAATAGTGATTTTAAACGATTCTTGCATAAACATTATTAATTTTGCCTTTAAATTTAGCAATTTTAGTGTATGGAAATACACCCGATAAAGGCAACTTGAGAGAAACATTTTTTATTCAAAATATAACAGGTAACTATCAATTGTCTATTCCCAACAAATGCGATATCCTTGTGAATGATACCTATCTTTTTGAAATAGGTGGGAAAAGCAAAACAAAAGAACAAATCAGAAGGATAGAGAATGCATACATTGTCAAAGACGACATCGAAATAGGCGTGCTTAATACTATCCCTTTATGGATTTTTGGGTTTTTATATTAATCCGTGGAAAATGAAATAAACACAAATAGCCTTGTACAAAGATTAGCACAAATTGAAACTGTAAATGCTATCGTCCACTGATTAACACAAATTAACACAGACCAAAAAGCCCTTCTGTGAAAATCTGTGAAATCCGTGGATAAAGAAAAAAAACTTGGATGAAATAAATTGTCCACAGATTACACGAATTAACACAGATAAAAAATTACCTCTGAGCCAATCTGTGCAATCCGTGGATAAAGAAAAAAAACTTGGATGAAATAAATTGTCCACAGATTACACAAATTAACACAGATTAAAAGTTACCTCTGTGGCAATCTGTGCAATCCGTGGATAAAGAAAAAAAACTTGGATGAAATAAATTGTCCACAGATTACACGAATTAACACAGATTAAAATGCCCTTCAGTGAAAATCTGTGAAATCCGTGGATAAAGAAAACAGTGAGCAAAGCGAACGATAATTACTAATAAGCTACAACAATGAGTGGTTTCCTTTATAAAGATGAAACATTTAAGCTAATTGGAATTGCAATGGAGGTTCATCGTGAACTTGGACATGGTTTCCTCGAAGCTGTTTATCAAGAAGCTTTTGAATTAGAACTTATAAGACAAAATATTCTATACGAAAGAGAAAAAAGTCTTGAAATTTATCATTATTGTCCGATAAAAAAATAAAAGTTGGGGTAACTTTTTATGGTTACCCCGATTTAGTGTAATTTAGGTTTTCCACAACTTCAATTACATGGATAAAAGTACGCATTTTTTCGGTCAAT
>JAFDXO010000194.1 GCA_018267925.1 Bacteroidota bacterium | reverse complement strand
TTTTTGTCCCTCTGGTTAGAGGGCTTACTTTTTAAAAACCACTCTCAACAAAAATCTACCACCTGATATTCAGGTAGTTAAACATCTTTTTGTATTAACTATCGGTTTTATCGGACGGTAGTGAATCGTTTTAGGAAACGGATTTCAAAAGAAAACGAAAAAAACACCCAAACAGGAAATTGAAAAGGCACTTAAAATAAAAAAGGAGTACGAAAATGAAAAGTAAAAAAAACATAACCACTCTTGACGAAATTCTTGACAACAAATATGGAAAACGTGGAGCGGAAAAGCGCGAAGAGTGGGAACAGGAATTTGAAACATTTCGGCTTGGCGTTTTACTTGAACAAGCAAGACTTAAACTTGGTATGACGCAAGAACAGCTTGCTGAAAAATGCGGAACAAACAAATCCTACATTTCAAGAATTGAGAATAATGCATCTGACATAAGACTTTCTACATTGATGAAAATTATTCAAACGGGTTTGGGCGGACATTTAAAACTTACATTGCAGCTCTGACAAAAATGAACGAACGCACAACAGACAGTTTGGCAAAATGGCGGGTTCAGTGCTAAATTCAACGGTAGTTCTTCGATTGAACATTTGTGCAAAACTGAACAATCGTGCTTCGATTTCCGCCACTTCGTCAAGCTGCCGAACCGTTGGCGGTAATTCCCCATTTTTCCCGGACGAAAATAAATTCTCGTGCTAACGGAAAATTAAACAATTGAAGATGAACAAAATATAAAACGTTAGTCAGAATTGTTCTGTCAATCCCGAAAAAAAACTAATTCCCCTTTGTGTTTTCCTGACGTAATAAAAGTTTTTGAGCAGGTGTTAGTGCTTGCTTCCATGAATTGTCGTAAGCAAGAAAAAGCCCGCTTGTCAATAAGGTTTCGGCTGAAATTTTGCCATCCATATATTTTGAAAGCACTTTAAAAACATCGGGCTTTTCTTTTTGCAAAATCAATAAAACAGCATTTGTGCCCGCTTTTACGGCAATAGGTACACCGCCACCTAACTCAGCCCAATGCCCACCCAGATATAAATTATGAATGGGTGTTTTGTAGTGAGCTACTTTTCCTTGCATATTTTTCCTTCCCGGTTTTGCTCCCATCATAGTGCCATTTTTGTTTCCGGTATAACGCCAATGTGTTACCGGTGTAGCAACATCATAAAATAGAATATGCTTTCTCAAATCAGGTGCAAGGAGTTTTTCTACACGTTCAATCAAGGCATCGGCAATTTGGTGTTTTAATTCACGGTACGCATCATTTCGAATATAGTTTCCTTCCGCATCGCTTTCGGTTAGCCAATTTTCTTTGAAATTCATGTAGGCAGGCATAAACAAAGTAAGTGTGCCGCAGCCCGCAGGTGCTAGTGACTTGTCTCTTTGCGATGGTGCTAAAATAGAAATCTCGCTCTTCCAAGGGTCGCCTCCGGTATGTTCTGCCCGAGAAACTTTCTCACTGGAAATATGTATAAACTCTTCTCCAAAACCCAAATCTTCCGCAGGACAATCTAAGGCAATGGATACTGTTACCGAAGAGCTATATAATTCCGCATCAGATAATTTTGATCTAAACTTTTCGCTGATGGTATTGAAGGGAAGCATTTTGTTATACAGCATTTCTACATCACAGGCAGCAATGACATAGTGGCTTTGCACTTCAAAATCAGTGCCTCTGCAATTAAATTTTACTCCCTTAGCGGTATTTCCTTCAAGCAAAATTTTATCTACTGAACATCGAAAAAAAACCTGATTGCCATAGAATTCTACAATATGCTGCATCCACTCCGGAATGACTTGCCCGCCGCCTTTGGGCGGACTTTGATAGTCGCCAAAATACGCCCAGCCAATAGGTACTAAACAAGAAAGTAATTCGGTATCAGCACTGAAAACTCTTTGTAGTTTTTCGTTTTTGAAATATTTTCTAAGCCCTTTTTTAATTCCTTCTTCACCTGAAAATCGAAGATGTTTAATAAAAGGCAAGCCAAACTTCAATAGGTTTCTTTTATTATGTATTTTTTCAAAAAAACCCATTGTTTCTTCACTTCGAAAAATATGACCAAAGTTGGCAAAAGCACGACCGAGGGTTTTAGCATCTTTAAAAAAACGTTCAATTCCTTCTTTGTCTTCCGGAAACTCTTGTTGCCATTGTTTTTTTAGATCATCGGGATTATCAGTAAGCAAATATTCGTAGTCATCCCCTTTGTATCGTTTAATCTTTTTTTGTGGAATAGCCCAAGGGTGATCGCTACCAAGAATGTCAAAAATTTTGGCAGCCATACCACCCGGCATACATTGATTAAGCCAATGGATAGCTGTATCGAATCTAAAATGTTTTCTGCGAAAACCAGCCAAATAGCCACCCACATGAGGTTCTCGCTCCAAAACACAAACAGTAAAACCGACTTTGCTTAATAAGGCTGCTGCGGTTAGTCCGCCTACACCGGCACCAATAATCACTACATCGTAACTTTGCTTAAGTTCAATTTTTTGCATAAGGGGGGGGTAATGCGTGCAAGATACAGATAGCAAACATCAAAAGCCTACTTCTTTTGCCCGAAGCAAATATTTTCCCAAAACATCAAATTCTAAATTCACAGAATCTCCTTCTTTCAACCATTGAAAATTGGTGTGTTGATAGGTATATGGAATTATAGTTACCATAAATTCAGTACGCCCAAGATGAAAGGCTGTCAAGCTCACGCCATTGATGCAAATTGATCCTTTTTCAATAATGAGTGCTGAAAAAGCTTCAGGAAACGAAAACAGAAATAGATAGCTGCCTTCTAATGCTTGACGGGAAAGACAAATGCCTGTCGAGTCCACATGTCCTTGTACAAAATGCCCGTCCAGCCGAGATCCCAATTGTATAGCTCGTTCTAAATTGACAAATTGTTGGGGTTTCCATTCTTTCAAAGTAGTTTTATGGAGTGTTTCAGCCACAGCCGTAACTCTATACTTTGTGTTGCTTACTTCAACTACTGTTAAGCAAACACCATTGTGCGCTACCGATTGGTCAATTTTCAATTCAGCAGTAAATGGGCTTTCTATCCAAAAATCAAGATTATCCCCTTGCTGAGTAATGCTTGAAATCAAGCCAAGCTGTTCTACAATACCGGTAAACATGTGGCAAAACTAATTTTTTACAGCAGTGCCTTTGTGAAAAAAAGTACCGGTATCGCTCACTACTCGAAATTGAACGGTCATTAAAGTAGAGTCATTTTTGTTTTTTTGAAAATAGCCTGTCAGGGTATCTAATTGGCGGCAGAAATATTGACCATAAACTTTTATGGTGTCAAATTGAAAAATAGTAGTATCCGCATTGGCGCGGTAAGTACTTCGTTCTGCTGTAAATTTTAAAGAGTCGAAAACACCACAAAATCCCACAACTCTAAATTGGTATTTTGTAACAGGAAGAAAGTATAAAAGATATGTTTTTCGGGGGTTTATTGTGTCTAATTTTTGTTGATTATCATAAACGGAGTCGGTAAATGAATACGTTCCCTTAAACAAATCCGAAGGATAGATACATACCGTGTTATCAGCTACACCCGGAAAATTCCAATTGTAGTTTACAGCTAATGGATCATTGCAATAGCGGTGATCATTGAGTCGCGGGTCTTTGGGTGCTGCCGGATCAGTCCATTTTTTACAAGAAATAAAGATAGTGGTAGCCATAACAGCAAACAGAATAATGGAATATCCCAGTTTCATAAATTGAATAACGTGCTAAGTTCAGAAAAAAAATTTTCATTTCTATTCTTGAATTTAAGACAGGTTGCGCAGATTCATTCGTTAGCGGAAACGATTTTAAGAGATTGGTATTTGCAGACTTTCCAACAGACACAGACGTTTTAGCGACATTACAACAAGTCAAGCAACGACTTTCTTCTGTTAATTGGGCAATAAAAATCAACTTGACCAACGCACAAAAGCAAGCACATTTGCAAACCGCACAAAGCCGACACACAGACCGAAGTTTGCAAAAGAGTTTGCTTGTCGCCAACCCAAGAAAAATTAAAAAACAAAAAATTCTAACGCTTCAAAAAAACAAAACTTAACCACCGCACAACCCACGACAGGCAGAAACAGACGAAGAAGGGCATACGCTAACAAGGTATTGCCAAGACCTGACCCGACTCTTCGGGAAGCGAGGCTGAACGGCTTCGATTGGGCATTTCTTGCTAAGGAGGGACAGGTCGTGCAAGGTTCAACATTCGTTCTCCGATTGAACTTCTCCCGCTTGAGCGGGACAGGTTGTGCTGAAAATCCCCGCCTTCGGCAATACTCGAACCACGAGGTATAACGTTTTGGGAGTTTTTCATTTTTTTGTATTGAACTTTGTGTACTACGGATTTTTCAAATTTCGGGTAATTCTTAACCCAACTTGCAGCTATCCACTTTCAAAGATTCTGTTTACAGGCGTTTGCAAATTTTTGAGTTCAGTTTTGTGTACTACAAATTTAA
>JAFDXO010000193.1 GCA_018267925.1 Bacteroidota bacterium | reverse complement strand
TGCTGCCGGTACGAGTAATGCCATCACTATGACAGTGAACTCAACGGTTTCTCCTTCCGTATCTATCGCTGCCAATCCAGGCAGTACGGTATGTACAGGAACAACTGTGACGTTCACTGCGACACCAACCAACGGCGGCTCTTCACCGAGCTACCAGTGGAAGGTAAACAATGGCAATGTTGGTACTAACAGTCCGACGTATGTTACCAATACACTTACTAACGGCAACATCGTAACATGTGTTATGACAAGCAATGCGGCATGTATTATATCCTCAACTGCTACCAGTAATGGTATCAGCATGAGTATCGGTAGCACGACTCCTTCATCAACAGCAGCAGCAACTACTCTGAGTCTCTGCAATGCAAAAGCAGACACCCTCAGCGCAAGTTGCAGCGTCGTTGGAGCCACTGTTCAGTGGCAGAAATTCAATGGCTCTTCATGGGTTAATATCCCGGGAGTTGTGAATTCGACGTACATCATCCCTGCCGGGTTGGCTGCAGGATCGCATAGTTATTGGGCTGTATTTACAATGCCAACTGGTTGCTTCACGCAAGTGAAGGATACCAGTAACATACTCGTGATCAACTCAACTGCCGTATCTACACCGCCTGTAACATCAATCACTGCACAGACCTTTTTGGTACAGCAGGGAGTGTATAAAGCAATTTATACGGCAACCCCCTCCACCGGTCAGTACGACTGGTACCTGAAAGTAAATGGCGTATGGGTCCTCCAGGCTCATACCTCCACAGGCTCATGGGTTCATAATCCAATGGGTCGTGCTGACACAGTGTTTGCAGTCTACTGGCCGCAGGGAGGCTGCTATACGGCGGACTCTTCATTGTCAAATAAGCTTATAGTTCAGAACCCGAACGGATTTGCCGATCCGACGGGGAAAGAGCTGCAAGCCGAAATATATCCAAACCCAATTCTTAACGGTCATACCTTCATGGTTGAAGGCTTACCGAAGGGGACTCTGTTGAAAGTGATGGATATGATGGGACAGACCATCGGACAGTACGCACTGCATACCGACGGAAAAAACACCATCACTATAGAAGCTGACCTCGCGGCCGGTTACTATCTTGTCCATTTTACCGATCCTCAGGGGAATGGAGGCAAGGGGAGAATCCTAGTGCAAAAATAAAGTAAGTCTAAAGCTGCAATTAATCCCAATCCAGACCCTGATCCAGAAAATGAAGGTGAATAAATTGGTTTCTGGCACAATCAACTCTGTAGGTACTTTGAAGAAGGAGACTATGGCAATGTTACGTACGGTGGGTGATATGGTTTCTGTAGCGTCTAACCTCCGTCCAGATTTAGAGTCAGAAATTCTCAGCATCCCAGAGATTGATTTCCGTACTGCCGTTGAACCCGTAATACCGCACGAATTTGTAAATAGCCATCAGTAGTAAGAATCAATTGTAAGAGATAAATTTGGATTATCAGGTTCAGATATAATATCGTTTAATGAAATTATCAATGATATGAATGATAATCCAAGAGACGATAATTTTTATACTAAATACGAAGAACTCTTGGCTCAAGTGGTTGGTTATTCCATTCCAGAAGACAAGAAAACATATTTTATAAATTCAATTGGAAATTTAAAATATAGTATTTATTTGTGGAAAGCTGACTAACATATTTAAGTATGAGAAGGCCGGCTCGCTCCCAAACTTATCTTGCAATTATTTTTTGTCTTATATCAATTATTGTAAGTCTTATTCTTATGTATTCAGAATACCATGAGTATAGATTTACTTTTCTTCAAGGTATTTGTTTTGTCTCGCTGGCTATGATATTGTACCGAATGAAAAAATAGCTCTTGTAGCGGCCGATAATGATTTAAGCAGCGACGATAAGGAACAACTTCTATATTCCTTGTCTG
This sequence comes from Bacteroidota bacterium, assembly GCA_018267925.1. GTDB lineage: Bacteria > Bacteroidota > Bacteroidia > Chitinophagales > Chitinophagaceae > JAFIGV01. Next base: position 5,409 of record JAFDXO010000193.1, on the reverse strand, counting down.
TGTTTTAAAAAATTACTGACACAGGTTGTGATAGATTTATTAGCGGCTACTGGGTGGACAATAAGTTTATTTATATAATTCTCAATCTAAGGCTGTCTCAAATTTGAGACAACCTTACTTATGTGTGCCGTGCATGGTAATTAACTCGGTGGTGAAAGTCCACTATGGGGGGGTGTAATCGCCAATCATTAGCTGAGGGCATGGGTGTCCACCGCGAGGTGGAATCTGAAGAGCCTTTCCCGACATGTCGGGAAAGCCGTAGGCAAAATCCTGTTCCGAGGAACACGAATCCTATCAGGCATATTCGCTGGGATAAGACTGCCAAACAAGTTGAAGTCCAAAGATTACACGGACAGCAAGGTGTAAATAGGGCGGAGAGATGGGATGAAAGTGAATTATCTTACCACGGGAGGTCTCACAAAGTGCGAAGGGCTGAATTTTGCAGTTGGATAGTAAATGAAAGTTGCCGAAAAGATTGGTCAGATGCTCTGAGAAGAGACTCCTTACCGGAAGAACAGGACGGAATCCGAAGGATAGGTAAGAGTTATTTTGTCAGGAGGACAACTGAAAACAACGTCAAACACATCCCAAGAGATGTCAAAGCAGGGAACCGCTGTGTACCGAACGGTACGCACGGTGGTGTGAGAGGACAGATAGGGAACTAATCCCTGTCTTCCTACTTGATTTATTACTGCAAAAGAAACCTTCCGGTTTGTATGCCGTCACCGAGTTGAATTTTATAAAAGTAGATTCCTTTAGGCTCGTTTTGTAGGTCAATGGAAAGACTGCCAAAATTGTGGTTTTTTCTTAAAACAATTCTACCTATCATATCATACACTTCAATTGAACGAATAGTATTTTTTGTTTGAAAGGTTATTATACTATTTGTTGGGTTAGGGAAAACGGAAAGAACATTTTGCGATTCTGGAGTTGAAGCAATAATTGTACTAAGTTGTTGAGAGCAAATCAAGGTGTCATAACCGTTGCTCGTTGCAGTAAAAGTTACGGTTCGCATGCTATCTATGGAACCAATGTAAAAGCTGAACGTATCTACTGTAATTGGAAAATTCATAACGGTGGGCGTAATGATACTAGAAAAACAGCTATTACCTAAAGAATCTGTTTTGATAAAGGAAAAACTCGTCCCACTCAAAGAGTCACTTGAATAACCTAACAGTATATAGCCGGTGTCTGCAAGTTGCTTTACATACACTGCATAATCTCCTACGGTACTTTTCACCCATTGTATAGTACCCATCGAATCTGTCTTCAGTACCATGGTACCTGTGCCAGATGCTAAAAGAACGTAACCAAAATCATTGGCTTCAATTAGGGCATTAAACACGTCATGAGGAGTATTATTATATTGTTTTGCCCAGATTGGGTTATACAGACTATCCATTTTTAAAATAAATGGAGCATAAGTATTTCCGTTACCCAAAGTGCCACCGAAAATATGTGTTCCATCAGCTAATTTGACATGTCTGCCGATGCTTAAGCTAATATTATTGCTATATGATTTTGCCCAATTTAGATTACCAACACTATCTACACTCATTAAAAATCCCCTTGCTAGACTTGGGTTAGCATATAAGCTATATCCACCTATTAGGTAACTGTGATTTGCAGTATTCTCAATAAAACTTCCCCATTCACCCAAGGTGTTATAAGTTCTAGACCATTCGATATTTCCAATGGAGTCAGTCTTAATTAGGTAAACTCCATTATTTGAGATGCCATTGCTTCCGCCAACAGCATCGCCTAATATGATAAAACCTCCATCACCTGTTTGCCGAACACGTTTTCCCCAGGCTGTGCCCATTGAACTACCATATTCTTTTGACCATTCAATCCGACCCGTATCATCAATTTTTAAAAGGAAAACCCAAGTATTGTTGCTGCCATTGCTTGCACCCGTTATAGCGTAACCCCCATGAATAGGAAGAATATCATAAGCCCAGCTTCCAAACTGTCCTGAAGGTTCAAAGATTTTGGACCATTGCTGATTGCCTAAACTATCAGTCTTTACGACATAGGTATTAACAACTCCAGTTGCAAGCCACCTTTGTCCTGCATAGATATAGCCATTATCCCCTGATTTTGTGGCTGTCCAAAGATAGATTGGCGAACTGTTACGGAAGTTCCTTTGAAAAGTGACCTGTGCAGATGCGGCTACCGAAATGCAAAGAAAACAAAATGCAATTATGATTTTCATTGGTAAGGGATTAATACATCACAAGTTTAGCTTCTGAGATCAGGATCAATTCTATAGGTAAGACCTCCAATAATTCCTTTTTCCGAAATCATCGTAATTACAATGTCTCTATCATCAGTATTTTGTATGTCTTCGCGTGTAAAGCTATGCCCGCCGCTCAGTGTTATTTTTACAGGCACACCCTCACGGTCAAAACCTTCAAGGTCAATATGATTGCTGGTATCGAAGGATAACGACCATCCATTGTTTCTCAGGAGTTGAGGTAAGTGTATTTCCAAATCAACTCCAATCGGGTCTTCATACGGATTTCGAACAAGGAAGCCTGATGCATCTGCAGCCTGTGCTACGTCTATTGATCCAAGATACCCGGCGAGAAGGTTCAGATTACGTTGTGCAATGTTATTGTCAGATGGAACTAAATGCCAATCGGGGATGACAGTATTGGGTATCGGATACCAAGTATGAGGAACATCTCCTAATGCTTCAACTGTAAACAAGAGGCAAACATGGTTTTGTCCGGTAGGCGGTGTCCATGTGATAGGACCTACTATACGGGAATTACCTAGGGTAAGTCCTGAACCACCGGAGACTGGGTTGCTATTTAATAAAATCCAGTCTTGGGGCCAGACCATTCCACCCCCGGGTGTGCAGCGATAGCCGTTTACAAGAATATTGTCAGCATTTAATTGCCCCCTGTTCTTTACTCTTACAAACAAATAATTGGTAGTATTAGGAGAAGGATTTTGATGGGTTTGATTAGTCTGCCCATCATTCTGATGCCTGTTGAAAATTTCGGTTGTGTTCCAAAAGTTGGTGATATAATTATACTCTCCGTTTCTTCCATCGTCAATGTAAATATCATATGTAGGAGGAGCGGGAGGATTAGGCGGAGTAGGAGATGGTAGATTGAACGCTGCCAGCTTCTCAAATGCCCAGGTTATCACCTTGTGGGAAGTTCCCATCCTTACACCGTCCACCTGAATAGGTAGTTCATTTGCCACGAAATAAGTATCCCGATATCTTAAATCGGCGCAGAAAGAACCTGCATCCGGCGGAGAACTTACAAAAAACACGTAAGAAGAAGTCGCTGCATAGTTTCGGACAGTTTTCAGTATCACTGCGCAAATCATTCTGGCGGCAAACTCCCGTCGCAATGGATTAGTGTCATCGCCACCTAAAGCGCGGTATGCCTTGAATAATGTAGTAGAAAGGAGTTGTTCAGAATTATAGCTGATGGAACCAGTATCTTGACTTCCTCCCCAATACCAGCCATTGGACATTTGGGTATCACGGTCATGCCTTCTATTGTACTTACCTTGTTGCCCAGAGTTGGTGTCTTCCCACGGAAATGTGACAAAACGATCGGAAGATGTAGACGGAGGTGCATAAACCGAATTGATATCATTCAAAATTGCTGCAAGGCTGTCGCCAAAACTGTGAGAAAATCCAGTGAATCCCGGAGTATGCAAATGGTCAAGCAATAGGACATGACTTAGCTCATGAAGCATGATTTGATAAGAAGTAGCAGCGCTATAATATTCATCGAGCGGAGGTGATGGTGGCGTAGAAAGTGTGATTTTAGCGAACGCGATGCCAAGGGCAAGTGTGTTGCCTATATTGCCAACACAACCACCACCGATGGGTGTATTCTGAGAACTTTCAAATGCTCTGTGATCTACTCGAATTGGCAAAGGAGTGTTTGGCAGCATTGCTGTTGGGTCTTGCGCCGTGGGTTTTAGCTGTATTCCAAGGCTGACAATAAAGTCGAGAAATCTGTCAACTTGGTAATAGCAATTGACCGCGCCAAAATTTTCAGTTCGAACGTTATAGTTAAAGTCAAATGGCGAGACCTCTGTAGGAGGAGTAGCAGCAGGGACTAAAGCATTAGCTGGATAGGGAGTGGCTAACATAGGGTCGTTAACATCTAAAACCGGGTCAATCACTCGTGCGTACTGCCCCCTTAAATGTTGGTTGCCACTTGGGTCCGGTGGGTCAAGCCGATGGAGGGTTTCGTTAGAACGAAACTGGTTTAGTGCAGGATTACTTGGATTCGTGCTTGGGATTGTACCGACATTTAATGGAGGTGTCAGTAATGTGGCTCCCTGGGACTTCGGGTCTAACTTCATTACTTGCCCAGTAGCACATGCACAGAATATTTCAAGATAAAGAATCGAGCCTGTAGTTATTTCAATGAAGCATCTCCAATGCAATCCTAAAGAGAAATATACTTGCCGAACTATGTAATAGTTGCCGTCAACAATGTCAGAGCTAACATCCGGTAACGTTTCCCGATCATAACCTTCAGGTAAGAAACCTTCCGGTAAATCGCCAGCTATTCTTTTTTCTGATCTGTATTGATAAATGCACAGGTTATCACTGCTGTTTATGATTGCGGTGTTTGGCTCTGAAACATTTAGTAACGATTCTAATTCAGATACGGTGATGTTACTATAGTTATCCAAAGCCTCGGGGTTAGGAGTTGGAATGCTTATCTTGTTGTGATCTACAGAACTTATAGAACGTCTTTTTTCCAAAGGCTCCTGTCTTACTTCTACCACCATTCCTTGATTCCACATCGGAATACCAAAATAGGTTTGTGAATAGAAGAAATAAAGGTCATTGAATTTTTCAACGGTTTCAAGTAGTCTTAACTGAGTGAAGTCTTTATTTAAATCGACACTCGGCGCCACATTCATTTCATCAATTAATTCACCACTTTCGTAGACCTCGCTGGCGTCCTGCATGTAGGACGTAGCAAGGTAAGTTGGCGTTTCTTCCTCTGCATTATCCGGCAGGGTATATGGTTCGAGCCAGTGAATGATTTGGCGTAAATGATCTTCGCTATGTTTGCGAAATAAGATGTACGGTGAATTAAGATCAATACTCATGGCAATTTAGTTTTTATGTGTGATGATACAAGTTCGCTATCCAAAGCTGAATTCAAGCTACAAATGCAACACTATGTAAAAGTAGCAATTTGATTAGTGAGATAAATTTATTTTTCTTTCTATGTCTGTTGTTAAGTTTATTTTGAATGTTGACTATTTCTGAGGTTGTATAATTTTGAATGTTTGTTTTTCGGTTTAAGTATTGTCTCAATAATCCATTTTGGTTTTCGTTGCACCCTCTTTGTTGAGAGCAATAAGGGTCGGCAAAGAACCAAGGGACATGAAGTTCTTTTGCTATTTCAGTAT
>JAFDXO010000192.1 GCA_018267925.1 Bacteroidota bacterium | reverse complement strand
TGGCAGCGTACGCTTCGCTTAATTTACGCAGCCACTTTATAAACTCAAAATTCTGCTTATCTTCAAGTCCGGCTCCAGGCGGACGAGTTTCAATTACCCGTACTGCTACAAGCCTTAACCGTTGGGTGCAAGCCTAAAAGACAACGACAGTGAACAAAATGAACGACAGAAATATAAAACCAACCGCACATTCAGGCACATTTGCTTGCCCTAACGCACAAGCGACCGCTTCACAAGCAAAAGAGCCTGAATTTTCCCACCCACTTGACCCTAATACTAATGATTCAGAACTTGGACAATGTTAAAACGACTTGTAATACTTAATTCAGACATTTATTCAAAGGCTGACATCGAGTTAGCTGATTGCGATTCATTACAAATAGTTGGACCAAACAATATTGGTAAAAGCACTCTGATTTATGCCTTAAATTTCCTGTATATCATTGACGGAAAACAAATGACTTTTAGTGGCAACAGAACAGGCGACAAAACGACATTTAACCATTACTTCCCATCAATCAGTTCAAGCTACATTGTTTTTGAAATTTTCAAAAAGAGATATTACTGCATTTTAGTAAAAAAGAACGCAGAGGGAAGTTTAGACTACTACAAAATTGACAGCGACTTCAAAGACGAACATTACTTTAAACAATCTACTGAAGGGCAAACGCTAAAGAAATTTGATTCTTTGCTTGCTGACTTTTCTTCGTCAGGTATAGAATACAGCAAATTCCCAAACAGACGAGACCTTTTCAACTTTGTTTATCAAAAGGGAAAGAAAAACAACGGTGTTGTGTGGCTTAATGAAGGTGCATCGCAAGACCAAAGAGAGATAACTAATAACTTTTCCAAAATTTATCGCTACCTAATAAACTCTAAACTTATTGACAATAAGACATTAAAGGAATCTTTAATTATTGCTGATAATAAAGAAAACGAGCAAGTTGAATTTTCTAAGAAAAATCAAAAGGACATTCAAACACTCTTGAAACACAACAGAGAAATCAAGGTAATTAAGGGTATTCAAAAAAGTTTTACGGATTTCAAAGAATTAGTCAATCAATACAAAGCCAAAAATCAAATTTTATCTGAGATTGTATTTGCGTTTGATAAGCTCTACTCTTCTGTAAATATTGACATTAACACAAGACTGTTCGAGAAAAAAAATGAACGAGATAAAAACAGAACGCAGTTAAGCGAGGATTTAATCCCAAAACAAAACAATCTGAATCAAACTATCGGAGAATTTAAAGCGACTATTTCTCAAAAAGGTTCAGCGAAAGAAATACTTGCAGAGAAAATCAGAAATATAAAATCATATGATGGAATTGACTTTTTGAAACAGTCTTTTAGCAATTTAGACAACCAAAGAAAAGACATTGAAAGCCGACTAACTCAAATTGAAAATCAAAACCTAAATAGCCGAGATTTAGAAAACAAGATTTCTAAACTAACTCAAGAAATTTTAAAACTAGACGGACAAATTGAAACCTACTCCAATTTGCTCATACATCAGATAAGTAAAAATGTAAAAGACAAAGAGTTGCTAAACGCAATTCTTTCCGATTCCATTACTTCATTGCCGAAAGAAAATATTCAATCGGAAATTAATAAGCTAAATGATGTAATGAAAATCTTTGACGGAGCAATTACAATCCCCAAAGATTTGAAAGGAAAACCGATTCCGTCTATTAATGACTTAAAAACACAGCGAGAAAGTGCAATCAAAGATAAAACAAGTAACGAAAAGCTTTTACCAATTGCGAAGGATTTAGAAAAATATCGTTTTGAACTTTCCTCTGTTCAGGCAAAAATTAAAGAAACGGAAAAGAAGATTGAAGAATTAGAATCGTTGCCAAAGCTTGAAAAGAATTTTTCTGATTTTGAAGAAGAATTAAAAGTTCTATTTATAAAAAGAGATGAAACAGAAAAACAACTAAAACAAACAACAGAACTCATTTCTAGAATAAATGAGGCTATCACTATTCTTTCGGAAGACATTAACAAAGCAGAAAATCGCATAAAAGAAATTCAAGGTTGGAAAGTAAAAGTTGAACAATCGGGAATAATTCCAATTGAATATCAAACAAACGAAACACTTGATAACCTTTTCAAAAATTTTGAAAGAAACTCCTCAGAGAAAGAAAGTATCAAAAACAACAAAGAACGAATATTTGAAAATCTAAAAACAAAAACGGAAACCGTTTTTGCTTCGGAAGATGAGTTTATCAGGTATCTTGATTCCGAACTTGCAACTCTTGACGATAAGCAAAAGAGTATCGATGCATTGTTGAAAAATATTTCAACTCAATTTTCTATTCCTTGCAAAACGCTTCATTCAAAATTTCAAGAGTTTGAAGCGTTCATCAACAATCAATTTAATTCCAAAATCAGAAAAATTAAAATTTCTGACATTGATTCATTAAATATTGAGATAATTCCGAACGAAAATCTAATCAAAGACTTAAAGAAGATTATGGAGATTAGAGACCTAACTTCTGAACTAATCTTTGACGACCAAAGCGAAAACCTAAATGTTCTAAACAGATATTTGGATAATCAATCCATAATCGAATTTAAAGACCTGTTTGATATTAAGTTACACCTTGACAAAAAAGGGCAGCACAAAGTGGTTGATTTAAGAAATCAAATTGAATCGGACGGCACAGACAAAATGATTAGAATGGTAATCATTATGTCTATCATCCATCAAATTGTTATCAACGATGAAGAAAACAAAATAGTGATTTTCGTAGATGAAATAGGAACGATTGATGAAGCCAACAGAATTGAAATTTTAAATTTCTGTAAGGAAAATAATTTTGTTCCTATTTCAGCCGCACCATTGCACCCATATGACGGATTTGATAAATACTATTTAGTTAGAAGAAGCAAAGGAAAGATTGTTTTAAGTGAAAACAATGGAAATGTAATTTCCCGAAAAAAGAAAGCGAAGTGAACCAAACGGATTTTAATACATACAAGAAATTAAAAGAGGATTCTTTTCTTACAGAAAAGGCAATCCCTAAAACTGTTATGAACTCGCCACATTTTAAAGGGTTGGTTTCTTCATTAATTCTTGTAAAAACAAAATCAGGCAGAGGATTCAGATATGTAGTAAACAAAACAAAGGAATTTGAAAACTTCTTTACAACTCATTTTCCCGAAGACATTGACGTCAAAGACAAGTCCGACAATGTTAGAAAATTCAGAAACTCAAAAATTCAAAAAACAGTTTCAACGCCAATTTTTATGCTAAGAGGTTTTGAGCCTATTAAAGTAAATGGAATTGAACTAAATTTAGAAGATTTCACAAATAAATTTCAACTATTCGCCTGTAATGCCACAAAAATTGAAGCAGGACAAATCTGCATTGTAGAGAATTTAGACACGTTTTTAGTAGCCGAAAAATTATTAGGCGAAAGTTTTGTTTTTATTCATAAATATGGACGAATAGGAAAAGAATCACTCGGCTGTCTTTTTACAAAGCAGTTGCTTGTTTTTGTTGACTATGATTTTAACGGTCTTGAAGAATTTTTAAGAATTAAAGAGGTATTTGATTTTGCCCAATTATTCATTCCTGAAAACTATGATGAGTTATTCAAAAAATATTCTCAAAGTTTAAAAGGAAACAAAGCCGAAATGACCAACAGAATTAAGCAAAGTTCAGATGTTAATGTAATTAAAATCAGAGAGAGTGTAATTAGAAACAACCGTTTTTTAGAACAACAGTATTGGAAATATGATTAAGTCAGAACCAAAATCAATATTGCAGTTTATGGCAAGTCATTACGATTTGCTTCGCGACCTTTTTGATATACAGGTAAAGAACAACATTATTGCTAAAGAAGCCTTAAATGTTTGTATTGAGAGTTATGACAAAAACATACGTGAGCAACTAACTGAATATCAAATATTGGTTGAACAAAATGACGACTTCGCATTTAACGAACCTTATTTAATTCTTTTTGAATTTATACATCAACAATTTAAACCATTACTGCCCGAAGAAATTGAGCATTTCGGAGAAGCAATAAGAACACTATTTCTCAAAATTAAAGAAGGAATAAATGAGGATAAAAATATTTTATTGGAAAGAATTGAGGCCTTATCCAGTCAAATAAAAAAGTTCACAAATGCAGTTGTAAATAATACAAAAAGTTTATTGAGTGAATCAAAGGATTTGAAAGCAAACAACAAAAAAATTGACTACCAAGAAAAGATTCATAAAGCTCGTTATCTAATTGAAAACTACATTTCGCCATTAAATACAATATTAGACGTAAATCACAGTCAATCTATTTATAATGAATTACTGAATATTTCTCAATTTACGAACGTAAAGAGATTTGACTACATAGATGAAAGTATTAGAAGGGAATTTGAAAAGCTTTATCACTTGCTTCGCCAAGTAGTAAAAGATTTGAATTTACAATCAATAATTCTCACAAATGAATTATTGCCGTTAATTGACAGAATAAAAACTGAAAGCGAGTATTTAAGAGGTTTTCATTTCTATTTGACGAATGGTAATTGTTACAAAGAAATTCAACCACCAAAAATTTTCGTTCCAACAAGAGATAACATTTATAACAGATTTGTTTATGAAAACACGAAGGAATACTTTGAGCAGTTCAAACACGAAGATGAAATTGTTGTTGTTGAAGATTCACAGCAAACAAGTGATTGGATTTTTGACAAATCAAAGTATAAAGAATCTTTGAACAAAAATTTACCGGTAGAAGATTTTTTCAAATGGTGCGAAAGTTCTATAAAGCAAGAAAGCGAGAGTTTTTCGTTCGACAACTTCTTTATGGTAACAAGTTTGCTTTTTGAAGATGATTATGAGATTTCCGTAAATAAAGTCGGTAAAAAGATTTCGGTTTCTAACGAAAATTCGGAACTCGTTATGCCAAGACTTACAATCAAAAGACAAGAAGATGTATCCAGATAAACACAAAGAAATAGTAACTTCTTTAATGGAAGGTAAATTCGTTACGGTTGAGGATTTGTTGTTTGAGACAATCAAGAAGAATGAAGAATTTTACATCACTTTTTTTGAAAACTCTTTTGGCTTAGAACTAATCGTCAATCAAGACTTTTATTATCTTGTTTCAAACGAGACTAATGAAAACACTTCAAGAGACATTTCAATTTTCTTTTCAATCTTATGTTACGAACTTGACAAAAACGGAAAGAACTTTTTAGAAGAACTCAATTATTCAGAATTCCACATTGACGAAATTCTTGAATACTTCAACAATTCTTCGTGGACAGATGTAATCAAAGCAAATAAACAACTAAACAATGATGAAAGTCTAAAACGACAAATTGGAACAATGGTAAAAAGAAACATAGCCGTAAAGCAAAGCAATGACAGATATTCTTTTACTAAAGCACACAAATTGTTTATTGACTTTGCAAAGGACTTAATTAAAGACAACAAAAATGAATCCATCGCATAACAGTCACACACATTGCCAAGTCGCACCTGCCGACACGCAAGCCAAAACTTGGCAAAGAGTGTGCCTGTTTCAACGCTCAACTGACAGACAATCAAGACGAAAGATAGAATGCCAGCACCCAACAGCGGTTTGGCGTAATGGCGGGTGCGGTGCTTCGTATGACAGTTTTGTGGTAGGTTCAAGTGCAGTTCTTCGATTAAACTTTTGTGCTAAAAATCCGCCACTACGCCAAGCCGCAAAACGTTAGCGGGCATTGTAAAACGACACAACCAACGACATAAGCAAAACAAAAAATGGAACAACACATTGACAATTCATTTGACCAAGATTTACTAAATATTAGTGACTTGACTTGGCTTCCTTGGATTGGTAAAGACTTCAAGAAAAACAGCAAAAGACTTTTAATAATTGGTGAATCTCATTACGCCTTAGGTGACAATGACGAAGATTATCAAAAACGTTTTAGAGAAGCTACGGACAACAAAAATTTTACAAGAGAATGTATTTATGAGTCACCAGTCTGTGGTGATTGGAGAAATAACACTTTTGACAATATTCATAGAGTTCTATTGAGAAGTAATGACTTTGACAAAGAATTATTTTGGGAACAAGTTGTTTTTTACAACTTCATTCCAAGACTAATGGATTACCGTGTAAAAGAAAGACCAACTTGGGTTGACTTCTACTCTTCTTGGAAAACATTCATTGAACTAATTAAAATCCTAAATCCGACTGATTGTGTTTTCATTGGAGTTTCCGCTTCTAATAGCTTTAATCAAGCTATGGACGAATTAAAAATAAAATATGAGCCAGTTAAATGGCTCGAAGGAATAGGAACTGCTTACGCAAGGACAGCAACCTTAAATCTGAATGAGAGCAACATAAAACTTTCATTCATTCAACACGCTTCTCAGATGTTTAGTTGGAGCAAATGGAATACATTTTTAGCTCGTGAAAACAAAGAGACTTTAACTTTTTTGAATTCCAAAGTATTTAAAGAACAAGGAGAAGCCATACAAGACGAAATTTCGGAACAAATTCAAGAAACTGTCTCAACTGTAAATGTTCCTATGTATTTATCGCATAAACCAATTATCGCTTGCGACTATTCAGCTTACACAACTGCAGACGATGACGCTAAGTTTTTATCAATAGGACACGCACAATATGACTATGACGCAGCTTCTATAAAAATTTTCAGACATACAGGTGAAAAATGGTCAAGACAAAGTGAAGAATTACCAATAAACCGTGTGGGTGACATTGCATTACTTTTATTGACTGCTATGAAAAAAGTCTACAATTCAAGTTCAGACCAAACAATTCTAAATGAAGTTACGCTTAAAGAAGGTGAACTTGATTTTCTAAAAGATGAATTTGAAAACAATAAAGAAAGAATAAAAGGGAGCTTTCTTGAAATCAAAAGACTACTTAACGACTTTGACATTAAAAATATTTGACAGGAAAGAACAACGACCCGCTAACAAGGGGTTTGCTGCTATCGCTGGCTGACGGAAAAAACATCAGCTTTTGGTTCGCTGTTCATCTGTAGTTCCGGGCTGAAAATTCATTGTTCGTCTTTTGTAGTTATCTTCGGCTTTGGGTTCGCTACTGGGCTAACGTTCGGGCGAAAGGAACATTGAATGCCAGCGCAGCAGCAAGCCCTACCGTTAGCGGTAATTTTTAAACCAACATCACCATGCTAAATGACACAAAGTTTAAAAAGCTCAAAAATTTGATACAAGATTCATTTCGCATTAGGCCAAATCATGACCCTATTTATGTGGAAGTATCTAATCATCTACAAAGGTTGAAATCGAACCAACACCAAATTATTTTTGGTAGAAGGGGAACGGGTAAATCATGCATATTGGTTCATTTTTCCAAGAAAGAAGTTCCTTTACTTAATGGACTTTCGATATATATAGATACTGACGAAATAAAAAAACTAGAATATCCGGATGTTCTTATCCGATTATTACTTTCTGTTTTTGAAAAAACTCCTTCTGCTAACTTTAACTGGTTTAAAAAGCTAGTCAAGAGAAATGAAGTACATAAAACTATCAAAAGCCTTCGTACGCTTTTAGATCAAGCTGAGACTAGAAGGGTAAAAGAAGAAAATACGTCGACAAAATCTATGGATGCAGGTGCAAAATATGCGGGTGCTGATGCAAAATTCGGCACCTCCAAAACCAAAGGTAAACTAAGTGAGTTTGAAGAAAATAAATTAGACACCTTAGAACGATATCTTTCTGATTATAAAAGAATTTTGAGCAAAGAGCTACAAAATAGCAAGTATAAAATATGTTTCGTAATACTAGACGATTTTTATTTAATTAAAAGAATTTACCAACCCGATGTAATCGATTATATGCATAAGTTATTTCGAGGCACAGACTATTATTTAAAAGCCGGGACTGTAAGACATAGAACCAATCTATTAAGAAACGACCAACAAACCATCGGTGTAGAACTTGGAGAAGATGTAGAGGAAATAAATCTTGATAGAACTCTTGACAACCTTTCTTCTGCGACAGAATATCTATCAAGCATCTTGAATTCTATGGGCGACAAAGTTGAACTTGCAAATGTTTCAACAACTGCATTTAACTCTACCGCGTTTGAAAAGCTAGTTCTTGCTTCTGGAGGTGTTCCAAGAGATTTACTAACAATCTTTGTGCAAGCGTTAGACGTGGCTTACTCAAAGGGTCAGAATGATCATTTAGTACCAACTCACATTTGGAAAGCCGCAAGTAGCCTTTCATATAATAAAAAACTTAAAGCTCTTCGTGATGACGTCTATTCTGACGCAGATATAATAGAAAATGTATTTCGAGATTTGCTCAAATTCTGTTTACTCGAAAAGAAAAAAACCTGCTTTTTAATTTCACAAGACGAAGCTCAATTATATTCAGGTGTGCATGAAATCATTTTGCAACTTATGGACTTCAAGTTAATTCATGTCGTTGAACCAGATACTTCGGCTGCATCTGGACGGTCAGGTCGCTTTGAAGCATATACACTAGATTTTTCATTATTTATGGAACCCCGAAAAAGAGGCATTGAAGTGGTTGAATTCTGGAAGTACGATGAAGGTGGACGGCGAATAGGTGTTAGAGAATCTCCCACTTATAGTTTGGAAAGAGCTCATGACATTATGAATACGAAAGATGATTTAAAGGTTGAAGATATTTTAAGTCAAACAGAAAATGAGGCTGAAGAAGGCTAAAACTACCGCTAACATTGGGTTTTGTGCAAGTGTGGCTTGACGGAATAACAATGAGCAGCAGTAACTTTTCTGTACTGCGGTTCGGGGCTTGACGAATAAAGCCCAGCTTTAGTACTAACTATTTAACTTTATCAAAAAGCCAGGCAGCGGTTCCGGGCGGACGGAATGCTAATTCCACACCTGCACAAAGCCCTGCCCGTTGGCTGTAATTTGAAAAACCCAGACATTCTAAAACCAAAAATGAGTTTACTAAACAGCATATTTTCTTTGTGCGTTTTTCTTTTGCATTCATTTTCATTTGGACAAGTGAAACCTAAGATAGCACTCCCAACTAAAGACACTGTTATTCGATATACCACAAATAGTGAATGCTTAGTTTACACTTACTTAAATAATGATAGCGTAAGCAAGTCACTGACGAAGACGATAAAGTATAATTCAAAAGGGTTAGAAGTTGAGACTGTCATGAATAGGTTTGGAAGTTATGTTGACAGTAAGTCTTTGAAGATTTATAATTCGAAAAATCAGTTAATAGAGCAGTATTATGAGCCAAAGAACTACAACAAAGGTGAAATCTCAAAGACTGTATATCAGTATGACTTAAAAGGAAATCTTATTAAGCAAATTACCTACACGTTTAAAAGAAGGATTAGAAAAGATGTTGACAAGGGTTACGGCAGACCAGGAGGCTGTATCATAACTGAAGATGATTATGAGAAATTGAAGACATGGGCATTGGAGACTGAATGGAGTTTTTATTATGATGAAACTAACAGAATGACAAAGAAGAAAGCTTCCATAATTAATTCTACCCAAGACCTGTATGAGTATAAATACATGTCTAATCTAAAGATGCCCGTCGAGGAAATCTCTTTAAATAGCAAAACGGGTATAATCTATTCCAAAAAATATTCATTTCATAATGACACTATCGTCTATGTGAGACATTGGTTTAATGAAGATGGGAGTAGAAGAAAAGATTACAATGGCAGATTGACACAGAACTATGTATGGTATGAGATTTACGACAAACGAGGAAATCTTGTAGAGAAATATGTTTACGATAAGGACGAGAAGAGATACTTTAACAGACATGAGTATTTCTATGATGACCGAAATAGATTGACTAGAGAAAACTCTATCAACGACAGCAATAAAATAGTTTGGACAGCTTTATACGAATATCGGGACAGTCCATCGCAAAATGAAGAAGGAGCTTTTAGCATCACACAAAAGTAAAAATAGGAAAACTACAGCCAACATGGGGTTTGCCAAAATACGGGCTGACCAAATTATGCTTCAACTTTTGTATCGCTATTTAGCTGCATATCCAGCTTGACGGAATGCAATTCAACTAAAGAACTTAACTTCAACTTTAATACAAAAAACAAACATCAGTTCCAAGCTGACAGTACGCTAATCCCGTACTTCGGCAAGCCCTGAACGTTAGTTGCAAACCAAAATTGCTGGTGTAACGATCAGAAGTTTTTTTGACAATTTGCTGGAAGAACTACAATATCAGTTTTTTATATTGTATTGGTAAAAGCCAGCAATTTTCTTAAAAACATTACCTTTTTCCGGCTTGACAGAAGGGCTCTTTTCCCTTTTCCCAGCAATAGCCTGCCATGGTTAGGACTATCCGTAATCTTTGCTTGTCTCCCACCCTTGCCCAAATTGTACCAGGACATTGTGTTATGCCGGACATGGGAGGTTTCCCCCTTTCTGAGCCATTTTGATATTTGGGC
>JAFDXO010000191.1 GCA_018267925.1 Bacteroidota bacterium | reverse complement strand
TTGTACAGATACTCAAAATTGAGAAAGCCAGACTGTAACAACAAATTATGTGGAAAAAAACAGCATCAAAAATGTCCATTAGAAACTAACGTCTAAAAAATAGCATCATTTTTGTCCATTACTCCCTATTGCAATAATTTTAGATTATTTTCTAGCATTACGCAATCGAATTTTAGAACCATTTTTCCCTTCTATTGCTTGCAGATGTAGAACGATTCCTTTCATACTTAACTTTTCACGCAAGCTATCGCTAAAGATATTAGCATTCTTTTGGGGATTCCGAAGTGGCACATCTATTTTGATATTAGTCCCCGACTTAAATCCATACACACCTTTAATTTGAGCATTGAACACACTGCTTTCGAGAAACATGGGCGGAATAATAATTTTATTACCGGCTATCTGGAGGGTGTTTTGCATTCTGGCAATTCGGATGTTTTTAAAATCACGATTGGGAAAAATAATTTTACCCATTTTCATAAGTGGAGGGAAATTATTTAGACAACCATTTTTTAAATTAAACAAAACAGTTCCTCCTAAAGAATAGGGCATCAAAATTCCGTTGTCATAAAGGCTTCCGGTAATATCTGCTTTGGCAAAAAACTTCCCATTGATATTTTCAGCACTAAGTGTTTTTTGATGAAAATTATCAAAAGCTGCGAAAAACTTTTTCACATCTACATCCTTTATTTGAGCCTTTAATCTAAACGGATTAGGACCTTCTTCTTGCCTGATTGTAGCATTAGCCAACAATAGTCCATCTGCATGATGTAGTTGCACTTTTTGAATTTCAATAATCTGATCATGAAGCGTCATTTCTGCCGCTATTCGTCCGGCTGAAAAATGCCTATAATTTAAGCTATCAATCAAAATATTGACGTGTACACTACTCTCTTCCATAATTCTGTCCATAGCTATGGCAATCTTAGCAATTCGCTTGTCAGATAAAGTTTTCAGTTTGGAAGAATCAACATAACTGGATTCTTTTCGCTTACTAAACAAGGGAGCAAAATCAGCCAAATTCAAATGAGTGCTTCTCAAGTCCCATAATATCATCATTTTTTGAGGATCTGTATAATATAAACTCAGGAAATCTTTTGCAGAGCCACTCATCAATATGGTGGATGTACCACCTGTAATTTCCAATTTAGGAATGAAAACATCTCTCCCTTCAAAACGCACTTCTAAAGCACATTTTGAAAAGTGCATCAGGCGAGGCACATAAGAAAAAGTAGCATCATTCGTATTGATAAATCCATACACAAATGCCTTAGTAGTGTCAGTCTTACGTATGCCGCCATGATACCGAATATGAGCAGTTGCATAACCCGATTGAAAAAGAAAACTTTTGCTCCCCAATACATTATTTACTTGAGGAAGATTAAAGGTAGATCTAAAATTTCCATCCAAAATCGGTTGGGATAAATTGCTAACTAACAATGTGTCTGCATCAAAGGGAATGCGTTGCCAAGTTCCATGAACTCGATATAATTGCACACTTGGCTTGCTCTGATTACATCCTTGTCCTATATTTCCTTTATTCGTAAAATTCCCGACCAACGAGCAATCAAAAATATCACCTAATGGCAATGAAAGAATGTTTTTGGATGTTTGCCAATTAATGAAAACAGTTGGCGTGTCTTTCAAACGTATTTGTCCATTCAATAAGGCTTCAATTTGTATTGTATTTTTCAGGTTTACAAATGATAGCTTCTGAGAAATTTGTTGTGGAAGAATAGCTGTAGCATTTTTAAACAAAATTGCATTATCCCTGAGTTTGAGTATGTATTTGACGGGCTTTTCAGCAAGAAAAAAAGTAGCAACTCCTTGAATTTTGTCTGCGTCTATCAACAATGAATTGTCAAATACAGTCAATTTTTTTAACCCTTCATCATAGCTTATCTGCCAATTACCTTTTATTGTTTTACCCTTTGCATAGCTGCCTTTATCGGTATTAAAGCACAAACTTGAAACGGTTGAAACAAAAGACAGACTTGCCTTCCATCCATTTTTATTTTTCTTAAAACGCCCCTCACCATCTATCAGATTTATATTGAAATATTTTCGCCTAACCGAATTTTCATAAACGAAATGAAGCATTTCAATATTGATCTCAAACCCTTTCGTATCCATTTTCTTTTCTGAATTACCGCTTATTATATCGGTATGTGGATTTCCCTTTTCGTCGGCATGGATGTTTATTTCTGCATCACAAATCCAAATTCGCTCAATCTTAACTTGCTTTTGCAGCAATGACCAAACATTCACTTTTACAAATAAATTTTTGGCGGTTAAAAGGGGTTTATTAGTTACTGCACACTCACTTTCTTTCAAAGTTAGATCGTGCAACAAAAACGTTATTCCGGGAAATCCTTTTAAAAAAGAAAGTTCCAAATTTCCTATTTGCAACCGCCCTTTTATTTGAGTGTTTATCTGAATAGAAATTTGATTCAACAAGGCGGATTTATGCCGAAGAACAAATCCCGCCATGATCATCCACATCAGCAGAATAGTAGCAATACAAAAAATCAAAAAACGGATAAAACCTTTGCCCTTCAAAAGGATCATATTACCTAAAGCTAACAGTTTGAATTTAAAGAAATAAATAAAAATGTAAAATAATTCACGTGTCATAAATAAATGAATTATTAACTTTGCCCTTCCCCTAAATTGAAACTTATGCTATCGAAAAAAATTTACAGCGCGGATCGAGAACTCTTTTGGATATTTATTGCTGTGTCCGCCATAGTAATTCTTACCATAGTGGTTGCTATAATTTAACCGATGGAGTTAAGCGATGCAGTATCTACGATCGAGTATAAAATATCCACTTATTCAACCCATTTCAACGAAGGGTTTGTACTAAAAATGGATATCCATCCGGGGTGGCCGTCAGAATATGAATTGCAACAAAAATTGCAACGCATGTATCCTTTTATGTCCATTAAATACCATTTTTTAGACAATGAGGTGATGCAATTATCAATACAGAAAATAACTCCGTCCTCCTTTTCCTGAACCTATAATTTAGTAGCTATACATTCCAAATGAACCCCTTTCCACTTAGGGTCTTCACTGATATAACGCTCTATTTGATAGACCTCAAAGCCTTGTTTACTCACTATATTATCAAGCTGAGTCCAAGTCAGGTAGCAGGTTTCCCAGCGTTTATCTAAAATTCGCTTTATTCCTATTGGTGTAAATGGATAAAGTGCTTCCATTATTTTTCTTTTGAAAGACTTCCGAGATTGCAAATCCACTACCGTAAAATATAATTTCCCGCCGGGGCGAAGCAATTTAAAAAGCTTGTTACACACATGTTCATCAAACACCGTATGCTCTCCCAGTACCCCGATAGAATAAATGAAATCAAATGACTGATTACCAAAGTCAAAGTCATAAAAATTCCCTTGATGGAAAACAATCTTATCCATTGGAATTTCTGCTTCCCGAAAGGGATGTTGTGCTTGCAAAAGCATATTCTCAGAATAATCCATAGCGATCAGTCTATCAACATGGGTTAGCACATGAAAATAGCGTCCAGTGCCACATCCAACATCCAAAATAGTAATCGGTCGTTCAAAAGATTGACATAAAAATTTTAGTTTACTTGCCAAATGAAGATATGCTTTGGTATGAATAAAGTCCTCATCATACTGCCGATAATTGGCTGTTGTTGTGGGATCATAAACTTTAAGTGTAACGGATAATTTTTCAGTAACAATTTGATTGCTCATAATTTAAATGGGTTTTTTAGTGATTAAATTCATTTATCTTATCTCAATTCCGGTACGCTCATTCCATTGCTGACAAGCTATACTTAAAGTGAAACAAATGAATTACTAAATTGAACAAAAGCAAGATACGAGTATGATACAAAATTTAAGTCTCTTTTATTTTTTTAAACCTTGATCAAAATTGGGTTTACTTATTTTACAATTTCCTTTTAAAAATAAAAATAGTGTTCTGTTCTTATCAACAATTGAATCAAAAATATCATTCCTCCAAAATTGAATTATCTATTGACTTCGATTCGACTTGTGAAACAGTCGTCTGTTTAAAGGAAAATAAATTTAAAAAATGAAAATAGCCCAAAATCCCTAACCCAACCGCAAAAAGGCTAACCGCAAGGGGTCTGGTTTCTTTACCAAAAAACTCCCCTAACATCCAAGCACTATTAGCCAATATCCAAATACAAACTGCCAAATTGTGAAAAAATTCAGATCGTAAACTTCTAAGTTTCCAAAGTAAGAAAAAGGCAACCGTTAATGTAGGAAAAATCATTAAAATACCACCCAGTTTCCAAAAAGTTGCCCAGCAAGTATCCTTTATCAACCATAATGCGATGTGCGCATTTTCGACCTTGCGGAATCGAGAAAAAATATTGGTTTGTATAGCTAACTCGGGCATTTTTAATTTTTTAAAAGAACAAATTATCTACTCTGCAAACAGATGAAAATATAGACTTCAAGCAAAAATCAACATTCAATAAGTTATCTGAATTTTTGAATGTCCGTTGCCGCTCGGGATTACTTCAATGTGGGTGGCTATTCGCTCTTTAAGTTCTGTGAGGTGAGAAATTACACCTATTACTTTGCCTTCGCTTTGCAAGTTTGCTAAAGCATTCAATGCAATATCTAAATAATCGGTATCGAGTGTTCCGAATCCTTCGTCTATAAACATGGTATCAATGCGCATGTTTTTACTTGCCATGTTTGCCAAACCAAGTGCCAACGATAGCGACACAATAAATTTTTCGCCACCCGAAAGGTTTTGTGCCGTGCGCTCTTCGCTGTTTTGAAATTTATCAAGCACCGATAATTCAAATGGATTAGAGGCATCTCCAACGCGCTTTAAAATATAACGCTCCGACATTTTTTGAAGCTGTTTATTAGATAACCCTATTAAATACTCGAAAGTTAATGCTTGCGCAAAATTGCGGTATTTTTTTCCATCAACCGACCCAACAAGTTCATTTAATTTACCCCATTTATTGCTCTCAATTTGTTGCTTTTCTTTTTCTTTTAGCTTGCTGCCGCTTGCTTTTAAGTTGTCTTCGTTTGTTTTTAAAGCTTGTTTATTGGCTCCAATTTTTTGAGAAAGTTCATCTGCCTTAATTTTTATTTCATCTAATTCCGCTTGAAGTTCTTCTTGTGGTTTTTCAGTTATTTTTTGTTGGTTTAGATGAGAAAACTCTTTTTCTTTTTCAGTAATTATTGCCATTGTTTGTGCAAATACCATGTTGGATTCCGCGCTTGCTTGTTGGGCTGTTATCTTGGTTGCTTCTGCATTTTCTATCGTTTTGTTTAAGCGATTTTCTTCTTCTTCAACCGATTGGTTTGAAAATATTTTGCTTCGCTCTTCTGCTAATTCTTGCCTTTCCTTTTTTATACTTTGCATTTCTTCCTGCTTACCGGCAAGTAGCTTCGTTTGATTTTCTAACTCTTTTTGATTGATGGCAATATCATTCTTTAGAGCAGTGAATTTATTGGCAAAATCATCAGCCTGTTTCTTATGGACATTCCATGCCTCTAAACATAGCTTTAGTGCTTCAATATTTTCTACCGAATATGTTTTCAGCCGGATGAAATAATTTTCGTTTTCGCTTAAAAACTTTGCTTGCTTATCTCCCAATAATTTTTGTTTGGCTTCAAGCTGTTGTGCCGCCAATTTTTGCTCCGTTTCGGCAGTATGAATGGATTGTTCGGCTGTGTGTTTTTCAGTTTGCAGAGCAGGAATTTCTTTGTCGCGCAATACACTTATTTTTTGCTCTATATTCGTTGCTTGCTGAATTTGCACATTCAGTTCTATCAACTTTTCTCGCTTTTGAGTTAGTATTTTCTTTAGTTGTTCTATTTGAGGTTCTTGAGTAAGAATAGAAATATCAGAATTGAGTGCTTTTATTTCAGCCAAAACGATTTTTCGTTTCTCAATATTCTCTGCCAATTTAATTTCTTCTTTTTGTTTATTTGAAAACGCACTGTCGCGCTTAGAATTAAGCGTAGCAAGCATTTCCAAATTTTGTTGAATAGAAGAGTTTAATTCGTAAAGCCTGTTTTTTAAATCAGTTAAGTCTTGTTCTTTTTCTCCTGCTTGCGGAATATTTCCATGTGCAAATGGATGCTCTTTAGAGCCGCAAAGCGGACATTCTACTCCATCTTTTAACTGTTTACGATGTTCTTCCAAACTCAAAATTGTTTGCGACAACTTGATGTTTTCATTTAGAATTTCAATTTGCTTTTCGATCAGCGCTTTTGTGGTTTTATCTGCTTCAATTTTTACCGAAAGCTCCTTAGCAGATTTTTCAAACTGCTTAATTTCTTCTGTATTCTTTTCAATTTCGATTTTTCCGAAACCGATACTTTCTTCAAGCTCGATAAGGCTTTTTAATTGCACGCCAAAAGCTGAAACACGCTCTTTTCTCAACAGTAACTCAGGTAATTCATTTCCATTTAAAAGACTCGATAATTCATTTCTTACCGAATGTAGTTCCTCCTCTTTTGCTTGTAAACTCTTGCTCTTAACGTTGTAGTTGCGAGTTGCATTTTCAACTGCTGTTTTCTTTTGCTCTAAGTTGCTTTGCAGGATTGAAATTTCTTTTTGCAACTGTGTAATCTCGTTAGAAGATGTTTGTAGCAATTTACTTTCCTTTTCAATGGCAGAATAAGCACCTACAAGGCTTTCGTAATGCTTATACTCATTTAACCAATGCTGGTTTTGAGTTAGCAACTGCTGTGTAATTTCATAATCAAACTGTTGTTTTTTCAAAGATTGGGCAATGCGATTATTGTACTCCAGTAATTCGGAAGTCTTATGAATAATCGGTTGTAGCAACTTTTCCTTTTCCGAAATCTTGGTATCAATTTCTCTTACTTTTTTAAAAACAGGTTCTTGCTGTTTTAGCTCGTCTTTTGCGGCTTGCAGCTTTGTTTCTGCATTTTCTAAAGCATAGCGGGTTGTATTTACCTTGTCTTCTAAAGTCGGCAACTGTTGCTTTGCTTCAAGAATTTGAGTTTGTAAAGTGGCAATATCTCTCAGCCATTTTTGAGCAACTTCAATTTTTCGAGCCTCTTCATCAACTTGTTTTTTTTCGTTTTCAAGGAGCGTGTTTTCGTTTGTTAGGTTTTCAATTTCTTCTTCCGTGAAGGTTTTAATTGCTTGGATTTCGATTAATATTTTATTCAGCTTATCTTTTTCAATCTTGCTTCTTTCAAAAACCCGCTTTGAAATTTCGCCATAGATTTCGGTACCGGTAATTTGCTCCAAGAGAGCGCCTTTTTCCTCATCCTCGGCTTGCAAAAACGCTGCGAAGCTGCCTTGAGCCAGCATTACAACCTTCGTGAATTGTTCAAATTTAAGCCCAATAATTTCAACGATTTTTTCGTTGCAAGCGCGAACTTGGTCGGCAATTATTGTGTCGTTAGAATCAGCAATTACCCGATTTACCGGTTTTAAATTTCCGTTTCTATTCACTTCCTGCTTCCACGATGACTTCCATATTTTTCCGCCAACTTCAAACACTATTTCTGCATAACAATCTTTTTCGCCTTTGGTAATTACTGCATTTTCCTTTTCCGAGATTTTTACGCGGGGCGTTCTTCCGTAAAGAGCTAATGATATGGCATCGAGTATGGAACTCTTGCCGGCTCCGGTTTTTCCGGTTATGGCAAAAAGCCCATCGTTTGTAAAAACAGCTTGTGTAAAATCTATTTCGTTTTCACCGGATAGTGAGTTTATGTTTTTGAATTTCAGTTTCAGTATTTTCATAGAACTATTCAGCGATATTTAGCTCATCAATTATTTCTTGGTATGTTTCTTTTAGCTCGGCTTGCTGCTCTTCCGAAATTTTTGTTTTATCAAGCAATTTGTCAAAAACATCAATAGCAGTGAGCGTTTCAAGAGCATCAGTGGTATCGCTTGCTGTTAAAACCTGATTTAAGTATTGCCGGTTTTGCTGCTTTAAAACTTCAATATTGGAGCTTTCGGTTTGCTCGTTTATCCAGGCAGAAAAGTCGGGGAAAATTTCGTTGCCGGTATAAATAATTTCAACCCAAACGGATGCTTTTTCTTTCTTTAATTCTGCGAGGCGGGTTTCAATAAAAGCTTTATCGCCAACTATTGATTCTAATTTTTGAAACATGGGAATTTCTATTTCGGAAAATTTTTCTTCTGCCGAAAAATCAATTATATACACCAATTTTTTTTGCCCTGCTTCGCCAAATCCCATCGGAATTGGAGAGCCACAGTAGCGAATGTGTTCTTTAATTTTTGAAGGAATGTGGTAATGCCCCAATGCCACATAATCGAAAGTATCAGGAAAAATGTCGCTGCCAATAGCTTCGATATTGCCGATGTAAGTTTCGCGAACTCCATCGTCATCATTGCGTTTGCCGCCCGCAACAGATAAATGCCCGGTTGCCAATATCGGAATATTTCCGCCTAAATATTTTCGCTTAGTTGCTGCCAGTTCTGCAATTCTTTCGTAGTGTTTTTTAATGTTTTCGTTTATACGTTTGGAGCGGTCGGAATAGCTTTCGCCTTCTGCAAAGCGGCTAATATCTCGCTCGCGCAAAAAAGGAACGCCACAAACAATAACTTCCGGTTTATCATGGCTATCGTTCACCACAATAATTTCATCTTCCAAATTTTCGCTTATGTTGCCAACAACTGAAACTTGTAATGCCGCTAAAATATCTTTGGGAGCATTTAAAAAGCTGGGAGAATCGTGATTGCCGCCCACAACGATGACATGGTTGCAACCTGCGGTTCTAACTTTTACGAGAAAATCGTAGTACATTTTTTGAGAAGCACTACTTGGAGAAGCTGTATCGAAAATATCGCCAGCAATCAGCAACAAGTTAATAGCATTTTCTTGAATGGTTTGAAGCAGCCATTCTAAAAATGCAGAATGCTCCTCTTGCCGTTCTTTCTTTGAATAGAGCGTTCTGCCTAAATGCCAATCGGAAGTGTGTAATATTTTCATTCTATATATGCCATCAGACTTGAATGTAGAGCAATATACCAAAGTTAAATCCAGCAATAAAATTTCATAAAAACTTTAGGCTATCAACCACTATGTTAACTGATAATATCGTGCTTGTATAACAGGTAGTTCAACCGTCCAAACACTTCTCCCCGCGCCTTCCTACGGCTTCTTATCTTTGCGAAATTACATGACACTAAACGAAGCTTTTTATCAAGCACGAAATGCGCTATCTGCGCTGTATTCTGATAGGGAATCTGCTGCTATTTCCCACGAACTTATTGAATTTATTACAGGTAAAAGCAAGCTACAAAGGCTCATAGAAAAAGATAATTTTCTTTCTTTTTCACAAGCAGAACTGTTCAACTCTTTCTTGAAGCGACTGGCTCTTGGCGAACCACTTCAATACGTTACAGGAGAACAATGGTTTGCCGGAAATTTGTTCAAAGTAAATAAGCATGTTTTAATTCCGCGTCCTGAAACAGAAGAGTTAGTTGACTGGATTGTTGCAGAAAATAATGCGCTTCAACATTTACAAATTCTCGACATTGGAACAGGCAGTGGATGCCTTGCCATTTCACTCAAATCAAAGTTACCTTTCTCCACGGTTTCAGCCTGCGACATCAGTCTTGAAGCTCTTGAAATAGCACAAGAAAACGCACAAAATCTTAACACTCAAATTAGTTTTTCAGCGATCAATTTTCTTGACTCACAACGAACGGATCAGTTAGGAATGTTTGATGTAATAGTTTCCAATCCGCCTTACATTCCCGAAACAGAAAGCGAGATGCTTGATCAAAACGTTCGTGATTTTGAGCCTTCATTAGCTTTGTTTGTACCTTCAGAAGATTCTCTGCTTTTCTATCGAGTCATTGCTCAATTTGCGTTAACACATTTATCACCGAGCGGAAAGTTATACTTTGAAGTGCATCAAGATTTTGCTGAAGCCACTGTGCTTATGCTACAAAAAATGAACTTTATAGCAACACTTAGAAAAGACATTCATCAAAACAGTCGTATGGTAAAAGCAACGATCAGGCTTGATTAATCAGCCATTTGCAGGGTTTCAAAAAGCTTGATTGCCTGCATGGCTTCTCGCACATCATGCACCCGTAAAATAGATGCTCCTTGTTGCAAAGCAATCATGTGTAAGGCAGTGGTACCATTTAGAGCTTCGTCCGGTGTTAAGGATAATGTTTTGCAAATCATAGATTTCCTGGAAATACCTGCCAATATGGGCTTTCCAAGAATTCGTAACGAGTGCATATTTTGAAGCAACTTAAAATTTTGTTCTACAGTTTTTCCAAATCCGAACCCCGGATCAATGATGATGTCTAAGATGCCCAATTGATGACAACGGTTTACGGTTTCCTTCAAGGCGGCTCCAACGTCATAGACCACGTCTTCATACTGCGGATTTATTTGCATGGTTTCCGGCGTTCCTTGCATGTGCATGGCAATATAAGGCACTTTCAATTGAGCAACTACCTCAAGCATAGAAGAGTCAAAACGCCCACTGCTCACATCATTGATGATAGAAACACCGGCATTTACGGCTTCGATTGCCACTTGTGAATGGTAGGTATCTATAGACAACCAAACTTTCGGGAAAGCATCATGCAATTCTTTGATTAAGGGCAACACTCGATTTGCCTCTACGGAAGGGTTTATCCGGGCAACTCCGGGCTTTGTTGAAGCACCCCCGATATCTAAAATAGTGGCACCATCTGCAATCATTTTTTCAGCAGAATAAAGCAAATCCGACAAAGCACTTCCTCTACCTTGATTATAAAAGCTATCCGGTGTAGCATTAAGAATACCCATAACAATAGGGCGCGAGAGATCAAGCAAGAGACCGTGGCTTTGCAAACTATTTTGTACCGGTAAAAATGTATTTTTGAAACGCATCGTTAATAAAATAAAAAACAAACCGGCATTTTCCGGCAATATGACAGCTACAAATACCTTAACTCAATATCGTTCTGTTGCAACTCAATGTAAGGAACTTTATACGAGCAAAGCACAAGACTACGGCACTTCCTGGCGAGTTCTTCGCACAATCTCTATTGTAGATCAAATCTACATCAAAGCTTGGCGAATCAGACAAATCCAAGAAACCGGTTTCCAAAAAATTTCTGATAGTATTGAAAGTGAATTTATCGGCATTGTTAATTATGGCATAATTGCACTGATTCAATTGCAAGAAACAGACAATGAGAATATGGATTGGAGTGCCCTTGAAGCAACTGAAAAATATGAAGTACAAGCTAAAAGAATTGAGGCTTTGATGTTGCAAAAAAACCATGACTATGGTGAAGCTTGGCGCGACATGAGTCAACAATCTTTTGTTGATCTGATATTGGTCAAACTATTGCGTATCAAACAAATCCTTGCTAATGATGGTCAAACACAGGTGTCAGAAGGTATGGGTGCCAACTTTGATGATATAGTGAACTATGCTTTATTTGCCTTGATAAAAATGGAAGAAGGAAAACCACATTCGATTATATTATAAAGGTGGCTTGAAGATACAAACCTGAAACAAGTGGGCATATTTCAAAGTGAATGGTATTGAAACATAATTGAAGAAAAGGAGCCTGAAATATTTATTCATCCATGTTTGTACAAATCAAATTGATGTCCGGTACATAATTAGCTGAAACAGGTATTTCTATTTGATTCACCACAAGTTTTTTAGCTGTCCATTTATCAATTTTATTTTTATTGACTATATAAGCTCGATGTGTTCTGACAAAAATAGAGGAGGGTAAAATTTCCAAAATTTGCTGTACAGTCGAGCGCGTTTTGAACGTCATTTTGTTTGTATAAAATCGCAAATAATTTCCATCAGACTCAATGTAGTTAATATCTGCTAATGGTAAGCCCACATTGAATTCGCCGTCTTTAACCACAATAGACAATATTTCTCGATTCGGTTTTACACCTTGCCTGATAGCCAAAGCCACACTGGTCAGTAGATCTGTGTTCTTAAATGGTTTAGTAACATAGGCATAAGGTGTAGTCGCAATTGCTCGATTGATAATTTCAGGACTGTCATAGGCTGTTAGATATAAAAAGGGAACACCGTATTGCTTGGCAAGTTCTTGTCCAATTGTTATTCCACTACGTTCCCCTTCGCCTAAATTGATATCCAAAATAGCTAACTCAATTTTTTCTTTATTTAGAATAGATTTTGCCTCCGTAGCATTTTTGGCTTCCAACACTCGGTAGGCATTATCAACAAGTACCTTTCTGCACAAACGCCTGTTTAAAAAATCGTCTTCAACCAATAAGATTGTTTGTTCTTCCATCTGAATGTATTTATTTGAAGTAAACAATTAACTCAAAACCATTGTTGCTATGGCTTTCAGTGCTTCCGTCTAATTGATCAATTAATCCTTTTATGATCTCCTGACCCAAGCCCTTTTCGCAAGGTTTATTAAAATCAAATCCAATTCCATTGTCGGCATAACAGAGTTCATTTCGATGCTCTTTTTCATTTCTTGTAAAGTCTATATTAATAATGCCTACGTTTCGTTTTTTGAATGCGTGTTTCATGCTATTGCTGACCAGTTCAACAATAATTAATCCCAAGGGCAAAGCCTTTTCTAAAGAGATATTGCCCATTGTACAATTTACATGAAGGCTTATTTTTTTGTCGAAGCTATCATAAGACTCCTTTACCAATTCAGCTAATTCAGAAATATAGCGTTTCAAATGCACCTCCTGCACATTGTCTGAAACATTCAGCTTTTTATGCAACAAGGCCATTGAATGGATACGATTTTGGTTTCCTCGAATTAGTTCATCAATATTGTTAAAATCAACGGATTCTTTCTGAATTTCTAATATACTGATGACATGTTGCAAGTTATTTTTTACCCGATGTTGCAATTCAGATAAAAGCACTTGTTTTTGATGAAGTGTTTTGGAAAGCTCTGTTACTTGATGACTGATTGTTTTGCTTTTTTTCCTTATTTCTTTGTTTTTTCTGATTAAGATAATTGTTCCGACTACAATTATAACAAATAAACTTACTATGAACAGTATTAATTGGTCTTTACTTTTAATAACTGCTTCTTTCTTATCATTTTGATATTGTTCACTAATCTGCTTTATTTTAGCATTTTGCAAAGCACCTTGCCCTGTAATATATGCCTCATGGAATTTTTTAAAATAAAAAAAGGCAGAATCAGTTTCTCCAATTGCCTCAAAAAGCTCACTTCTAATTCGATATATTATAGGATTGATGACTACATGATTAATTTGAGAAATATGCAGAGCGGAATCACTATGGCGAAAAGCGTTTTCTATCTCTTTGTTTCTCAAAAAAGTAGTTGCCATTAATGACAACTGAATGGAAGCAGACGAAAAATCTTCAATGTCTAAAAATTGATTTACGGCTAAATATCTATGTTTAATAGCCTCTTTATAATTATGTTTAGCTAAAAGTGAACCCAGTAATAAATTAGCATCTCGAATCTCACGTTTGTTATTGTATTTTTTAGCATAATCTAAGGCCTTATAAGCCATACTTGTTGCTGAATCTCTTTGATGAACTTTGATAAAATAAGAAGCCATACGCACACAGTAAATACTATATACGTTATTTAATTTATATTTTCTGTATAATACATTGGCTTTATCTAAATATTTTTTACACAAATCATATTCTGCACCATTTTCATACATGATGGCTATGATCCAACAACTTCGATAAGCTCTTTCGGGAAAATTATATTTTTCAGCTTCGTCTAATGCTTCTAATGCAATTTTTAGGGCTTTGTGATGGTCTTCTTTCAAGGAATATAGTATTGCTTTTTGGAGCATTACATCAATCTTGAAAACCCTGTATTTATATAGTTGCGATTTTTCTGAAAGTAATTTGTACAAGGGCACCTCTTAAAACCCCATTTTCTTTTCTGATTATTTTTTAATCAATTAAAAAAGCGAGTACAATTGCTCTATGTTTTTGTGTTAAATGCTACATCATTGATATTCAGTCTTTTATGTTTA
>JAFDXO010000190.1 GCA_018267925.1 Bacteroidota bacterium | reverse complement strand
TCCGAGGGGCGTATGGTTCGCACCATACCACTTGACGGCAATACGCCCACCACCGTTCAGGTAGCGGATTTACCACGAGGTTTATATATTGCCAAGTTTATATCGAAAACGGGTGGCGTTCTTGTAAAGAAATTAATCATTGAATGAGAGGATAAAGCATAGTGTATTTCAGCTTCCTTTAATTTGCAGGCATGGAACAAACAGGAATAGGTTCGCGGGTAGATCATCCGCATTTTGGTAAAGGGGTAGTAGTAGAAGTAGCCAGTGAATTTTATAACATTTGGTTTAAGTCTGTTGGAGTTAAGCAGGTAGCCAAAAATTATGAACCATTGCGCATCTTATCAGCCACTGAAGGAGCAGAGGTTGGAAGTGTAGTATCGTTAGCCGATGTGGAAGCGGCTCTGGAAGCTATTTTAGATAGGCGGTTGCAAGAATTTCAAATGGTGCCAATGGGTGGAAAATGGGAAGGCGGCACCTTAGTGATGAAGCCATCAGACAATAGTTTGCAAGCTAAAGAGGTGCCTATTGAGGTGTTCTTTCATAAAATAGTAATGGTGCGTGATAGGGTTCGATTATTGGAGCAAAAGATAAATGCACATAAAGGGTTGTCCGATGCAGATAAGGTGGATATGCAACAATACATCTCCGGTATTTATGGCTCTCTCACTACATTTAATGTGTTATTCAAAGAAACACATCATCAGTTTAAAGGAACCGGTGGAGTTTGAATTAAATATTGGTATTTACGAAAAATTGAAATGCTGAGTATGTGAGATTGCTTAAATGTTTTTTTGATTTTAGTTTGAAAGGAGTAAGAAACATTGCTGAATTCAAGTGTTTAAATTCAACTTTGGATTGATGTATTCGATTGTAATCTTAATTAAAGTACTAAGAATAGCATTTTCTGATTCATCTTTTTCCAATTAATTTCCTACCTTTGCACCGTTTTTTAACAATCGGACAGCCAAAATTTTATGTCGGGACAACTTAAAGAAGTTCGCAACCGTATCAAGTCAGTTACCTCTACGCAGCAAATTACGAAAGCGATGAAAATGGTGAGCGCGGCCAAACTACGCCGTGCACAAGATGCCATTACACAGATGCGTCCGTATGCACAAAAGCTGCAAGCCATGCTGAGTAATATTGTTAGCAGTGCCTCTGCCGAAATGGAATTACCATTAGCCGAAGAGCGTCCGGCTGAGCGAATTTTACTGGTGCCTATCACCAGCGATCGTGGCTTAGCAGGTGCTTACAATACCAACATTATCAAAATGACACGTGAGATAATGAAGGAAAAATATGCTGCACAACAAGCCAAAGGTCAAGTTACCATCCTGCCTATTGGTAAAAAGGGCTATGAATATTTCAGTCGTTACGGCTTTAAGGTAGTAGATAATTTTTGGACTATTTTCTCTGATCTCAGCTTCGACAATGTTCGCCATGCAGCAGACTACATTCAGCAATCATTTTTGAAGAATGAATATGATCGGGTTGAGTTAGTTTATAGTCAATTTAAAAATGCAGCTACACAAATTTTTGTGTCTGAACCATACCTTCCCATTCCACGCCTTGAAAATAAAGAGAACGAAAAGCAATCTGATTTCATTTTCGAGCCGACGAAGGAAATTTTGTTGCAAGAATTAATGCCCAAAATATTGAACACACAAGTCTTTAAAGCGGTGCTTGATGCCAATGCTTCAGAACATGGTGCTCGAATGACGGCAATGGACAAGGCAAGCGAAAACGCCAATGAACTACTACGTAATTTGAAAATATCTTATAACCGCGCTCGTCAGGCAGCCATTACAACAGAGCTTACTGAAATTGTAAGTGGTGCTGCGGCTTTGCAAGGGTAAGGAAGAAAAAGAACAATTATAAGATAACCGCTACACCGATGTGCAGCGGTTTTTTTACTTTTAGGAAAATTTTTAGGACATGAAAATTGCAATATACTTTGCGGTTGGACTATTGCTTTCATCTTCAGATATACAAGCACAAGCTACGGCTCAACGTTATACTACTCCGCTTGCCGGCACTACAAACTTTTCAAAAATTGATGACAAATACGATGCGCATGTTTCCAATTTGGAAGCACCGGAACCGGATGGAGAAATGGATAAAATAGTACTGGAAAAAGCTAAAGAAGCATCGGCAAAAATGTTTCCCCGAACGCAATCAAAAGCGACAAAGAAAAGCACCGCCGTTGCAGCTCCAATCGTATTGTTGAGCTACGAAGCCGACACTCTTACCGGTGTGCCGCCGGACAACTGCATGGCGGTATCTAACACAAACAGAACGGTTTCTGTAATGAATAACTCTATTGCTATTCAAGATGCACAAACCGGCCAAATGCTCCGCCGCAGATCGCTTTATCAGTTCACCATAAATGTTGGACTCAACAACACACCCACCAATCAAAACAACTATCGCTACGATCCAAAGGTCATATATGATCCCGAAGCAGATCGTTTTATTTGTGTGATTTTAAGCGGCATCAATCAATATAGCCACGTAATTGTTGGGTTTTCACAATCAAACAACCCAGACAGCACTTGGGCTTTCTATAAATTTACCGGCGACTTTAAAGGTGATACTACTTGGTTTGACTATCCTTCCATTGCCATTACACATAATGAACTATTCTTTACCGGCAATCAAATAAAATATAACACAAGTTGGCAAGCCGGATTTACCCAAACTATCATCTATCAAGTTCGCAAATCAGATGGATATAATGCCCAGAATACGCTGAACTATCAAATTTGGCAAAACACCGGATTCAATGGTCGCAATATTCGAAATCTATACCCTGTTACCGGCGGAAATGCCCTCTACGGACCGGAGCAATATTTTCTTTCTAATAGAAACTTTGATGTTCAAAATGACACCGTCTTCTTAGTAAAAATTCCCGACACAATGGGTAGTGCAAATAACACCCTTACCGTTACACCTTTAATTTCCAACCTTAAATATGGCGTGCCACCCAATGGACGACAGAAAGATACTTTTACATTGGCGACCAACGATGGGCGCGTGTTGGGTGCTTATCGAACAGCAAATGAAATTCAGTTTACCAGCACTACCGTTCATCCGATAAGCGGCAGTGCCGCAGTTTATTTCGGACTTATTTCCAACATTACCACAAGCCCCAATTTACAAGCATCCTATTTTGGAATAGACTCTCTCGATTTTGGCTATCCTAATCTTTCTTATGCTGGGAACTATGGGGGCAAGAACCACTCTATCCTTTCTTTCAATTTTACCGGGCCTAAAACTAATGCCGGATTGGGGGCAATTTATTATGATGGCAGCCAATTTTCTGACATGCTGGTGGTGAAAAAGGGCGATACAAGCATCAATGTAATGGGGGGGAAAGTGCAGCGATGGGGCGATTATATGGGAAACCAACCACAATGGAATCATCCCGGTGTAGTGTGGATAAACGGAATTTTTGGTAAAAAAATGCAAGTCTATGGAAACTATATGGCTAAGCTTCTTTCGCCCTTTGCAGTAGCTATTCCAAATACTCCCAAAGCAGCATCCGACAATGATTTCACGATTTATCCAAACCCTTCCTTTGTTTATGTTCGATTAGAATTTTCGCTTGCTAAAGAAGCCAATCTTAGTTTTTATATCAGCGATATGCAAGGGAAAAAAATTGATCGAATATTGATGCAACATTGTGAGGAAGGCAAAAATATTTTACAATTCAACACCGCAAGCTTACCTACCGGAGCATACCTGATTCATGCCTACAATGAACATGAAAAATTAATAGTCTCTAAGAAATTTTTGAAGCAATAAGGATTACTCTTTTCATGCGCATAGCGTTTAACTTAAATCTTGCTTGGCGTTCGCTGCGTAACAACCAGGTCAGAACCCTGCTTACGGTGTCTATCATTGCTTTAGGGCTTTGGGCATTAATCGGCATACTGACCTGTATTGAAGTATTAAAAGCCAGCGTCAATAATAATTTTTCCAGTCTTGGTTCTAACTCTTTTCAAATAACCAACGAAACCTTAACCAACAAAAGGAAAAGGAGAGGAAATAATATCAACACAACCGAAGCAAAACCTATCAAATATGAAGAAGCAAGAGCTTTTAAAAACCGTTTTGTATTTCCGGCAATAGTTGGTATTTCTGTTTCCGGAACATCCGTAGCTACGGTAAAAATAGGATCTGAAAAAACAAACCCCAACATTCGAACCATAGGGATTGATGAAAACTATTTAAAGATCACCGACACGAAATTAGATGCCGGGCGCGACTTTTCAGACCATGAACTATATTCCGGTGGCAATGTGTGCATTCTGGGAAATGGGGTTGCAAAAAAATTGTTTAAACAAAAATACAAATCAGCAATTGGCAGCAGTGTTTCCATAGGCGACGTAAAATATAAAGTAGTAGGCATCGCCGAAGAAAAAGGCGGCAGTATGTTTATGAATGCGGATAATTCGGTGTTGTTGCCCATAGACAATGTACGAAGTGTGTATGGCGGTTCCCGTAGTTATACCATAAGCATAAAGGTAAACGATGTACAAAAAAAGGGATTAGCAGCCGAAGAAGCAGAAGGACTATTTCGAGTAATCCGAAAATTACCGATAGGCACACTGTCTAATTTTTCCATTAGTCAAAATGACCAATTAGCCCAATCATTTTTAGACATTGTAAACTATATCGGTTGGGCAGCCTTAGTAATCGGCATGATAACCCTTTTGGGTTCTGTAATCGGATTGATGAACATCATGTTGGTGTCCGTAGCTGAACGGACGCGCGAAATTGGCATCAGTAAGGCATTAGGTGCACGTTCCGCCACCATCCGCCAACAGTTTCTTACTGAGTCCGTATTGATTAGTTTGTTGGGTGGCAGCATGGGCATAGTCGTGGGCATTCTTACGGGAAACCTGCTTAGTTTAGTATTTAAAACAGGGTTTATTATACCTTGGTTATGGATATTAGTGGGAGTTTCGCTTTGTGCAATAGTGGGAATCATCTCCGGCTTTTATCCGGCTTTAAAAGCTTCCAAATTAGATCCTATAGTTGCGCTACGATATGAATAAGCATTACTTTGAAAAAGGAACTTTCTACTTTTCAACCCAATACAAAACCCTAATTTGCATCCGTTGAAAGGAATAGTGTATAAATCTACCGGCAGTTGGTATGTATTGCGTGACGAAAAAGACGCAATGAAAAATGCACGTATCAAAGGGAAATTAAAAATAGACACCGATATTTCATCTACAAACCCAATTGCGGTGGGTGATTTTGTGATTTACGAAGAAGAAAGTGGAACAGAAAACAACACCATGATTACTGAAATTGCTCCACGCAAAAATTATATCGTCAGAATCTCTCCTCACAACCGAAATCAAAAACACATTGTTGCAGCCAATCTGGATCTCGCCTTGGTCATAGCCACTTTAAGTTCACCACGCACTTCTCAAGGATTTATTGATCGCTTTTTGATTACTGCTGAAGCTTACCACATACCGGCAATCATTGTTATCAACAAGATAGATTTATTGAAAGCCAAACAAATGCCCGCATTGGAACATTGGAAAAAGATGTATCAAGAAGCAGGCTATGAATTAGTGGTAGTCAGTGCGTTAGATCACCAATCATTAGAGCCGTTGATTCAACTGCTGAAAAATAAGGTAACGCTCTTCAGTGGACATTCCGGCGTAGGAAAAAGCACACTCATCAACCAATTGATGCCCGAAAAAAAATTGAAAACAGCCGAAGTGAGCGACTGGAGCGGAAAAGGACAACACACTACAACGTTTGCCGAAATGTTTGACCTTCCATTTGGCGGGTGCATTATTGACACACCGGGTGTAAAAGAATTTGGCTTGATAGATATAAGACGAGAAGAACTATCCCATTATTTTCCTGAAATTCGTGCTTTAATCAACCACTGCAAATTCAACAATTGCATGCACACTAATGAACCCGGATGCTCGGTAAAACAAGCAGTGAGCAAGGGTTTCATTGATATATCACGATACGAAAGCTACCTTTCCATAATGGAAACCATTGAACAAAAATGGTAAAACAAAGACGACATGATCATTTATAACGTTACCGTAAAAATTGAAGCATCTTCGGCTGAGGAATGGCTTCATTGGATGAAAACAGAACATTTACCTGACTTAATGAAGACGGGACTGTTTACCGAATACAAACTATGTCGGCTATTAGAGCAAGATGACAATGAGGGTGAAACTTTTATTGCTCAATACTTTTGCCCTTCGAAAAAGGAATACGAAACATACTTAGAACAACACGCCACAACGATGCGCGAAAAGGGAATTCAGCGATTTGGCAACCGATTTATTGCCTTCCGAACACTGATGGAAACTGTATAATCTTGCATATATTTGCAAGAAATGCTGCTGGCAAGGCTTTTAGCGTATAAAAAAAAGTTGAACTAAAACTTGGAAGTGAAATAAACGAGAGTATATTTGTTTTCAATAGCGTATTTTATTTAACAACAAAACACACAAACAAGGCTATGAACAAGGCTGAATTGATCGACAAGATCTCAAAAGATGCAGGCATAACGAAAGCCCAAGCAAATGATGCCATTGATGCATTTACCGGCTCGGTAGTGACAACGTTGAAAAAAGGCGGTCGCGTTACCTTAGTAGGATTTGGAACTTTCTCTGTTTCCGAACGCTCTGCCCGTAACGGACGCAATCCACAAACAGGTGCTGTTATCAAGATCAAAGCGCGTAAAGTTCCTAAGTTTAAGGCTGGAAAAGATTTTGCTACAAAGATTGCCAGCGGAAGAAAATAATCCACTGCCATCAGCGACTTCAAGCAGGAAGCGAAAACTTTCCTGCTTTTTTTTATTTTTGCACTCTAAAAGAAATTTAAACACAATGGGAAGAGGTGATAAGCGCACCAAACGCGGAAAAATAGCTATGGGTAGCTTTGGCAAATGCCGTCGCGCACGCACAAGAAAAACGAAAATCGCTGCTAAAAAAGCGTAATTTCATGCTGAAAGCCTCCCCGACCGGAGGCTTTCCCATTTATTCTTTCCTACTTCTTAGAATTTTATATTTTTGCCACGTTTTTTTATAACACACCCAACCAAATGTACCAACAACTTATCAGCAAGCAAGAAAAGCTTGCCCTAATTGGATTAGGCTATGTAGGACTTCCTATTGCGCTTGCTTTTGCTAAAAAAATAAAAGTTATCGGTTTCGACATCAACCCCAAAAGAGTTGATCTAATGAAGCAAGGCATTGACCCCAGCAATGAACTTCCCAAAGAAGCCTTTGACAACAGCGATATTGAATTTACGGCTGACCTAAACAAACTTCGTGAAGCAAAATTCTTTATAGTAGCGGTTCCTACACCGGTTGACGAATATAACGTACCGGATCTTACACCCGTTTTAAAAGCCTCGGAAACGATTGGTAAGGTAATTAAAAAAGGAGATTATGTGGTGTTTGAATCAACCGTTTATCCCGGTTGCACCGAAGAAGATTGCTTGCCGGTAATTGAAAAAGTTTCAGGCTTAAAAGCTGGTGTGGACTTCAAATTTGGGTATTCGCCGGAACGAATCAATCCGGGCGATACGGTACACACTTTAGAAAACGTAGTGAAAGTTGTGTCGGGAAATGATGCTGAATCGTTGGAGGAAATTGCAAAGACCTACGAATTAGTAGTGAAAGCTGGTGTACATCGCGCTTCTTGCGTGAAAGTTGCGGAAGCAGCAAAAATCATTGAGAATACACAACGCGACCTCAACATTGCTTTGATGAATGAACTTTCTATCATCTTCGACAAGATGGGTATCAATACCTTTGAAGTGTTGGAAGCTGCGGGAACCAAATGGAATTTCCTCAAGTTCTTCCCCGGTTTAGTGGGTGGACATTGTATTGGCGTAGATCCTTATTACCTTACATACAAAGCAAACCAATTAGGCTATCAATCGCGCGTAATCCTTGCCGGACGCTCTACCAACGATGAAATGGCTGCCTATATCGCCAAGAAATTGATTCGAGATCTGATAAAAAAAGGAGTGAACATTTTAGAAGCCAAAGTATTGGTAATGGGCACTACGTTTAAAGAAAATGTATCTGATATACGAAATTCAAAAGTTGCGGATGTCGTAAAAGAATTAAAAGATTATTGCATCAACGTTCATGTTACTGATCCTCATGCTGATCATGATGAATTGAATCATGAATATGGCTACGGACTAAATGAGGTAGAAAAAGATTATGATGCCATCATTGTAGCCGTGAACCATGATGAATACGCAAAAAAAGATGAAACCTACTTTCAATCTTTAGCCAAGCCCAATGCCATTTTCGTGGACATAAAAGGCATTTTCCGCAATAAAATCAACAACCTAAAATACTGGAGCCTGTAATGAATTTTCATACACAAAACCTGGCAGATAAAAGTTTTCTTGTTACAGGCGGAGCCGGATTTATAGGCTCGCATATAGTAGAATATCTACTAAAAAACGGAGCCGGAAAAGTGCGCGTTTTAGACAATTTATCAACAGGCTTTTTAAAGAATATTGAACCCTTCAAACAATATCCTGCCTTTGAATTTACAGAAGGCGATATTCGGGATTTTGCTACTTGTCAAACGGCTTGCATCGGCATTGACTATATATCGCATCAAGCAGCTTTAGGTTCTGTACCTCGATCTATCAAAGATCCGGTAACCAGTAATGAAGTAAATGTTTCAGGCTTTTTAAACATGTTGACAGCAGCTAAAGACAGCGGTGTAAAAACATTTGTGTATGCTTCATCTTCATCTGTTTATGGTGATGAACCTAACTTACCAAAAGTTGAAGATCGTGTAGGAAATCCGCTTTCACCTTATGCCGTTACAAAAAAAACAAACGAACTTTATGCCAATGTTTTTGCTGACTTATATGGCACTCAAGTTGTAGGCTTGCGCTATTTCAATGTGTTTGGGCCTCGACAAGATCCGGATGGACCTTATGCAGCGGTTATTCCTTTATTTGTAAGCGGTATCATCAACCAAACACCCGTCTGTATCAACGGAGATGGCGAACAGACAAGAGATTTCACCTTCGTTGACAATGCGGTACAAGCAAATGTTCGAGGAATGCTTTCTGAAAATAAAGCTGCCTTCGGGCAAGCCTATAATGTAGCCGTAGGTGAGAATTTTTCTGTTAACTTCTTATACCAAGCTATTCGTGACATGCTGGGAATTGCTCATGAAGCAACTTATCGTGAACCACGATCAGGTGACATACGAAATTCACTTGCCGACATTTCAAAAGCGAATACATTATTGGGCTATGAACCTACCCAACGCTTTTTAGACGGATTGCAACAAACGGTAGCTTTTTTTAAAGAAAAATATAGTTAAACTACTGCCGGAAATATCAATCTATCTTCTACCTATAACGAGGCTTACCCAAAAGGATGAGCCTCGTTTTTATTTCTATACTTGTGCAGAAGTAACTATGGTGAAAACGATCAGAGACAAAAATTATACTGCTGGATTCAGCACACTTTTTGAAACTCTTCTTTGAGTTGAAACTATTTAGGTAAAAGCATTCTGTAGTCAACTTTAACCTTGCCATTGCTAATATCTTCTAACTTTTTTTTAATCAATCTCTTTTTAAGTGGAGCAATGTAGTCAATGAAAAGTTTGCCTTCAATATGGTCATACTCATGCAAAATAACACGGGCTGTTACACCTGAAAAAGTTTCTTCATGAGCTTCGAATTTTTCATCTAAATATCGAAGCGTTACAGTTTGAGCACGGCTTACATCTTCGCGCACTTTAGGAATACTTAAACACCCTTCGTTGTATGCCCACGGTTTTCCGGATTCTTCAATTTTTTCAGCATTGATAAACACTTTCTTTATCGGCTTTTCATTGGGATAGTCGAGTTTGTCTTGCTCGTCAAAATTTTCAACAATTTGAATCGTATCCACCACAAATAGTCGAATCGGTTTGTTGACTTGTGGTGCAGCGATTCCTACGCCATTAGTATGATACATGGTTTCCCACATATCTGAAATGAGTTTCTGAAGTTCTGGATAAGCTGAAGTTATATCGTCGCACACTTTCCTTAAAACGGGATGTCCATAAGCAACAACAGGTAGCACCATGGTGGATAAAAAATTTTAAATGAAAGGCGCAAAGATACGGTTCAAGGGCGGCTTTCCAGATATTCTTGCAAAATCAACACCGCACTTGTTTGGTCAATCAGTTCTTTTTCTTGCCTTTGTTTCTTTCTTAGCCCCATTTGTGCTATAGCTGCTGATGCCATTTTCGAACTCATTCGTTCATCTACCTTTTCAATCAGTAACTCAGGAAATACCTTCTGAAATTTTGGAATGAACTTTTCAACTAATGGCGTTGCATCGGTTGGTGTGTCATCTAAATTTAGTGGATAGCCGATTATCACTAATTCCACTGACTCAGAACGTATATACTGTTTTAAAAAGCCAATCAGTTCATCTGTAGAAACTGTTTGCAATGGGCTTGCTATGATTTGAAGCGGGTCTGTAACGGCAATGCCGGTTCTTTTTTTTCCGTAGTCTAATGCTAATATGCGAGCCATGTTGCAAGGTACACCGATATTGTTGGTTAACTTATCGTTTACTTCAAAATGATGATCGCATACAAAGGAATATCTTTACTCCCATGAGAATGATTTCATACAACGTAAATGGAATTAGAAGTGCTATCAAACGGGGATTTTTGGAATGGTTAAAAACAGATCCTGCTGAAATTATTTGTTTGCAAGAAACTAAAGCCGAGAAGGCAAATATTGACCTTCGTTTGATAGAGGAGCTGGGCTATCACACTTATTGGTTTTCGGCTGAAAAGAAGGGCTATAGCGGTGTAGCCATATTTTCTAAAATTCAACCGGATCAAATTTTTTATGGCAATGGAATGAATCAAAGTGATAGGGAAGGGCGAGTGATCCGTGCTGATTTTAAGGGACTAACTCTGATAAACGCATATTTTCCAAGTGGAACAAGTGGTGAATTGCGTCAGTCTTATAAATATCAATGGTTAAACGAGTTTTCAAATTACATAGGTGAGCTTCAAAAGGAGCGAAAAAAAATAATTGTTTGCGGTGACTTTAATATCGCTCATCATGAAATAGATATTCACAATCCTTCCGGTAATAAAAAGTCAAGTGGATTTTTACCTGAAGAAAGGAAGTGGCTTACGCAGTTTATCGAATCGGGTATGATTGATACCTTTCGGGAGCTTCAAAAAGAACCACATCATTACTCATGGTGGAGTCAACGTTTTCCTTCTGTTCGTGCGGAAAACAAAGGCTGGAGAATTGATTATTTTATGCTGAGCAAAACGCTTAAAAGCACACTACGTAAGGCTGCTATATATCCCGATGTTAAACATTCAGATCATTGTCCGGTTTTTATAGAACTCGAAATTTAGTGGTGATGTGTCTTCATTCGACTTCCTTTGCCATATTGAACGAACATATACAGGTATAGAACTCGAGACATGCGCATTAACCACGGTTGAAGCAACAAAGTGATGCTGACTGCAGCTCCTAATGCATAAAATACACTATTGTCTTTATAGGATAAACCAAAAATCAAGGTGTAAAGAATAAAAACGATAGCTAAAACACCCAGAGATAAACCATAGCTTACATATCCGGTTCCATAGTAAAACCCAACTTCCAATTCATATTTTTGATTGCAATTGGGGCAACGATCGGGCATTTCGAGTAGGCGACCCAAAGGGAAAATATGGGGTGTGCAAAACATGTTCCCCTTTCGACAGTTAGGGCATTTCATTTTAAAAACACTGGAAAAAAGCGCAGGTTTTGTTGCGGGCATAAATCAGCGAAATTTTGCGCAAAGGTAAGGTTATATTAGAATGGATTTGGGATGCTAAAGTCTATTTGTCAGGATGAAAAAAATGAAAAATGATTCGAGCTTTTGAAGCACCAGCCACACGTGTCAATTCTCGCTCCGTTAATTGTTTTATATTGTTGATAGACCTGAAAATTTTGAGTAATTCAGAAGCTGTTTTTTCACCTATGCCGGGAATAGATTCTAATTCATTTTTTATAGTCCCCTTACTTCGAGTTTGACGATGAAA
This sequence comes from Bacteroidota bacterium, assembly GCA_018267925.1. GTDB lineage: Bacteria > Bacteroidota > Bacteroidia > Chitinophagales > Chitinophagaceae > JAFIGV01. The sequence goes on along the minus strand of JAFDXO010000190.1, from coordinate 15,771 downwards.
TGTTATGCCAAAGCGATGTACTTCATCCCGAATTTGCCTTATCAACAAGTGAGCAGGGTGATCAAATGGTAATTGTAAAGGTTCTTTGTCGCCGGGAAAAAAGATAGACTCTTCGCGTTTAGCAAGCCCAATAAGTGTCATTTTCCCAAGAAGGTTTAATTGTTGAATGCTGCTTAATGCAGCTCCTAATTGTCCTTTCCCACCATCAATAATCACTAATTGGGGCAAAGGTGCATTTTCATCTAATAGGCGTTTGTATCGTCGGTAAACAATTTCAGACATGGAGGCAAAATCATTGATGCCCTCTACTGTTTTAATGTGAAAATGCCGATAGTTTTTTTTGTCTGGTTGCCCATTTTTGAAACAGACCATGGCTGCAACCGGAAAAGCTCCTTGAAAATTGGAGTTGTCAAAGCATTCAACGTGTATGGGAAGAGATGAAAGATGCAAAACTTTTTGTAGGGATTCTAGAATTTTTTTAAAGTCTTCATCCGTTTTTTCTTTCAACAATAAACTTTTTTTTCTTCTCAAATCTTCTCTAAAAATTTGTGCATTACGCAGGCTCATGTCGAGTAGTTTTTTCTTGTCGCCTGATTTGGGAATGGTAATCTTGAAGTTCGTGTCAGTAACTTGAACATTCATAGGGACTATTATTTCTGTAGCCGTACTTTGAAACCGATCATGTAATCGAGCTATGGCAATAGAAAGAATTTCTTCATCGCTTTCGTTTGCATGTTTTTCAATTTGCACCGTATTGGCACTTATAATGCTGCCATTACTTACTATCATAAAATTGACAAAAGCTACATCATCGTCGCTTAAAATGCTTGCTACATCTGCATTGCCGAGGTGTGTGTTAACTACGGTTGATTTACTTTGGTACTGTAACAGAGACTCAATTTTTTGGCGTAGAATTTCTGCTTTTTCAAATTTCATTTCAGCTGCAAAGCCCATCATTTCTTGTTTCAAATATCGAATTACCTCACCGGTATTTCCTTTTAAGATATGGCGGGCTTGCTGAAGCCCTTGTGCATAATCAGCTTCAGTTTGTAATCCTTCACAAGGTCCCTTACAATTACCTAAATGATATTCTAAACAGACTTTAAACTTCCCTTTGGCAATATTGGCGGGCGTTAACGAAAGGTTGCATGTGCGAAGCGGAATATTATTGCGAATAATTTGAAGCAACTCTCGTACTCTTGCTACACTGGTAAATGGCCCAATATATTCAGAACCATCCCGAATCACGCTACGGGTAATAAATACACGAGGAAAAGGCTCTTTTTTGATGACAATATAAGGGTATGATTTGTCGTCTTTTAAGTCAATATTAAACCGCGGTTGAAAATGCTTGATCAATGAGTTTTCTAACAAAAAAGCATCATGCTCATTATCGGTTACGGTAAATTCTATATGGTGAATAAGAGAAACTAAACGACGGGTTTTATAGTTGTCAACAGTTTTGTTGAAATAAGAACTGACCCTTTTTCGCAAATCTTTGGCTTTGCCTACATACAACAATTCGTTTTGGGCATTGAAGTATTTATAGCAACCCGGCGCATGAGGTAAGGATTGGGCGATGTCTTGAAACTCCGCTTTGTTCATTAATACAAAAATCGGTATTCTGTACGTATGTTTTTACCCTTGCCCAATAAGGCTGATTGGTATGTTTGAATTTGAATGACTTTTAATGGTTTGTAGTAGAGTTTTTGTTGATTGCCGTCTTTTTCTGTTTCAATGAACAGCGATTTTATTTTCCCCGTAAATGGATCGGTAGTAATCTGTACACTACGAGTAAAAAAACTTTTGTCTTTAGCTTCGTAAATATAGGTTTTCGACACCGTTGCATCGTCGTCAACTTCTGAAAAGTTATACTGCTCTAAATACTTTGGATCGCTTATGTCAGTTTTAAAAAAAGGATCTAAAACCTTTGCCCAGTCAAGCGTTGCGGCGGAAACAATAGATGAATCCACCATTTTCCCATTTTCAATTACTGTTTTTTCAAAAGAAAATGGTTGACCCCAATAAGTTCGAAATTGATCATTAGCAAATTGGCGAATAGAGAAGTAGTGTGGGGTGTTAGATGGTTTTTCTAAAGGGGGGTGATGTTTGCATCCAAACACACAACTGATCGCAACTATGGTAATTAATTTTCTCAACATAAAGAGCTCGAAATTATCAATTGGGCTAACTATGCTAAAATTTATTTTTAAATCATAGTTTTCAAGGTCTATTGCTTTTTTTAAATTTATTTTTTACATTTAAACTGCAATTTTATTTGCAAAACTTAACATTCTTTTCACCTCCAAAAACCACTTTATGAAGAAAAGTTTACTGTTGCTGTTAGCCTTAGTATTTTTTGTTCAAAGTAAGGCACAACTCACCACCAACTATCCCGCAACAAACGGTATCATTACAGTCGGGACGTATGTAGATCTCGGCACAAATGGTACGACTATTACAACTGCCAATTATGATGATGCGTTGTCGTCCTCAATTCCGATTGGTTTTACGTTCAATTATAATGGCAATGCTTTCACGGATTTTATTTTTAGCACGAATGGATTTATCAAGCTGGGTACAACCGCTCCATCAACTTCTGCACTTTACTATCCGGGTCCCCAAGGTACTGCACCGCCAACAGGTGGATTGTTTAATAGCACCAATACGGCTGATGTCAATATGATTGCTGCTTTTTGTATGGATCTTATTGGCGCAACTGGTGTAGAGTATCGTTATTATACCTCCGGCTCTGTTGGTTCTCGCGTGTGTACCATTCAATGGAAAAACATCACTGAAAAAGCATCAACCGTTTTAACACAATACAGCAATTTTTCCTTTCAAATAAAGCTTTATGAAGGGTCTAACATGATAGATGTTGTTTATGGTACTGCCACTTCTTCTACCAATGCTAGTGCCTTTAAATCTGCAATTGTAGGAATTAAAGGAGCCTCTAATGCTTCAACGGAAATAGTTTCGGTTACAAAAGGCTCGGTTACAGCATGGAATGGAGGTTCTTTTGCAGCGGGTAATTACACAGGCAATTCATTTAATTTTGGAAATAGCGTAGGTGCCAGTCGTCCATTGCCTACTCCCGGCACAACTTATACTTTTGTTCCGGTATATGCCAATGATTTAGCTGTTCTTACTATCTATACATTAGGTAAGTTACCTAAACAATATGTAACGCCACAGTACATAAGAGCCAGAGTTAAAAATTCCGGTACCGCTATTCAAACCAATTTTAAGGTTTACTTACAGGTTCGCGGGGTTAATTCTTTTGATGATTCGGTTACGATTGCTTCCTTAGCAAGCAATACTGACATTACCGTTTCTTTTGCTGGCTATACCTCCTATATTGATGGTATTGACACAATTAAGGTTTTTGTAAACCCGGACAATAACAACTTAAATAATCTTCAGAAGAATATTCAATTAGTAAATGATGTGATTTATGCCTATGCCGATCCTACCATACCTGCTGCGGGTGGAGTAGGGTTTACCGGTGGCACAGGTCAATTCTGTGCAAAATTTCCCTATTCGGGCATAACGAACAGTGTTAATCAAATTGGTGTAAACTTTTTTGGTGGCGGTATTCCATTACAAGTTGGTATATGGGGTAAGAATGCTACAAATGGTGGCCCCGGCACATTGCTATGGTCTTCAGCACAGTTTACCAGTGTGACCGGTTTAAATACCGTTCCGGTAAATCCCCCTGTGTCAGTAAGCGATACATTTTTTGTGGGTGTGATTCAGCCAACAACTAATAACTCCAATTTCGCTTACCAACCCGAAATTCCGGTTAGAGATAAAACATTCTTTTATGGTCCTTTAAACACAACTACTTGGACTGATTTTTCTACGGCATCCAGCAACTTTAGGTTTATGATTGAACCAAGGTTCCAATCTCCTAATGATGTTGGCGCAATTAGTATTGATTATCCTTGCCAAATTGTACCATTAGGCCAAGGAAGTCTTTATCCATTTGTAACTATTTATAATTATGGGCTATTGTCACAAACGAATGTGCCGGTAACTTGTCAAATTTATCTGAATAACACGGCTGTTTATACTTCTACGACATCGGCAACCACCTTAGCATCGGGTGCTTCAACTCAGGTCAATTTCCCTACACTTTTTGCACCTACACAAGCCGGTATTTATACCATAAAATCTTGGACAAATTTGACCGGCGACGCATCAGCAGGAAATGATACAGCCTCTTCAACCCTGCAAATAGTAGATTATAGCGGCATTACTGATGCCGGAATCAGAGTGCAATTTGATGGGGTTGATGATCATATCTCTGTTCCTAATACACTTGCATTTACACCCGGATCTATGTTTACCCTTGAAGGCTGGTTTAATCCAACCGCAATTGGTAGTTCACGTGTGTTAGTGTCTAAAGATTCCAGTGCAACAGCTTTGTCTTATAATTTAACCCTTTCTCCGGCCGGAAATATTGTGTTTACCGTTTCAACCTCTGCGGGTGTTGTTTCTGCCACTTCTTCTTCGGTATTATCTGCCGGAAACTGGTATCATGTTGCGGCCACTTATGATGCTGCAAATATCAACGTTTATATCAATGGGGCATTAGTCGGAACCGCCGCTCAAACCGGATTTTTGACGAGCAATAATGGACCTTTATATCTTGCACGAACAGGTGGTGCAGCGCCTCAATATTTTAATGGAGGCATGGATGAATTTAGGTTTTGGACAATAGCAAAATCCGCAGCTGATATTCGTGCTGGAATGCACACACGCGTAACTCCATTTTCCGACCCTAATCTTGTGTGTTATTTCAGATTTGATGAAGGTACAGGAACTTATTACACTGCCGATGAGTCAGGAAATTGTAACAATGGAACCTTGGTAAACATGGACATCAATAACACCTCAACATCGCCTGTTTGGTATTTGTCCACTATTCCATTAGGTGCTCCGGCTATAGATACCTTGTTGGTAACGGGTTCAGGTGCTGTAACCTTTCCAAACACAAATTTAAGCGTGAATTTTACCAATTATATTGGTGGTGCTACTTATTATGTTCACATGTTTAATAAAGTTCCAACCGGAACACAACCCACTACTACACCCGGTGGTATCACTGCTGTTCATCCAAGAACGTGGATTATTTATCAATATGGCACACCAACTTTTACCAGTGCAGATGCTACTTTTAATCTCATAGCTAACACTTTGTTGCCTACGGCGGTTAATTCTGATGTGAAATTATTTAATCGTGCAAATGGAGCCGGTTCAGGATGGGCTTTGACTCAAAACGCTGCAACGGCACTCAATATTTCACCTGCTCAAGCAACGTTTACTTTTGGAAATGCCGGACAGTTTAACCAACAATTTGTAATTGGTGGAAATAACAATCCACTCCCAATTAAATTGATTTCTTTTATAGCAAGGGCTTCTGAAAATAATTCTTTGCTTCAATGGCAAACTTCAAGCGAAGAAAATACGGAGCATTTTGTTATTGAACGCTCAGATGATGGAGTCAATTTTGAACAAATAGGAAAACAAAAAGCATTTGGTAATCATAGCGATTTTAACAACTACTCATTTGTTGATAAAGGTGTAGGAGCAAACCACAGTAAGGTTTTTTATCGCCTCCGAATGATAGATTTTGATGGACGTACAAACTTTTCGAATGTTCAATCAGTTCGCTTTGGGCGAGATGTCGTTTCAGTGACTACCCAGCCCAATCCTTTCCACGATAAGTTGATGATTTCAATTTATTCTCGCGAAGGAGGAAGCACCTTGGTTACTCTATCTGATTTGCAAGGAAAAGTTGTGTATTCAACTTCCGTAATCACATCAATAGGTCAAAATGATCTTTCTATTCAACCCACTAATTTAGCATCCGGAATGTATGTATTGCGTGTAAGTAACAAGGAGGGTTTCTTTACGCAAAAAATTGTGAAAGAGTAGTCTTGAATGAATTGGTTAAAAATAAAGACAGGCGCGAGATCCGTGCCTGTCTTTATTTTTGAAGTAAGTAGTAAATGGGAAAGTCTATTTTACTTTTTGCCTTTCTAAGGCAACATATAAAGGCATTGATTCTTTTTTACAATGCAGCTTTATATCTCTTTTCTACTTCATTCCAATTGATCACATTCCAAATGGCACCAAGATAATCTCCCCGACGATTTTGATATTTCAGGTAATAGGCGTGTTCCCAAACGTCTATACCTAAGATGGGTGTACCCTTACATTCTACCACATCCATCATGGGGTTATCTTGATTAGGTGTAGAGCATACAACTAATTTCCCATCTTGCACACAAAGCCATGCCCAGCCGCTACCAAAGCGAGTAGCACCAGCACTATTTAGCTTTTCTTTCAACCCATCTAATGAGCCAAATGCGTCATTAATAGCAATGGCTAAATCGCCTGAAGGTGCGCTACTATTGGGGCCAAGAATGCTCCAAAAAAGGGTATGATTAAAATGACCACCCCCATTATTGCGTACAGCCGGTGTGTATGAAGAAATGTTAGCCATTATTTCTTCCAATGTTTTATCGCTATCACCGGTTCCTTCTAAGGCTTTGTTTAAATTATCAACATAGGCTTGGTGGTGTTTGGTGTAGTGGATTTGCATGGTTTGTGCATCAATATGAGGCTCTAATGCGTCATAAGTGTATCCTAAAGTAGGAAGTGAATGTGCCATAAAATGTATGATTTGGTTTTTGGCAAATTTACCGAAGGATAAACCGGTAACCAAACTGATGCTGTTTATGGTAGAATAGGACTCAGTTATTATCCCCTACCTTTGGAATTTGATACTTTTTAAAGCATCATTTTTTGCAAATTTAAGCTCCAAATACGACTTGATCAAAGGTCGAGTAGTAAATCCTAAATTCCGTTTACTTGCAAATGCGTTATATACTCTTACATGTTGAAACCATCATAATCACTTATGATGGCAGCATTCCGATGTCACATTTTTTGAAGAAATTCTTTTCAACCAAACCTAAGCTGGGAAGTCGTGATAGAAAAATTATTTCTGAAATGATTTATTGTTGGTATCGGGCGAGTAAGGGCTTTCCTGATATGTTGACCTTTGAAGAAAAACTTCGTGCATCGCTTTTTGTCTGTGATACTTCTGTTCCTCAAATTCTTTTTTTTCTTCCTGAAGAATGGAAAAATGCCAAACAAAAATCATGGAATGACCGGTTAGACTTTTTGTTTAAACAAGGAATTCATTATTATCTTGATCATTTACTTGTTGAAAATATTGACTTTTCTAAAGGAATGAGTCAATCAGCTTGGTTGAAATCAATGTTTCGTCAACCGGCATTTTTTGTTCGTTTACGAAATTCATCAAATCGTGTTATTGAAATTTTAAATCGGGAGCAAATCAATTATACAGAGGTTTCAGAAAATTGTTTTGCCTTGCCTATGGGACTTGCTGTTGATAAATTATTACCAACGAACAGCTATGTTGTGCAAGATGCTTCTTCACAATTGACAGGTAAATATTTTAAGGCAAAGGAGGGTGAGCGTTGGTGGGATTGTTGTTCTGGAGCAGGTGGAAAATCATTGCTTTTATCTGATCAACAACCTAATGTTTCTTTAACTGTATCAGATAAAAGAGCTTCGATTTTAAACAATCTTTTTGAGCGTTTTAAACTATATAATCTTCCCTTGCCAAAGCGAATTCAGGTGGATGTAACTAAAAAGGATGAGTTGCTAAAAGCTTTGCCCAATCAGCATTTTGACAATATCATTTGTGATGTTCCTTGCTCCGGCTCAGGAACATGGTCACGTACTCCAGAACAGTTATTTTTCTTTAACACTGAAAATTTAATTGCTTTTCAATTTCTGCAAAAGACGATTGTTCAAAATGCACTTTCTTTCTTGAAAGTTGACGGGCGACTGGTTTATATTACTTGCAGTGTATTTCAACAAGAAAATGAAGCAATCATTCAATCTATTTGTGCAGATGAAAAAGTAGAAATTTTAGAAACGGAATTGATTAATGGAATTGAAAATAAGGCTGACAGTATGTTTGTGTCTGTACTCAAAAAAATAGGTTAATATTTTATCAGTTTGATTGACTGTATTCCGCGACTGCCTTGGATTTTACAGAAATAGATGCCACTCGTTAATGCTTCTGTATTTAATTCCAATGTTGCGCCTTTCTTTAGGAAAGTACCAGTTAATTTTCCGGTCGCGTCATATAAACTGGCTTGCAGCAATTCGCCCTTTGAGATGGGTAAAGTGAGATGAGTGGAAAATGGATTGGGAAATACCAATGACGTTGTTTCCGTCAGAATTTGAGGTATATCTTCTGTTAAATAAGCATTGCAAAAGTTAGGAATCCCATATCCTAATTGGGGCATTTGTGGAGTAGGGTAAAGGCTGGAAGTTTTTAAAATAACTTGCTTTATCTCGCTGTTTGTTTTGCTTAAAAGCCCTTGCCACAAACAAGCTGCAAAACCGGCTACTTGTGGTGTTGCAATGGATGTTCCGGATACGCCAAATGGAGTTTGTGCGGTTGTAATTACAAAACCGGGTTGGCCTAATGCACAAATGTCTGGCTTAATAATAGCAGCAGCGTTTGGTCCATAACCACTATTGCCGGCAGGAATTTTAGAGGCATCTACATTGCCAACCGTAATGGCACTATCTGCGTCTCCCGGAGTGAGCAAACCACCACTTCCTTCATTGCCAGCCGTCATCACAACCAAAATTCCTTTTTGAGCAGCTGTGTTTACGCCAATTGCAGCTACTGTCGTTTTTCCGTCCATTTGAGCTGCAGTAATGTTTTGGTTTTGATATGGAGCATCAAATGTATTATAGCCGGTAGAACTGCTGATGACATCTGCACCAATACTGTCCGCCCGTTCCATTGCGGCTACCATGTTATACATTTCAATTGGCCATTCATGTTGTGTATCTTCGGTTACATATAATGCAAACTGGGCAGCAGGTGCCGCACCCACAAAGGTATTGGGTAGGTTGGCAGAAATAGTGCTGAAAACTTCTGTGCCATGTGTGTGAAAATCAGAATATACATCGGTGCCTCCCAAAACAAAATTGCGTGTATCAACTATTCGCCCGCTGCTAAAGGCACTATCAAATGCGGGTTGAGAATTTACATAATAAAAACCATCGTCCAAAACAGCTATTAGCATATTTTGACCACGAAATCCATGATCATGCAAACAATCACCACGCACTAAATTGGTTTGTGTCCAGGCATTACCATAATACGATGCATTGCCCGTTATTTTTGCCTTGTTTGATTGAGTTGAAAGTTGCGTTGAAATATTTCCGATAGGCGTGATTGAAGAAATAAATGAAGTATTGATCAGTTGTTCAAAAATAGAACTGTCTGGAGTAGAAACAATACACGCATTCAGCCACTTTGATGTATAAAGTAGATGTACGCCACAAAGGGAAGATATTTCTTCAACATAAGGTTGAAAGATTGGTATGTCGGAAAATGTAAGCCCGATTTTTTGACGATCGCGCCGTGCTAATGAGCGAGTTGATAGTGAAAGTCTTGCAGATTCAATACTTTGAGTCCCTTTATCCTTAAAAGTAACACAAAACACGACTTCTTCCTTTGCCGAAACTTGAAATGAAATCAATCCCAATAGCAAAACCCACCAAGCTCGACATCTGATCAACATAAAATCATTAATTGTTGTCAACAGCACGCATAACCACACTGTATCCACGACGATAACTGGTCATATTGGGTTTGCCATCGTAAGTCCAGTGTGTTATTTCACGATAAACCATTCCTACATTATAACCATACACTTCTTTGGCAAAAGTGCGATAAGCATAAGCATTGGGCATGGTTTCTGGATTGTTTAAAGAGTCATTTACCTCATTGACGGTAATGGTGTTGTCATAAAAGACTTTGCCATTGTTAAACGATTTTTCTTGGTCGGAATAGCGATAAGTCCAATCTTGAAAATAAGTATAGTCTTGATCGCCGGATGGAATCAACGAATTTCCCTTCCATTCTAAAGCATTGGCAACCGGAAAAATCATTTTTATAAAACGAAGATTCAATTCTTTATATTCAAGTGTAGTAGTTGTAGGGGTTACCTCAATAACGCGGTGCGGAGTCCATGAAAAAGTATCGTTGTTTCTAATGTCCACATCTAACCGATAAGATAGACGTTTGGTATTGTCGAGAAATGTATCGGAAACGGTATAGCGCATTTGATATTTATGCAGGGTTTTCACTTGGCGATAATCATCCCAAATAATGGAGTCAACGTCATATACAACATACTTGCCAATCTGAAGCGGGTAGTAACCTCGGCTTAAATCGTTGCCATATTTGTTGTCGGTAATTTTCTTACAAGCAGTAAAAGATACTGCAAAAGCACTCAATAAAAGCAATACGGATAAAACGTTTTTCTTCATAAGAATTATAAGTGTCGAAACTATCGGGTAAATATAGGCAAAGAATAGTAAAAGATAAAAGCACCGGACTCCTTTTATTCTAAACTTTGGTACAGCTTATTGACAGGAGCAACTTTTTCTGCAGATTTAAATATGCAAACTTCTTAAAAGACTTCGCCAAGGTTGACAAAAAAGCCTCTTGAGCCATCAGCACCAAAGCCATAATCAATGCACAAATTTGTCTTTGAAAATTTATTGAGTTTGATCCTTAACCCAAATCCGTACCCCGGTGCTAATTGCTCTAATTTACCGGTGTTTATGGATGATACACCTTGTAAGTTTCCAAAAACTACTGCTCCAAACAGTCCATTGTGTGTCAGATTAAAACGGTATTCAGTTTCTAAATATAGTATGTTCCGACTGCGAAAACGCCCTTGAATATAGCCTCTTCCAAAATTACTGGATGGATCGCTCCCTGTGTTTGGTAGCATTAAGTAGGGTGGTTTTCCATCTAAAGTCAGCCAGTTATACGACCAGAAAGCCAGAGTGTTTTTGCTTGATGAAGGGAAGGGAATATATTTCCGTGCATCAATTTGTAAAGACTGCCAATTATTGTCGCTTCCAATAGTCGAATTGTTGTTGCGATAAGTGATAAACAGAAAATTTCCCCGATGTGCATTAATGGCATTTAACCTATCATCATAAAGTGCATGAAGCGTAATGCCCGATGACAAAGATGTTTCAGAAAAACCATAAGCTTGAAAGTCAGATTGAGGTTGTGGCGGGTCATCTTCTTCAATGTTCCAAAAATAATCAAAAGCATATCCAGCACCCAGATAGAAGTTGGGGGTAATTTCGCGAAGAATAGATTCATGAACGCGAATAGCATTATAGTCAATAGTGTATTGGTCATCAAGTGTAGTGTAGCCTCCTAATCCATAAGTGTAACTCGGATATTTTACAAACTTCCAGTCTCCAACAATATTGTACCGATTTTTTTTCAACCAAATACTGCTGAGTACCGGAATGATAATTTGTTCGCGTTGTGAGTAGGTTAGACTGGCACTGACAGTTGAAATTTTTGTTTGGCTTAGGTTGGCTTTATTCGTATAAAAACCTGCATTAGCAGCTATGATGCCTGCTGCACCTGTTTGCAATGTATATCCTGCGGCCGGAACCAAAGAAATGTGCAGCTTACGTGACAAAGAAAATGTGTCTTCTGCATTTCTTACTAATGGATTTCCTCGAAACCAATGATACACATCAACAATGTCCCATTCTTTCAGATATTCAGTAGTATCTGCTATTGAATACTGAGCTGCAACATTCAGGCTGCAAACTATAAGTATGAATATTGAATAAAATAGCTTCAAGGGCGATAATATCTTTTGCAGAGTGCTTTTTCTTTGCGAAGTTTAAAAAGGATGTTGTTAAAAAAAGTACATTTTCTAAATCTTAGTTGAAGTCAGTGGGGTAAATAATTCTTTGTGCGATTTCATCTGAAAGCCTTTATATGATTTTAAAATAGCTAAAAATACAAGTAAAATGGTCGCATCAGTTTTTTAAAGCCATCAGTGTAATTTCCATCTTGGTGGTGTATGGATAAAGTTTCTTTTTGAACATCACCTACAAACCGCCTGCTACAAACACTAACTATTCTGTTAGGCTCTTGACCTTCTTTAGCACAAATAAATAACTGAGATTGAAAAAACCATTTTTGTTGAAGGACTAATGCTTCCCATTGTTTGTGTTCAGTTGCCGGAAGGAGAATAGAGGCAATTCCGAATGAATGTAAGTTTTGTTTTAAAAATGAAAATAAATCAAGAAGCGAAAAGCTGTCATTGTGTCGAGCTGTAGTACGTGAAGGGTCGGGACTTTTTAAGCTATTTGAAAAAAAAGGTGGATTACAAATTATCAGATCAACTTGTTCTGTGGTTGTATAGTTCCGAGCATCCGCTAAAGTGCAAGATAGGCGGGAGTTCCATGGGCTTAGTGAGAAATTTTCAGTTGCTTGAAAAAATGCGGATTCATCTACTTCCAGTGCTTCCACTTGAGCTTGTTCACATCGTTGCACCATCATGAGAGAAAGCAAGCCTGTGCCCGTACCTACATCAATGATTCGTTTGGCTTTCATGGGAATGGGTGTCCATGCACCCTGAATACAAGCATCCGTGCTCACTTTCATGGCGCAATGATTTTGAGTTACCTTAAATTGCTTAAACTGAAAATAATTGTTGCCCATTTACCAACTTGCTCTTGCGGAAGGTGTGATGTCTAAGCTACAGGTCTGCCCTGCAATAAATTTGTAGTAGCCTGCCATACCTATCATGGCTGCATTATCGGTGCAGTATTCAAATTTTGGAATGAAAATTTGCCAACCATTTTTTGATCCTAATTCTTCCAATGCTTTTCTCAGCCCACTATTAGCCGATACACCACCTGCAATACCAACGCTTTTAATGCCGAGTGTAGTTGCTGCCAGTTCTAATTTTTTCAATAAAGTTTTTATAATGGTTGCTTGCACAGAGGCGCAAATGTCATTGAGATTTTTCTCAACAAAATCAGGGTTTTGTTTTTTTTCTTTTTGTAAAAAATAAAGAATGGCTGTTTTGATTCCACTAAAGCTAAAATCGTAGTTTGCCATGTCTGAGATTGGAAAAGAGAAACGAAGCGGATCACCCTCCTTGGCATATTTATCAATAAGTGGACCGCCGGGGTAGGGTAGTCCCAACATTTTTGCCGTCTTGTCAAAAGCCTCACCCGCTGCATCGTCCATAGTTTCGCCCAACACGGTCATATCCAAATGACTCTTGCATAAAACAATTTGTGTGTGTCCACCGGAAACGGTCAGACAGAGAAATGGAAAATTGGGTTTAGGGTCTTCTATAAAATGAGCCAAAACGTGTGCCTGCATGTGATGTACAGCTACTAAGGGCAACCCCAAAGCTTGTGCAAAAGATTTAGCAAAACCGACACCTACCAACAAGGAGCCAAGCAATCCGGGTGCCTGTGTGAATGCGACAACTCCAATCTGTTCTTTTTTCACTGAGGCATTTTGTAATGCTACATCAACTACCGGCACAATATTTTGTATGTGTGCTCTTGAAGCCATTTCCGGTACTACACCGCCATATTGTTCATGGACTTTTTGAGTAGCGATAACATTACTCAACACCCGATTATTTTTTAAAACAGCAGCACTGGTTTCATCGCAAGAAGATTCTATGGCAAGTAAAAATAAATCGGAGTTCATCTGACAGCAAAATTACAGCAGAAGGTTGGGTGTGCAGAAATAAAAAATATTTTTTGAATTTACATAAAAATCTATGACGGAAGTTAGTTTTGTTTCGTAAAGCTACTTAAATTTACACGGTAATACAATTTAGGACTTATGAAAAAACCGTTTACGTTTTTTACGTTTATCTTTTTATTTCTTTGGGCATCGCATGCAGAGGCGCAATACTGCTTGCCTACTTATTCTGTGGCTTGTTCGTCCGATGATTACATAAATAATTTCTCAACTACCTTAGGGTTGTCCAATATTACGAACAATAATACTGGATGCAATGGAGCTGCACCAAACAATTTTACCTTTTTCAGTTCTATGGTTGTGTCTCAAGTTCAGGGTCAATCTTTCAATTTTTCAGTTCAGTCAGGTTCATCTTGGAGTCAAGGATTTCGTATTTGGGTAGATTGGAATCAAAATGGAACATTTGGTGATCCGGGCGAAGCTGTTTGGGTTTCTCCATCAACTGGTACCGGTGTTTATACTGGAACTATAAATGTACCTGTTACAGCCCTGCCGGGTAATACGCATTTACGTGTTATGTGTCGATATGCTACAATTCCTGCTGCTACAGATTATTGCTCTACGACTCTTTCTTTTGGCGAAACTGAAGATTATGTGATGAATGTAGTTTCTGCAACGCCATGTTCAGGAAAGCCCAATACTGGAACAATTTCTCAAATAGGAAGCTGTCCTTCTTATTTATCTTTAACAGGGGCTACAATTCAAGCAAATATTTCCGTTCAATGGCAAAGCAGACTTACTTGCGGTGGTACCTGGGCTAATATTCCTGGTGCTACTCAATGGAGTTATAGTCTTCCAACCTTTAACCAATCTACTCAATTTAGGGTGTTTTTTGTATGCAATAATTCAAATCAATCAGACACTTCAGCACCAATTACCATAGCTTCTGTTGCAGGATGCTATTGTACATCTAGTGCAACAATTAACGCCGATGAGGATATTTTTAATGTAACTTTGGGAACTTTAAATAATACATCAAATTGTGCTTCTGTGGGGCCTGGTCCTGGTAGTGTAAATAGCCTATATTCTAATTACACCACTTTAACCCCTCCGGATCTACTCAAAGGATCAACCTATTCTTTTAGTGTAACTGTTGGGTATTGTGGTTCTGTTGCATATAGTAATGTTGCAGCCATTTACATAGATTTCAATCAGAATGGTGTTTATACTGATCCCGGTGAGAATGTTTACTTATCTGCTTATGGCGCAGGAACTGTTGCTGCCGGTCGTCTATTAACGGGATCATTTACTGTACCAACAAATGCTGCTTCGGGAAAAACGGGTATGCGGGTTGTTGCTGTTGAAAGTTCAACTGTAAGCCCTTGTGGCACTTATAGTTATGGTGAAACGGAAGATTATTTAGTCAATATACTATATTCTCCTAACGTTACCGGTACTGGATTAGTAAACTATCAAGGCACTTATTGTGCAGGAGCAAACGTAACACTCACAGCAAGTGCTCCTGGATACACAAACCCTAAATTCGTTTGGAAAAAGCCAAATGGAACATGGGATACTTCAACTACTTTGACTATTAATAATATTCAACCATCACAAGGTGGAAATTATTTAGTTTATATGCTATCAAACGCATGTCCGGGCAATCCTCCTGATTCTTCATATCCTCGTTTAGTACAGCTTACGGTGAATCCTATTCCACCGATGCCAACAGTAGCATCTGTCATTACTTATTGTCAGAACGATCCTTTTGATTCGATTCATGCAGATGGCGTGAACTTAAAATGGTACACCGTTCCGAGTGGAGGCGTAGCCGGACCTAATCCGATGATCAATACATCTATTGGCGGCACTTATACATTTTATGTGTCTCAAACTATAGATGGCTGCGAAAGTCCACGCAAACAAGTTACCGTAACCGTTTCGCCGAAACCCCCTATGCCAACAGCTACCAGTCCGGTAGGCTATTGTCAGGGCGATCCCTCTATACCCTTGTCGGCTCAGGGTCAGAACTTGCGATGGTATTCGGTAGCGACAGGCGGCGCGGGCACACCGATAGCCCCTACACCGAGCACACAAGGTCAGGGTAGCACTACATGGTATGTAACCCAAACGATAGATGG
>JAFDXO010000018.1 GCA_018267925.1 Bacteroidota bacterium | reverse complement strand
CTTTTGATTTAACACTTTTATTTCTTCAGCATTAAATTTTTTGGTCAAAAATGCGACTTCAATTTTTTTAGGATTTGAATTAAATTTTGTGTTTTTATAAATAATTGTGTAGCCTTTATTTGTAAACTCATTTGAGATAAACCGTTCTACTTTTTGAGCGTACTTTTTTTCATTGAGTAGATTATATGCCAAATAAAAACTTGGAATTATCATAATCAAAATTAAAGAAGTGATGCCATATCTAATTTGTTTTTCAAATTTAGGATTCAAACTTCTCACAGGTTCATATTTTAGATATTTAATTATCAAAAAAGTAGAAATACATATAAAAAAGCAATTAATCGTGTATAAATAAAAAGCACCAAAAAAATATGAAAAATTTCCTGTCGCTAAACCATAACCTGCTGTACAAAGAGGAGGCATTAAAGCCGTGGCGATAGCCACGCCAGGAATTGGATTTCCTTTTTCTACTCTTGTTAGAGCAATAACACCTACTAAACCTCCAAAAAAAGCAATAAGAACATCATAAATATTTGGAGTTCTTCTTGCTAATAATTCTGATTGAGTTTCTTTAAATGGACTTATGAAAAAATAAATCGAAGCGACTAATAAACTTACAATTGTTGCTATTAATAGATTTTTACCTGATTTTTTAAGTAATTCGAAATCATAAATTGCCAATGCAAATCCTGCTCCAACTATTGGACTCATTAATGGAGAAATAAGCATTGCACCAATTATGACTGCTGTTGAATTTACATTTAAACCAACCGATGCAATAACAATTGCACAAGCTAAAATCCATAAATTAGAACCACGAAAAGAAATATTGGTTTTTATATTTTCTAAAACCTTTTTTTGTTCTTCTTCGCCATTATGAAGATTTATGAAATCAAAAAATTTATTGCTCATCCTCAGTATATTTTTTGTTTAAAATTCTATGCAATATTAAAAAACCTAAAAGCCCTGCTATTAATGAAGAAATCAAGATTATTAATTTTGAATTGTTTATAATCGTTTCGTTGTCAAATGCAAGTAAGGTTACGAAAATTGACATTGTAAATCCAATTCCGCCCAAAAGACCAACACCTAAAATTGACTTCCAATTTAAATCTGATGGAAGTTTGCAAAGTCCAAAAGTGACTGCTAAAAGTGCAAAAAGAAAAATACCCAAAGGTTTGCCAACTATTAGACCAAGTGCTATTCCTAAGCTGCTATTTTCTGTCAATGTTTGTGAAATGTTGCCACTAAAAACTATTGCTGTATTAGCTAACGCAAATATTGGTAAAATTATAAAAGCAACTGGTTTGTGTAGAAAATGTTGCAAAATATAGGAAGTTGATTTTTCGCCTCCATAACCGAATGGAATTGCAAAAGCCAACAAAACACCTGTAATTGTTGCGTGAACACCTGAATGAAGCATAAAATACCACATTGCAACTCCGCCAATTAAATAAGGAATTAAATTTCTTACTTTTAGTTTTCCGATTAGGAATAATAAAAGCCAAATTCCTAATGCGATAAAAAGGTTTGTCCAAAGTAAAGTTTTGGTATAAAAAACAGCAATAATGATAATTGCTCCCAAGTCATCTATAACTGCCAATGCTGTTAAAAATACTTTTAATGAAGTTGGAACTCTGTTACCCAATAACGATAAGATTCCCAAAGCAAAAGCAATGTCTGTCGCCATCGGAATACCTGCTCCCGATTGTGTTACAGTTCCATAATTGAATAGTAAAAATATTCCTGCTGGTAAAAACATTCCGCCTAATGCTCCAAAAATTGGTAACAAGGCGTCTTTGAAATTTGAAAGTTCGCCTTGATAAATTTCTCTTTCTAGCTCCAAACCAATAAGTAAGAAAAAAATAGTCATTAAACCATCATTTACCCAATGCTCTAAGCTGTGTCCTGCAAATTGTGTTAACCAAAATTGGTGATAGTCTGCACCAAAATTTGAATTGGCAAATGTCAATGACAAAATTGTGCAAGCAATTAAAACAAGACCGCCTGCTTTTTCGCTGTTAAAAAAATCTGTAAATATTTTAGTTGCTTTCATTTATTTTGTCTCTCGGTTGATTGTTTATGCGTTCTGTCATAGGGTTGCAGGTAACGTTGGACGGCTTGGCGTTGTGGCGATATTCTGTGTTCCGTCCGCCGACAACTGAAGCCGAATGATGAACTAATGTATAGGTTTTATTCTACTGCTCAATAGCGTTCGGTCAAGCTGGATATGCAGCACAATAACGAAACTACTGCTGATGCTGCGTTGGGTCAGCCGCCATAACGCCAAACCGCATGTTGGCTGCTGGCAATCGTCACTACAACTGCTTTATAAAATCAAATGCAGCCTTTACTGACTTCGGGTTTGCTATGTCTTTAAATACATTGTATTCTATATCGTCATATTTCAGGTTCTCGGTGTTTAAGCAGTCATTGGCAGCGTCCGTAAATGTCTTTATTATGTCTGTGCATACGCTTTTATTTAGAAAGCCGACCTGCGAATAATGGTTGTAACAAATTGCAATAGAATAATCAATCGGAATTTGTTTGATGTCGTCCTTTTGAAATAGCATTCCTTTTTGCTTCTTGAAATCTTGGTAGGAAGCAAGTAAAGGATGAATAAACTGGTCGGAGTTGTTAAACCAGGTCCTATTGTAAGTTGATGCTCCTGAATTTGTCAATTCAATTTTATACGACCTCTCTTCAGGTGTGAGCTTTTGAATAAACTCTTCCAATTTCGAACCGACATGATTTATAAAGAAGTTGTCAATGTTTTCTGTAGATGCTTTATTGAGCATTGTACTTGTGTCAACAAAATTCTCATCGTTTACGTTCATTCTCGGAAACATATCTACCAATGCATTTGTAAAAGCAAAAGTGACAAAGCTGATGTTGTGTTTATTCTGATAACAAAGAATGCAGTAGGCACATAAATCTCTTATTGATGTTGATGATTGTCTGTTTTGTGCTGCTAAACTTGTCAAAATGCCTCTTGCTTCATTTCGTGTCGGATAAGATAATTTCACAGTTGAAGGATTAGGTGAGGTACTGGAACCTTTCTTGTTGAAAAGATTGTCAAATAAGCTCATGGAATTGTGTTATAGGTTGATGTCAAATTTGAGATAAAATAGCATTTGCTCTCGGGTCTCCCAAACGTGCAGCATTTTGTAAGTCAGTTATCGCTTGTGAACGATTGCCTTTCTGCAAGTAAATCATTCCTCTTATGCTATGGTTGTTTGGATAGTTGGGATTGGCTTTAATGCCTTTGGTAGTACAATCAATTGCTTTGTCAAGTTGTTGAAGATTGAAATAACAAACTGCCTGATTGTTTAAAGCTCTTGCTTTCGTTGCTCCATAATTTATTCCCATCATGTTGCCTGTGTCAATAGCTTCTACTTCTTCAAGCTTTCTTACTGCCGTGTCAAAATATTTCACTGCTGACGTGAAGTCCTTCTTAAACAAATAGCATTCTGCTATTGACTGATTGTTTTCAAAGTTGTCGTCCAAAGCTTTTGACTTGAACAAATCTTCCAAAGCTCTTTCATATTGTTGGGTCATTTGATAACATTTCCCTCGCTTTGAAAACGGATAGCGATTGTTTGGGTCAAGTTCAATGGCTTTTGTATAATGAGCTATTGCTTGAAGGTAATTGTCCTGTTGAAAAGCTTGGTCGCCTGCGGTTATGTATGCTAAGGCTTCGGGATTAACCTTCACGCCTAATACTTCCGAAGGTGCATTTTTCTTGAATTTGTTGAGGAAGTCGTCAAAGTTCATATTGTTAGTTTTGAGTTTAAGACTGTCTGCCCGCTTGCAGCCAACGGTTTGCGGCTTGGCGTAGTGGCGGATTTTTGGCACAAAAGTTCAATCGAAGAACTGCACTTGAACCTACCACAAAACTGTCATACGAAGCACTGAACCCGCCATTACGCCAAACCGCTGTTAGGTGCTGCCCTTTTACTTTTGTCGTCATTTGTCACTAAATTTTTTTATCACTTTCTCTACTCGATTTCGCTTTGTGTCCTTCTCAATGTCGTCCAGT
>JAFDXO010000189.1 GCA_018267925.1 Bacteroidota bacterium | reverse complement strand
GTGCCAACTTGAAACTGACAGAGCAATAAACAAACGAGAATGAAAGAAGCACTTAGCGACTTGACAACACTTTTTGACGAAGCAAAGCAAAAGAGGGAATTTGAATTTGTTCAGACACTCATAAACTATACAGGTATGGGTGCAAAAGAATTGTCAACCAACTTGCATGAATGGTTTGATGCAATTGAATTTTATAAGGGACTTTATTTTCAGTTTTCCAATAAAGAGAAAACAAGAATTGGAACACTACTTTATTCTACATTTTTTGAGAACAGCGATTTCTATAACATAATAGGAAGTTTGTGTAAAATAAAATTGGGTTATAAAGGCTCATCATACCTTTTTTGGAAAACAAAGAAATATGAACGGCTTTTAGGAATTGGAGAGAAGCAAGATTTTTTGTTGGAGCTTTTGGACGATGCAGGAAAATCAAACATCATTTCTTTTTTTGAAGAAAACCACTATAAAGAAATTCGAAATTCATTTTTCCATTCTGCATATTCATTAAGCGATGAAGAATACTTTCTTCACGATTCCGAACCAATTCGTATTGGTGGTGTCGGACAATCTTCGTTCAATGTCGCAGAGTTTCTATATCCAAAGATTGAGAACATTATCCTGTTCTTTGACACATTTAAGAAATTATATTTAGAAAGTTTCACATCATACCAAACCGACAAAGAAGTAGATGCTTTATTTCCTGACCCATGTAAAGCGACAATTTTAGGCTCTAAGGACGGACTTAAAGGTTTTAGAATTAAAAATTCAGTTCAGTTCTATGGCGAGTGGCATGATTCAGGAGTTTGGTATGATGAGAAATACGACATGTGGGCGGGACATAACATCAGAATCAATTTTGCTAATGTAGAAACAATAGAAATACAAGAATCCCTAACCAGATATGAAGGCAAAGAAGACATTAACCGAAGTGATTGGGAATTTCAAAACTTAGTAGATAAAATAATTGAAAGACGTGATGCGAATGAAATTTACAGGGCAACACATTTACTTGTAAAATTTGGCGATGTTCGCTTAAAGAAAATGATTGCTGAGACAAATGGGTTTAAGCAAAGAAATTTTCCTAAAATCATCTTACCTTTCTACCGTCAAGCAGTTGAAGTCGGTTCAAAAATAATGGACATGACACAGGTGAAAAAAAATATTGAGACACTTGAAAAATATATGAACCCACAATGAATCGGGCAGCAGGTAACATCGTATTGGCAATAGTGGGGCTGACAGTTATAAATTCAACATTTGTAATTCTATTGGGCATTTGTGCAAATGTTGGGCTGACGTATTTCAAATGCCCCACCATCGCCAATACGTAAACCGTTATGCCCAATGCCAAGTGACACCCTGCGAACATTGACAGACCGACAAATAACGACAAAAAAGCCAACGCTTCGTAAAATTAAAAGAGGTGCAAACCGACACACGAAGCCAACCCTTTTGCACCACATTTAATTTTTCCCAACCGCACCCAAGCCCACCCACCACCCTAAAATTTTCAGACAAAAAACTCACAATAAAATTTGCTTGACCGAAAACTTTGTTTAATTTTGTCAATTATTGACAAGTTTTAAATTGCAAGTATATGAAAGCAACTTTTGGCGAATACATCAAACAATTAAGGACAGACAAAGGTTTGACCTTGACGCAACTTGCATTTCAGCTTGATCTCGACTCTGCAAACCTTAGCAAAATCGAAAACGGAAAACGTGAATTTGACGAAAAACGATTAGAAAAGTTGGCGAACGCATTCAATCTTGACCTTGACCAATTGAAAGTTGAATATTTTGGCGACCAATTCGCTAAAAAAATGTATGCCTATAATTGTCCAACAGAAACATTAATGGTTGCGGAAGAAAAGGTAAATTATCTGAAAAGCACAAACGTAAAACAAGGACAATTAAAATTTGAAAATGAAAAATAAACCAACGGTCATAGATTTATTTTGTGGTTGCGGTGGACTTTCTTATGGGTTCATCGAGGTGGGGTATGACGTGCTTTTGGGCATAGACCATTGGAAAGATGCGATTGTAACTTTTGAAAATACGCATAAAAACGCAAAAGGAATTGTTGCAGATTTGTTCAAAGAAACACCAAAAGAAATTTCGAAACAAACAGGCATTAAAAATGCTGACATTATAATTGGAGGTCCACCTTGTCAAGGTTTTTCCATTGCAGGAAAACGGATTGTTGATGATGAACGCAATCAACTTTACAAATCGTTTGTGAGCTTTGTAAAGTTTTATCAACCCAAAGTTTTTCTAATGGAAAATGTGCCTAATATTGTTTCAATGGGACAAGGCGTTGTAAAAGACAATATCATTAAAGACTTTGAAAAACTTGGTTATACCGTAGTTTATAAAGTTTTGTTGGCTTCTGATTATGGTGTTCCACAAAACAGAAGAAGAGCATTTTTTGTTGGCACAAAAAACAGCAAAGAATTTGTTTTTCCCGAACCAACAACCGAAAATCCAATAAGTGCAAAAGAGGCTATTTCTGATTTGTCAGAAAATTCAATTAAAGACGGATGTAAGTATAAAACAGAACCAAAATCTGAATATCAAAAATTAATCAGAGGAAAATCAGAAGGTATTTACAATCACGAAATTACCAATCACAGCGAACAAACAACAAATATCATTTCACTTGTTCCAGACGGTGGAAATTACAAAGATTTGCCCGAAGAATTACGCAAAACAAGAAATGTAAATATTGCTTGGACAAGATTGAACAGCAAAAAACCGAGTTTTACGATTGACACAGGACATAGACACCATTTTCATTATAAATACAATCGTGTGCCGACTGTTAGAGAAAGTGCGAGAATACAATCTTTTCCCGATACGTTTGTTTTTTTAGGAAGCAAAACAAGTCAATATAAGCAAGTTGGAAATGCCGTTCCGCCAATTTTAGCCAAAGAATTAGCCAAAGAAATTAAGAAATATCTATGAGTGAAATAAAAGCGTACAGAATACCTGACGAATATTTTTTTCGTTTGCACCACGTCAGACCACGTTTTAAAAATGACGTGGAAGAAGTTTTGCTGTATGTAGCGACTTCTATTTCTGAAATGACGGTTCAGCCAAATGACGAGTTCAAAAATGAGCTAAACAAAGTATTATTTGGCTTTAAGAAAAATGCAACATCAACGCAAAAGACGATAGATAATTGGCGAACTGAAATTTCTGCATTATTTGCTTTTATTCAAGAAACAAACGGTTATTCGCAACCAAGTTTAATGGCAAAAAGACTTGCCAACAACCAATATTTGGACGAACTTTTTAACTACTTTTTGTTTTCATTTCAATACCCAGGCGGACACATCAAATCTCAAAATGTCATCAAGCAAATTGAGGCAGGTGTAAAATTCAAACCTTGTCATTTTATACTTAATTTGCTCATTGAGGGCGAAAAACTTACAGGGAAACCGTTTAGCGTAACAGCCGAAGAACTTACACAATGTGCATACTTTGACTTGCGAGTTACAAGGGACGGAAGACACCCAAAAGAAGTTGCAAAACTCATACTACAAAACCGAAAAGACAAGGTAGAATACGAACACAAGTATGTGCAATTAAGGAATGAGCGTACAGGCGAATTTCCGTCAAAAGGCGACACATATCGTTATGCAGGCGACATTTTGGATTATATGGTTTTAGCCAATCTTTTGCAACACAAAGGAACAGGTTACTACTATTACCTTAATGATGAAAACAAAGAAGCTATCAATTATCATTTAACCCAAAATGTTTGGTTTGACGAATACGATAAATTCTACAATGCCGATACAATAACAAACCCAGAAATCGGAGAAATTGAAGAAACTTGGTTTGATTATGTAAACAGTTTTGACAACATTGAAGCGTTTGCACCGCATTTAGAAGAACGAGAAGCAGAAAACATATCTGCACTTATTCAAGAGTATTACTCACGAATGAGAGATGACAGAAAAGTTCCTACAAAAATATTTGGCGATTATGGCGAAACATTGATTTTAGCACACGAATATTTGAGAACAAAAGACGGTTCAAATCGTCAGCATTTAATCAATAAAATTCCGACACCGCTTGGAGTTGGTTACGATTTACAAAGTATCGAAATTGAGAAAAATAAACGATACATCGAAGTAAAAACGACCAAATCAAGAAAAGCAATCAATAATAATCGCTTTAAATTGACACCTAATGAATGGGACACAGCCGAAACATTGGGCGATAATTATTTTGTGTATTATTTAGTTATCAACGATGAGGGTAAAAACATTTTCATCATTCAAAATCCAGTTAAACAATTCAATTCAGGTAATCTGAAAATTGATAAAAATTTAGTTGTTGAATTTTCTAAAACATCAGGACAATGGCACAAACTTTTGGAAATAGCAAGTTAAAAGTAGCTTCACTTTTCTGCGGTTGCGGAGGAATGGATTTAGGTATTCAAGGAGGTTTTGATTTCCTTGACAAGCATTATGCAGAATTGCCTTTTGAGGTTATTTATGCAGTTGATAATGATGCTTATGCAACAAAAATTTACAACGATAATTTTTCGCATAAATGCGAAACAAAAGATGTTCGGGATATTGTGCCAAGTGAAGTTCCCAACCACGATATTTTATTAGGCGGTTTCCCTTGTCAATCGTTTTCAATAAGTGCCCAAAATCCACCAAGATTAGGATACAAAGACGACAGAGGAAAATTGTTTTTTGAAATGGTTAAGGTTTTAAAAGAAAAGCAACCTCGCTTTTTTATTGGAGAAAATGTGAAAGGTTTACTTTCAGCAAACAAAGGCAAAGCCTTTCCTATGATTGTAAAGGAGTTTGAAAAAGCAGGTTATCACATTCATTACAAACTTTTAAACGCTTCCGAATTTGGTGTTCCGCAAAAACGTGAACGTGTTTTTATAGTAGGTTTTAGAGATTTTGACGATTATTTTAACTTCAAATTTCCGCAACCAAATACATTAAACGGCTCTAAAATTGTTTTGAAACAAGTCATTGACAAGAAAGCAGACAAAGACGAAAAATGGTTTTTCAGCCAACGAGCTGTTGAGGGAATGTTGCGAGTTCGTGAGAAAATGAACAAAGGCAGAGTTCAAGACTTGAACCAACCTTGTAATACAATAAGTTCACATTTGGCAAAAGTAAGCCTAAACGGAACTGACCCAGTTTTAATGGTTGGCGAACGATACAGACGATTTACGCCAAGAGAAAGTGCAAGTATTCAGTCGTTTCCAACAACATTTAAGTTAGACAGTGTTTCCGACAACCGACAATACCGAGCAATCGGCAATGCCGTTCCACCTGTTTTAATGTGGAATGTGATAAATGCGTTGGTGAAATTATTAGTAAAAGAAAAAATTAAACAAAAAGAAATGACAGAAAATTTGGTGTAATCCCAACGCTATCGGTAGCACATTTTCATTTTTGCCAACCGCACAAAGCCAAATAAAAATGAAAAAGAGCTACCAAGCCAACTCACCACGACAAGACAAAAAATAAACAAAATGGGCAGACGAAAAAAGGCACTAGGGCATAACAAGGTATTGGCAAAAAAGGGGCTGAAGTGCTTACATTCAGCTTTTGTACTTCTATCAACATTTATGGTTAATTCAACATTAGTGCTTCTAATACCCCTTCTTCGCCAATACCCAAAACGTTGTACGACATAGTAAAACCGAACCGCACAAAATGAACGTTAGAGACGAAAAACTAAAATCAATTATTGAGTGGGCGAAAAAAAATGAAGATGTCAGAGTCCTACTTTTGACAAGTTCACTCGTAAATCCTTTAGCACCTGTTGACGAATTTAGCGATTTAGACATTGAGTTTATTTTTGAGAATAACGCAAACTATATTTCAGACAAAAGCTGGACGCTTAACTTCGGAAATCCAATTGCGATGATTGAAGAGGACGAAAACGCATTTGATAATAAACACGCAATGAAAATGGTTCTTTATGAGGATGGAGTAAAAGCAGATTTTAAACTTTATAGCAAATCAAATTTCATACAAGAAACTGAACAAAAAGAATTACCCGAAGATTGGGACATTGGCTATAAAATTCTGATTGACAAAGATGGTATTACAACCCAAATGTTGAAACCTACTTATCAAGTTTCTATTATCAAAAAACCGACTGAAAAAGAATTTAATAATTTACTCAATGACTTTTGGTGGGACACGACTTATGTGGCTAAATGTCTTGCGAGAGACGAAATATTCTATGCAAAATATATGTCAGAAACAGTAATTCGCACCGGATATTTAGTTCCCTTAATTGAATGGTTCATTGCAAGTGAACACAATTGGAACGTAACAACCAATAAATACGGAAGGCTATTCAAAAAGTATCTAAACCAAGAAATGTGGGCAAAAACAGAAAACACATTTTCAGGAAGTAATATAGAAGACAATTGGACTGCTCTATTTTCAATGGTTGATTTAGTTTCTGAAATAGGAACAGAATTATCTAAAAAACTAGATTATAAATACCATGATAAATTAGAAAAAGACATACGAAAATATTTAACCGAACTAAAATTCAAAACATAACTACGTCGTACAACATGGTATTGCCAAAAGCGGGGCTGAACGGCTTCTATTGGGCATTTGTGAAAGGTTCAACTTTCGTTCTTCGATTGAACTTTTGTGCTAAAAATCCCCGCCTTCGGCAATACCCAAACCGTTAGCGGTCAGCTTAAAAGACGACACCGACAAAAATGAAAAAAGAAATTATATCCCAAATAATTGGACAACTAAAACAAGATGACAATTTCCCCGATTGGTGGAAAAGTGAAGAAATATCCATTCCGTTTTTTGACAATGAGAAATTGACGATAACTTTTATGGATTTTGAACCTGAACACGACAAGACTTTTATTGAAGAAGCTGACCAAGCTTTGAGAAATTTTCTTGCACTAAAAACAGATGACCGAAATTCAATTTCAGAATTAGCGTACAAAAACTGTATGGACTTTTTGGAAGCAGTAGAATATGACGAAGATGACGAGCCATTAAGACAAATAAATAACAAAAACGAAATTTGGAACTTTATACAAGCGAGCGAAATTTATGTAACAAGACGACCTTACAATGATCAAGACATTTATGTTTTCATTGCTTGTGAATGCGATTGGGAACAAGAACACGGACTTCAATTGGTATTTAGGCAAGGAAAAAAGCTTACAAGAATAAGCGACCAAGACGGGCATTTAACAGAAGCTGATGCTTACGACAAACCAGACGAGGAAGATGAACTTTTATCAAGGTTTTAAATGCGAAAGACAAGAAAGCCGAACCGCTAACACGGGTTTTGCGTCAGGCGGGCTAAAGTGCAAAACTCAACAGCAGTTTTTCAATTGAAATTTAGTAATAATATCGGCTTTTGTGCTTCGATTTCCCGCCCGAACGCAAAGCCCCGAACCGTTGTATGCAAGCCCTGACACGACTCTTACTCAACGGTTGAAGCCGGAGTTTACCTCCCCACCAGCTTGATAAACATTGTTGAACTTTTGTACAAATTTTTATCTTTTGTTTT
>JAFDXO010000188.1 GCA_018267925.1 Bacteroidota bacterium | reverse complement strand
TTCACCCGCTCTCTTGCCAATTTGTTTGTTACCTGCTGGCGTCATCATTTTTTGAATTGATACTTATTTATATTCCTTTCTTTGGCAGTACCATATTGAGGATTTCATTTCTGTTCAAGTTTTACTGCCTGCCTCTTTTTGTCTATCTGGTGCTTTTAGTAAAAAGATAGCTATGATAGCATATAAAACGACAGTAATAATTCCACTTTCCCCTGACCAATAAATCAAAGGTGCACCTGTAATGAACAAGGGAGAAATGTAACCCCAAACTGTGTTGTGAACAGAATGAAAGAGTGAAGCTGTCCAAACACTATTACTTCTCCGTTTAAGTTCTCCGATAATGATACTCAAAAAGCATACAACCACAACGAATAAAATGGTTGTTACAATAATGTTTCCTTCTGTATTATATACTTTAGCTATAAAAATCAATGGGAAATGCCATAAAGCCCATATCAATCCAATAATTAGATATGCTTTCAACCGCGAGGAAGTATTGGCAATTACTTTTGGAAGTAAATAGCCCCGCCATCCCAATTCTTCGCCCAACGACAGAGTAACCGTTTGAATAACAGAGAAGATGATTATTGGAAGGAGCGGATACAAAAAATGATTGACGTATTCCCCTTTTGGATAACCAGTATAAAAATCAGCATTTATCAGATAGGCAATAAAATAGCTTGCGAGCAAAACAGTAGAAGGTATAGCAAAAGCATATAATAAATATTTCCAGCTCAATTTTAGACCTATTTTTCTCCATGCTTCTTTAGTTTTTCCTTCCTTGGTTAATATAAACAACATTATCAAAGTCACTATTGAAGGAATAAACATATATGCACCCAAAGTCAGTGCAGAATTGATAAATGAAAAAATAACAGCAAAAGATATTACTAAAACGCAGAAGATAATTATTTTCTGTTTTTCTGATAAATTGAGACTCATAATAATTGTAACTTTTAATTAATTCTACCTTTATTGGTGGTTAGACACTTGTCAAATCAGCTTGCAGGTAACGGTCGGCAGCTTTGCGAAGTGGCGGAAATCGAAGCACAAATGTTCAGTTTTGTACAAAAGCTCAATCGAAGAACTGAACTTGAATTTAGCACTAAACCCGCCATTTTGCCAAACTGCCTGTTGGCGGTTAGTGGCTTTTCTTTCATCTATTTTGTCGCTGTCTCATTAATCAATATTTCAATTTCTGTCTTATGTTTATTGATTTGTTCCGTTTCCCATTTGTCATTCTCGTAGCTTTCAAACATTATTAGTCGTTTCAAACTTGAGTTGTCGTGTAAGAACATTTTCTTTTTGTCAGTTGGATTTTCTTTGTTGCCTGCCGAATTTTGAGAAGTTGAAATTAAACACAAATTTCCTATTCCGTTGTAAACTTCTTCGTCAATAGAATATCGTTTTGCGTGTTCTTGCGAAAATAAATGTTCTCTTGAACTTATTTGTCTGAATTTAAAATTATTGAATTGACCTTTCAGGTTGTCAATTTTACTTTTTAATGATTTCAAATTCTCTTTCACTTCTTCTGTCTTGTAAAGTTTCCAAAGCAAGAAGTCAATAAAATAAAGATTGAAAATACTGATTGTTGGATATGATAGATTATCGTTTTTGAATTTATCTTTTGCAATAGTCCATACTTTTTCGGTGTATTTATCTGGTGCAAAGTCCGTATTTTTCATAACTTCTTGCAACCAATTATTGTAAGTGTTGGTAGAATCGGAATAATACAGCATTACTTGAATTTTTGTCAATTCTTCATCAGTTTCAAAAGTTTTAACTGTTGTTTCAAAATCGGTGTTTAAATTTCTTATTCCCCAATTTTGTTTGCTTTCATCTGCATCTGCTAAGTCTTGTTTGATAACAAATTTATCAAACAAAATTCTGTATTTCAACAAATCAAAAATAAACTCTTTCGGTTCGGGTTTAATATCGCTAAATTGTTCCAAGAGTTTTTTGTCATCAAGTGAAATTTTGTCGTTTTTAATTTTCAATACTTGCAACAAAAAATTCGGAAAGTCAATTATAGATTTGTATTTGTCTTTTATATATTTTTCTTCCTTTGGAAAGTCTGTTGGAATGTTATGTTCTGTAATAATTTTTGACAAGGATAGTTCTTCGCCTTTATCGCCATTCTCATTGATGGAAATTCCGTCAAAATTATTTGCATTTAATTCTCCTACATTTGTAAAAATGTTTTTTCTGTTTGTAGTGTCAAAATTAAGAAACACATAATCGTTCATATCGGCACAAGCATTCCAAATTTCAGAAAACTTTTCCTGCTCTTTTGTATTACTGATTTTTCCCATTAAAAGTGCTTTTACAATTTCGTGTTTTTCCAACTGTTCGCCACGATTGTTCATTATTTCAAAATAATGGTTCAAATCGGTATCTTCGGGAACTTCGACACGAAACAGATAAACATTTTCGTAAAAATTCTTTGCGAAATTTTGCACATCTTTTTCTCGCAGTTCTTCTTGAATAATCTCAATAGCATCTTTGAAACTTCCGATACCCGAAATGTTTAATTCGCTTGCTTGTTTGAGAAAAGACGTTGTTTCTGTTTTATATAAACTTTCAATGTAATTTTGTATTTTTTTGCGTGAATCAAATTTCAGATTTGGAACAGAAACGATATTTTCAATTTTTTCAGTCCAATTCTTCAAGACAAGGTTTATCAGCGTAATTGTTGTGTGGCGTTGTTGTCCGTCAATCAATTCAAAATTTCCGTTTTCTCGTTTAAAACAAACCAATGAACCAAGATAATACGATTTATTTTCGTTATTTTCCTTTGGAAAGAACTCCTCAATATCCTTTATTAACTGCGAAATTTCAGCTTTCCCCCAAGCGTAATTTCTTTGGTAACGAGGAATGATGTAATTATCATTCGCTAAAATTTCTTTTATATTTTTTGCGTTATTTCCCATTTTTATCACTAATAAAATCTACAATCTTTTCAATGCCTTTTACCCCGATATTTTCAATTTGATATACCTTATACTGATAATTCTTGAAAGTGTCGGGACTTACAGAATCATTTATTTTTCTGAAAACTTGTCGTGCTGAACTATTCATAATCGTTTCTACTGTAATTCGTTTTTTATCGCAACGAATTATGTATGCAAGTTTGTAAAATGCTTTGTAGAAATTCTCAAAATCATCAACGTAGCCAAATTTATCAATGAATGCTACTAAAATATTTTCATAAAGATTTCTCACTTTTTCATCTCCACTTCGCCACCAACCGTAATAACCGTAGCAACAATTTTCGTAGAATTTTACAAATTCTGGAATTTCTGCTTTTATAGAATCCTCTTTGTTGTAATCAAATAATTTTTCTCTTTGAGTAATGTAAAAATCAACGTATTCAAAAAAGCGTTTTCCGTTAATTATCGGACTTGTGATTTGAAAAGGGAATGTTTGTGCAACTTGTAGATTTCGCAAAAATTTATCGTTGTGAGCATTTTCTACAAAACCGTCTAACATTCGCATTGCACTTTCATAAGGATATTGTTGTTTTTGATACAACGAAATTCCTTTAAATTCTTCAATTTCATCTTTTGTAAAATTGTATTTCCATTCATTTTTACTCCATTTGCGAATTTTGAAAAGATGATTTCCTAGTATTGGTTTTAAAGTTCCATTATCAACAGAAGTTTCCCAACGTTCAACGCATTTTGTTCTGTCATCTTCGCTATCAAAATCCATTTCCCGCAAATGAAATGCTTTTAATAGGTCATAAGGTTCAAGTGCTTTACCTCTCGCATTTTGAGAGTCAAAAAGCTGAAATGCTTGGTCTTGTTGAAAAACAGTAAAAAGAACAAATTCACTTTTATTCAAAATTTTACTTTTAAACTCGTTTTTCTTTTCGTCTTTTCTTTCAAATTTGGTATTTATCCATTTGTTAATAATGCGATAATTATAGACTATATTATTCTTAGAAATATTGTGTTTATATTTTTCGTTTAGCAACAATCCACTAAAACTGTCATCCAATATTTTTAACAGTAGCGAAATAGTTGTCAGGCGTTGTT
This sequence comes from Bacteroidota bacterium, assembly GCA_018267925.1. Classification (GTDB taxonomy): domain Bacteria; phylum Bacteroidota; class Bacteroidia; order Chitinophagales; family Chitinophagaceae; genus JAFIGV01. The sequence continues at coordinate 1,869 of JAFDXO010000188.1, read as the reverse complement.
GTCCGTCAACTACGTTGTTTGTTGAATTTTCGCTGTGTAAAATGATATTCCCAATTCTATAATCTTTGTTTTTGACAATTACATATTCAAAAATATCTTCTAAAAGCTGAATTACATTTTTTTCTGTCCACTTGTATGGTCGTTGATAAACAGGGATAGTGAGTTTTTCTTTTGATAACTCGGTTAGTTTAACTACTCTTTGTCTTGGTGTTGTTCCCATTATTACTGTCGTGTATTAAAAAATGGTGGTGGCGAAGCCACCATCATTTTGTTTTTAACTTCTCTTGCTCCAACTTCTTCCGTCATTGGTAGAGTAGTAAAGACCTTTTGAGGTCATACCCAAAATTTCCTTGCCGTTGTCATTCAAATCATTGAAGTCACCGCAAGAAGAACCTGAATAACGAGTACTCCAAGACCGTCCGTCATTGGTTGAATACTCGATTTTCTGTTTGTTGCTGGGGTTAATTCTGATTAGTTCTTTTCCCCTTTGAATCATTTGTCCCATAGAAATGGATTTTTTGTTTATGCCTACTCTAAATCGGTTTTCAGCTTCTCCCGTTTGGGGCAAAAGTAGATTGTCAGTGCGTCAAACTATGTCGTTGTGATTTTCATTTTTCGCACGGTCGCTCTGCCATTACCGCCAACGGGTCGGGTATTGCCGAAGGCGGGGATTTTTAGCACAAAAGTTCAATCGAAGAACGAATGTTGAACATTGCACAAATGCCCAATCGAAGCCGTTCAGCCCCGCTTTTGGCAATACCTTGTTGTAAGCAGTTTTAATTTTACTTTTATGTAGCTTGAAACTTTTGGTTCATAAAATACACTAATCACGTATGATACAAATAGCATTAGTATAATCGTTAAAAATAATATTGCGTATTTATTTGATTCAGTTCCTAATTTGTTGAAAATGATGAAACCAATATTTTGATGGAGTAAATATAAAGGATAAGTTAAAAGTCCTAATTTTATTAATTTAGAAGAGTTTATATTTTTTAATTTCCCACATGAAACCAAGAGCATTAGAATATAGAACGTTATAATAAAACCGCTTATGTATAACGGAGAAAAAGTAGTGTTATAATGCAATTCTAAATTTTGTATTCTTGAAATAGCATGAAATATTGATATAAACATCGTTATGCATAACAAGATAATGTATTGAGTATTTATTTTAGTCTTAAATATTTGATAGAATATCATTCCCGCAATAAAATATGAACTCCAATTTAAAATTAAGAAATAGTCTAAAACTCTAAAAAGAAATAAATGATTTAAAAATACATAAGCAACGGATAAAATTAACCATGAATATATCAGATAGTCTAATTTTATCTCTTTTATTTTGTTTAAAATCAAATATGAGCCGATGATAAATATATAGAACTTCATTTCAACAAAAAGAGACCAATAAACTCCATCAACAGAAGGTATGTTGATATAATTTTGAAACATCGTTAGATTAATTATCAATTGTTTTAAATTGACTACAAATCTCGGTGCACCAAACATCCATATTACAGCTGACGTCAATAAAATACTTAACCAATATGAAGGATATAATCTTGAGACTCTTGAGACAAAAAAATCCTTTACACTTCGTGATTTTATGGAAAGTGTAATCACAAAACCGCTGATAATGAAGAACATATCAACACCTAAATAACCATATTTAAAATATTTTCCTATTTCTGAGAAATGTAAATTAGACAAATTATCAGCCATATATCCTCTGAATAAATAATGATAAAAAACAACTGAAAGGGCTGCTAAAAATCTAAATAAATCAATTTGATAGATTCTCTTTTTTGGATTTGTCTCGATTGTTTCTTTTTGTGACATAGTTTGATGAAAAATTGCTTACAACGG